>DASXIT010000168.1:0-3592 GCA_036497825.1 Candidatus Acidiferrum sp.
ACGGGCTCGACGCCGGCGCGCAACTGAAGGACTCCATGCCTCGGCTGAAGATCATCGTTCTGACCATGAACGAAGATACGGAGATTGCCGCGGAAGCTCTTGGCAAGTGGGCATCGGGCTACCTGCTAAAGAAATCGGCCGGTTCGGAATTGTTGAAGGCGGTGCGCGAAGTGCTGAAGGGCGCCAAATACATTACGCCCGCGGTGCGCATGGGCCTGGAAGAAAGTCCGCTGCGAGACCCGCGCTCGGAAGTTGCCCGAGCGCTGACACCTCGCCAGCGGGAGGTCCTTCAACTGCTTGCCGAAGGCCATACCATGAAGGAGGCGGCGGCTATCCTGAACGTCGCCACACGCACCGTGGCCTTCCACAAATATCGCATCATGCAAGATTTCGGGTTGGAAACCAATTCAGACTTGCTGCGGTTTGCCATCAAACAGAAGCTTGTACAGCAGAACTGAGGCGTTTTTCGCGGTTCTTTTCAATCCGCACTGGCCGACTGCACCACGACAGACACTTCCACGCGCGTCATGATTTCCGTTCCCTGTCCGCGAGCGGAGTGAATCTCCAAAGTACCGCCCACCATCCGCATTCGTTCGCGCATGCTGGCAAGCCCCAGTCCCGGCTCATAATTGCTTACGTCAAATCCCCGGCCATTATCCCTAACTCTCAGTTGCAACATGCCATGTAGCGCTTCCAATCCCACCTCGATCTTTGAGCTGCCACTATGCTTCGCCGCGTTTTTTAGCGCCTCCTGCGCCACTCGGTACAGGCACAGGGATTTCTCCGCCGTAACCACCCACGGCGAGGTTCCCGTGAACAGTTCGACCTCAATGGCATGTTGCCGCGACATCTGTGAGCACAGTTCCCGCAGCGCCGACTTCAAACCCAGATGTTGCAGCTTCGCGGAATGCAATTGGTGCGACAGTGCATGAATATCGGTCGCCAGTGCGCTCGCCTCGTCCAGCGCGACGGCTACCTGTTCGCGCTCTCTGCGCATTTCCATTGACAGTTCATGCTTCAACCGGTCTAGGCCGATAATCAGCAGTGACAATCGCTGGCCAATGTCGTCGTGCAAGTCGCGCGCCAGCCGTTGTCTTTCATCCTCCTGCGCTCGAATCAATCGCTCCGTCAACTGCGTCAACTGCATTTTTGCCTGTTTCAAATCCGTTATGTCTACGTTCACACCTCGCAGCCTGAGTGGCTTCCCTCGCTCGTCACGGAATACTTGTCCCCGGAACAGCAACCACCGAATAGCTCCGCCCGGCTCATGAAATCTCCACTCCGTGACAATTGCGTCGTCTCCTTCTTTGTTTGTCAGCAACGCCAGCGCTCTTCTATGCAAATCTTCCCGGTCCTCTTCAGGAATCAACTCCAGAAATTTCTGGTAGGAGGCTTCCAGTTCCACGGGCTCCTTCCCGAGCAGCGTGCTCTGCCGCTGCGACCACCGCACTCTTCCAGTGCGTACGTCCAGTTCCCACAGGGCAGTCATCGACGCTTCTAATGCCAAGTCCAGCCACTCTTGCTTCTCACGTAACTGTTGCTCTGCTCGCCTACGTCCCACGGCGTTTCCAAATAGACTCCCGATCATCCCCAGCCGGGCCACCAACGGATTGGGCCAGACTCTTCCGGGAGTCTTGCTTAAGAGCACCAGCGCGCCTCTTCCCTCGGTGTCCATGCCAGAAGGCACCACCACCATCGACTGGATCCCCTTAGCGTCAAGATTGCTGCGATCCAACCCCGCGGCTTCCGGCAGTTGTTCGAGGCTTGAAATGGAGACCGGGTTTCCTCCGGAGACTTGCCCCATAATCCAGGGCACCTCTGCTCGTTCACAGATCTTGGCGTCCTCGCCCTTGTCCCGTAGCGCCAAAAATCGCTCTCCTGCAAGTTCGCCGTCGGCATCCACAGTCACCCAAATGCCCCGGTCGGCCTTTTCGGCTTCCAGCACCGCTTCTAATGCCTTTTGAATCTCGTGGTCTACCGCTTGCGCGGGACAGTGAGCCAGTCGCTCAGCGCATTGGGCTGCCACGCGCTCAATAGCGAAGCGCCGTTCCAGCATTCGCTGCGCGCGATTTTTTCTCTTGATCTGCGCGAGCATCAATAGCACCAACGCCGTTTCCAGCGCCACGAATCCCGCGATCGCCCAAAAGTAATAGCTGTATTTCCTCCACACCGGCGGTTCGCGAAACTCCACCCGCGCACCCGCAGGCACCCGCGACTCGGGGATCCTCCAGCGCCGCAGTTCCCTCCAATCCACGGCCGTGTACATGTTGCCTTCCAGAACGGGCAAATCGTCGGGATTCTTTCCTGCGAGGATGGACTTTACCTGCGTGGCGATTTTCTTCGCTTCGTCTTGCGGATCATACACGTAGCCACCGATTGCGCCGTGCCCCACGTAGCTGGACACAAAACCATAAATGGGAACCGGCGAGTGTGGCGCAATTCTTTCCAGATACTGCAAGCCGGAATAACTTCGTCCCAGGTGGTCGCTGTACTCCACGACGTAACAAACGATGGTGTCCGCGGAGAGTCGGTTGAGACGCTCGTTGGCCTCCTCCCGCGTCGGCCCTTCCCAATACTCAACCTGCACGCGGTTTTCGTATGGCTTGATTTGCTCCCTCGCGATCCATCCCAACCACTTGTCACGTGGAGAGGAACCGGCAATCAGCACTACTTTCTTGGTCTCGGGTTGCAGCGCCAGCGCCAGGTCCAGAGTCCTTTCAAAATGCAGCGGCTCCACTACCCCGGTCACCCCGGGATATTTCTGGGTCGGAGCCGGTATGTCTTTCGGAACGATCCCGAACACAATTGGAACTCCGGGAAACAGGTCCTTGCGATGATTGAGCAGGAATTCCAAAACCGGACGTTGGCCTGCCACCACTACGTCCATCTTCACATTTTCATATTTTGTTCGGTAGATGTGCGCGAATTTCTCATCGTTCTCGGAATTTTTCAACCTCATCAGGTCCAGCGCCTCCACGTGCAAGTCGACCTGATCGGGAACGTCCAGTTCCTTCCGCAAAATCTGGACGAAATCCATCTGCCCTTCAAATCCGAGATTCTCGGGGAGTAGTACCAGGACGTCTTTTCGTGCGGTGACGTTTTGGTTCGCTTCTTTCGCGGGGCAGACTATCGAGCCTGCCAGAAGCAAGTTTGCCGCGAGCACACAGGTCACAGCTACAGACCTAAATCGCGCAGAGAGTTCCAGGCACGTATAGAGGAAGGCGGCACCCCTGGCACCGGGCATACGGTCAGTTTCCCTCCCGGCGTCGTTGCCGAGGCTCCGAGTCTCAGGATTAGGGATGGTAGTGCATTCAATCGAATCTTGGCAATGCGGAAAATGCATTACAGACTTCCCATATCTTCGGCAATCTGTTACGCTGCCCCGATTCCGCCCCAGGTTTCTGCTTCGAACCTCCCAGCCATGCTAATGTAAGGAGCGACGCTATGGGTTCATTTGACGCGGTTTTGGCGGAAGCTAGCAACCAGTTCGGAATAAGCAGCACGAAGACCACTTCCCTTCTGTCCGGCCTATTGGCGATGATCAATGAAATGCCCGGAGGCTTGGGAGCATTCGTTGATCGACTCCGTAAAT
>DASXIT010000169.1:0-11543 GCA_036497825.1 Candidatus Acidiferrum sp.
AGGACTTGTGGAGCGAACACCAAGAACCAAAAACAAAATCCAACCCAAATACCATGTGCCTGCAAATCACCCTTGGAGAAAATCATGGAACCGGACATTTCTATCTGGCGGAAAACCGGACATTTCTACTTTGCGTTGACATGGAGCGGAAGGAGTAGAGAGGAGAAGAAAGCGAGGAGAGGACAATTTGTGGCTTTCGATTGTCGGAGGCCACCCTTCGAGATTCAGGGTAAACCCTCAAGTACTTGGGTTTGCGGCGTTAGAGCGAGGGGAACACAGGCTGAAGCCTATGCTACTTGGAGTGGATTCTCGACTCAAAACTTAATACTGAAAACTTAATACTGACGTCGGAACCCACGCTGGCCGGGATAAATCCCGGCGCCTACATTCGGATCAGTCAGAAGAGTTTGATGGCCAGGCGTTGGGGGTGATTGCCGGCAGGGATCATGGTGATGAGGCTGTCAGTGCGGGTACGGATTACAGAGAGGTCGCCGGAGGATTCGTTGACGACGAGGAGCATGGTGGGAGGCGCGCTGTCGTCGGTGGGATCGAAGCGCATAGCGCCGGGAGAGGCACCTACGTTGATGGGGCGGGCCACGCGGCGGTTGATGATGTCGAGGGGAAGGACGCGGCTGGCTTCGCGGTCGGCGACATACATGGTGGTGGCGTCGGCGGTGAGAATACCAGTGTAGGGATCAGAGCCAAGCAAAATGTAATTGCCTAGCTCGTGAGTCCAGGTATTGACCACTTGCAGACCGTGAGCTTCGGGAGAGATGACATAGAGTTCGCCGCCATCGGGCTTGAGGATCATTTGCGTGGGATTGCCGGCGAGTTCGAGATTGGTGAGCAGCACGCCGTGCTGGATGTCGACGACGGAGAGACGCTTTTCGGTGTGGCTCATGACAAAGGCGATGGTGGTGTCGGGGAGAGAGACGACTTCGTCGGGGTTGGGGATGACGGGGACTTCGGCGCGCTGTTGCAGATTTGCGGCATCGTGAATGCCTAGCGTGCCGGCACGGCGGTTCACGACCAAAATCAATTTATTGTTGGCGGTGAGGCGAGCCTGCACGGGTTGCGCACCGGTTTTGGCGCGGCCGATGATACTGTGCGAAGCGCAATCGATGGCGATGAGCTGGTCATTGGCGGAAGCGGTGGTGAAGGCGCGATCGCCCTTGGGAGAAAAATCCAGGGAGTAGGGTTGCGGGCCGACACTGATTTTCAGGGCGAGTTGATCGGTGCGCGGGTCGATGATCCAGAGGTAGCCGCCGGTGCTGCTGACGCCCCAAATTTCGGCGCGCTTGGGATGCTCGCGGATGTCGGCAAGGTTGTTGCCGACGAAAATTTTGGCAACGGCGCGAAGGCTGATCAGGTCG
Source organism: Candidatus Acidiferrum sp. (assembly GCA_036497825.1). Taxonomy (GTDB): domain Bacteria; phylum Acidobacteriota; class Terriglobia; order Acidiferrales; family UBA7541; genus Acidiferrum. The sequence continues at coordinate 1,374 of DASXIT010000169.1, forward strand.
ACGACGGTGACGGTGCCGTCCGTGGAACTGGTGACGTAGGCGTGAAGATGCAGGCCGGGGCGGAGGAAAGAGGGCCGATGCTCGCGGAGCAGGACGATGATTAGAGAAACGAAGAGAATGGCGACGGCGAAATAGATACGGAAGTTTTTTGGGCGAGGCATGTGGTGAAATGATTTTACATGAGGGAATGGAAGAAGTTAAAAGTCGAAAGTTAGAAGTTGAATGTTGAAAGGAAAGGCAAAGATTTAACGCAGAGGTCACAGGGGACCGAATAGGTCCGCAGAGGACACTGAGAAGAAAAGACTAAGAGCGGAGAGTTTTTGGCGTTGGATCGTAAGAGCCCACCCGTCGCAAACGGCGCGAAGGATGGGACACCCTCAAGATCATATGAGATGGCAAGTTGCGAGCGAAACGAGACGGGTTGTTAACTGTAAACTGTCGACTGTTGGCTGCTCTAAAATCTAAGAGCCGGCAGGATGCCGGCGCTACTTGGAAATTAGTTGACGTCGCGGTGGAGTACGGTGGCGATTTGTTGGATTTCGGCGTAGAGGTCGGCGTATTCGGTGGGGAGGATGGATTGCATGCCGTCGGAGAGGGCTTTGTCGGGTTGGTGATGGACTTCGACGAGGAGGCCATCGGCGCCTACGGCTACGGCGGCGCGAGAGAGAGGGAGAACTTTGTGGCGCTTGCCGGTGCCGTGACTGGGATCGACGAGGATCGGCAAGTGGCTGCGCTTCTTTACGGCGGGGACAACGGCTAGATCCAGCGTGTTGCGGGAAAAATCGGAAAAGGTGCGGACACCGCGTTCGCATAGCATCACGTTGTAGTTGCCTTCGCTCATGATGTATTCCGCGGCCATTAGAAATTCATCCAGCGTGGCGGACATGCCGCGCTTCAAGAGCACGGGAATTTTGGCGCGGCCTGCGCGCTTCAACAGGGAAAAATTCTGCATATTGCGGGCGCCGATTTGGATTACGTCGGCGTATTGTTCGACCAGGTCAAGGGATTCGTTGTCGATGGCTTCGGTGACGATGCCGAAGCCGTGGGTGTCGCGAACTTTGGCCAGGATCTTCAGGCCGGCTTCGCCTAGGCCTTGGAAACTGTAGGGAGAGGTGCGGGGCTTGTAAGCGCCTCCGCGGAAGAGGCGGATGCCGGTGGGTTTCAGAAGAGCGGCGACGGCCAGGCATTGCTCTTCGGATTCGACGGCACAGGGACCAGCGATCATGGCTAGATGCGGGCCTCCGACGAGGACGTCGCCGGAAGGGGTGGGGATGCGAACTACGGTGTCTTCCTCCTTGACGTCGCGGCTGACTAATTTGTAAGGCTTGGTGACGGGAATGCATTCGATGACGCCCGGCATGGACTCCAGGACGCCAAGATCGACGGCGCCGTTGTTGCCTGTAATGCCGATGGCGGTACGGCCGGCACCCGGAATGGCGTGAGCTTTGAAGCCGAGAGCTTCGATGCGGGTGCAGACGTCTTGAATCTGCTCCTTGGTGGCGTTGGACTGCATGACGACTAGCATGCGATGGCAGGTTCCTTTGTGTGCGAGTAGAACTAGTTTAGCAAAGTTTTCAGCTTTAAGTTTTCAGTAAGGAGGAAATGCAGTTAAGAATTAAAAGTTGAGAGTTGAAAGTCGAAAGTTGAACGAAAAGACAAGAAAGATTTGACGCAGAGTTTGCAGAGGCGCAGAGAAGAGCGGAGGGATAGAGACGTTGGATCGTAAGAGCCACCCTTCGCAAAACGCGTGAAGGGTGGGACACCTTCGAGGCTGAGGGCAAACCCTCGAGTGCGTGGGTGAAGGAATTACGGGGGCTGCCGGCAGGTTGTTATGAGGCAGACAGATAGTTGGACCCACAGAAGGTGGAAGCGTTGGGCAGAGCAGAATGGGCTAGGCGGTGGCGGCTTCGGCTTGGTCTTCGTCGTGGATGGCGCCGCGAACTGCGGTCATCATTTCGGGAGAAACTTCACTGAGGTTGTGTGCGGATTTGGCATGGTCGGCGGCTTGCATGAGGACCTCGCCTTCCGTGTCTCCACGACCTACCCAAGAACAGCCAGGCATTAGATCGTTGCAACGAAGAACTTTTGTCATGATGATTCTCCTTCAAGAGACGAGAGAGGGTGCGATGCTAGGCCCGTGTGATGATCAAGTCAATCGAGAATAAGCGCGACAGATGTAAAATGTGGCGACATCGTTGGGGGAGGCGAGGATATGAAGAGATTGCGCGAGGTAGTCGAGCAGGGAATGGGTTGTGCGGTGGTGGTGGCGCTGCTGGGAGTGGCGCTGATCGGGGTGGTTGGGGCACATGGGCAGGGTGCGCCAGTGGCGGTGCCTTCGCCGGCTTTGCTGGTGCTGAATAAGGCGGAAAGCGCGCTGGTGATTGTGGATCCAGCAACGCTGAAGGTCGTGGCGAAGATTGCCACTGGGCCGGTTCCGCATGAAGTGGCGGCTTCGGCGGATGGCAAGTTGGCGTTCGTTACGAATTATGGAGCGTATCAGGATGGCACGACGCTGTCGGTGATTGATCTGGTGGGGCAGAAGGAACTGCATCGCGTGGATTTGACTCCGCTGCGCGGGCCACATGGAATTGTGTTTTTCGATGGCGCGGCGTGGTTCACGGTAGAAGGAAGCAAAAAGATCGCCCGTTACAATCCGAAGACCAATAAGGTGGATTGGACTTTCGAGATTGGGCAGGAACGCACGCACATGCTGCTGATCGCGCCGGATGGACGAACGATTTATACGACCAATGTGAACTCGGATTCGGTGAGCGCTCTGGATCAAAGCGCGGATGGAAAGAATTGGTCGATCACGAATATTTCGGTTGGGAAAGGGCCGGAAGGAATGGACCTTTCGCCGAATGGAAAAGAATTGTGGGCAGCCAATTCGCATGATGGGACCGTGTCGATCATTGATGCCGCGACGAAGAAGGTTGTGCAGACGGTTGACGTGAAGACGAAATTTTCCAATCGGGTTAAATTTACGGTGGATGGAAAATTGGTGTTGATCACGGATTTGGGGAGTGGAGATCTGTTGGTGATGGATGCGGCTACGCGGAAAGAAGTGAAGCGGATGCATCTGGCAAAAAGCGTCGAGGGCGTGCTGGTTGCGCCGGATGGGGTGAGGGCGTTTGTGGCGGAGAGTGGCGATAATCAGCTGGCGGTGGTGGATCTGAAGACGCTCGAGGTGACGAAGACGTTTACGACGGGTCAGGAGCCGGACGGAATGGCGTGGGTGGGGGTTCAGACAGTTTTCAGTTATCAGTTTTAAGTGAAGGAAGAAAAGTTGAAAGTTGAAAGGCTAGGAAAAAGTCAACGCAGAGGGCGCTGAGAGGGCGGAGAAGGGTAACCCAAGAGCCGGCAAGATGCCGGCGCAAACGACCCAGGACCCACACGCAACTGCGGCGTGTGGGGCACCCTTGGAGATAAAGCCTAGAAAAGTCCGCACCCTTAAGAGCGAAGGGGTGCGGCACCCGCGGAGAGAAACACTTTTACTTTTGGGAGTCCTGTAGGAAGGACACAGCGGTTTTTTGGAATTCGGGCCAGCGGTCGCCGAAGACTGGGCCGTGGCCGCTGTTGGGAATGATCCATAGGCTGGAGTGGGGAATTGATCGGGCCATTTCCACGGAGATTTCTACTGGGTACAACGGGTCACGATCGCCTTGGACGAGCAGGGTGCGGGCTTGGATTGTAGCTAATAGGCGGGTGTGAAGTTCATGTCGTCGTAGCTGGTGGCGAAGGCCTTGGTGCTGGCCAGGATAGATTGGATTTGCGGATCGCCGCCGGGATGAGTGCGACGGAGGATTTCCAGTTGCTGCTCGGGCAGAGCGGCGGCGTAGTGTTCCATAATTTTGCGGGCTTGCGCGGGGAAATAGGAAGTGGCGCTGACGAGCACCATGGCTTTGACGAGCCCCGGTTGCTTGGTGGCCATGTGCAGCAGGACGTTTCCTCCGCCACTGATGCCGACACCTTTGCAAGCGTGAATCCCCAGATGATCCAGTAACTCGAAAGTGTCTTTTGCAGCTTCGTCGTGGCGAAATGGCTTGGACAAAATGCTGGAACGTCCGTGACCGCGCAGATCGGGAATGATGAGTTGGCATTGCTGGCCCCACGCAGGCAAGGATGGCAGCCAGTCTTGACTGGAGCCGGAGAAGCCGTGAAGGAGCAGGAGCGGCTCGCCGGTTCCGCGGATTTCAAAATACAGTTGGATGCCGTTGAGAGATACGACTTGGCCGGGTGATTGGGTAGATGTCATTTTGATTAGCTCCCGCTGATTAGACGAATCTTAGCGCCGGTTGATTTGAGGTTGTAGTAGAATGCCACGCATTCTAGATGAGGTGAAGGATGAAGAAGAAGACGAAGGCTGGTAAGTCGGGCAAAGTTGTGAAGGTTGCAAAGTCAGCCAAGACTGGTGCCAAAGGCACGGATTTGGAGGCGGTGTTTGATGAGTTGGAGGGGATGATGGCGGTGCATGTGCCGCTATTCAAGGTGACCAATGGAATGGTGCGGAACAAGCGGGACTATCATTTGACGGTGCCCATGCCGGTGGTGATTTCGCCAAAGCACTATGGAGGGAAGCCGTACCCGGTGTCGATGGCGAGCTTGATTTTGCAGAAGGGGTATGTGGGCTTTTACTACTTGCCGATGGACCCGGAAGCGATGAAGAAGATCAAGCCGGAGTTGGGGAAATTGAAGAAGGGTGGGTGCTGCTTTCACGTGAAAGGGTTGACGCCGGAGGTGAGAGCGGGGGTGAAGCAGGCGCTAGAGATGGGAGAGAAGAGTTTTCGAGAGCGCGGGTGGGTGTGAGAAGGACAGTTGTAAGTTGTAAGTGAGGCGGAAGAGTCGAAAGTCTAAAGTTAAAAGTTAAAAGAAGAACTAAGTCAGAGGCTTAACACAGAAGGTGCTGAGGTCGGAACGCAGAGGACGCGGAAAAGAAAAAAGGCGGAAAAGGTGCACCATTGACGAAGCCTTTACACCGTTCCATCTGTCTTTTCTCAAAACTTATTACTTAAAACTTCTTCAGGTCGGAGAGTTTGGTCTCTTCGGGGACATCGGTGGGGCTTTCGAATTCTATGCGGTAGCCGTCGGGGTCGTTTAGGTGGGTGACCCACATATTGTTGCCTACGAATGGTTCGGAAGGCGACAGGCCCTTGGCCAGGTATTCATGAAAGAGGGCTAAGGCGTCCTGGCACTGGAAACAGAGGGAGACTCCTAGGCCGAGGGTGCCCCTGTTGGCGAGCGAGTTGGGGCCTTCCATCTTGTATTCCTGAAGCATTAGGGCGGCGCCGCCCAATTCCAGCCAGCACCAGCGAATTTTGTCGTCAGGAATCCATTTGTATTTCATGGTGAAGCCTAGGCCGTCGATGTAGAAGCGGAGGGAACGCTCCGTGTCAGCGATGCTGAAGAAAGGGACGACTTGCTTGACATTGGGGGTGTTGGGTTGGGGAGCGGTGGACATGTGGACGGCCTCCTGAAATTAAGTAGACGGATAGCGTCGAGGAAGGTTGCAGAATTGGCAAGAAAATGGTTTGGGCGATAGTGGGTGGCGGGTCATCTCACTTAGGGCTCAGGGTAAGGCTGCTCTACTGGTGCAAAATCGGGCTGGCATAAAAGCCAGCGCTACTTGGCGAGAACCCGCACCCTTAAAGGCGAAGGGTGCGGCACCCGAAGAAACAGCAAGGACACAGGCTGAAGCCTGTGCTACTGAGGAGGCGCTTTCACGGTGTGTTATAATTATCGTTTTAACATATAGGGAATTTTACGCATGTCTGAATTTCCGTTAGTGGATAACGCAACATTTGATCCTGAGGATGAGTACCGGCCGGAGCCTGAACCGGAACCACTGGCACCCGTCTGGATGGATGGAAGCACCCGAATCGGCATTCACACGTCGATATCGGGGAGCTATCTGAACGCGCTGGAAGCGGCGCGCAAGCTGGGCTGCAACGCCTTGCAGATTTTCTCGGCTAGTCCGCGCATGTGGCAGATGGGAAACGTTAGGATACAGGAGCAGGACGCCAAGGCGTTTCGCGCGCGGCGGGAAGAGCTGCAGCTTGGGCCGCTGGTCATTCATGCCAACTATTTGATTAATTTGGCGGCGCAACAGCCGATGTTGCGGACGCGGTCGATCCAGGCATTTCACGAGGAATTGGTGCGCGGTTTGGCGCTGGGTGCGGATTTTGTGGTGGTGCACCCGGGGTCGCGCGGCGAATCGAAGATTGAGCTGGCGATTTCGACGATTATCGAGTCGGTGAAGCAGGCGGCTCGACGCGTGCCGTTGGGAAAAATGCGGATCTTGATCGAGAACACCGCGGGGATGGGTGCGGCGGTGGGAGCGCAACTGGAAGAAGTGGCGCAGATCGTGTATGGCTTGCGCGGAATCCATGTGGGGGCGTGTTTGGATACGGCCCACTTGTTTGCGGCGGGATACGACATTCGGAGCGCGGAAGGCCTGGAGCAGACATTGGATTTGGTCGACCAGACGATTGGACTGAACAATGTGCCGGTGATTCATGTGAACGATTCGAAGGTGGCGCTGGGCGGACGAGTGGACCGGCACGAGAATCTGGGCGGGGGGAAGATTGGCGAAGAAGCGTTTCGGCGGATTTTGCAGCATCCGCGACTGAGCAGCGCGGCGAACACTGGGTTGGTGGGACGCGCGTTTCTGCTGGAGACGCCGATTGAGAATCCCGGAGACGACCGGAAGAACGTGGCGGCATTGTGGGAGTTTGCGGGATTGGCGGACGCGGCGCCGGTGGCGGAAAAAGGGTATTCGATGTTGACGTCGGCGATGAAGAAAATGCGCAAGACGATAGCGAAGGATGCGGCGCGATTGACGCCTACGGAGAAGAAGATAAAGGCTAAGGCGGAGATTGAGGCGAAGAAAAATCCGCGGCGAGTGGTTGGGAAGAGAGTAGCGGTAAAGAGTAAGAGGAAGAGATAGGAAAGAGAAAAGATAGGGAAAAGAAAAGATAACGCAGAGACACTGAGATTTGCTGAGGAAGAAAGATGGAGAGTAACCCAAGAGCACAGTCCCTTCGGAACTCAGGACGAGCAAGAGTGACTCTGGCACGGGCAAAGTTTAGGCGAGTGAAAATTTAGGTTGGCGAAAGGGATGACGACCCGTGGCGGACTACAACCCGCAGGCCATTGAAAAGAAGTGGCAGAAAAGATGGGAAGAGAATCGCGTATTTGAGAGTGAAGCGGAAGTAGAAGAAGCGGCAGAAAAGTCAAAATCCGCACCCTTAGCGTCGAAGGGTGCGGCACCCAGTCAAACCCAAGGCCCCCTTGGAGAAACCCAAGACCCACACGCAAAATCGGCGAGCGGGGCACCCCTAGAAAACCCAAGAGCACAGGCAAGAGTGCCAGTGCCACGTAAGCCCAAATATTATGTGCTGGAGATGTTGCCGTATCCTTCGGGGACGCTGCACATGGGGCACATGCGGAATTACACGATTGGGGATGTGGTGGCTCGTGTAAAGCGCATGCGGGGATTCAACGTTTTGCACCCGATGGGGTGGGACTCGTTTGGCTTGCCGGCGGAGAACGCCGCGATCAAAAACCACACGCATCCGCGTGTGTGGACCAATAAAAACATAGCGGAACTTTTCCAGGGCATGAAGCGCTTTGGATTCAGTTACGACTGGCGGCGGGAGATTTCCACGTGCGAGCCGGAATATTACCGGTGGAACCAGTGGTTCTTTCTAAAGATGCTGGAACGTGGAATTGCGTATAAGAAAAAGAGCCGCGTGAATTGGTGTCCGAAATGTTGCACTGTGCTGGCGAATGAGCAGGTGGTCAACGGCGGATATTGCTGGCGGCACGAAGATACGTTGGTGGAAGCGCGGGATATTGAGCAGTGGTTTTTGAAGACGACGGCGTACTCGGAACAGCTTCTCGATGATTTGAAGACGCTGACAGGCGGCTGGCCCGAGCGCGTGATCGCAATGCAGGAGAATTGGATAGGGAAGTCGGTGGGGGCGAAGGTTTGGTTTGAGATTGAAGAGGTTGAGGGTGCAAAGTCAAAAGTTGAAAGCGAAGAAAAGAAAACCCAAGACCCACCCTTTGCAGAAGGCGCAAAGGATGGGGCACTCGAAGAGAAACCCAAGAGCCGGCAAGATGCTGGCGCTACACGAAATGGAACGCCCGGGAAGATTGAGATATTTACTACGCGGATCGACACGATTTATGGGGCTAGCGCGCTGATCTTGGCGCCTACGCATCCGTTGCTGGAGCAACTGCTTTCGGGGACCGCGAATCAGGCGGCGTCGGAGGCGAAGCTTGCACAGATGCGACAGACTTCGGTGAAGACAGAGGATGTGGCTACAGCGGAGAAAGATGGATTTTTCACCGGGCGGTATGCGGTGAATCCATTTAATGGGGAGAAGATTCCGATTTGGGTAGGCAATTTTGTGCTGTTGGAGTATGGGACCGGGGCGATTATGGCGGTGCCGGCTCATGATGAAAGAGATTATGAATTTGCGGTGAAGTTTGGGTTGCCGATTCCGGTGGTCGTGGAAAAGGCAGGTCACAGTTTTCAGTCGACAGTTGACAGTAAAGAGAAAAAGAACCAGGAAAACCCAAGAGCACAGTCAAGAGTGACTGTGCCACCTGAGGTGTATACGGAGTATGGGGTTAGCGTCAATTCGGGAGTGTATTCGGGGCTGAAGTCGGCGGATGCTATCGAGAAGATGGCTTCGGACGCTGAGGCGCGGGGGTTTGGAAAGAAGGAGACGGTATTTCGGTTGCGGGATTGGGGAATTTCACGGCAGAGGTATTGGGGCACGCCGATTCCGGTGATTTATTGCGCGAAGGACGGAATGGTGCCGGTGCCGGAAAAAGATTTGCCGGTGGTGCTGCCGACGAATCCGAAGCTGACGGGCGAAGGCGAATCGCCGCTGGCAACCGATCCAGAATTTGTGAATGTGAAGTGTCCGAAATGCGGCGGGCCGGCTCGACGAGAGACGGACACGATGGATACGTTTGTGGATTCGTCTTGGTATTTTTACCGGTATTGCGATGCGAAAAATTCTGAAGCGCCGTTTGATTCGGCGAAGGTTGGATATTGGTTTCCCATTGATCAGTACATTGGCGGAATTACGCACGCGATCCTGCATTTGCTGTACTCGCGATTCTGGACCAAGGTGATGCGGGATTTGGGATTGATCGAGAACAGCGAGCCGGCGGCACGGTTGTTTACCCAGGGCATGGTGTTGAAGGGCGGGGCAGCCATGTCGAAGTCAAAGGGCAATATCGTGGGCGCCATCGACATGGCGGAAAAGTATGGCGCGGATACGGGTAGGTTGTATACGTTGTTTGCGGCTCCGCCAGAGAAGGATTTGGAGTGGAGTGAGGAGAGTATTGAGGGGGCGTGGAGATTTCTGAACCGGGTGTTTCGGTTGGTGGATCGGAATTCAGTCGAAAGTTCAAAGTTTAAAGTTGAAAGTAACGGAAAAAACCAAGGACAAGAAGCGTCAAAACCCGCACCCTTAGAAACGAAGGGTGCGGCACCCAGGGAAAACCTAGGAGCACAGTCCCTTCAGAATTCAGGGCAAGCAAGAGTGGCTGTGCCACTGACGGAGAAGGAAAAGGGGTTGCTGCGGAAGGCTCATCAGACTTTGCGTCGGGTTACAGCGGATTTTGAGACGCGTTGGCATTTCAATTCGGCAATCGCGCAGATTATGGAATTGGTGAATGCGATTTATGCCGCGGAGCCGCTGGAAAATGGAGTGCGGCCAGAAGTGCGGAAGGAAGTTTTGGAGTTGGTTACGTTGATGTTGGCCCCGATGACTCCACACCTGGCGGAAGAATTGTGGGAAATGTTGGGACACAGCGAAGGATTGTGGACGGTGTCTTGGCCGGCATTCAGCGAGGAATTGGCAAAGGAAGATGAAGTGGAAATACCCGTGCAGATTAATGGGAAAGTACGCGGAAGATTGAAAGTCGCGGCGGGGGCTTCGCAGGATGAGGTGTTGAAGTTGGCGCAGGCGGATGGGGCGATTGCGGGACATTTGGCGGGGAAGAAGTTGATCAAGGTGATTTATGTGAGGGATAAGCTTTTGAATTTGGTGGTGGGATGAGGAAAGTTGTCAGTTATCAGTTGTAAGTTTTAAGTTCAAGACGAAAGAAAGATTTAACACAGAGGGCACTGAGGACGCAGAGGAAAAGAGA
>DASXIT010000170.1:0-47285 GCA_036497825.1 Candidatus Acidiferrum sp.
CCGTGCACGCGCATTTTTCGCGGATTATTGGCTTGGCGATGGATGACAACGACCGGTTGTTCGTTTCCGATCCTGGATTGCGGCATGTTTTGATATTTGATAAGACCCATAAGCCAGAGGATGTGATTACCGAGGGGATGGTTGAGCCGGGCGGATTGGCAATCGATACGCGGAACCGTCTTTTGTATGTCACGGATATAGAGTTGGACCAGGTTTTGGTGTACGACGCGGACACTTTGAAGCCGGTAAGGAAGATTGGTACTTCGGGGCACAAACATGAACTGACTACGCCGGGGGACTTTGCCAAGCCTGCAGGAGCGGCAGTGGACGCGGAGGGAAATCTTTATGTCGCGGACACGTACAATAACCGGATAGAGATTTTTGATGCGGACGGACAATTCGTCAGCACGTTTGGCAAAGCTGGAGATGGACCGGGGTATTTTTCACGGCCGAAAGGCATAGCCATTGATGGCGATGGGCACATCTGGGTTGCGGACGGAATGCAGGATCGCGTGCAGGTGTTTAACAAAGAGGGGCAATTGTTGATTGCTTTCGGTGGACATGGATTACTGCCGGGACAATTCCAAGGGTTGGTGGGAATCGCGATTGACAAGCAAAACCGTGTCTTTACCACGGAAATTTATCCCGGCAGGGCCCAGCAATTTCAATATGTGACGGATGCGGAAGCGGATGCTTCCCGCGAGAAAAGGGCGGCGGAGAGGCAGAAGACGGCGGCGATTCACGGTGGGACGGACAGTGCACCATCGCAGATTGTGCCTGTGCCAGCGCCGGCTGCGCCGGTTCCGATTCCACCAGCTACCGCGGTACCACCGACCAAGCCCAATTGAGGCGCGTTGGGTAGCGGTTGATATAGCTTGCATGAATCTGAAATTGACTACTTCAGCGTGGGAAGGCGCCGCGCTTCAGCATGACAACGTAGGCGAATTAGTAGTCGAGGTAGTGGTTGAATTGGCGGTTCGCCTCTGAAGGCGGACCCTATACAATTCCCAGGCAGATCGAACAATCCACGACAATCTGAAATAGCCAAGAGTACTTCAATTATAAATTGAGTATATTTAGGGAGTGGTAATTGAGTGACGCGGGTAGCTTCGGGCCGTGGTTGTGTGCCAAACCGGAAGGACATTGCCGGGTGATGAACAAATCGCGAGGAATTGGTTGCTTAAACATTACCCATGTGACCTGTAACACGTTTATTTTCACAACAATGGCGTGTGTGATTTCGCATCACAAATGGGGCAAATCACGCAAGCGCCGATGCTGCAAACTGACCAGGACTGTCGTGGGTCACAGGTATGGATCGGCTAACTCACATTCACTCAGTGCTTTAATTCGGAGCTGTGGAATATTTCATCATTAGTTCCATTCGGCACAGTAGGTGCATAAGTGAACACAGAGGACGAGGCCCGAAACCGGCCGAGGCCAAATCGAAGAAGAAGTGGAAGAAGGATAAGCAAGACACACGGAGGTCTTACAAATTTTATGAAAAAAGTAATGTTGTTAGGGGTTCTCGTACTGTTAACGGCCGGATTGGCGATGGCCCAGAATTATTCGTCTCCGATCGACGTGCTCGGCGCACACAACAATAACGGCCGTGGCTGCGCGGGTTGTCACTCACCACATAGCGGTTCGTTTGGTTCAGGGCACGGCGGAGCCGCGGATGCAGGAAGCTACGCATTGTGGGGACAGGATGCCAGCCCACTCTATGGAAAGACGATCGCGTTCGGCGACAATGGTCAGTTCACAGAAGTTCTGCCAGCCACGATTGCTACCGGGACGCAAGAAGTCGGTGGAATCCTTCTTTGCCTTAGCTGCCATGATGGCAACGTTACGCAATCCAACATGATGGTCAATCAATCGTACGAACAGAGAATCGGCATGTTGAGCACAACCTATGGCACAGGGAAAATTCCTACCTTGCTCGGCAACGATGGCACAACCGCTGGCAATTATACGAACGATCACCCAGTGGGGCAGTTGGCGAACATCTCGACCACCATGCCTGGCTTGACCTTTAACGGAACGAAGTTCGTCCTGACGGCTGGCACTCCCTATGCACAGTTCGTTGCCAATTACGGCTACCCAGCATTGGCACCCGGCAAGTGGAGCCAACCATTTGGCGTGACAGCCGGTGGCAAGCCCTACGTGCTCTGCACCACCTGCCACAACCAACACGTGATGACCGTGTACACCTCCAGCGCGGCAAGCCCGATCGCGAACGATGGCGGCGGGAAATACTACGCAACGTACTTCTTTGTAAACGGCCCCTACAACCCGACTATCAACAACGTAAACAATACCAACGCGCCTTCTTCGACACAGTTCTGCCGCCAATGCCACTTTGGCGAATCGAACGAAGCGAATAATACCAACAACATCACCACCGTGTTCCAGTAGAAAGTTAGTTTAGTAGGGGAGAGAGTAACTTCTCTCCCCCTCTTTTTTTAGAAAGGTAACAGGAGGAATTCATGAAGTCCCTAGTAGTTTTCGCTCTACTACTGGTAGCAACAGCAAGCGTAAGCGCACAAGTTTCATCCCACGCTTCCACGGGAGCAGCAAAGCCAGCCGCAATATCCCCCTTTCAAATCAGCGACAAGCCAGTAGCACGAGTGAACGGCGCGGTATTGACGGACCGCGACCTACTGAGAGAAATGCTGCAGATTTTTCCTTACGCTGGGCAGCACAACGGATTCCCGCAAGCGCAGGAAGCGTCGATACGACAAGGCGCGCTGCAGATGATCATCTTCGAAGAACTTGTGTATCAAGAAGCGTTGCGGCGGAAGCTGGTGGTGCCCGACCAGCAGATGAAGCAGTCCGAAGCAGATTTCAAGAAGCAGTTCGGTTCGGCCGCGGAGTATCAACAGTATTTAAAGACAGAAATGGGCGGCTCCGAACTAAAGGTGAAGGACAAGATCAAGAGGTCACTGCTGATCGAGCAGGTATTGAACATTGAGGTTGAAAACAAAGCAACAGTGACGCTAGCTGACGCGCGCGCCTATTACGAGAAGAATCCTGCAAAATTCCAGATTGGCGAATCCTATACATTTCAGTCTATCTCCATCATGCCCCCACAAAACCCGAGCGCTGACCAAAAGAAGGAAGGACTTAACAAGGCAAATGAGGCGCTGAAGCAGGCAAAGGCGACAAAGAGTTACCAGGAATTTGGTTTGCTGGCGGAAAAGATTTCCGATGACGATTTCCGGGTAAACATGGGGGACCACAAAGTGGTGGAGAAAGACAAACTGCCTCCGCAGGTTATCAAGGCACTGGCATCGTTAAAGCCAGGACAGGTGAGCGACCTGATTCAAATTGAACAGGCCTACACGGTGATCCGATTGAACGCGCACACGATGGCCAAGAAGCAGAGTTTTGAAGACGTGAAGAGCGGGCTGCGCACGGAACTGCAGAAGAGTAAGTACGAGCAACTGCGCGCAGGATTGGATAAGCGGTTGAGGGCAACTGCGAAGGTGGAAGTGCTGTAGGACAAAGACAGCAATGAATGCGGAAGATTCTTCGGGGCGCACGCCAGAGGCAAGAGCCGCAACTTGCCGGAAGATGGGTTTTCCCTTACTCCCAAAATTTCAATGTTGTTTGGATCGAAGAGGGATCCTTCGCGTTCGCCTGCCGAAATCTCGCCACGGCGCCGAGATGCAAAGTGCAGCAATCGGGTGCTGAGGAATTCAGCACTGTAGGTGGGTGAGATGTCGCAGTTGGGGCCGGAGCCGAAGAAAAGAACGAGTCAATAGTCATATAAGTGATGGAAAGTAAATGATTTAGACGGTTGCGGTGACAAGGGCACTTGGCAATGGTTGTGCAATCACAATCACTAGTAGTTTCGAAATGGGCTTCTTGAAAGTGCAAATAAAGAGGGACCAAGTTCAGTGAAACGGTTTGCTCAATTTTCGGGCTGGTTGTTGGTCCTGCTATTCGCGCAGGGAGCTAATGCACAAGTACAAGTCGGAGATAATCTCAGTCTGAACCTGAGTGGCTTGCTGACCGCCGGATATGTGGGGAATTACGGCGACCAAATTCCATCGAATCACAATCTGGAATTAGGCGGGAGCGCGGTACTGAATGGCTCGTATTACAATCCCAATTTCATCAATTTTTCCGTTGATCCGTATTACAACCAATCCAGAGCAAATTCCAGTTTTCAGTCACTTACCGACAGCAGTGGCGTTGCCGCGAACGTAAATTTTTTTTCGGGAAGCCGATTTCCCGGATACGCGAGCTACAACTACACACGCAACAGCACCGGTACATTCGGATTGGTTGGGAACCCGAATTTCACGACAGTTGGGAACAGTCAAGGATTTGGAATAGGGTGGAGCGCACTCCTACCGAATTGGCCGACATTTTCGGTGAGCTATTCACAAGGAGATGGAAACGGAACGGTTTTTGGAACGAATGAGGAATCAAGCGGGTCGACAAAGACATTAAACGTAAGATCGACGTACGAAGTGGCGGGATGGCGTTTGGCAGGCCAATATAATCACCTGAACATCAATTCGAATTTCCCCTATTTTCTCAGCGGAGAGGTCGCAACGAATTTCTCCGATTCGACCGGAAACAGTATCACGGCGAGCGCAATACACAATCTTTCCTGGCATGGTACTGTTGCGCTCACTTTTAATCATTCGACTTATTCAGGAGATTATGGCAGTTCACTAGGAGAGACCTCGGGAGTAACCGACTATACGACCAACATTGAAACAGCCAATGTCAGCTTTCGACCAACGAATAAGTTGGGGCTGTATGTCAATCAAGCCTACACTGATAATTTAAACGGATATCTGTACCAGAATATTGCAAACGGCGGCGGTGGAATTCCCATCATCCAGCTAAATTCGCAATCTGGTTCCTCCACATTAAGTTCAGGAGCAACCTACAATTTCACGAGCAATCTGTATGGCCAGGCACAGATGACGTATTACGACCAGACGTACTATGGCAATTCCTACCAGGGAACCTATTTTAGCGGTACGGTTGGGTACGGAAAGCGCATACTGGATACGTTCACGCTGTCCGCATCGGTAATCGAAAGCTCGAATCAGTTTGCGAACAGTTCGCTGGGCTTTATTGCGAATTTGAATGCGTTCCGGCGGTTTGGCGCCGGTTGGGAGTTTTCCGGCGGGTTCAGTTACGCGCAAAACGTGGAAACACTGTTGGTGACTTATACGGCTTCTTATTACAACTACAACGGAAACTTACACAAGCGTTTGGGAAGAGGGATGCAGTGGACGGGAGTGGTGAACGGAAACCACAGCGGGTTCACCCAGCAACCTGGAACTATTAATCAGAGTCTGGGATTTTCCACGAGTTTGGCATTGAGGCGGATCGACTTCACGGCGAATTATATTCAAGCGAAAGGGCAGGCGTTGTTGACGAGCACAGGTATAACCCCGATTCCCCCGACACCCGGACTGCCGATTGAAGGATTGATTGTTTACAATGCGAAGAGCTATGGGGCCAGTGTTAACATGACTCCGATTCCCCGGCTTACGATCTCCGGAACGTGGTCTCACTCGACGAGCGATACGCTGAGTGATGCGACTCCGTCGAACAACAAGACAGACATTTTCTACGGGCAGGTGCAATACCGGCTGAGAAAAATCAGTTTGTTGGGCGGTTATACAAAGTTCTTTCAGGGAATAAGCGCATCCGGAACTCCGCCAGGGAGCCAGTATTCGTACTTCATCGGAGTGACCCGATGGTTCAACTTCTTTTAGGAGAGGTCGGGAAAACGAAATTTCGCGCCAAAGTTTTCGCTGCGTGCCTGGCGGGACTGCTGGCCATGAATCTCGCCTGGGCGGCAAATAACAAGAAAAAAGAAGTGAGCACGGTTCAGATTCCAGATTTGTTGATGGATGGCGGGCGGAAGCTCAGCTTCGAGCGAATGTTCAGTTCAGAGCGCGAAGTGAAACCCAAGCGCGGCTTCTGGACAAAAGTTGTGGACGTGGTAGCGGGTGAGCCGGACTTTCATTTCATGGTGAGGCCCTACAGCATCACGACGGATTCGAAGGGGCGAATCATTGTGACCGATCCCGGAGCGCATGGTGTTCACATTTTTGATTTTGAAAAAGAAAAGTATAAATTTATTTCCCGCTACGATACAGATAAGAACCAGCTAATCTCACCCCAATGCGTGACGACAGATGCGCAAGACAATATTTATGTGACGGATTCGGAAGCGGGCAAAGTCTTTGTGTTCGGACAAAACGGAAAGTTCCAGCGGACCATTGGCAGCCTGAAATATGGTGAAGGATATTTTAAGCGGCCGACAGGGATAGCCGTGGATTCAGCGGCGCAGAGAATATACGTTACGGATACGCTGCGGAACCAGATTTTTGAAATGGATATGCAGGGAAGCGTACTGAGAAAAATCGGAAAACCTGGAAACGGGAATGGTGAATTTAATTTTCCGACGGAACTAAGGCTATACGGCGACAACCTGGCGGTTGTAGACGCCATGAATTTTCGCGTGCAGGTGCTGGATAAGAACGGCGAGTTTCAATACTCGATCGGAAAAATTGGGGATGACGTGGGAGCAATGTTCCGGCCGAAGGGAGTGGGATTCGATTCGGAAGGGCACTTGTATGTGGTGGACGGGATGTGGAGCGTAGTACAGGTATTTAATCGCGAAGGACAATTGCTGTACTACTTCGGGCAAATGGGCGCAGCGCCGGGAACGTTTCAATTGCCGACCGGATTGCGGATTGATGGACAGGATCGCATCTATGTAGTGGACACATTCAACCGGCGAGTGCAGGTGTATCACTACTATGCAGCGGCGGGGCTGGCTGCGGGGAGACCACATTGAAGAGCGCCCGGTGGATCCCCGGTTTGGCAACTGCGCTTGGAGTGATGATGCTATCGCTCCTGATTTGCCCATTGATGATGGGGCAGGTTGCAACGCCGCCGGTGCAGGCCGATACGCTTGGGAAGCACAACATGTCGGTGGGGGGCGGATCTTCCGTAACCACGAGTGGAGGACTAGGCTGCACATTTTGCCACGCACCGCATAGTGGATTGGGTGGCGTCACGCCGCTGTGGAACCAGACGCTGTCGTCGCAAACGTACACGCCATACACGAGTACCACGTATAAGCAGACGGGTAGCTCGCAGCCGACGATGGGAAAATCCAGCAGCCTTTGTCTGAGCTGCCACGATGGAACGGTGGCGATCGGGCAAACCGCCGCGTACGGAACGATTCCCGTGCAAGGACACATGAATAATCAGGATGCGTTTGGCACAAATTTGAGCGGGTCGCACCCTTTCAATTTGGTGTTGCCGATCAAGGATGCGCCGGATCAGGTGGCTTCCCTGGCGGCGCAAGGAGTAACTGCGGATCCTACGCAAGCGATCAAGCTGGTGAACGGAAATGTAGAATGCACGACGTGTCACAATCCGCACGTACAGGGAATCGACAAATTAGCGCAGAATTTTCTGGTGCGCGACAGTTCGAATGGACAAATGTGCTTGGCCTGCCACGATCCGAATCGGATCACGACCGGAGTTGTGAATCCGTTGAGTGGCTGGACTGCAAGTATTCATGCCGTATCGCCAAGCCAGGTATCGAACAGCGCGAACGTTGGCCCCTATCTCACGGTCGGGGTAAATGCGTGCTCTTCCTGCCATATGGAGCACAACGCTTCGGGGCCCGGAAGGTTGCTCCGGATAGCGACGCCGGCTGCGCCGGGAGTGGATCCCAGCACACAGGATTGCATCACTTGCCACAATGGTGGGGGGAATATTTCGCCGGCCGCTCCGAATGTGTACGCGGAATTTGGGAAGACTGGTCAGCATCCTTTGCCTGCCGGCACGAACGGGCATGATGCCGCGGAGCCGGCAGTGTTGAACAATAACCGGCACGCGACCTGTGTCGATTGCCACAACGCGCACGCGGCCAACTCGATGGCCGTGTTTTCTGTGCCGCCCGGTATTCGACCGACGCAAACGGCGGTGACCGGGGTGAGCGGGCTCGACGGTGTGACCTTGATGACGCCTGCAGTGAACCAGTACGAAAATTGTTTACGATGCCACGGAACGAGCGTTGGGAAGCAAGTATTGATCAAGTACGGATATTTGCCGACGAGATTAGTTTTCTCGGGAGACCAGTTGAACCTGGTGCCGCAATTTAGCCCGAACTCTACATCGAGTCATCCGGTGGTGCACGATCGCACCAGCCCACTGCCGCAGCCGAGTTTGCTGGTGAACATGCTGAATCAGAATGGAACCCAGTCGACAAGATCGGTGGGGACGAGAATATTTTGCACGGATTGTCACAACAGCGACGACAATCGAGAATTTGGCGGGGCTGGACCAAATGGGCCGCACGGATCAACTTACTCGCACATTCTGGAACGGAATTACCAAATGAGTCAGACGACGCTGCCCGGCGGCACGGTGAGTAATACGTTCCCGAATCCGGATGTCAGTCCACAGGGGCCGTACGCGATGTGCGCGAAGTGCCATGATTTGACCAGCATTTTGTCAAACGCGAGTTGGTCGCAGCATAACAGGCATATTGCGCAAGATGGATTCTCCTGCTCGACCTGCCACACGGCGCACGGAATGGGGTCGGTGAACGCCATCGTTTCCGGCGAGAGGCTGATTAATTTCGATATTAATGTGGTGGGGCAGAACCAAGGACTGCCGATTTCTTATAACCGCGGCACGAATAGTTGCACGCTGACCTGCCATAATGCGACGCATAATGCCAATGGCACGGTCTCTGTGATTGGAACTGCCCTGCCGCAGGCTTTGCCCGGCGTTAAACACTAGGAATTGCGATAGAACGAATTTTGTTTGCGAGGAAATGCAATCCATGGGCGGCGGAATAAAAGCGGCGCAACAATCCCAGGTAGCAGGAGGATTCGTTGGCGTGGCGTGGCGGCACAAGGGATGGTGGCTGCCGGCAGTGGTGGTGTTATTGGTGCTGCTTGGAATCGTGTATGTGATGGGACACTTGTCGTCCGCTGATTCCGAAATGTATCCGACATCCTCGTTTCAGACTTCCACATATTTACGGCTGTGCTGAGGCATGGCTCCTACCAAGAAAGAATTGATTCTTGCAGGGCTGGTGTTGCTGGCGGCCCCGTTGTTCGTGGAAATCGCGCTGAGGGTGGGGCGCGTTCAGTTTGATCCGCAGTTATACGGACCAGATCGCGAGCTGGGATGGGTGCTGCGACGCGACGCTAGCGGCTTGGTGACAACCGAAACGAATCAGTACGTGCACATCAATGGGCATGGGTTTCACGATCGAGAGCGTTCCTACGACAAGCCGGAAAATACGATACGGGTCGCGGTGCTTGGAAATTCGTGGACGGAAGCACTGCAAGTGGCGGTGGAGAAAAATTATTGTTCGGTCGTGGAGAAGGAGCTAACGGCCAGGCATTGCTTTGGTGAAAGGCGCGTTGAAGTCTTGAATTTTGGCGTGGCTGGATATTCCACGGCACAGGAGCTGCTCACACTGCGACAAGAAGTTTGGAAGTATCATCCGGATTTGGTGCTTGTGGCGCTCTCCCCAGCACGAGACATTGCGAATAACGTGCGTGAATTGAATAATGCAGTGGACCCGGAAAGGTCACCATACTTTGTTTATCGTGGAGATAAACTGGTCGAAGATGAGTCCTTCCGCAGTTTAGTCGCGCTGCAGCCACGGCAGATTGTCCTGCAAAATGCCAATTACCAGATGAACCAGCGGGTGCGCGTTTTGCAGGCGATAACAGCCATGCAGCGGTTTGGGAAAATTCGAATTGCCATGGCTTCGGTGAAGGACAGGGCAGAGAAGTCTGGTGTGGAAAATCTAGAGTTCATGATTTATGAGCCGCCGACACTGCCTGCCATGCGGGCCGCCTGGAGCGTGACGGAAGGTCTGCTTCTGGAGATTCGCGGCGAAGTGAAAGAACACGGAGCGGAGTTGCGAATTGTGACACTGGCTACACGGCCTCAGGTGATTCCGGATATTGAGAGGCGGGCTGAGTTGATGCGCAAACTTGGAGTGCAGGACCTTTCTTACGCCGACCGCCGGATCAAGGAATTTGGAGAACGTGAAGGGATTCCAGTTACCAATTTGGGGCCTGCGCTTTCCGCTTACGCCAAAGCGCACCAGGTTTATCTGAATGGATTTAACGAAAAGAATTATGGTGCGGGACATTGGAATGAAACGGGGCACCGGGCGGCTGGCGAGGCCATCGCCGCCGATCTTTGTGCAGCGGCGCAAAACAATTTGCCGCTTGCGACAGTCGAGCATTGATCTCTGTTCGAAATTGCTGTGCAGGAGACTCTTTAGAGTGATGACCAGGGAAGAGTTCTGTGAACGGCTGAGGCGGCAGCTCCTGGCGCACGGAGATAGAGTGCTGCTTCGCATAGTGATGTCACCTGATTTTGAGCGGCCGGTGGAATTCACAGGAAAAGCTATTTTGGAGCGAGCTGAAAAGTTGGCGGCGTCGTTTGTTTTGCCCAAAAAACGTTCTGTAGTTTTGCTGCTTTTGCCTCACTCGCCAGAATTATTTCTGCTACAGCTTGGATTGGTGTTGGCCGGACATATCCCTGCGATACTGGCGTGGCCGACAAATCGAGTGGATCCAGAAAAGTATCAACGCAATCTGGTTCACCAGTTAAGTTACTTGCCTGCGAACATTTTGATTACACTGCCGCGATTAGCGGAGAACCTCGCGCCAAGTTTGCCGTATAGGGCCGAGGGATTGGCGCTGGAAAACGGTGTGAGTTTTGAAAAACGGTTTCCGACTGGGCCGGTGAGCGAAAAGTTAGAGGGCGCGGACATTTCCGCGACCCATCTTGAGCCGGAGAGCGATGCATTGTTTCTACAATTTTCCGGCGGCACAACGGGCGCACAAAAAGCGATTGTGGTAACAGCGTCGATGTTGGCGGCCCAATTTAAGCTATTAGGAAACGCTCTGCAGTTTACGGATGCCGATTCGGTCGTGTCCTGGTTGCCGTTGTATCACGACATGGGGTTGGTCGCATGCTACTGGATGCCTCTGTGGCATGGGGCGTCATCGCTACAGATGGCGGCGAATGATTGGGTAATTAATCCGGAACTGTTGCTGAAATATGTTGCGCGATACCGCGCCACACTTTGCTGGCTGCCCAATTTTTCATTCGCGTATATGAGCCAGCGGTGCGAACACATGCAAGAACAATACCGGTTGGATAGCGTGCGTGCATGGATCAATTGTTCGGAATCGGTGCGATTTGGATCGATCACGAAATTTGCGAAAACGTTTGTGGATTGGGGAGTGAAGAAAGAAAGTCTGCAGGCCTCCTATGCGATGGCGGAAACGGTGTTTGCGATTACGCAGTCGGAGTTAGGAAGGGAAGCGGTGTTCGTTTCGCGGAACAGCGTGAAGCAAGGAAGTCAGACGTACTCGGAACGCGCGTTTGAGCTGATTGATGATGTCTACGTTTCGTCCGGCAAAGCGCTGGAAGACACGGAGCTGAGAATCGTTGCAGGGGATGGCTCGAATTGTGTTGATGGCGTCGCAGGAGAGATTTATGTGCGAACACTCTGTTTGTTCTCCGGATATTGGGGTCCGGAGGGGTTTCAGAAGCACTCGTTGAAGAATGGATGGCATGCGACGGGGGACTACGGATTCTCGATGGACGATGAACTGTTCGTGATCGGGCGGTTTAAGGATATTGTAATTGTCGGGGGAAATAACATTTTTCCGGAAGACGTGGAAAGCGTAGTGAACACAATCAACGGCGTGTATCCGGGACGAGTTGTGGCATTTGGCGTGGAAGACCAAGAGTATGGTACGCAGGGTTTGGCGATCGTTGCCGAGATGAAAAGTACTTTCGATGAAGAGACCGCGTTGGAGCTGGAAGCTGCGATTCGAAAGCTGGTGCTCACAACGATCGGTACGGCGCCGAGATACGTGGCGGTTGTGCCGCAAAGATGGATCGTGAAGAGCACGGCGGGGAAAATTTCGCGGAAAGAGACGCGAGAAAGATTTGTGAGTGAACGACTGACGATCGTTTAGTGGGGAGAGAGAATTGATACCGGATAGTGCAACAATTCGTACCGCTGCAATTGAGGCTGCATCGCAGATTGCTCGACGCCCGGTCAAGGAAGGGCAGCGCCTGGTGTCGTCCGGGCTGATTGATTCGCTTTCCGTATTACGGCTGATTTCACTGTTGGAAACAAAACTGAATGTGTCGATTCCACCGGAAACGCTGCAGCCCGAAGATTTCGACGACGTGGACTTGATCGTGGAAACCGTTGAGCGCGTGGCGAAAGCAAGAGCGTGACGCAATCTCTGGTCGAAAGTGGAAGACTTTCTCGTGACCTTTAATTCCGTACTTTATCTCGTTTTTCTTGCTGTGGTGGTGGTGGTGTACTGGCTGCTGCCAGAGCGATTCCGGCGAATGTTCGTGTTCGTTGTGAGTCTGCTGTTTTACGCGTCCTGGGGGTTGGTTTTTGCGTGGATTCCACTGCTGGTCGCCGGCATTGTGTACGTCGTTGGGCGGCAAATTACGGCGGATTCTTCGCAAGCGAAGAAGTGGATGTGGCTAGGGATCGGTCTGGTCCTCACACTGCTATTGTTCTTTAAATATCGCGGCTTCCTGCTTGCGAATCTTAATTTCGTAGGCATTTCTGTTGGCACTCATTCCAATTCATCTTTTACGGCAATTGCGTTTCCGATTGGTATTTCGTTTTACAGTTTTGAGGCAATCTCCTATCTGATTGACTTGCGGCAGGGGCGCGTGAAAATGCCGAAGTTTCTGGACTTGTGCCTGTTCTTTTTCTTCTGGCCGAATATCTTGTCGGGACCAATTGTGCGGGCAAAAGAACTCATCCCCCAACTAGGGTTTGGCAAAGGATTCGAGCCACGATTCGTATTCGAGGGATTGGATCGAATCATCTGGGGATTAGTACAGAAAAATGTTGTGGCAAACATGCTTGGAATTTGGGTGGATCGTGGATTCGGGCTGAGCGCGACGATAGTTCCAACGACGATGGATGGGTGGTTCTTGGCGATTGCGTTTGCGCTACAAATTTACTTTGATTTTGCCGGTTATACAAATATGGCAATTGGGGCTGCGCGATTGCTTGGAGTGATCTTGCCGGAGAATTTTCGTCAGCCATATCATGCCGCGACGCCAGCGGATTTTTGGAGCCGTTGGCACATGACACTGTCGAGATGGATACGGGATTATTTGTTTTTTCCGATCAATGCGAAGTGGTTGGGTTCGCCGCTGGTCCTTTATTCGAGCCTGGTTGGAGTAATGGCGTTGGTGGGTTTGTGGCACGGAGCAGGCTGGGGATTTATTTTGTGGGGTCTGCTGCATGGAATCTATCTGACGGCGTATCGCGGGTATGAGAGTTGGAAGAAGAGGCGGGATGGACGGCAAGCATCACGAGTGTTGGTGGCGATGTGGCGTTTACTGACGCTAGTGGCGGTTGTTGCGGCTTGGGTTCCGTTTCGAGCGGCAACGCTGCAGAAAGCCGGCGGAATACTTTCGTCGATGTTCTATCGATTTGGCGGAGGACGAGAATATGGGAATGGATTTTATGCGTTCACTGCGGCGGTGATGCTGTTTTGCGTCTTTGAGCCCTTGTTGATGACGAAGTTGAATGAACTGGATGAGCGCGCCGGGACGGATGGAGTATCGGTTTTTCGAATAGTGGTTAGGCCAATTGTTTACTTGTGCGGGCTGCTCTTGTTTCTGCTTTTTGATGAGCACAACGTGCAGTTTATCTATTCACAGTTTTGATAGAAGAGAAGTCTAAGAAAAAACCTCGTCTTCAAAAGGCTTGAGTGGGGCGCCAGAATAGAAAAGAAAGCAAGAGCACAGTCAAAAGTGACTGTGCCACAAGAATTGCGGCTATTGGATTTGAGTGCCGTCGGGGAGAAAGACGGGGAAGGCGTCGTTGGGGCGGGCTAGGACGAGTTGTTGGGCGGAGGCTCGACGATCATAGTCGAAAAGGAAAAGACCAAATTTGTAGTGGAGAGTAACGTCGTCGGGTGATTGCGCGATGGCCCATTGATATTCGTAAATGGTTTGCCGAGGATTTTCTGGTGCGCCTGCCGCGCGGAACATGAGTCGTTGCACTTGTTCCATATGATTCAGTTGAGTGGTGAATGGAGGACGTTGCAGGCGATCGGCCATTTCTATGGCTACACGGGAACGGTCGTGGTCGGTAAAAGCGAGAAGCTTTTCGCAATCCACTTCGGTGAGCGGCTCTGCGTTGTGGGCAGACATATTTACAGCGACTGGAAAAGTGCTGAGGATTTTTTCAAAGGCGTCGCGAGCGAGCAGGTAATTTCCAGTCGGCGTGAAATGTACGTGATCGTAAAGAAGTTCCCCACCAATCACGCTGTTGTGGCTTTGGGCGGCGAACTGGGATACGGTGTCAAGAAGCAACGCGGTAGAACCGGAAGATGCGGCCACGTTGCGGATGATTTGGTTGATTCGAGAATCAGCGCGAAAACGTAGAGTGTCCAGATCGCGAGCCTTGCCGAAATGCTCCTTTGCGGAAGCGAAATCGCCCAACGCCCACTGGCAACGAGCAATGCGGAAATGGAGTTCCGCAAATTGGTCATCAATTTGTAAGGCGGAAGTGTAGAGCTTCACGGCATCAGCGCAGGAGCCGGACTGCTCGAGCGCCGCGCCCTGTTGAACCAGAGAATTCCACGAGTGCAATTCGTCAGAGCTGATGCCCACGCGGTGCAGGGAGGCGAAGGGCGCCGAATCCTTGAGATTAGTGGCAATGGTGCTGAACAAAACACGAGCACCGGAAGCACGAGCAACGTTGGCAATGCTCCTGAGGTTGCTGGCAAAATTTCGGTAGGCCGGCTCCATGCGCGGAGAATCTGCACGAACTTGTTTGTCGAGGAACATCTCCATGCCACGCCATTCGGCGCGCGGCTGGCCGCTTTGCATCAACAATTGCCCGATTCGCGTGGAGCGGACGAAAATACTGGTGCGAATCACGGGCAGGCTCATCGAAGAAGTTATTAGAACCGTGCCAGGGCCATAGGGGCCAACAACTTCATTGCTGCCCGCGTAGACAATAAAAAGATCGGGTTGGTAATTTGCGAGTTCGCGGGCAATGGCGAGGCTGACGTGAGAATTGATCGCAACCATTCCCGTGTTGACGACCTCAAATTTTATGTTTGGCAAACGATGATGCAGCATTAGTTCCAGATAACGACTGAAGCTGTACGCTGGATCGGGATCACCCATGGCCGCGGAT
Source organism: Candidatus Acidiferrum sp. (assembly GCA_036497825.1). Lineage (GTDB taxonomy): Bacteria > Acidobacteriota > Terriglobia > Acidiferrales > UBA7541 > Acidiferrum. Next base: position 15,245 of record DASXIT010000170.1, read on the forward strand.
TCGCCAAGAACAAAAACGCGATAGGTGCCTTGTGGCTTCACGGGATCGATCGAAAATAGTTGGGGCGTCTTGATCATTCCTGGCGGAAAAAAAGGAGCGGGAAAGAACAGGTTGTAGCACGAGGAAGGTCGGCCATGAATCGTGCACGGCTCCATCAGACTAGTGGAATAACCGACACCGAACAGGCGCAGAGCCCCTTCCGTGAGCGCGAGAAGAAGAACAGGAGCAAGAAGAGCAGTAGCGACGCGAGGCGTCCAATAGCGCCAGCTGGAAGTGTCCTTAGGAGAGCCTGAAAACGAAGGCATTCGAGAATCCTAGCTCTTTGCTTGGGTCTTTGCCTGGGCAATCAGTTGAATGACTTTGTCTTTTTCTTCGTAATTGGGATTGCTGTCCAACAACTTCTGCCAGGCAGCGATGGCTCCGGGCCCGTCGTGCTTGCCTTGCCATTTAACAATTCCAAGATTGAAAAGGGTGTTGGCTTTTGTCGGCTCGTAGCCTAGTGATTTGTTGAATTCCGTTATCGCTATGTCTGCGTCTCCCATAAACCAATACGCTGTGGCCATATCGGTGCGCACTGAAGTGTCGGCAGGCTGAATCTTTAGAGCGCGATGGTAGTAATCGATGGCGGTTGGATACTGCTTGTCGTCGTAATAAATGTTGCCGAGTTCGGTGAGGAGCGCAACATTGTTGGGATCGGACTTCAATTGTTCAAGCTTCACTGCGGCTTGAACATCAGCCGTACCGTTCACTTGGGCAGGCGATGGAGGTAATGTTGGGGCTGTCGCCGTTTTGTAAGTAGGCGACGTTGCGGCGGTCATTCCGGGTGCTGATGAAACATGCGACCTGCGGATGAGATAGCCTCCGCCAATCCCGAGAAACAGGCAGAGCAACGCGGAAGTGAAGGCCTGAGCATTGGACCATTGGCCAGCGGGGGGTTGGGTTGTAGTGGCGCTCACAATGTTTGCTCCTTCAAAAATTTAATTTGCGGTTTTTGTTGCTTCTGGCTTGCCCTCGGATGCTTTGGCGTCGGCAATCATCTGATCGACAATTTGTTTGCGGTCCAAGTTTGGATTGGACTTGAGAAGTTCCTGCCAAGTAGCGATGGCTCCGGCGGGATCATTCTTACCTTTCCACTTGATCAGCCCCAGATTAAAAAGTGAATTTGGATCCTTCGGGTTGTACTTCAAAGATTGTTTTAGTTCGGACATCGCGCTGTCTACATCGCCACTATAGTAGAGACAGGAAGCCATCTCAGTGCGCGCGTTAACATTTTTAGGATCGATTTTAAGAGCACGGCCGTAATAGACCGTGGCATCTTTGAATTGATGCGACGATTTGTAGATGGCGGCGACTTGAATGAGAAGAGAAGCATTGTTCGGGTCAGTCTTCAGCTTTTCAACTAGCGCACTGGTTTGAACTGCAGCCATTTGCTTCATTTGATCCATGGTCGGGACGGGATGAGTGCCCATAGAAGTGCCATGCACCGGTGGATTTGTGGGTTGCGGTACATTTGCGGTGGCAGGAGCCGGCAAAACTCTTGCACCCAGAAAAAAATAGCCGATGGCCAAGCCAATCAGCAGGAAGATCGCCGACATCATAGAGACTTGCCTGACTGGCCACGTGGAGGGGGCAGCGACGACAGTGGAATTTGGGTTGGTTGGCATAGGATGTTCGTTCCTCACACGCTGTGGTTCCGGGCGATGTCTTCTCTAATAAGAGTCTTCTAACTGACTTGTTGTTCTAAGGTTACAGGCGTCAGCGCCATTCGCCGCAAGAAACGGATAAGAGAATGGCAGAGACGCTGAAGAAAGGGTAAAGGATAGAAGGCACAGGGGGCGACGTGCGACGTCACATCTCATTGTGATGGTCGTCACACAGGGCGTAGGCCAAGGAACAAACCTCCCAGCAGATGAGCAGAAAAACTTACTGGGAGGAGGGATCAAACGGGTTTAGAGTTTTGGACACGGTTGAGGGAATGATATTCTCTCTGAAAGCAAAATAGAGGCAAATCCCGCAAAGGGTAAACTGGCACCGAATATCGTGGAAACCACATACCTAGCCAAACGAGTGATTCAAGGTTTGGTGGTGGTGTGCCTGTTGTTTGCAGCTTCCAGTATTGCCGTGGGAGCCTCGTTCCCAGGATCTGCGCCATTTGGTGAAGGCGGGCGAGCGCTGGGCCATTTCGTGATTGCGGATTTCGACGGGGATCAGAAGCCGGATTTTGCGACCGTAACGGTAGACCAGTCGCACATCGAGGTGACTGAGTATTCCATCCATTTACAGTTGAGCCATTGTTTAGAGTCATCGATCGGTCTCACGGCGCGTTCGGGCGGATTAGAGCTTTTTTCGCGAGACGTGAATGGCGACGATGTTTTAGATGTGGTAGTGCGCACTGCCTTGGATTCGAATCTGGTAGCCGTACTGATTAATGATGGGCGTGGAAATTTCACGCTGGCCAAGCCAGAACTGTTCCCGGCGCTAGAAAACGAACCAAGGTCTTATTTCGGCTCGGAAAGTCACCGTCTGGCCGAGCGGATTTTGCTGTTACCTTCGCGAAGCTCCATCGGTGATCACGCGAATGCCGAACTCGCGGGACAAATGAAAACCGTGGCCGAACCGTTCAGGACGGAAGAAGAGCAAGAGTTCAGGAACTTATTTTGCCATTCCAAGTTCGGCCGCTCACCGCCCGAAGTCCAATAATCCAACCGATTATTCTTTAACAGCTTTGTAACAAAGACCGAATGTGATCGGGAATATTGTCTTTATTCTCCTTTATTTGACATGGCGAACGGTAAATTGGATTTCCATTGGTCGAGGAATTCAGGAGACGTTTGAGTTAGAGCAAAGAAGCAAGAGGTGAGGTTAGATTCATGAGGCGATTCATCAGAGGTGTATTGCTTGGCGTATTTCTGATGTTGCTGGCCGGACAGGCCGAGGCACAAAAATTTCTGACATGGGATGAAGTCCGCGCGAAGTTTGAGGCAAACAACCCGACGTTGAACGCGGGAAAAGTTGGCATTGACGAATCGAAGGCCAATGAGATCACGGCGTACGTGCGGCCAAATCCGCAGTGGTCAGTCATCGTCGATCAGATTGGTCATACGACGCAGGACAGCCCATTTTCCGCCACGACTCTGACCACCTCGGTGAATTATCTGCATGAACGTCAGCATAAGCGCGAACTGAGGCGAGAAAGCGCGGAAAGGGCCACTGGGATCGCCATATCCGGTCAGTCTGACCTGGAACGGAATCTTGTCTTCATGTTGCGGAGTGCTTTTGTGGGGACGCTGCAAGCGAAAGCAGTTTTGCGGGTGGCTACGGAAAATCTGAAATACTGGGATCAGGTTCTGAAGATCAGCCATGACCGGTTCGATGTCGGGAATACAGCGCAAGTCGATCTGGACCGCATGGAACTCCAACGCGTGCAGTATGAGTCGGATGTGCAGACCGCAGACGTGAACCTGCGGACAGCGAAGATTCAACTGTTAATGCTGCTGAATGATCGGACACCCGTTGATGAGTTTGATGTGCTGGGACTGTTTGAATACAACGACAATCTTTCATCGTTGGATGAGTTCCGAAAAATCGCGGCTGATACACGGCCTGACTTGAAAGCAGCATTGCAATCGGTGGACAAGGCAAAAACAGATCATCAACTTGCAGTGTCGAATGGGTCGACAGATCCGACGTTCAGCATCGACGCCGGTTTCCCGACAATATCGCAAGCCTACTTAGGGTATCAGCCTCCATTGCGCGAGTACGTGGGCGGTGGAGTGAGCATCCCACTGCGCATTTTTGACCGGAATCAGGGAGAAAAGTTGCGCACGCAGCTGGATATCGATCGCAACCAAAAATTGCTGGATGCCACGCAGGCGCAGGTGTTCAGCGATGTGGACTCGGCGTACGCAGAGGTGAACAGCAATCTGATCTTGCTGCGGCCGTACAAAGCCAAGTACCTGGAACTAGCAGGGCGGGTGCGAGACACGGTTAAATTCTCGTATGAGCATGGAGGTGCCTCGCTGCTTGATTTTCTGAACGCCGAAGGTGAGTACAGAACAGTTGAACTATCGTACGTAAACCTGGTGGGTTCTTACCTAACGGCTGCAGCTCAATTAAATATGGCGGTTGGGCGCGAGGTGATCCAGTGAATCTCCGAAAGTTGAGTTGGTTGATGAGCAGTCTGGCGGCCTGTGCAATCGCCGGAGGATGCGGTGACAAAGCGGAAACGGGGAATGGCGCGCCTCCCCCAGCGAAAGTGGAGAAGGAAGGCGACGTAAATCTTCTGCAGGTGGATCATCCAGAGCAATTCCCTTTGGTCAAGGCGACGGAATATTTTACGGTGTCGTCATTGAAAGCGACAGGTGTGGTGAGCCCTGACGTCAGCCGGACAGTGCCGGTGATATCACTGGCTTCGGGACGGGTTGTAGAAATAAAGGCAAAGCTGGGCGATACAGTTAAAAAGGGCCAGGTGCTGCTGAAGGTACAGAGTCCGGATATTTCCAGCGCGTTCTCTGATTATCGAAAAGCGCTCGCCGACGAGGCATTGACGCAAAAGCAATTTGAACGGGCCAAAATTTTGTACGACAAGGGCGCGATTTCATTGAACGATTTCCAAGTGGCGGAAGACGCCGAATCCAAAGCTAAAGTGGATGTGGAGAATACCCAGGAGCATTTGCGGGTGCTAGGTGTCGATAAAGATCATCCAGGAGCAGTGGTGAGTATCGTTGCGCCGGTTTCCGGAGTGATCACCGATCAGCAGGTGACGAATGCTTCCGGAGTGCAGGGACTGTCGGCCGCTAATCCATTCACGATTTCTGATTTGTCGAGGGTTTGGGTATTGTGCGATGTGTTCGAGAACGATCTGGCGAACGTGCACCCGGGAGAGACTGCCGAGATTCGGCTGAACGCATATCCCGACAGAGTGTTTAACGGGCGGATCAGCAATATCGGAGCAATTCTTGATCCGAATGTGCGCTCAGCAAAGGTGCGAATTGAAGTGGATAATCCTGGCGGAATCATCCGATTGGGAATGTTCGTGACGGCGATGTTTAGAGGGCAGAAGAAAGAGAGCGTTGCGGCAGTGCCAGCCACAGCGATCCTTTATTTGCACGATAAGGACTGGGTTTACGTTGCCGCAGGGAATAATGAGTTTCGCCGTGTTGAGGTAAGAGCCGGGGTGAATTTGCCGGACAAAATGCAGGAAATTATTTCCGGGATTAAACCGGGCGACCAGGTGGTGAGTAATGCGCTGGTGCTGCAGAACACTTTGGAGCAATAGAGATTGATACCAAACCGTATTGAGAAAAATCGATGATTGCCCGGATGGTTGAATTTGCCCTGAACAACCGGTTCATGGTGCTGGCTCTCACCATATTGCTGCTGGTGTGGGGCGGAATTTCCTTTCATAACTTGCCGGTGGAAGCGTATCCGGACGTGGCTAACAACTACGTGCAGATTATTACTCAGTGGCCCGGGCGCGCGGCGGAAGAAGTAGAGCAGCAGGTGACCATTCCGATCGAAACGCAGCTAAATGGATTGCCGCACTTACAGCACATGCGTTCTTCCACGCTGTTCGGGCTATCCAGCGTGATGTTGATCTTTGATGATGATTCGGAAAACGACTGGAATCGGCAGAAGGTTTTAGAGCGGCTGTCCCAGGTAAGTCTGCCAAGCAATCTACAACCCAATATTGGACCGGACTACAGTCCAGTTGGACAGATTTATTGGTATACCCTGAAAAGCACAAATCCAAAATACGATCTGATGGAATTGAAGTCGCTGCAGGACTGGACGCTGGAAAAGCAATTTAAGTCCGTGCCGAATGTGGTGGATGTAGTAAGTTTTGGAGGCACAACGAGGGAATATCAGGTGCGTGTGGATCCAAACAAGTTGATCGGTTACGGCTTAATGATCGGCCAAGTCGAACAGCAAATCGCCAATAACAATGTGAATGCGGGTGGAAGCTTCATCGAATCGGGACTGCAACAAATTAATGTGCGTGCGGTGGGATTAATTACTAGCGTGCAGGACATCGAGAGTACAGTCCTCAAGGCGCAAAACGGCGCGGCATTACGAGTGAGGGACATCGCGACGGTCAAGGAAGGACCGCGAATCCGACTGGGGCAAATTGGGAAGGCGTATCGCCGGGCCGATGGAAACATTGTAGATAACGAGGATGTGGTCGAAGGAATCGTGCTTTTGCGAAAAGGGGCAAACGCAGATTCGACAATCGAAGAAATTCACACCAAGGTTAAGGAACTAAACGAACGCATTTTGCCTCGGGGAGTAGAAATCGTTCCGTTTTTGGATCGGAGCGATTTGGTTCACTATACGACTCACACGGTGATGCACAACCTGACGGAAGGTGTGCTACTGGTATCGGTGATTTTGTTTTTCTTTTTGGGCAATGCGCGGGGAGCGTTCATTGTTGCCCTGACGATTCCATTTTCCCTGTTGTTTGCGTCGATTTGCCTCGATTTGAACAAGATTCCGGCCAATTTGCTGTCGTTGGGCGCGTTAGATTTTGGGATGGTGGTGGATGGCTCGGTAGTGGTGATTGAGAATATCGTTCGGCACTTCAATCTAACATCGTACGCGGGAAAAACGCCTTTTGAAAGAATTCGCGGAGCAGTGTTTGAAGTATTAAGGCCGGTATTTTTCGCGCGCGCCATCATTATTACCGCGTACCTCCCTATATTCACATTGCAGAGCGTGGAAGGGCGACTGTTCAAGCCGATGGCCTGGACGGTTTCTTTTGCGTTGTTAGGCGCGCTCGTTTTCTCGATTGTGATTGCTCCCGTATTCGCAGAAATAGGTTTTGCAAAAGGTGTGACCGAGTGGCGCAACCCGGTGATGGAATTTTTGCGCAAGAACTACCGGACCACGGTGCGTTGGGCATTGGAACATAGAAAGATAACCCTTTCCGCAGCAGCGGGGGTTTTGGTTGCGACCCTTGTACTGCTTTTCAGCGGCGCGGTCGGTTCGGAATTTCTCCCGCATCTAGATGAAGGAGCAATATGGGTGCGCGGAACGCTGGCACCAAGCACTGGGCCAACCGAGGGCACGCGGGTGATGAATCAAGCGCGAGTCATCCTTGCGGCGTTTCCAGAGGTGACGAAGGTAGTTTCGCAGGTTGGCAGACCAGACGACGGAACTGATCCAACTGGGTTTTTCAACACGGAATTTTTTGTGGACCTCAAATTAAAAAACGAATGGCGGCCGGTTTTTAAAGAAGACAAGGAGGCCTTGATTTCGGCGATGGACAAAGAATTGAGCCAAATTCCAGGAGTATTGTGGAATTTTTCGCAACCGATTTCAGACAACATGGAAGAGGCAGTCAGCGGGGTAAAGGGTGAGCTTGCGGTAAAAATGTATGGAGATGATCTGAAGTTGCTGGAACAAAAGGGCGATGAAATCGTAAATGTAATGCGTACCGTCGAAGGAATTCAGGATTTGGGATTATTCCGGGTGCTCGGGCAGCCAAACTTGAATTTAACGATCGATCGTGAAAAGGCTGCGAGATACGGAATCAATGTTTCGGATGTTCAGGATGCGGTGGAAACGGCGATAGGTGGAAAAGCGGTGACCCAAGTGCTGCAAGGAGAAAAGAGATACGACCTTACGGTGAGGTATCTGGAACCATATCGTGATTCGCGTGAAGCGATCAATAATATTCGAATTGTTGCGCCATCAGGAGAGCGCGTATCTCTGGCGCAATTGACCGATGCAAGCGTGCAGGATGGGGCGTCAGAAATATATCGAGAGTCGAACTCGCGTTACATCGCGATAAAATACAGCGTCCGCGGGCGAGATTTGGGCAGCGCCGTGGAAGAGGCAATGTCGAAAGTGGAAAAGCAGGTGAAGTTGCCGGTAGGGTATCACCTGAATTGGGCAGGAGAGTATGAGAGCCAAAAGCGCTCGCAGCGAAGACTGATGATTGTTCTGCCGATTACGATTCTGATTATTTACATCATATTATTCACGATGTTCAATTCCGCGAAGTGGGCGGCTCTGACGCTAGCAAACGTATCCATGGCGCCAATTGGGGGAATCATGGCGCTGTTGCTGACCGGAACGCATTTCAGCGTGTCGAGCGGCGTAGGATTTTTGGCATTGTTCGGCGTTTCAGTGCAGGTGGGCGTCATCATGATCGAGTACATCAATCATCTGCGCGCTCAGGGATATTCAATTGAAGATGCCGCAGTCGAAGGAGCCATCTTGAGGTTGCGTCCGATCATGATGACGATGCTGGTGGCAATGCTGGGACTACTGCCGGCCGCCATGTCAAAGGGAATTGGATCGGATTCGCAGCGCCCGTTTGCGATCGTTATCGTCGGTGGATTATTTGCGGCGCTGTTTATCAGCATCTACCTATTACCGACGATGTATGTGTGGGTAGCGCGTGATACCGATCATTTGCCAATGGCCGAAGCGGAAACGGAATAACAATGGGTAAAACGGAATACCCGCAGTGACGCGCGTCACAGAACATGCGAGGTCGTAAATAGCCTCATTTTTACTGATGTTTTCGTTGCTTTCGAATCCGGGTGGCTCTACCATTTTCTTGTACCATCCGGAGACCCCATGAACAGGAATATGTCGATTGTGGACGGCAATGAAGCAGCCGCGTCGGTTGCCTTCCGTCTAAATGAAGTGATTGCCATTTATCCCATCACGCCGTCATCGCCGATGGGCGAATGGTCGGATCAGTGGAATTCTGAAAAAAAGAAAAATATCTGGGGAGCCATCCCGGACGTTGTGGAGATGCAGAGTGAAGGCGGAGCTGCGGGCGCGCTGCACGGTGCTTTGCAGGCTGGCGCATTGGCGACGACATTTACGGCGTCGCAGGGATTGCTGTTGATTATCCCAAACATGTACAAGATCGCAGGAGAATTGACGGCGGCGGTAATTCATGTGGCGGCGCGGACGCTGGCTACGCACGCGCTCTCGATATTCGGAGATCACAGCGACGTCATGTCGACGAGAGGAACTGGGTTTGCACTGCTGTCGTCAAATTCCGTGCAGGAAGCGTGTGACCTGGCTTGTGTGGCGCAGGCCGCTACACTGGAAGCGCACGTGCCGTTCCTTCATTTCTTCGATGGATTTCGTACCTCGCATGAAGTGAACATGATTACACCGCTAAGTGACGACGATCTGCGGGCAATCGTCGACGACAAATTTGTGAAACAGCATCGCGAACGGGCCATGACTCCGGATCGCCCCAGCCTTCGCGGAACAGCGCAAAATCCCGACGTGTTTTTTCAGGCGCGCGAGGCTTGCAATCCGTTTTACCGCGCTTGCCCAACCATTGTGCAGGATGTGATGGATCGATTCGCGAAGCGAACGGGCCGCGCGTACAAACTATTTGATTATTACGGACCGGCGGATGCGGAACGGCTGATCATTTTAATGGGGTCGGCGGCAGGAGCAGCGGAAGAGGCAGTCGATACGCTGGTAAAGCGCGGAGAGAAGGTGGGGCTGTTAAAAGTGAGGTTATTCCGACCATTTTCCGCCGAAGCGTTTTTGGGCGCGATTCCAGCAAGCGTCAAAGCGATTGCAGTGCTGGATCGGACGAAGGAACCGGGAAGTTTAGGAGAGCCGCTGTATCAGGATGTCTTGACGACTTACGTGGAAAGGTACGCGGCACATCCAGCGGCCGGCATTCCGCGAATTATTGGGGGAAGGTACGGGTTGTCTTCGAAAGAGTTTACACCGGCGATGGTGAAGGCTGTGTATGACGAGTTGAAAAAGCCGGAAGCCAAGAATCACTTTACGGTCGGAATTAATGATGATGTGACGCACACGAGTTTGCTGTACGATGCGGACTTTTCCACGGAAGATCCGCGAACGGTGCGAGCGTTGTTTTATGGGCTGGGCTCCGATGGAACTGTGGGCGCGAACAAGAATTCCATCAAGATTATTGGCAAGGGAACGAATAACTTTGCGCAAGGATATTTTGTATACGATTCAAAGAAGGCAGGCGCGGTAACTGTTTCGCACTTGCGCTTTGGGCCAGATCCGATTCGGTCAACTTATTTAATCACCAAAGCCAATTTTGTGGCCTGCCACCAGATTCAATTTCTGGATCGAATTGATGTTCTGAGTGCCGCGGAGCCATGCGCGGTGTTTTTGTTGAACACACCGTTTGGACCGAACGAAGTGTGGGACCATGTGCCGCGGCAGGTGCAAGAAACGATCCTGAAAAAGAAGCTGCGGTTCTATGTAATCGATGGCTACACCGTGGCGCGAGCGGCGGGGATGGGCAGCCGAATCAATACGATTATGCAGACGTGTTTCTTCGCGATTAGCGGAGTGCTGCCACGAGATGAAGCGATTGCGGCCATCAAGAAAGCCATTGCGGATACGTATGGGAAGCGCGGAGAAGCAGTGGTGCAGAAGAACTACGCCGCGGTGGATCAAGCAATTGCGAACCTGCACGAGGTGAAAGTTCCGGAAAAAGTTACGGCGTTGTTCGACATGCTGCCAGCGGTTTCCGCGCAAGCGCCACAATTTGTACGCAACGTTCTGGGGACGATCGTTACCGGAAATGGCGACATGCTTCCGGTCAGCGCGATGCCGGTGGATGGAACATTTCCGACGGGCACGGCGATGTGGGAGAAACGGAACATTGCCAAGGAAATTCCCGTTTGGGATGCGGACCTTTGTATTCAATGCGGAAAGTGTGTTCTGGTATGCCCGCACGCGGTAATTCGGGCGAAAGTTTACGATTCGTCCTTGCTGAACAATGTGCCGGAAACGTTCAAGCATGTGAAACCGAAATGGCGCGAATTTGAAACGATGCGCTATTCGCTGCAAGTGGCGCCAGAGGATTGCACGGGTTGCAAGCTTTGCGTGGAAGTATGCCCGGTGAAGAGCAAAACTGAAGTGAAGCACAAAGCAATCAATATGGCGCCGCAGGATCCGCTACGCAAAGCGGAGAGCGTTAACTGGGAATATTTTCTTGCGCTGCCGGAATTCGATCGAAACCGGTTGTCGCACGGACAAGTAAAAGATTCGCAATTACTTGAGCCGCTGTTTGAGTTTTCAGGAGCGTGCGCGGGCTGTGGCGAAACGCCATATGTGAAATTGCTGACGCAGTTGTTTGGTGACCGTTTGTTGGTAGCCAACGCGACAGGCTGTTCATCCATTTATGGCGGAAATTTGCCGACCACGCCGTATACGAAAAACAAGGAGGGCCGCGGGCCAACCTGGTCTAACTCGCTATTTGAAGATAACGCTGAGTTTGGATTGGGCATGAGGCTGGCCGTCGATCAACAACATCAGTACGCACAGGAGTTGGTTACCAGACTAGGCGGACAACTGGGCGACGTGCTGACCCAAGGCTTGCTTGGCGCTGACCAGAAGAAAGAACTGGGGATCGAAGAGCAGCGGAAGCGGGTTGTGGAACTGAAGAAAAAACTTGTTACGTTAAATTCGCCGGAGGGGCAAGCGTTGCTGACTATCGCGGACACGCTAGTACGGAAAAGCGTGTGGCTAGTTGGCGGAGATGGTTGGGCCTATGACATTGGATTTGGGGGGCTTGACCACGTGCTGGGTTCTGGGCGCAACGTAAATGTCCTGGTGCTCGATACCGAGGTTTATTCCAACACTGGCGGGCAGATGTCCAAGGCTACGCCACGAGGCGCAGTGGCGAAATTCGCGACGGGCGGGAAGCATACGGCAAAGAAAGACCTGGCAATGGAAGCGGTCAGCTATGGTTACGTTTACGTGGCGCGAGTTGCCATGGGAGCAAGCGACACGCATACGGTGAAAGCATTTATCGAGGCGGAGGCGCACGACGGGCCATCATTAATCATTGCGTATAGCCACTGCATCGCGCATGGATATGACATGTCGAATGGACTGGATCAACAGAAGAAGGCGGTACTCTCCGGATATTGGCCACTGATGAGATACAGTCCGGCACTTCGTGCCGAAGGAAAAAACCCATTTATGCTGGATTCGAAGGCGCCCAGCATTCCGCTGAAGGAATATGCATATCAAGAAGCGCGGTATACGATGTTGGTGCGAAGCGATCCGATGGCGGCGCGCGAATTGCTAAAAATGGCGCAAGATGATGTAGAACGGCAATGGCGAGTGTACGCGAACCGCGCAGCGATGGCGGGGCGCGCAGATACTCCACACATTGCGCCGGTCGCGCCACCGGAACCTGAAGAATCGACCACGGCAGTGAAGAAGACAGGGGAAGAGGAATGAGCGACCTCTCGACAAGATATCTTGGGCTGAACCTGAAGGGACCGCTGTTGGCATCAGCATCGCCCCTGTGCGAGTCAGTAGATAACATCAAACGATTGGAAGACCAGGGAATCTCCGGAGTGGTTCTTCCTTCACTGTTCGAAGAGCAATTGGAACTGGAAAGCATGGCGGTGGATTCCGACCTTGCGCGCGGCTCGGACAGTTTTCCAGAATCAGCAAACTTTTTCCCCGACTTGCAAACCTACAATCTCGGGCCCGATGGGTATCTGGAGTTGATTCGCCATGCGAAGGAAGCGGTAAACATTCCGATTATTGCCAGTGTGAATGGGATATCGAAAGGTGGATGGCTGCAATACGGAAAAATGATGGAAGAAGCGGGAGCAGATGCCATTGAGTTGAACATCTACTCGATTGTTACCGATCCAGCGGTAAGTGGCGCGGAAGTGGAGAAGAATTACATTGAACTGGTGCGGCAGTTGAAACGTAGTTTGCGCGTGCCACTGACGGTGAAATTATCTCCGTTCTTTAGCGCGCCGGCCAACATGGGCGTGCGGTTCGATGAAGCTCATGCCGATGGAATCACTCTGTTCAACCGTTTTTACCAGCCGGATTTTGACATTGAACAGCTCATCGTAAGCCCAAGCCTGGCGTTGAGCCGGCCAGAAGAATTACTGTTGCGGATCCACTGGGCGGCAATCCTGTTCGGACACGTAAAAGCGGATATCGGAATTACTGGCGGGGTGCATACTTCGCGAGACGTAATCAAGTGCGTGCTGGCTGGCGCAAAAGTTGCCTTCATGACATCGGCGCTGCTGCGAAACGGTGTGCAGCACGCGGCTTATGTGCTGAAAGAGCTGAGCCGGTGGCTGGACGAGCATGAGTACTCGTCCGTGCAGCAGATGTGCGGAAGCATGAGCCACGGGTCGGTGCCCGATCCAACCGCGTTCGAGCGCGGTAACTATATGAAGGTACTAAGCTCGTACACGCTGCGAGCGAACGTATTTAACGATTGAGGCCAGATCAAGAGGCGACAAGTTCACCAAAAAACCTGGTCGGCAATCATTTTCGCATCATCAATAAAGCCGCGAGCAAGAGATAAGAATTCGTCATTTGATTTGGCCTCCGCTCGGGGAAACGCCTGGCGGAAGTCTTCGACGATATGTTCCAGAGGTAGCGAGTCTATCTCCGAGGGTTCGTTTCCATAGCCAAAACCAAAGTATTGGCACAAGAGGTCCGAGGTGCAAACTAACTGCGTGACTTGCTGGGGAACTTCCTAGGCCCTAGGCTGATGATGGAATTCGATAACCTCTGAAATAATGACGGGTAGACGCCATTTTTCGGCCAGTATCCTGGCACTTTCGGAGTGAGTGAATCCCAAGATTTGCTGCTCAACCGTTTCTATAGGCACACTGTCGGCGATAGACTTCTGAAGAACATCATCGAAGTCCTCTGGAAAAAGAAGGCTGTTCATGAGAATACCCATGTCGTGGAGTAAGCCACAAAGATAGGTTTGATCCTGATTGGCGGTGGCAAAAGCAATTCCGAGTTGTTGTGACAAGACTGCGGTGCCGAAGGCGTGGTGCCAAAAAACTTCTTCTTTGCGAATGCTGTGACTCAGATGGGGGAAAATTAGATGCAGGCTGCAGGCAAAAGCGAGATCGCGTATTCGCCAGAGACCCAGAGCGATGACAGCTTCGCGAACGGTTAAAATCTCGCCCCTCTGGCGAAAAAGAGCGGAGTTGGCAAGACGCAAAACCTGAGCCGTAAGCGATTCACCGTAGGAAATGGACTCGACAATTTTATCGACATCCATTTTACCGGGCGGCAGGCTCAACGCCTCTGTAAGAGAACTGAGGATTGGCGGCATGGCGGGTAAATTCCCGAGTTGTCTTACTCGTCGCGTCAGGATGTCGTAAGTTACTGGATTCAAGTGCAGCCTCTAGTGAAGTTCCTTTGCGGTTCAAGGGAATGGCAGAGGCACATCTCGGCCAATCACGACGCCTGGATTCTAATAGCAGGAGTTATTCCATCAACAGTGTTGGCAGACTTGCAGTTAAAAATGGAGCTGTGTGCCAGGAGTGAACCCACCGCCCGCGAATGGGGCACTCTTTTGCTTCGAGAGCTAAGAGAAACTGCGTGAGAAAGAAGTGTGCGAAAAAGTCGGTTGCGTCCAAAGTGTTGAGCAAGAGGGAAGTGAAATATAAAGCTCGCGGGGGAAAATGAATTTCACTGGTGGCAGGGTTCGTGCTTCATTTCAGTTGTTCACGCCGGTCAGATTCGAGTCAAACCATGTCGTCGAAGGAACCACTGAATCGTTTTCTAGCGCGCCAGCCGATTCTGACTGGAGAAAAGAAGCTATTTGGCTACGAAATTCTGTCTCGTTATGACCCGGAAAAGCATTGCCGTCAAACTGAAGCAAAGCAATTCCACACAAATGGAGTGGATGAGCTTTTTCTTAGGGACCTTAAGGTCATGGCAGAGGGAATGCCTGCATTCCTGAATTGCACGCGGGAATTTCGATCAATGACTATTTGCAGTTGCTGCCACAAGAAATGGTGGTGGAAGAAATACTAGAAACGGTGGCGGAAGATGAGGAAGTGATTGCCGCATGCAAGCGAATAAAGAAGCAGGGTTACCGGTTTGCGCTGGATGATTTTTGCGAAGCAAAGGGAGTGCGCCCTCTTATGCGATTTGTGGATTTCGTGAAGATTGATGTGCAGATGACAAGTTTTGAAGAACAGGCAAGATTAATTGCTAAGTGCCACGGGCAGGGAATACCGGTAGTAGCAGAAAAAGTGGAAACGAACGAAAAGTTTCGAAGATGCATGGGCATAGGGTACGACTACTTTCAAGCATACATCTTCTACCGTCCGCAGATTATCGGAAGCGAAGCGTTCCCGCCAACAAGGCAATTTACCTGCAGTTGCTGCAAATCGCAAACCAATCGCAATTTAACATGCATAAAATTGCGTTGATCTTCAGGCGAGATGTGTCGCTCAGTTACCGTCTGCTGAGATATTTGAACTCAGCCGCGTTTACCTTTTCCATGGAGATTCATTCCATCCCGCACGCATTGACATTACTGGGTGAAAAAGCACTGAAGAAATGGATTTCGCTGGTGGGGGTTGCGGCATTGGGAGATGAAGTATCGGGAGGATTGTTGAAGGTTCCTCTGCTGAGGGCGATGTTCTGTGAACTAATCGGAAAAAGGATAGGGAGGTTGCGGAAGACGAACGAACTCTTCTTGATGGGATTGCTTTCCGTCATGGACGCTTTGTTAAACGTGCCGATGAAAGAAGTGCTCAGCGAGATTCCAGTGGATGAAGCAATCAAAAACGCTTTACTGGGTTTACCGAGCCGGTTCCGGCCTATTTTTGACGTTGTGCTGGATTACGAATCGGGAAGCTGGGAACAATTGGCGCATTCAGCGTGAGCAATCGGGGGCTGCCACGAGGGCTTTCTCCTGGATTTGTATCTTCAATCACTGAAATGGGTGAATGAAATCCTGACGGAAACGGCCGTGGCGGTGTGAACGGCAAGATCATCTCTTTGCTTCTGCCAAGAATTCCACGGCGATGTGAAATGCGGAATTTGCCGCGGGAACCCCGCAATAAATTGCAGAATGAAGAAGGACTTCGCGGATCTCCTCATGTGTGACGGAATTATTGAGTGCGCCATGGAGATGCAGGCGAAGTTCATCGGCGCGATTGAGAGCAATCATCATTCCTATAGTGATCAAGCTGCGAGTTTTCTTGTCGAGGCCGGGGCGTGCCCAGAGTTCGCCCCAGGCATAGCGCGTAATTAAATCCTGGAAATCGGCAGTGAACTCATTTTCCTGGGATATCGCGCGGTCGACGTGGGCGTTGCCAAGAATTTCACGGCGAATCTTCATACCCTCTTCATGGCGTTTGCGGTCTTCCATCTAGTTGCTCCCTTAAGCGAGAAGAAAAGACAAAACTTCTCGATTGAACACGATTTGAGCTTCAATGTTGGAAATGTGTGAGGCAGCGATTTCAAAAAAGCGAGAGACAGGAATATGCTCGGCAAGGTAACGGCCATCGGCAGGCGTTGTGCCAGGATCGTAAGTTCCAGAAATGATCAAAGCCGGAATGTTTATGGCGGTGAGGGAATCTCTTAGATCCATATCACGGACCGCGGCACAATTTGCAATGTAGCCATCTGGATTGGCGTTTTCCAAAATAGCTTGCATCCTTGCCATTTCCGCTGGATGGGTGGTGCGAAAGGTTAGCGTAAACCAGCGCTCGATGACCGCGCTTGCAACGGCTTTCATTCCATCCTTTTTTACTGCATCGATTCGGGCATTCCAGGATTCCGGCGTGCCAATTTTTGCGGCGGCACTGCACGCCACGATTTTGTTGAACCGGGAAGGGGAGTGGATGCCGAGGAACATGGCCGTCATTCCACCCATCGAGACCCCACAAAAATAAACTTGAGAAAGTTGCAGAGCATCGAGCAGGTGCAAAACATCGTTGCTCAGTTGTGCGAGCGAGTAAGGGCCAGGTGTGACTGAAGATTTACCGTGTCCGCGGGTATCGTAGCGTAGCAGACGGAAGTGTTTGGTAAAGTCAGCAATTTGCCCATCCCAAATATGCAGATTAGTGCCGAGTGAGTTAGAAAGGACCAGGATGGGAGCGCCTTCTGGGCCAGAAAATTCATAATAGAGTTCGGCGTCAGGTAATTTTACGGTTGGCATGAGTTTCTCTAGGTGGATTGTCGCGAAGAAGAAGAGCGACCTGCGTGTTTCAAGATTCTGTCGATAAAAATATGAGAACTCCCCAGGTATTTGCAGGCATCAAAGAAACCTTCAAGTTCTTTCGCGGAGAGGTGAGCGAGCAAAGACGGTTCCGCAAGCAATATATCTTTTAGGTGCTGCTTCTGTGTGATCGACTTGTTGCAAGCGGATTCGACCAGTTGATGCGCGGGGATTTTGCCGATGTGTTCAGCCAGCGCAAAGGTTACGGCCTCGGCGAAAATTAGGCCATTAGTGGCATCCAAATTTTGTTTCATGCGATCAGTGTGGACTTCGAGTCCAGGCAACATGCCGGCCAAATGATGAAGCGCCCCGCCAGTAAGGCGAACAATTTCCGGAAGCGTTTCCCATTCGGCAGGCCAACTACCCAGACCTCTTTGATCTTCTTGAACCATGGAGTTCAGCATGGTGCTGACTAGAGGCGGCACACGC
Organism: Candidatus Acidiferrum sp.; assembly: GCA_036497825.1. Lineage (GTDB taxonomy): Bacteria > Acidobacteriota > Terriglobia > Acidiferrales > UBA7541 > Acidiferrum. The sequence goes on from DASXIT010000170.1 coordinate 32,664, forward strand.
AAACCGGCCGCCAAAACCACAGCGCAGGTGACTGGATTATGCTTGTGAGGCATTGTGGAAGAAACGCCACGGCCCTTGGCGGAGGGTTCAGAGAGCTCAGCAATTTCAGTTTGCGAATGCAGTGAAATGTCGCGAGCAATTTTTGCCAGTGTTCCACAAAGGAGGCCAAACGTGGTGGCGACTTCGGCGAGACGATCGCGGTGATTATGCCAGGGGGCGGCGGGAAGAGTAAGACGAAGATCTTCCGCGAGGGCTTCCGCTACGGCAAGGCCGCGGTCGCCAAGTGCGGCAAGCGTGCCGACCGCTCCGCCAAATTGAAGTGTGAGCACGCGAGTGCGTAGCTCATGCAAATGGATCCGGTGGCGCAAAATGGCATCGAGCCAGCCAGCGACAATGAAACCAAATGTAGTGGGAAGAGCTTGTTGCATCCAAGTGCGGGCGACGATGAGAGTGTGACGATGAGTTTCAGCTAGTGGCGCAAGGGTGTCGATAAGAGTGCGAAGATCGCGATCGATTAGTTCAAATGCGCGGCGCAATTGAAGAATTGCTGCGGTATCGATCGCATCCTGACTGGTGGCGCCCCAATGGACGAAATGTGCGGCTTCTTTATCTTCTTTCGCGACAAGCTCGGTTAATTGTTTTACGACCGGGATTGCAAGATTGCCGGCAAGCGCCGCTCCAGCAGCAACCGTTTTTTGGTCGAAAAGAACAGCTTGGCATTTTGAGGCAATGACACGAGCAGCTGATTCCGGAATCACTCCAGCCTGAAATTCAGCGCGGGCGAGTGCTGCTTCGAAGTGTAGAAGGCTCTGCAGATATTCGGTATCAGAAAAAACGCGCTCTAGCTGTTCGCTGCGAAAGAGTTCATCGAGAAGATTCATCGCTCAGTTCCTGGTGGCTTAAACACGTTCAACAATTATGGCAATGCCTTGGCCAACTCCAATGCACATGGTGCAGAGAGCATAGCGTCCCTTAGTGCGATGGAGTTGATGGACGGCGGTGGTGACCAGTCGCGCACCGCTGGCGCCGAGAGGGTGGCCGATGGCGATTGCACCGCCATTCGGATTAACGTGTGCGGCGGCGTCGGGAATGCCGAGCTCACGAAGAACGGCAAGTCCTTGGGAAGCGAATGCTTCGTTAAGCTCAATAACATCCATTTGCGAAATACTAAGATTTGCTTTGGCCAAAACTTTCTTGGTAGCGGGAACCGGGCCCATGCCCATAATTCTGGGAGCAACACCTGCAGTCGCGGCTGCGATGACGAGGGCTTTCGGAGTCAAGCCATGGCGCCGCACGGCATCCTCGGAGGCCAGCAGCAGTGCACAAGCACCGTCATTGATACCCGAAGCGTTTCCAGCGGTGACAGTGCCTTCCGGCTTAACTACGCCTTTCAATCTAGCGAGACCTTCCAAAGTTGTGTCCGGGCGGGGATGTTCGTCGACGGTGATGAGAACGGGATCTCCTTTTTTCTGCGGAATGGAAACGGGAATGATTTCTTCGGCGAGGCGTCCGGCTTTGACGGCGGCGGCAGTTCGTTGTTGACTGCGCAGGGCGAAAGCATCCTGGTCTGTACGCGAGACATAAAACTCTTCTGCAACAATCTCCGCGGTTTCCGGCATCAGGTCAGTGCCATATTTTGCTTTGAGCGCGGGATTAATGAAGCGCCAACCCATGGTAGTGTCCTCAAGTTTCATCGAACGGGAGAAAGCGGAGTCAGCTTTGCCCACTACAAATGGGGCTCGCGTCATGCTTTCGACTCCACCGGCGATCAACAAATCGACTTCGCCGCTTTTAATGGCGCGCGCAGCGAAGGCAACGGCGTCCATACTCGAGCCGCAAAGGCGATTGACCGTTGTGCCGGAAATTTCTTTGGGCAGACCAGCGAGTAGAAGAGCCATGCGGGCGACGTTACGATTGTCTTCACCGGCCTGATTTGCGCAGCCATAAATAACATCATCGAGCGCGTTCCAATCCACTGTTGGGGAGCGATCCACAAGAGCCTTGATGGGAATGGCGGCGAGATCATCGGCGCGAACGGAGGCAAGCGCACCAGCATAGCGGCCGATGGGCGTGCGGATGGCATCACAAATGAAAGCTGCGGTCATGGGATGGATTCTTTCCTCGTCCACAGTCTACCGTAAACACACACTGTAGAACCAAATCGCATATGGGTTTTGGCGGGTCTGAGATAAACTCTGGCAGAGCCACTTTGGTCTGTTGGTGCTGAGGGAACTGATGTTGACGAATCGAAGAGAAATTCAGATTGAATGGGGCGACTGCGATCCCTTCGGAATTGTATTTTTCCCGCGCTATTTTGAGTATTTTGATGCGTGCACGAATGCATTATTTCAACAGGCTTTGGGGATCACCAAGGCGGAAATGTTGAAGCGTTACGAAATTGCAGGAATTCCGCTAGTGCAGGCCAGTTGCAATTTCTTTGTGCCTTCATCATTTGGCGATGTGGTAGTCGTGGAATCCTGCGTGACGAACTGGGGAACGAGCAGCTTCGCCTTGCAGCACAAATTGTTTCGTGGGGAGACGCTGGCAGTGGAAGGTCTGGAAAAGCGGGTGTGGACTGTGAGAGTGGCGGGGCACGGATCGAATGCGAAGAGCCAGCCCATTCCACGCGAGCTGATCGAGAGATTTTCCTAGCTCCTGTTGGCACCTGGCAGATTTGTTGAGGGCTTATGAGCAGCACCGATTTAACAACGAATTCTGTTCTGCAGAAATCACTGCCAAGTTTCTACTATCTTTCCGACCAGATTTTTGGTGAAGAGAAGGAGAAGATATTTTGTCATGAATGGTTCTGTGTCGGACGAACAGAACACATTGCGAAGCCAGGCGATTATTTGGTTCAGGATGTTCTGGGCGAGAGCATTCTCGTGGTGAGGAACAAGGATGGAGAAATCAAAGCGCATTACAATGTGTGCCGTCATCGGGGAACGCGCCTGGTTCCATCTACCGATGAAGAGTTGCCGAAAGACATCAAGTTCAATGGTGGGGTATTAGGTGCGAACGGGATTCGCTGCCCGTACCATCTTTGGACGTACGGCCTGGATGGAAGATTATTGAATGCGCCGCAAGTGAAAGAGAGTGAACATTTTTGCAAAGAGGAATTTTCGTTGTACCCCGTGGGAGTGAAACTGTGGGGCGGATTTATTTTTGTGAATTTGACGCCGGCTGCCGCGGTTCACGAAGGGCGAACTTTGCAAAAACAAATGGGCGAGGCTGCCGAGCGCACGAAGCGTTATCCCCTTCACGATCTCTTGACGGCGAAGCGCATCGTTTATCAAGTGCAAGCCAATTGGAAGATCCTGATGGAAAACTATAACGAGTGCTACCACTGCGGCGCGGTACATCCGGAATTATGCGAAGTGGTGCCGGCGTTCAAGCAACGAAGCGGCAGTGGGCTTGAATGGGAACGAGGTGTGCCGCACAAGGAAGGCGCATCGACGTTCACCTGGACTGGTAAAACCAACCGAGCGCCTTTTCCGGGGTTAAACGAGGACGAGAAAGTCAGACACAAGGGGGAACTGATCTACCCGAATGTGATGGTCAGCCTTGCTTGCGATCACGTGGCCGCATTCACGTTGTGGCCGGTGGGGCCAAAGCAAACTACCGTGATTTGTGACTTCCTGTTTCATCCGGACGAAATGACAAAGGCGGGATTTGATCCAAGTGACGCGGTTGGTTTTTGGGACCTGGTGAACCGCCAGGATTGGGAAATTTGCAAGCGAGTGCAGCAGGGGATTGGAACCCGAGTGCACGAATTTGGTTATTATGCGCCGATGGAAGACTTGAGCCTGGACATTCGGCAATACGTTTCAGAACGATTGGGCAAAGATACTTAGAACTACTAGACTTCAGCTTCACCTCACGGGTAGCAATCCAAGGTCCTCCCTTAAACAAAACCTAGAAGAACAGCGAATTGGTTGTGACGAAATGAACCTTTTACTCATGTTCAATGCGGGGGAGATTTGTGCCAAATTGGCGAAACACTGCCGAATTGAACTAGTGGCCAAGCCGGTCAGAACATGTTTGAGCGTCGAGTATTCAAGAAGAATAAGGGAAAGCATGGGAAAAATTCAGGAGAAGAAAGCACAACGACGTGGAATGCCGCTTGCAGGCTTTACTCGCGGGGAAGTCGTTTTTGAGTGGGAGACGACTCGGAATCTGGTCGCTTGCAAAAGAAAGTGTTCCAAAAAGAAATGATTCCCTAAAGAGGGTGGCCATGAGTGACGACATTGTTCAGGAGTTCCTTGTCGAGAGCACTGAGAACCTGGATCTTTTGGACCGCGAACTGATTACGCTTGAGAAGGATCCGGGAAACCAGGAAACAATGTCCAGTATTTTTCGTACGATTCATACGATTAAGGGTACGAGAATGCCTATCAGGCATCCGCGCAGGTCTTCCGTGATCAATAGCTTGTTGCAGACCACGATTAATATGGTGACCTAGCCATGTCTGTACGTCTGAATCCCAATCTCTTACCTTCGCTGCTTGCTTCCTTGCAGCAAAGTCAGCAGAACGAGGCCATTGCCACCCAACAGTTAGGTAGTGGCCGCAGCGTGAATTAGTTATCCGATAATCCTGCGGCGGCAGCCGCACTGGTGCTGAACCACGATCAAGCTAACCAGGATTCTCAATTCCTTCAGAATTTGAACTCCTTGCAGGGTCGTTATCAAGTTGCAGATTCCACCTTGAACAGCGTTGTGCAGGTTTGACTCGAGCGCAGTCTTTAGGCACGGAAGGCGCGAATGGAACGATGAGTCCCCTGGACCGGCAGGCGATCGCAGGCGAAGTACAGGGCCTGTTGAATCAAGTCGTCAGTCTTGCCAACACCAACTATCAGGGCGCTTTCTTGTTCGGTGGCACCAAGGTAACTGCGCAACCGTTCACCCTCAATCCCATCACCAACAATGTTACTTACAACGGAAACTCCGCGACAACTTCCGTTCAGCTATCGACTGGCGATTTCATCACTGCCAACGTTCCTGGCGACCAACTTTTCATGAATAGTACCGGAAGTGTTATGGGCGCTTTGCAGGATTTATATTCCTCACTCATATCCGGCAATAACATCCCAGCCGCCGTCACGGAAATACAAGATGGGTTGAACAATGTCAGCTATCAGCGCGTGTTCTATGGAAATGCGAGTCATATTTGAACCAGGAGACTGTCAATCTGAGCCAGCAGGAGAATGGTTTGGCTGGAGTCGATTTGGCCGCCGTCGCCACCAACTTCTCTCAAGCACAGCTTGCCAATCAATCCACACTCAGCGTCACCGCTAAAGTTTTAGGCTTGCCGAGCCTCCTCGACTTTTTGAGGTAGCAATACTGAAGATTTATCGGGGATTCGCTGTAGTAAAAATATGGCGGAGAGGGTGGGATTTGAACCCACGGTACGGTTTCCCGTACGCTCGCTTTCGAGGCGAGTGCTTTCAACCGCTCAGCCACCTCTCCGCGGTCTTTTCGTCCTTTTATTATACAGATACCTCGTGACTCGGGCTACGCGCCGCTTACCACTGTTCTTCGGCAATGACAACGCTAGCCCCCGTACGTTGTTTCTGAAGTTCGCTGCATTTTTCTTCAGGAAGCCGGGGCTTTTCAGCCCCGGCGTAAGGTCCACCAAACTCAACTGGGCTTGAAGCCCCTGAAGACTCTTGCCTCTTGCAGGATATTTCTGACACACATCACTAACGCCGCGCCACGAAAAACGATTGCAACAGCGTCGCGGACTCTTCCGCGCAAATGCCCGGCATCACTTCCACACGATGATTGAGCTTTGGGCTAGTCAGAATTTCAAAGCAAGAGCGAACCGCTCCGCCTTTCGGATCATCCGCTCCGTAAATCAAGCGGGGAATTCGTGCCTGAATAATGGCGCCAGAGCACATCGCGCAGGGTTCCAGCGTTACGTACAGCGCAGTATCTGCCAGCCGGTAATTTCCTAAAACACGCGCTGCCTCTCGAAGCACCACCATTTCCGCATGAGCCGTCGGATCGCAATCGCGTATGGTTCGATTGCCCCCCCGCGCAATCACCTTCCCATCCCGCGTCAGCACGGCTCCAATCGGCACCTCGCCGGCCTCCGCCGAAGCGCGCGCTTCGCCCATAGCCATTTGCATGAAATCGAGATCAGTCGCCATCAAAGTCGAGAATAGCATGGGTCAAAAGGGTTTCCGGCATTGTGAATACTGCAAAAGCGATGTGGCGAGAATCCTTGACAACCGCACGTGGGCGAAAGAGACTGAGGACATGAAAGAATTGCTAGGGCGGCTGTTTCAGCTCGATTTTATCAAAGGGATGGGCGTCACTTTCCGTACCCAAAATCCCAAAAATATCTATACCGAACAATATCCGCTGGAACGCCCTCTGGTTGCGGAACGCTATCGTGGTGCGCCTAGGCTGAATGACAATCCCGAAACCGGCGAAACGTTGTGCATCGCGTGCAATCTATGCGCGTTGGCCTGTCCCGAGAATTTAATCGTTGTGGGTTGGGAACGCGATGATGCTACCCGCCGCAAAGTTCTCACCACTTTCACGTATGACACTTCCCGCTGCATGTTTTGCGGACTGTGCGAAGATGCTTGCCCTACGGATGCGTTGGAATTGACTCAGGATTTTGAGATGGCGTACTACTCTCGTGAAGGCGCTATTTGGGATCGGCATCGCCTGGAAGAAGGCCCCACACCAACTCGCTACACTCGATAAAATATGCCCATGGAAATCAGACGGGATCCAATTACACAGAGCTGGGTTGTATGTGGGCAGAGGGAACAGGCCGACGAGAAAGATGGCCCGTGTCCCTTTGATCCGGGAATTGTCGAGAGCCAAAAGACCCTACTAACTTGGCCAGCCGAAGGTGCGTGGCAAGTCCGCGCGATCCCACACCCCGATGCCTTGTATCGAGTGGAAAATGATCCCGGTCGCGCTGCGGAAGGAATTTACGACAAGATGGGGCCCCTGGGGGCCCATGAAGTCATCATCGAAACGCCTGAGCATGACAAGAAGCTTTGGCAATTAAGCGATGAGCAGATTGACCGCGTAATTTGGGCGTGGGGTACCCGCCTTGCCGATCTGAAAAAGGATGCGCGTTTTAAATATGTCAGCGTCTTCAAGAATCAAGGCGCTTTGGCGGGCGAAGAGTGGACCCACGCGCACTCTGAAGTGACCGCAACTATTTTTGTGCCGCGCCGCATTAAATACGAACTGACTGCGGCCCACGAGTGGTTCAAAGACCGCGAACGCTGTGTTTTCTGCGACATTGTTCGTCAGGAAGAAAAGCAGGGCAAACGCATCGTCGATGTCCAGGGCGATTATTACGCGCTTTGTCCTTACGCCTCGCGCGTACCTTTTGAGATTTGGCTCCTACACCGTAGGCATAATCATTTGTTCGAACAGCCACGCCCGGGCTCGAATCGCCGTCAGTTGGCAGCGCTTATGGGCCGTGTGTTGCGGCGACTGGAAAAAATCGCTCCTGCTTTCCATTTGGTTGTGCATACTGCTCCAAACACTCGAAGCAAGAAGGGTGAACTGGCAGGTTACTGGAAAACACTCGCCGACGACTACCACTGGCACATTGAAATCCTGCCGATTTTGGAGAAGCGCAGCAAGTCTTACAGCATCAAGGAAGTTTATTTCAACGCTAGCCTGCCCGAGCAGGCGGCCGAGCAACTTCGCGCGATCGATCCCAATACATGATCATGTTTTCCAAGAAGGGCGAGCGAGGCGGAGCGATTGCTTCTCTCATCAGCTTCCTCTTCTTGGTCGCGCTCTGCGCGATTATCTATTTTGCGCGCCACCCCATCATGAAATTTGCCGCCGAATCCTGGATCGTGAATGAGCCGGCGGCAAGAGCTGACGCTGTCGTAGTCATGAGCGACGACAACTTCTACGCGGATCGCGCTACCGAAGCAGCGCAACTCTTTCGCCAGGGAATTGCACCTATCGTCGTGGCCAGCGGCCGCAGGCTGCGTCCCAGCGCGGATATGAGTGAACTTACGGAGCATGATTTGATCGAACGCGGCGTGCCGAAAGAAAAGATCCTGCGATTTCCCAACGACGCGGATGCCATGATCGATCAGGTAACGCTGGTTGAAAAATTTGCCGTCGAACATGGCTGGAAAAAATTGCTCGTGGTCACTTCAAACTATCAGACTCGACGTACCCGCTATATTTTCCAGAAAACCGCGCCGCACGGCTTGGAAATATCGGTGGCCAGCGCTAGAGACGGCGATTTTGACCCTGAACTGTGGTGGGAAAAGCGAAAATCCATCAAGGACTTTATAAACGAAGTGGTGGGAATGCTCGACACGATGTGGGAATTGCGGGGAGCCCGGCAGTCTGGGGCAGCTTAGCGGCCAATCGGTCCGGCAACCTTGTCTCAGCCTGTAGACCGTAACGTCACATGAAAGTCGGCTTGCACTTTACATCGAATAAGTGCTGTAATATGTTGAGCTTTGTAAGTCGTGGCGAGTACCGGCCCGCGATAACGACTACGAAAATCGAACCTAGTACGGTGGGGTATTCCCCTTTTTGAATTTCCACCTTCTGGGGATGCTCACATTTCAGGAGTTCAAAATGGCAACTAATCCTCGCGATATAGCCGGAGTACCACCCGTGACTTCCAAGGCTGCGGCCTGCGTCACTCAAGGAATTAAAATCAAAGGCGATCTGACGGGCAGCGAAGATCTGTTCATTGATGGACAGATCGAAGGCAGCATCACCTTCATTAATTCCGTCGTCACCGTCGGCCCCAACTCTAAAGTGAAAGCGGAAATCAACGCGCGGGAAGTGATCGTGCGTGGTCGGGTGGAAGGCAAAGTTACCGGTACGGAAAAGATTCAGGTGTGGAGCTCCGCGCGCATTCAAGGCGACATGAAATCGGAACGCATTGCCGTCGAAGAAGGCGCCGAACTTCACGGAACTCTGGAAGTTGGAAAAACAGTAGACCATTCGCATGATACAAAAAACGTGGGCGCGAAGAAGGTGGAAACTAGCAAGCTCAACCCTTCCGAGAAGCCCTCATCCGGTGCAGCGGTGGCGGGAGCGGATTAATCGATGGGCTTTCTCAACAAACTGGGCATTGCCGTGGGTGCGGCGCGTGAAAGTTCTCGAACGCTCCCGGACGAACGTAAATCATCAATCGGTGGCCGCAGTTCAGTGGCGGCAGGCAGTCCACGCCCGCCAGAGTTGCAGGGAACCAATCGCGTTTCCAATGGCCTGAAAGAATTCCTTTGGAACTTGGATGGCTTGGGCCATGGCACTCTTCTGGACTTGGGGCCGGCTTGGCAAACCACTCTTAGCTTTTTTATAGAACGCGGATTTCGTGTTTCTTCCGAAGACGTTTTGCGCGGATGGGCTGATTTTATCGCCGCGGAAGAATTACGTACGAAAGACGCTAAGACTGTCGAAGAATTTGCGGAGCGCGCTCCCGAAGCGCGTGCCAAGCGTTTTCTCCAGGAAAACCTGCAATATCCTGCTGGATCGTTCGACGCTATGTTGCTCTGGGATGTTCTCGATTACCTCGAGCCGACATTGGCGAAAACCGTGATTGCCCATCTCACGGACTTACTTCGCCCAGGTGCGGTTGTTTTTGCAATGTTTCACAGCAAGAAGCCCGAGGGTTTCAATCGATATCGCGTCGCCGACACCAACACACTGCAGGTTTTGTCTAGCAAACCAATCTGCTCGGCTCAGAAGATTTATCAGAATCGTGAAATTCAGGATCTCTTCGGAAGATATCGCACCATGAAGTCTTTTGTGGCCAGAGATCAGTTACGCGAAACTTTATTCCTCAAATAGATAAAAGTCACAGCGCAAACTATTCATTCTTAAGCATATAGCAAGTACTCGCGTTTGCCTTCACTTGCCTATTGCAGCCTACATCCCGCAGGCGTACAAGGAAGCTGTGAGCTACTCAAGCTCTGGAGGATTTTGGATGATTCCACCGGGCTTAGAAGCGAAACAAATTTAACTACACCGCTCATGCGGTGCGTGTCCGGAGTGAGCAAATAAAACACCATTTGCGCACTGCGAGACAAAGCAAGACAAACGGGGAGCCATTTGGCTCCCCGTTTTGCTTTCGATCCTGATTTTGTCGAGGAATTCTCTTTGTTTCGCACGCTCTTGCATTCAGCAGCGGAGCCCTTGCCGCAGCATCGCGCCTCAATTCACTACCCGCCGAATTTACTCTCCAGCATGTGAATGACGGCATTCTGTTTCGCTATAACTTGCGCCTGCCATACCAGTGCGATCGACATCACGCTCATCGTGAATATGCATAGCGCAATCACTAATCCCATTTGGGTTTCTGAAGCAGGGACGTGGAATACTCGTCGCAACCAAGCCATGGTTAGGTCTCCTGTGTATACAGCTCTGGGCAGCCAGACGGTCAAAGCAATCTGGACAGCCTCTGAGTAGCAATCGCCATACCAGGGTGGATTCCCGGTTTTAGTACCCTCATTACCGCGTTTTAATTGGTTTTTTCTTCGATTCTCAAATCGCGAATTAGCTCTACCTCTCAGAGTGTGCAAACAATCGCACACTTTGGATACCCGTTTTCCGCCCTACCCGCGCCTCGCTTGGATTGCCTCTAACGCTGTCTCCCAAACCTCTGGAGTAGAAAGAGATAAAACCAACGGCGCCGGACCATTCGTATTTGCGGGTACCGAATCTTTGGAATGACGATCGGACAGAAATATGTTGCGCGTGCAAATTCCGAACAAGGTGGTCGCTTCTTCTGCAGAACTAGCTAGCGCAATGTTGAAAGGGCGTGCGCGAAAAGACCGCTCGTACAGCGTCGAAAGCTCTCGAACACACGCCACCAGATTCGCTCCCACCGCTAACGACCACAGAATTCCTCGCTGCCGCACTTGCAATTTTCTTATCGTCGCTTCCGCTTGAAATTTTTCGATTTCCGCATCGGAAGCGCCTGCGAAAAAGAAAAATTCATCGAAATCGCGTTGCCGCAAAAGCTCCGCTTCTCTTTGCGGAAGCCCCGCATTTTGCGCCATTTCTCGAGGTGAGAGCGAATGCAGTGGAACAACTTCCACGTTGCTCTCTTCGGCAAGTAATTCCAGTTCGGTTGCCGCTGCCGGCTGCGGCGTCGCCACCGGAATACACGTATAGCGCGCAAATCGCGTACTTTTCGATGGCTTCAGATGAAAATAATCCTCGGGAAGATAGACGCCGCAACCACCCTCTGCAATGAACGGAGAAGATTGTCCAACGCGCCGAATCGCTGTATCCAGTTGCAATCGATTCCGCGAAGTAACCCACACGCAAGGTATATTGGCCTGTTGCAGCGCATCCAAAAACTCAAAGAAACCATTGACTGGTCGTGACATGTTAGAGATCAAATCGTCGACCGTGCAATACACAACCGCCGTAGGTGAACGCTGAAGCATGAAGGGATTGTAGCGGAAATAGCGACGCCTTATGCATGCAGGCGCGCAAACAATGAAACGGCGGGGAAGCATGCTCCCCGCCGTTTACCCAAATTACCTTAATCGAGATCTATTCTTACTGTCCCGATTTCGATGCTGCCGTTACAGGCTGAGTGTTGGCCTTCGGCACGCTGATATATCCGCTGATCTGATTCTTCGACACCCGGTTGATCACCAGTTCCTCTGGCGTGTGTGAACCGGTGGTGTAGAAAATCAATGGCGTATTGGTCTGGCGGTTCTTGTCTTCGTATTTCTTGTCTTCCACCGTCACAACCAAGTTCGCGCGGTTCTTTTTCTCGTTGGTGCCCTTCAGCTCCACGGTCATGTTGCCAACCTTCTGAGGCTGATTCTTGCCGGCGATGGTGAATTCTACGTAATCGCGTTCGCCCTTCCGGCGGAGCAGATCGATCTCGTCATGGTTGCGAGCGATCAGTGTGCCCAATTCGCTCTTGGCCATGTTCAAGTCAGAAATCGTTTTGTTCAGGTCGGAGTTGACTTGCGTGACCTTGGTGTCGACCGTCTTCACTTCATCGGTCGAAGCCTTCGTCGCCAGTTCGCTGTGCACCGAAGTATCCAGCGCCGTCAACTTGTTTTGCGTATCTGCTGTGGTGGTATTCAATGCCTCGGCCTGCTTGCGTGCCTTGTACAGTTGTCCCTGCGTAATCTTCAGTTTATCCGTGACAACCTTCAGGTCGCCTTGCAGATCCGCGTTAGTCTTTTCATCCGTAGCGATGCGCTCTTTCAGCGCGTTCATATCTTGCTGCTCAGCTTGCTGAGCTCCCTTGAGCTGGTCCATAACCGCAGCCTTGCTGGCATCTAATTTCGACGAATCGCTCCAAGCCCAACCTAGCCCAATCAGGGCCAGTAGGCCCAACACAACGATGGCTGGCAGTTGCCAAGTTGGATTAGTCCTTGTGGTTTCTACTACATATTCCTTGTCTGACATGTGTACTTTTTCTCCTCGCCCCGAAGGGAAGAACATGCGAATCCAAGCCGTTCTCCAAAGTCACTTGCTTGGAAGTTCTAGTCACCTGAACTGCAAGCGAGAGGCCTTACCTGGCCCATTGGCCAGTTCCGTAAGCATTTGATAAAGAAGTTGTTAGGAAAGCAACGCCGCAACCTGGGCGGTACTAGTGCTCGCAATCTTTACGCACTCGTGAATACTTTCGGACAATTCCTACTCGCTTTTTACACTCACTCCCAGGGCTTGCAGATCCAGCCCTAGCTGCTCCCTCGACTGGAAATGAATTCCCTGGATTCCCAGCCGCCTGGCTGCCTCAACGTACGCCGCAATATCGTCTATATAGATCGTCTCCACTGCCTTCGCCTTACATGCACGCAGCGCCCCCCGGAAAATCACTGGGCTGGGCTTGCTGGCCCCAATAACACAGGAATAGGTTCGCGTCTCGGCCGGGAAATAGCGAAAAAACTCATACCCAGACTCAAGCTTAGCTACATGGATCGGGTCCGTATTCGAGAGCAGACCCAGCCGGTATTTCTTAGCCAGCCCTTCGAAAAAGCTATTGGGGTGAATAGGCTCAGGGTCCAAAGCGCTATTCCACACAGTCGTAAAATTCGCAAAATCCATCGACATGCCCAACCGCGAAGTCAGATTGAGATGCCAGGCGTGCGGCGGCATTCGCCCCTCCTGCCAATCCATCCAACGCGGGTCTTTCTCAATCGCTGACCATAGCTCCTCCGGACTCAGCGACAGCCCTTTGGCAAGTCCTGTCTGTGCGCGCGAGATATTGACCCCCACCAATACCCGCCCGATATCGAAGATGATCGTACGAATCCGCGGACTGGCCATGGACTAGACTTCCTTGACGGGCACGGCGGAGTTCGTGGGACTCTTGGCTCCGCGCCGCGCGTTCCATAGGCTAATCATTACCGGAACGAGTGATAGGAAAATGACCACCAGAATGACGTAGTGAATCTTCTGGCTGATATTAGGAATTGACCTGCCCAGAAAGTATCCGCCCAAAATCATTGTGCCAACCCAAAGTACGCCACCACAAATATCGTAAGCAAGATATGTGGCATAAGACATTCCGGCCGCTCCTGCTACCGGCGGGCAAAACGTCCGAATAATGGGCACAAAGCGGGCCATTATGACGGTCTTCCCGCCGTACTTTTCATAGAAATCGTGTGCCCGTTGCAGGTGCCGCTTCTTAAAAAACATCGAATCTTCCCGCCGATAGAGTGCAGCGCCTGCGCCCCGGCCAATCCAGTAGCCGATCTGGTCACCGATGATTGCGCACAGCATTACCGGAAACAGCAGCCACTTCAATGACACCACTCCGGCTGCGGAAAATACTCCCGCGGTAACCAACAGGGAATCGCCAGGCAGAAAAAATCCTACGAAGAAGCCAGTCTCCACGAAAACAATAAGTGAAACCACTATAGGTACATTAGGGCCGGCTGCGTGAATCAACCCCTCGACATCAAATAGGTAGTGGAGCAGGTGTCGGATATATTCGAACAAGGGACTTCAAGCCTCACTCTTTCGGGGATGGGGGCGATCGTGCGGGAACGCAAATTCAAATAAGTGCCCCAACCAATAAGGTAACAGAAAAGCGCGGGGTTCTCCCCACTTTCCTGCCACAGAACAACGGCGGGAGTGACGATCGGGCTTAGCCAGTGAAAGGTGATCATTGCAGTGAACTCGCAATCAATAATTCGCCTTGCTTTCCAAATTCTGACACTTCGCTAGTTTTCGGCGCACACAGCTTTTTTATCTGCGTAAGAGCGCTGATTGCTGCTGCCGCTCCCGCCTCGATCGCCTCATCAATTCGGTGAAAGTCGTCCCAGGCTAACGACTGCACCTCTGGCCGTAACACCAGGTCCGCATGCCGCTCCCACCCCTCCAACTGTTGCTTTTGCGCCGCGCTTACTGCCCGGCTAACCACCTGAAATATGTTCGTGGGGGGCCCCGGCTGGCCATCGTGCATGCCCACGGAAACACCAACCACCACTTCCGCTCCAAGTTCTCGTGCCGCTCGGGTTGGCACCGGTGCCACCAGGCCGCCATCAGCCAGCACCCTTGTACCTATGTGTATCGGTTCAAACAGCCCCGGAAACGCGCAACTGGCTCGTACCGCATCAGCGATGCTGCCTTCCTTAAATAAGACCGGATCTCCCGTGCCCAAATCGGTTGCAACGATCCCGATCGGAA
>DASXIT010000171.1:0-6483 GCA_036497825.1 Candidatus Acidiferrum sp.
GTGCGCGACTCCCGACTACAACTCTGTGAATCAGAAGATCTATAACCCGGTCTATATCGAATGGAACCTCCAAGTTCAGCAATCTTTGGGTTCCAAGACGGTGCTTTCGTTCAACTATGTGGGGAACCATGGCTACAATGAGTTCACCAACAGCGCGTGGGCGAACAGTTCCGCGCCAGTTCCAAATGCCAGCTGCCCTGGAGCTCCCCAGTCGATGCTCAATACCTGCACGCCATTCGTTGGCCTGCCAGCCCTACGGCCGGATCTTCGGATCACCAACGTGTCCAACCTAACCAACAGCGGCTTTTCCAACTACAATGGTTTGTCCGTGTCCCTGACACAACGTGTAACCAAGGGCTTCTCGGGCACAATCAACTACACCTACAGCCACACTTCGGACATGGTCTCTAACGGTGGTACCGGTGAGCCATACAGTTTCAATGACAGCGTTCTCGGTCTGGTAAACCCAACCTGCTTGTCTTGCAACTACGGGAATGCCGATTATGATGTCCGGCACAACATCAGCGCCAACTACGTTTGGCAATTGCCTTTCAAGTTCTCCAACCACATCGCAGAAACCGTGGTGGGTGGCTGGCAGGTCTCCGGCACCTTCTTCTGGCGCACCGGCTTGCCGTTCTCGGTAGTCGATGGTTTGGTTCCTGGTCAAGGGAATTCCATCCGCAACTCTACCAACGCGGCCGGAGAGTTTTTGGCTTCGCCTAATGGCTTCCCCATTTCGCCCACTTGCGGTAAAGCAGCCGTGAATGGTGGGGCCTCTGCTTGCCTCAATAACAGCATGTTTTTGGGTTCACGGGCGGAGACCAGCTTCTCTCCCAGCCAACGTAACTCCTTCCGCGGACCTGGTTACTTCAACTCGGATTTCTCGATCATGAAGAACTTCCAGGTGACCGAGCGGTTTCGCTTGACGATGGGCGCGAATATGTACAACGTATTTAACCACGCAAACTTCGCTAACCCCGTTAACGATATCACCAGCGGCCAGTTGGGCCAGATCACCTCAACAGTCGTTCCTCCGACGAGCCCCTACGGCGCGTTCGTAGGTTCGGCAGTATCCGGTCGCGAGATCCAAGTGAACGCTCGTGTAACGTTCTAGCCAAGTCTAATCTCAACCTAGGGCGCCCCGATTTTATCGGGGCGCCCTTTTTTCTTTAGGTTCGTGCTTCGTACTTCCCAGCTT
The DNA here is from genome assembly GCA_036497825.1 of Candidatus Acidiferrum sp. Classification (GTDB taxonomy): domain Bacteria; phylum Acidobacteriota; class Terriglobia; order Acidiferrales; family UBA7541; genus Acidiferrum. Next base: position 1,199 of record DASXIT010000171.1, read on the forward strand.
AACCGCGAATTCCAATGTTTTCTCCGCTAACTGTACTCTTCTGATACCATCATCACGTCCAATATTTGGATCTAGGCGAACCGCCCACTAACCCCGGAGGAAAAATGTTCAGGACCTCAATTGCTAAGTTACTCGCCCTTGCCCTGTGCTTAGGCGCGTCTTCCGTATCGGCTTCCCAGTCGCCGATAAATGGAAATACAATCCCTCTTACAGCCGATTCTGCTGTATTTGCAAAGTTGACTTCCACTCTTGATCTGACGCAATGCAAGGCTGGCGATAAGATAGAGGCTCAGATTACAGAGGACGTAAAGGTCGGCAATCAGGTGGTGATTAAGAAAGGTTCGAACTTAATTGGCAGTATCACGGCAGTAGAACCCCCTAAGGGGTCCCAAACTGACACCATGATCGGAATTGTAGTTGATAGTGTGAGTTCAAAAAACTCTGCTTCAGTGCCGGCGGCCCTGCTCATTCGAGCGATCGCCCCACCCTTGTCGGAAGAGCAAGCCAGCACTCTCTCCGAAGGCCGAGGAATGCCCGGCGCAACGACTGCAGCGACTGTCCCAGGGCGAGTAACGTCCGGTAGTGGCACAGTCGGGGGTAGGTTGACCGCCTCAAGCCAGGGTGTCACTGGCTTCCCCAACATACATTTGGGCAGCCGCAAGGATCCCAAAAGCGCGCCCATAACGATTATTTCGATTTCGCCCGGAGAAGCTAAACTCAAAAAAGGGACGCAATTATTGCTGAAAACCCCTCCGCAATAATTACTTTAGAAGATACGCGTGCTATTTCGTTTCAAGAAGCGGAATAAATCCTATCCTGCCTAGAAGGCCGCTCGGCCTTGCACGGTTGAAACTCTTCGTTAGGAACTACTACTAATCGAGCTATCTGTTTATTTCGCGCCGACTGAAACCGCTTCTTGAGTGCTTAGTTTCTTGAGTGATTCGGTGTACGGCGACTTAGCCACACCGCGTTCCGTAAAAATCGCAGTGATGTACCTGCTTGGCGTAACGTCAAACGCCGGATGGGCTGCGTGCACGTCCGGAGCAATCCGTACTCCCTGAATGTGCGTTACTTCCTTCGCTGTGCGCTCTTCGATCGGGATGTGCGTTCCATCCGGAATCGAAAAATCAAATGTCGAAATGGGTGCTGCAATATAAAACGGAACGTTATTCTCCTTCGCCAGCACCGCCATCTGATACGTTCCGATTTTGTTCGCCGTATCCCCATTCGCCGCAATGCGATCTGCTCCGGTGATGATCGCTTTCACTTTTCCCGTCTTCAAGAAATGTCCCACCATATTATCGGTGATCAAGGTCAGGGGAATTCCTCCGCGATACAGCTCCCATGCAGTCAGCCGCGCACCCTGCAAATACGGACGCGTTTCCGGCACTAGCACGTGCAGTTTGCGGCCTTGTTGATAGGCCACGCGAATCACGCCGAGCGCCGTGCCAATCCCTGCTGTAGCCAGCGCGCCCGCATTGCACTGGGTCATCACCTGCCCATCATGAGGCATGTATTCCGCGCCGTATGCGCCAATCGCCTCGTCGGTTTCCTTCTTCTCCAGATGAACTAGCTGCGCTTCTTTCACCAAAGCGTCCCGAATTTCACTCAAATCACAAGTGGACGAGACCAATTCCGCAAATCGGCGTTTCATCCGCCCCAACGCCCAGAAAAGATCAACCGCGGTCGGCCGCGTGTTCGCCAAGGTCTCGCAAATTTCCGGGAATTCCTGCTGTAACGCCTCAACCGAACGAGCTTTGGATTTTTGTACACCGAGCGCCACGCCCATGGCCGCGGCAACGCCAATCGCCGGCGCTCCGCGAATCACCATTTCGTGAATCGCCTTCGCCACTTCGCGATAATCCACATACGTGTAGCTGATCTCTTCGGCCGGAAGCCGCCGCTGATCCAGCATCACCACTCCGCGGTCAGTCCATTCGATCGGCTGCGCTACGTACATTCGTTCACCTTTCTTCCAAGCAGATATCTTCTAAATGTAATCGGGTCTGCATCCGCGGATCGCCACTTTATTGGCCAGGCGGAAGTTTGGTAAATCCATGCGTTCCAATCAAGGCAAACACTGAAATCAACGAGTTGTATCCCAAATGCATCAAGAAACTGGCAAAAACACTGCCGGTTCTTGCGCGCACAAATGTAAAAATAATTCCGACCATAATCAGGACGCTTACCAGGCTCCATGTCCATCCTAATTGTGCGCCATGCATAAATCCAAATAAAACTCCCGTCAGGATGATCCCTGGCCATACTCCAAAGGATCGCGCAAACATCGGATATAAATAGCCGCGGAAAAGGGTCTCTTCCACCAACGGGGCGATGAGTACCGCCATCGCGATAAATAACAGCGCCGTCTGTCTATATTTGAACAACTCTTCCACGGGAGTATTTTCCGGCGCCTTCATCCGAGAACTGAGTACGGCCACAGCCAACGACAAGCCTGCCCCTGCAAGCAAGAAAAACGCCGGACTCTTAGGCGGTCCCGCATTAAACGAGTTTATTTTACGCCAGCCCAGGCATTCCCAAAAAGAATGGCCGCGCAGCACGGAAAGGGTGATGTACAGAAAGAAAAAGATCACTGCGTACCAGATCACCATACTACCCAGCACAAATTGCGGCTTGGATAGCAGATATTGTTCCAGTTGCTGATTGCTCATCCTCTCGTGCGGTGCGTAATGCACCGCCATAATCCCTTGAATCAGGATCAGGCTGATGAAAGCAAAGAAAATGAAAATAATGAAGTGCGCCCACGACCATGTGATCTGCAAATCGGCCGGATAGCGAGATTCGGTGGTTACAGGGAAAATAGGTACATCGCTCGCAGAGTGTTCGTGCTCGCCTGCAAAATCCTGGCTCGGCCCCGAGGGGGGAGCATTCAACTGGGGTTCAGCCTGCGCATCGCCAGGTTCCGGCGCTGCTTGAGAATTCTCATCAAATGGGTTCATCATTTCCTGCGCTTTGCCGTATTTGGCCAACCCGCCGCCAATGCTGCAGCGACCAGCGGAAAAATGAGTTCATGGTGGCCGGTTATCGCAATCCCTTTCGATTTTACTCCATTTCCTTTTTTCGATGCCGCCGTGGGCCGCTTCACTATGTTCTGCATCGGCCGGTAATGCTGGATGAAATCAAAATTCGCTGTAGTAATTGGCTGTAGATTGATTCCGAGATTTCGAACTACCGAAACCGCTTTCAGGAAGATCTCCGGCAGTAACACCGCGGAACCCCAATTCAGAAATGCCCCACCTTCGTCCATCTGGCTGACTAGAGCGCAGAACAAGCGAAAATCATTCTGGGTTGCAACTCCCAATGCGCTTCCGTCTGCCGCCGGGTGAATATGCGGGATGTCAGTTCCGATGGCCACATGCACGGTCACCGGGATTCTCAGTTTGTAGGCATTCACCAGTACACTTGCTTCAGCATGTTTCAGCGTCAATATGCCGCTCAACAGATACTGGCCCGCTGCTTCTCCATATCCAATCCGCAAACGCTGCGCCAACTTCGCCATTTCGTTGATATATTTCCCGGTCTCTTCCGCCATCCCAAACTGGCCTTCACCTAACGCGGCTTCCACATCTTCCGAAGTGTTCCCCGCCACGGCCACTTCGAAATCGTGGATCATTGCTGCGCCATTCATGGCAATGCCTGAAACAAATCCTCGCCGCATCAAATCAATCAGCAATGGCCCCAAACCAACTTTGATTACGTGCGCACCCATGCCCCAAAGAATTGCTTTCTTCTGCTTCTTTGCACGGTGGATGGAACCAAGCAGCGTGCGCAGATCCTGGGCCGCAAGGATTTCCGGCAGAGAATCCAAAAACTTGCCGACCGAGGCTTTCGAGCCAACGGGACGGGCAAACTGCCGGACACTTACCTTGCTCTTTCGAGTAGCAAGCGGATACGTCTTGACCCCGCCAAATGTAATAGGCTGTGTGGAATAGATGCTCATTCGAGTGACAACACTTTACGAGCAAGCCTCACCCGGTGCAAGACTAAGCAGCCGATTTCATGCGAATCGAGGCTTCTTTCAAGCACCTTTGCGTTCTCCATTCTCTTTTCCTGCACCTGAACCGTTCAGCGACAAAGTGCGCGCGATCGCCTGTCCTGTATACGATTTTTTTACGCGCGCCACCTGCTCCGGCGTTCCCTGCGCCACAATTCGTCCGCCGCCCTCGCCGCCCTCCGGGCCCAGATCGATCAGCCAGTCCGCCTGCTTGATCACATCCAGATTGTGTTCGATGATCAGCACCGTATTCCCCAGGTCCACCAGTCGCTGCAACACATCCAGAAGCTTGCGAACGTCATCAAAGTGCAGTCCGGTCGTCGGTTCATCCAAAATATAAATCGTGCGACCCGTTTGTCGTTTCGAAAGCTCGCGTGCCAGCTTGATCCGTTGCGCCTCTCCGCCCGACAAGGTCGTCGCAGATTGACCCAATTGCACGTACCCTAATCCAACCTCCACAATCGTCGACAATTTCTGCTGAATCTGCGGAATATTTTCCAGCACCTTCAACGCATCGCTGGCAGGGAGATTCAATACATCATTAATGTTATGGCCCTTGTAACGCACCGCGAGCGTCTCCGCGTTATACCTTCGCCCGCGGCATACTTCGCACGTAACATAAACATCCGGAAGAAAGTTCATTTCAATCCGTCGAAGTCCTTCTCCCTGGCACGCTTCACAGCGCCCGCCCTTCACATTGAAACTGAACCGCCCCGGCTTGTATCCTCTTTCTCTAGACTCGGGCAGCATCGCAAAAAGTTCGCGAATGGGTGCAAACACGCCCGTGTATGTCGCAGGATTTGACCGCGGCGTGCGTCCAATCGGCGCTTGATCAATCTCAATCACCTTATCAATGTGCTCAATTCCCAGAATCATCCGGTAATTACCGGGAGGTTCCATCGAACGGTACAATTTTTGCGCCAGCGCCCGGTAAAGGATATCGTTTACCAGTGTCGACTTCCCGGACCCGGAAACTCCGGTCACCACCGTAAACAATCCGAGCGGGAAACTGACATCCACATCCTTTAAATTATTGGTTTTCGCGCCCAGAATCTGGATCGCCTTTCCATTCGGACTGCGTCTCTTTGTCGGCACAGGGATTCGCGCGACGCCTGAAAGATATTGGCCCGTTAAAGATTCGGCTGATGCTGCAATCTCGGCAGGCTTACCACAGGCAACCAGATAACCGCCGGCGTTCCCCGCTCCAGGCCCCAAATCGACAACGTAGTCCGCACGACGAATCGTATCTTCATCGTGCTCAACGACCAGA
>DASXIT010000172.1:0-11066 GCA_036497825.1 Candidatus Acidiferrum sp.
TTGGACGACGAATATGGAGAAGTAGGTGTAAGAGTTAGAAGTTGAAGGTTGAAAGTCAAAAGGAAAGACAAAGGATTTTGTATTTCGTCTGGCAGTTGAAGGTGGACTTAAACAAATAGACACTAAGTAGGGCTAACGCGGCGACACAAATCGAATCAGAGGATTCCACTCATCACGCTAGGGATGGCAGATTACCGGCGCTCTTTTTTCAGAATAACTTGCAGTGCTTGCAACGTAGCCTTGCGCTGGTGGTGGAATAGATACTATGGCTGGCGGTTTGTAGAAGCCTAGTTCTTCAGCGCTCACCATTCCGTTGAGCTTTTTCGTCACGACCAGCGCCACACGTTTTCCTTCTGTTGGATCGATTGCGACGTTGAAATAGTGTTCCAACAAAACTACCGCAAGCTTGCTGTAGTCCTCATCCGTTGGCTCTCCTACAATCCAAATTTCGAAGCGGATTCCTCCCTCGCGCCCGGCGGTTTGCCAAATTGAAGTCCTCTTGACGCCAAACAACTCCGCCTCTGATTCCGAAATGTGAAAAAAGATGGTCCCGGGAAGAGCGTCTCCCGGAGTGTGAAGTTCCTGTGCAGCGAGCTTCAGGGACTGGCGGATTTTGTCGATGCTGATCTTCCCCGGTGCGCCGGGGCGTTCGAATAAAATCACCTGGGAAAGCTTGCCAGAAGTGGCATGCGGCTCGTCCATAGGCGCAGTTCGGGCAGCAGGGATGGTGGCAAGTGGCTGCCCGGTTTCCTTGCTACTTGAATCGGGGTTTGGTGAACTTTCCGATTTGGCGGATTGTGCCAGACAGATGGCCGCTAAGCCAAAGAAAAAAAAGACGGAACCAAGGGCGATGGACCAGGAGCGAATGATCTTGCGCATGGAACCTCCTCACGCCCGAAAACAAGGCCCCGGCGCTTCTGCGAAGAGCGGTATGGCCCGGGTCTTGAAGATACACATGTAGTGACGGATGATTTTGTGAAAGGTTCCAAGGAACTTCACGATCTGGATATTTTTTTACAAAACGGTTGAGGGTGAGAACGAGGGATTTTTCACGCAGAAGACGGTAGAGGGTTGAAGGTTAAAAGGAATGGAGGATTATTTGCCGCGGGCGGATTCTACCCAGTAGACGCCGAGCAGGGCAAGGGCGCCACCGAGGAGTTCGGACCAGGCACCAGGTTCGCCCATAAAGAAAATGCTCATGGCAGTGGCGGAGACCGGCATGAGGTAGGAGAAAGCGGTGAGTTGCGAGGCTTCCACGAAGCGCAGGAGCCAGAGGTAGAAAAGATAGGCGAGAGTGGAGCTGATGAGGGTCATAAAGAGGATACCGGCCCAGGCTTGCCATGGAAGGGCGAGCCAGGTGAAGAGTGGGCCGAAGGCGATGACTTGATGGATGACCAGCGGTAGAACCATGATAGCGGCGAAAATAAGACTCCACGAAGTGCAGGTGATGGGATCGTACTTCCCTGCTACGCGCTTGCCGAGTACGACCCACATGGCGAAACCGAGGGAGCCGCAAACGGTGATGATGTCGCCCACAAGGGTGGGCGAGCGATGGGCGAGACCGCCGGTGCTGGAGGCGAGGATGGCTACACCGGCGAGCGAAATGGCCATGCCGGTGGCTTTGCGCCAGGTGGCTTGCTCGAGGCGAAACAGCACGGCGAGGATCAGCGTGTAGATCGGGCCCATGCCCACAATGATCGAAGAGTGCGTGACGTTGGTGTAATGCAAGCCGGTGGTGAAGCAAATCTGGTTCACGACGAAACCGAAAAAACCGAGATAGGCGAAGGTCCAGTAATCGCGCCAGGTGAAGCGGGGGCGGGCTGCGCGAGCCTTTTCTTGAAAGACCGGCAAGCGGCGACAGATCGGAATGAGCAGGACCATGAAGACAGCGGCGATAACGATGCGCAAGCAGCCGAGGGTGAGGGCGGGAATGTAGCGGAGAGTGATTTTGCCGACGAGGAAGTTGACGGCCCAGACCAGCATCAGCGAGGTGATGGAAACGGTGATGACGGTAGCGCTGGGGGCTAGACCGCTGTCGTTGTTTATGCGCACGGGGACGGGATGGGTGCAGGAAATTTTTGTGCGCGAGGTGGCAAGGGTTCGAAGGTCCTTGGGAATAATTATAGACGCAGAGTGCGTAGAGGTTCACGGAAAAGAAGGAAGAGAGATCCCTCAACTGCGTGCCGCACTTCGGTCGGGATTACATGTTCTAGCTATCAGAGAAGACAGAAGAGGGGAGCGCAGGAATTGAGGTGTTGGATCGTAAGGCCCACCCTTCGCAAACGGCGCGAAGGATGGGGCACCCTTCGGGGATCAGGGTAAACCCCCAAGTATTTGGAGTTTGGACTTCGGTGACAAACAACGGAACACAGGCTGAAGCCCGTGCTACTTGGGGCGGACGGTCAATTCCTGGCTTAAGACTAGAAACTTAAAACTTAGAACTGTGAACTTCCTTGGAGAGGAAGATCCCACTCTTCGAGGACCAAGGGTAAACCCTCAAGTACTGGAGTGTTCGGAACCAACAAGGGACGGAGTAACCCAAGAGCACAGTCAGGAGTGACTGTGCCACGGTTGCTCTTGTTGGTATTGCTAAAAGGCATGCGCCTACATTCGGAGCGGATCTGCTGTGCGATGGATTGACAAAGGTTGCGGATGGCGGCTACTTTGCTTAGGCGATTAAATTTAGCTTAGAAAGAGATGATGCACGTCCCTATGACGACAGATCTGAAGCACGCGGCACCGAATACACAAACACAAGGACATCACCGACGAGTACGAAAGGCGGTGCTGCCTGCCGCGGGATTGGGCACGCGATTTTTGCCGGCGACGAAGGCTCAGCCGAAGGAAATGCTGACAGTGGTGGATAAGCCGCAGATTCAGTATGTGGTGGAAGAGTGCGTGGCTTCCGGCATCGAGCACATCATTATCGTTACGGGCCGAGGGAAAAATTCGATTGAGGATCATTTTGATAGCGCACCTTCACTGGAGCGCTTCCTGGTGGAAAAAGGCAAGCCAGAACTTGCGGATTTGGTGCGCGACATCAGCAACATGGTGCAGGTGAGCTACACGCGGCAGAAGGAGCCGCTGGGATTGGGGCACGCGGTGCTGGTGGCGAAAGATCTGGTGGGCGATGAGCCGTTCGCGGTGCTGCTGGGCGACGTGCTGATCCCGGGAGAAAATCCTGCGACGAAACAGCTGATAGATGTATATGAGGCGACCGGGATTGGCGCGATTGCGGTGGAAGAAGTGCCGCACGAGAAAACTTATTTGTACGGGATCGTGGATGGCGAGCCCGCACCGCAGCCTCCGTTTGGGGAGCGGTTGTTGCGGGTGCGCGATCTGGTGGAGAAGCCGAAGATTGAAGTGGCGCCAAGCAATTTGGCAATTACGGGAAGATACGTGCTGCCGTCGGCGATATTCGACTGTTTGGAGCGGACCAAGCCTGGAGCGGGTGGAGAAATTCAGCTTACCGACGCGATGAAGATATTGGCGAAGGAACAGGGATTGTGGGCGTACATCTATGAAGGAATTTCGTACGATGCGGGAGATAAGCTGGGATTTTTGAAAGCGACGGTGGAGTTGGCGTTGTTGAACCCGGAGCTGGGGGGACCGTTCAGGGAGTATTTGAAGACGGTGAAGTTGTGAGGGAGGCGGGCTAAGAGAAAGAGAAGAAAAGAATTAACGCGGAGATAGGAAGCGGATGAAACGCAGAGGGCGCGGAGAAGGAAGGCACTATCGTTCTTGACTGTGGGCTTCGGTCACTTTGGGTGGGTTGCCTCGATCCCTCCACTGCGTGCCGCAAACTGCGGGGCACTTCGGTCGGGATGACAGAACGGGAGAGACGATTGTGGTGTCGTGAAGCGAATAGAGCGCAACAGAAGTAGAAGAGAAGAGGGTTGGTGGCGTTAGGTCGTCAGAGCCTACTCTTCGCAAACGGCGCGAAGGATTTGGCACCCTTCGAGGATCAGGGTAAACTCTCCGGTTCAAATAGTCGGTTTTGTTGGGAAAAATCGAGAAAAGACAGAATAACCGAAGGAAAGACAGAGTAACCCAAGAGCACAGGTCCTTGGCACCTCAGGGTAAACAAGAGTGACTGTGCCACTTGATTGGTGAAATTAGGATTTCTTTTTTTCGGATTTCTTTTCGGTGGTGAGCTTGGTTTCTTTTGTGTCTTTCGATGCTTTAGCGTCTTTGGATTCTTTTGAAGACGAATCTTTTGCGTCGGATTTTTCGAAGTTGGTGCCGGTGGCCGTGTCGGCTGCGGCTTTGTTGCCTGCGTAGTCGGTGACGTACCAACCAGAACCTTTGAATTGAATCGCGGAGCGGGAAACTTTTTGTTCTACTTTGCCGCCACAGTGCGGGCATTTCTTGAGGTGCGGCCCATTCACTTTTTCGATTTTTTCGGTGACTTTGTGGCACTTTTCACATTCATACTCGTACAACGGCAAGGTCGAACCTCCTGGAATGAGCTTGATAGATAAATTGTAGCATGCGGGGTGGGTTGGCTGGCGCGTGCTAGACTCTGTTTTGGTTGAGGAGGCGGAGAGAGTTTGCTCGGCTTTGGTTGAGGTCCTTAGGTTAGCTATCCTTGTGGAGTAACCCAAGAGTACAGTCAGGAGTGACTGTGCCACTCGGCCAGTATGAAATTTTAATTCACCGACCTGAAGGTCGGCCACACCATGGGCGAAAACATACAACACGAAGTGGAAAGTACAATGCCAGTGGGAACTTTGTACCTGGTGGCTACGCCGATTGGCAACTTGGAAGATATAACCTTGCGGGCGCTGCGGATATTGAAAGAGGCGGACAAGATTGCGTGTGAAGATACGCGGCACACGTTGAAGCTGCTGAACCATTTCGAGATTCACCGTCCGCTGGTGAGTTACCACGAACATAATGAACTGACGCGCGCGCCGGAATTGGTGCTGGCAATGGAGCAAGGGGCGCGGATTGCGTTGGTGAGCGATGCGGGAATGCCGTTGGTGTCGGACCCGGGGCACCGGCTGGTGACGCTCTGCATTCGGCACAAGATTCCAGTGGTGCCGATCCCGGGGCCTTCGGCATTGCTGACGGCGCTGTCAGCATCGGGATTGCCGAATGAGGAGTTCGTGTTTTTGGGATTTCTGCCGAATCGCGGAAGTGAACGGCGGCGAGCTCTCGAGCGATTGCGAATTGAAGAACGGACGCTGATTTTTTATGAGGCGCCGCACCGGATTGCGGAGACGTTGGCGGATGCTCTGGCGATTCTGGGTGACCGGCCGGCTTGCATTGCGCGCGAAGTGACGAAGCTGCACGAGGAATTTCGGCGCGGGAAAATGTTCGAGTTGGTGCAATCGCTGGAGGAGCATCCGGCGAGGGGCGAGATTACGTTGTTGATTGGGCCTCCGGAGAAAAGCGCGCCTGGGGCGCAGGCGGATACGGCGAAATCGTTGGCGGCACGAGTGGATGAGTTGATGCATCAGGTGAAATTGGATCGGAAAGAGGCGTTGAAATTGGCGGCGAAGGAACGCGGGATTACGAAGAGGGATGCGTATCGACAGTTGTTGGATGAGGGGGACGGGGGGTAAGAAAGATAACAGTTGTCAGTTTTAAGTTGTCAGTTGAAGAAAGAGAAGGAAAGAATTAGCGCAGAGGTAGGAAGAGGATGGACGCGGAGGGGCGCGGAGAAGAATCGTTGTTCCTTCCTTCGGTGATAGTGCAAATTGAATTGGTTGCCACGATCCCTCCACTGCGCACCTTAAAGGCGCGCTGCTCCAGTCGGGATGACAGGGCGGGGGACGTTGGCGGTGGCGCAAGGCATTGGAGAGTGGAAGAGGAGAAGGCTTCTGGTGGGTCGTCGGAGCCCGTCCATCACAAACGGCGTGAAGGATGGGGCACCTTTCGAGGCTTAGACAAACCCTCAAGATCGGTTGATTAAGGGGTCAAAGCGAGAGCCCAGGACGGGCACGGCGTGCCGTGCCCCTACATGTAGCAGCTCTGAACTTAAAACTGAAAACTTAGAACTGTGAACTTTCTTACGCCGCGGATTCTGGGCGGAAGACTCGTTGGAAGCGGGGGCCGGTGAAACGGACGCCCACTACTTTTTCACCGTCGGTCATGCGTTCGCTTACGTGGACGACTTCGCCATGGGTTTCAAAGTCGGGATCGTGGCGGCGGATGGCGTGATTTTGGCTGGGAATGCGGATTTCGAGATTGCTGCCGATGGCTACATCGAAGCGGGTGCGGAAAGCGGCGCCGCTGCGGCATAGATTTTCGCTGGCTGTATCTTCTTCAAAGCTGAATCCGCGGGCGTCTCTGCCGCGAACACGTAATGGCAAACGCACGGAGATTCTACGTTCGGACCTCTGCTTGGAAATGTCTCTCGTCTGGCTCATGGGCTGGAGTTCCCCTGTCGGCCACTTTAGATGCAAAGAAGCGTTCCACGTTCTCTACCACTTCCCCCGTCGTGCGAGCCGAATGCACGATCTTGCGTAGCTCGCTGCCGTTGGTGATGCTGTGTGTAAACCAGCATGCGAACTGCTTCATTTTTCCCACACCATCGGGGAGATTGGCGCTAAGAATTTTCCCATAGTATCCAGAAAGTAACTGGTGACGATCTTCTGTTGTTGGAATGGAATAGATGCCGGTGAGCCGGTACTGTTCCATTTGGGAAAAGATCCAGGGATTGGTAGCGGCGGCGCGACCAATCATGACGGCATCGCAGCCGGTTTGTTGGACCATGCGATCGGCGTCTTCGGGAGTTTGCACGTCGCCATTGCCGATGATGGGAATTTTGACGGCTTGCTTGATTTGGGCGATGAGATCCCAATCGGCTTTGCCGGTGTAGCCTTGCGCGCGGGTGCGAGGATGAATGGCGGCAGCCTCGATGCCAATGGATTCGGCCATTTTGACAACGTCGAGGGCGACGATGGAGTTTTCGTCCCACCCGGCGCGGAGTTTAATGGTCAGCGGAATTTTTACCGCGGCGCGCACGGAGCGGAAGATTGCTTCGAGGAGCGGGAGTTCGCGGAGAAGGCCGGAACCGCCACACTTGACCACTTTTTTGGCGGGGCAGCCGAGGTTGATGTCGACGGCGTCGTAGCCGAGGTCTTCAACCATGCGGGCGGCGTCAGCCATGACTTTGGGATTGGCGCCGAAGAGTTGCGCGGCGATGGGATGCTCGTCTTCTTCGAACTGGAGGTAGCGAAGAGTTTTGGCGGCACTGCGGGTGATGCCCTCGGAGGAGGTGAATTCGGTCATGAGAAGGCCGCAGGCGCCTTGGGCGCGGATAACTCGGCGGAAGAGGGTGTCGGTGACACCGGCCATAGGGGCTAGGACCGTGGCGGGACGGATGGTCAGGTCGCGGACGGTGTATTGGGAGGGGAGCATGGGTTTCGTCAATAGTTTAGCAGGATGGGGGGGAGATTTCAGTTGTCAGTTCTGAGTCAAAAGAAAGAGAAAGAGAGAATTAACGCAGAGATAGGAAGAGGAGGAGACGCAGAGGGCGCGCGGAAGAGTGGTAGAGAAGAGGGATTTGTAGCGTTGGATCGTAGGAGCCCACCCTTCGCAAAAAGCGCGAAGGATGGGGCACGCTCAAGTACTTGGGGTTGAGGCTTCCGAGCGAAGGACGGAACAGAGGCTTCAGGCCTGTGCTACTGGAATTTTATTGGGGAACGGACTTTTTTTCGGCGGCCAGGCAATCGGTGCAGATGCCGCCAACTTCGGTGCGCGAGACCGTGACCAGCAGATTGCAATCGCGGGCGATTTGATCTTTTAGTTGTTCGTAAAGATGGCTTTCGAACTCGCGAACTTTTCCGCAACGAAGGCAAGCAACGTGGATGTGATCGCGGGGTCCGTGCGTCTCGTAATAGTGGCGATCGCCCCGCAGGTGAAGCAAATCGAGTTCGTCAATCAGGCCATGTTTTTTTAGAAGATCGATGGTGCGGTAAACCGTCACGAGATGCACTTCGGGGCTGATTTTTTGGGCGCGCTCCAGAATTTGGTCGACGTCGAGATGTTGCTCCGCGTTGTCCATGACCTGAAGGATTACACGGCGCTGGCGGGTTAACCGGATACCTCGTTGGCGAAGAGCTTTCTGCAGGTGGCCGGTGGTATCAGCGGAATTGATGCGTTCTCCGCTGGAGACTCGATGTGATGGTGACGCGGCCATGGTGATTGCAAACCTTCTACAAAACTCCGGACGATCTAAAGATCGGCCACTACGTAAGCCGAAGGAGACTGCTAATCAATTAGGCTTGGCATTCCGTTCTGCGAAACTGCGAAACCCAAGAGCACAGTCAAGAGTGACTGTGCCACGATACTACGAGTGGATGGGCAGTTGCCTAACGATGTCATTGTACATGACGTAGGCAAACACGACTAAAAGAAAGACCAAGCCAACTTGGATGAAGCGCTCCTTGAAGGCCAGGCTGAAATCGCGGCGGCGCACTCCTTCCAGCGAGAGAAGTAAAATGTGCCCACCATCGAGGATGGGGATCGGAAGAAGATTCAAAATCCCCAGGTTCACGCTGATCAGCGCCATGAATGAGATGATCGCGAATGAACCCATGGCCACGGCTTCACCAGCAGCGCGAGAAATACCGACGACGCTTTGCAATTCCTTCACGGAAACGCGCCCGCTGAAGAGCTTGGCAAGAACGCCAAACGTTTCGGCAATGATGCTTCCCGTTTGGCGAGTTGCGGATTTGACGGCGTCAATAGGGCCAATCGAGGTGTAGGCGAAGGTAACTTCAGGAGCGATGCCGATCTGATAGTTCTTCTCAGAGGGATCAGCAGCACCCTGCTTCGGGGTGACGGCGAGGGTAACGGTCTGGCCTTTGCGTTCCACTTCGAGTTGGAGAGTCTTGCCACCCGAACCGCGCACCACATCCACGAACTGATCCCAATAGGCGATTTTCTGGCCGTCGACGGACTTCACTATGTCGCCAGTCTTTAGCCCAGCGTGCGCTGCAGGCTTGCCGGGAACGACTTGTCCGATTACCGGAGCGATCGGCATGTAGCCAAGTGGGTGATCATAAGGATCTGACTTGATCGCGAGACTCAGCATGCGTTTTGTGCCGTTATTTTGGACTTCAATCCGAGCGGGTTTCTCGGTCTCGCCGGTGTAGAGCGCCTTTTGCGTTTCTTCCCAGGTGGAAACTTTTGTGCCGTTGACCGATATGATTTTGTCGCCGGGCTGAAAACCAGCAGTGGATGCCGTGGAATTTGCGGCCATGTTGGTAATGACGGCAGGCTTATCGAGATAAGCGGCATGCGGCTGGCCAGAGATAATGTAGTAGCCGGCGAGAAGCAATATCGGGAAAATGAGATTCACCGCAGGGCCAGCAAAGGAAATAATAGCGCGCTGCCAGCGCTTCTTGCTCATCAGTTCATCTGGCGCACCCGTCGGTCGTTCTTCACCCGAATCGATCTCGGTGATGTCCTGTCCCGCCATGCGAACATAGCCGCCAAGAGGCACCGCGCTGATGCGCCAATCCGTGGCGCCTAGTTTAAAGCCAAAAAGCCGGGGACCGAAGCCGATCGAAAAAACATCGACGCGAACGCCGAAAAACCGCGCAGCGATAAAGTGGCCCCATTCGTGGACGAGGATGATGACGCCCAGGGCTAAGATCATGCCAATTAAAGTATTCATTCCTGCAATCGACTCCGACCTTCAAGATTAATGCGCAACACCTTTTGCTACAGCGAACCGCCCTACTTCTTCAATTGCCATACGGCGAGCCTCGGAATCGGCCGCCAGGACATCTTCCATGTTGCCGAATTTCGCGCGTGGCATGCGGCTCAAAACGGCCTCAATCACTTCCGGGATGCCCAAGAACGGCAGGCGATGTTCCAGGAAAGCTGCTACGGCAACTTCATCCGCAGCGTTCAGCGCACATGGCAACGCCCCGCCCTTCTTCATGGCTTCGCGCGCCAACCGTAAGCATGGGAACCGACGCGTGGAGGCTTTCGCAAAGTCCAAGCGGCGGAGTTTGGACCAATCCAACTCAAACTGATTAGATGCCAGCCTCTCTGGATAGGTTAGCGCATATTGGATGGGCATGCGCATGTCAGTTGGACCGAGTTGCGCTAAAACGGAACCGTCGATGAATTCCACCATAGAGTGAATTGTGGACTGTGGGTGAATGACCACGTCGATTTGATCGGGGCGCACGTCGAACAACCAGCGCGCTTCGATGACCTCGAACCCCTTGTTCATCATGGTGGCGGAATCGATGGTGATGCGGTTGCCCATGCGCCAGTTAGGATGAGCTAGAGCTTGCTCGGTGGTGACGTCGGCTAGCCGCGCAAGCGGCGTTTTGCGAAACGGGCCACCGGAGGCGGTAAGAACCAGGCGCCGAACCTCTTTTGAAACGCCTCCGCGAAGACACTGGTGGACGGCATTGTGTTCGCTGTCTACCGGTAGTAGCGGGACGCCAGATTTCTTTACGGCGGCCATGACGACCTCGCCTGCGG
Source organism: Candidatus Acidiferrum sp. (assembly GCA_036497825.1). Taxonomy (GTDB): domain Bacteria; phylum Acidobacteriota; class Terriglobia; order Acidiferrales; family UBA7541; genus Acidiferrum. Next base: position 10,456 of record DASXIT010000172.1, read on the forward strand.
CGACTAGAACTTCTTTGTTAGAGAGGGCGATGGTGCGACCGAGTTTGATGGCTTCGTAGGTGGCGGGAAGCCCGACTACGCCTACTGCTGCAGAAACTACGATTTCGGCTTGTGGATGCGTGGCAACGGCAAGCATGCCTTCCTGACTATGGTGGATCGCGGGTAGTGCGGTGATTCCCTTTGCACGCAATCGGCGAGATAGATCGTCGGCCAACTTCGCGTTGGCAACAGAAACTACTTGCGGGTGATGGCTTTCGATTTGGGAGATGAGTTCATCGAGATTACTACCGGCGGCGAGGGCGACGATTTTGAACTGATCCGGGAAGGATTCCACGACGGAGACGGTCTGGCGGCCTATGGAACCGGTGGAACCGAGAATGGCGAGATGTTTCATGCGATAGTTTTAGTGACCAGTTTTCCAGAGAAACCCAAGAGCACAGTCAAGAGTGACTGTGCCACAAAAATTGGCGACCGAGCCAAAGCCCCTGCACCCACATGTTGATCAGTCAAGCCGATTGCTAACGGATTGAGGGATTCACCAGAACTAAATAATACCAGATGACGGGGATGCAGAGGATGAGGGCGTCGATTCGGTCAAGGATGCCGCCATG
>DASXIT010000173.1:0-1618 GCA_036497825.1 Candidatus Acidiferrum sp.
GCGGAGCAGGTGCATTGTTCGGCGCCGCTAAAAGTCAGCTCAGCCAGGCCGACTTTGGCAAAATCGCAGCGGTAGTGCCGGGCATGGGTAGTTTTCTCAAGGCTGCGCCTTCCACGGGCGGAGGGACCGGACTTTCAGGCCTGACCAGCGCACTCCCTGGCAACGTGGGTGGCTTGGCGTCGGCAGCGACGGCATTTCAGAAGCTCGGCCTCTCGCCCAATATGGTCGAAAAGTTTGTCCCGATTATGACAAATTTCCTGCAGGCGAAGGGCGGCTCGAGCGTTGCGTCCTTGCTTTCCGGAGTTCTTAAGTAAGGATCTCGAATTCACCCTCCGCTTCACCTTGTACATCCATTGGTGATTCCCAACCAAGGAGAACGTAATGAAAAAACTGACCGTAATTGCCGTTCTGGTGTTGGCAATAAGCACAGCCTGGGCGAAAGATGCCGCTTCGATATACAAGTCGAAATGCGCGGGGTGTCACGGAGCTCAGGGCGAAGGCAAGTCAGGCCCCAAACTGGCAGGAACGTCGCGGAGCGAGGATGACATCGTGAAAGCGCTCACCACAGGTGGCCTTTCCAAAGCCCCCCACACCAAGCCGTTCAAGGGCGCAAACGCTGAGAACGCCAAGCAAGTTGCAGCGTATGTAAAGAGTTTGAAATAGAGGTGCTCATCAGCCTCTTGCTCAAATGATCAACCCAAAAAGATCACTGGAATCGTGTTTTTCAGCATGGCGGGCCGACCTGGAACCGATGGGAACAAGGCCATCAACGGCCGCGACCCCGGACCGTTCACGAAGAACAAAAGCGCGTGCAACGCACTTGGGGCAGACCCTGCCATCTCTGTTAGGTCCGCCAACGGAGAACCGGTAAATGCCGAGCCGTCAACCTAACTACCGTAGCCCCCGATGCACTGGAGTGTAAGTAACCATTCGCGTGTTTGTCGTCCAATGACCGCGATGCCGACATATCGCACAACTAGCTAGAAGAAAACGCCGAATCTTGGCGCTTTTTGAGCAGTAAAAGGTTCCTGAGGGTATGTAGAAGTTGCACGGCGACGAATAGGACGGTCTTCGTAACTGTAAGGCCTATAGCCGTTTGAAAGGTGGCATGATACTTGCATCATTCCGAGTACACATTGAAAGAAGAATGATGCAACGGTGGTAGGCCGCACGTTTGAGGGGAGAAGGTTTTGGCCGTCAAAAGGCCTCCCTTTACTATGGCGCTTGTGAAATCGACATGGAAGGCAAGGATAAATCGACCCTAGGATCCACCCAGGGAGCCCACAACATGAATAAATCTCTTGAAAGCAGCCGAGTTCGATGGAATCAGATTTCTGAATCGCATGCACGGCGGCCAGAGGCTTCCGGAGTCAGGACTAGCCAAATGCTAAGACGTTTGGTTGTCATTCTTCTGGCAGCGATCCTGTCCGCTCAGTTTCTGTCCGCGCAGAATACTGAGCCCCCACCAAATGATCCACTGGGCCGGATAACCCCGCAAGGCGCGGTATTGCAGTTTCTAGAAGCTTGCCACGCGCACGAATATGCAAAGGCGGCTCGCTATCTCGATCTGCGTCAAATGTCCCCTGCGGACCGCGCAACGAAGGGTCCCCAAATCGCC
>DASXIT010000174.1:0-52335 GCA_036497825.1 Candidatus Acidiferrum sp.
ATCCGTGTGCCGTCCGTCCGGGTCCGTTTGGTCACCGACGACCCTGTGTCCGTCGGACGAGAGACGGACGTTGCTGTACATACCAGGCACCCCCACCGTGCCCGCCGCCTTTCCACTGCGATCAAACCAAATCAACTGGGAAAGAGACGCGCCTTTTCCCGTTTGGGTGACCAGAACATCCCCATTTGACACGCTGAAAACAGCTCTGCCCACAAGAGAGGCATACAGCACTTCGTCGCTCAAGGTGCGAGGCTCTCCGCTCAGAACGTAGCGCTGCCGGTCGAACGGTTGCGCCACAAGCGTCTTATCCATCATGTATACGAGATAGCCCGGCTCGGCATAGGCGGCATTGGTAGTCGTGTTCACCACTAATGTTTTTTCCTGTGAATCTAGCGAGCCCAGGAAGATGGCATTGTTTTCCGTTTGCCCGCTAAAATTTGCTGCCAGGTAAATAAAATGTTTCCCGTCCGGCAGGAACACCGGCCAGCGATGGCTGGTTTCAAAGCGTGACGAGTCCGGCTTGGTCATCTCTACGGGAGAGCCTCCCGAGGAAGACACCCGAAACAACCCGCCGAATCCGTCGGGCGTGAACACGATCACTCCGTCCCGGTTCCAAGTGCCACCTCGTCCATTTGGCGCGTCGCACAACACCTGTGGCTGTCCACCCGACACATCCACTCTCTTGAGTTTCCCGTCGGCGAAGAACCCTATGTATTTTCCATCGGGCGACCAGAATGGGTAGGTCGCCCCTTGCGTCCCATCGAGGGGATTGGTCCGATGGCCTCCGACTTCATGCGTCCAGAGCACGTAGTAGTTGGCCTGGCCGGAATAGGCAATCATCGCCAGCGTGTGTCCATCCGGGGACAACGCTATGTCGTTCGCGGCAAACGGCACGGAAGTGTGGAAATACATCGAGGGCGGGCGCCGGTCGCCTGACCGCCACCAAGCCGCGCCAGCGGCCACCGCTGCTAGAAAAAATATGCCGGTCAAGAGCCAACTCGCGCGCTCCCATCTTCTGCGGCTGCTCGGAACGCGCACAGCGTCTCCTGCCTGCGAGCCCCCTTCTGCGATCCACTGCAACTCCAGGGCGAGATCACGAGCGGTCTGCCACCGTCCATCGGGGATTTTTGCCAGGCAATTTTTAACCGCGTGCTCCAGCGCCCGTGGCGTCATCGGTTTCGTCGCGCTGATCGGTTCCGGCTCCTTTTCCAAGATGGCCGATGCCACGCTCAACTGACTCTTACCCTCAAACGCTCGCTTCCCCGTCACCATCTCGTAAAGCACCGCACCCAGTGAGAATATGTCACTCCGTCCGTCGAGTTCTTTGCCTTCCACCTGCTCCGGCGACATGTATTGAAACGTACCAACAATCGTCCCTTCCTCAGTCACCGGTGCCGTCTGCACGGCCGTCAAAGTGGCGGCGCTCGCCAGCGCCACAGCTGGCTTGGCCAAGCCAAAGTCCAGCAGCTTTGCTCCTGTTGGGGTCAGCATGATGTTGCCCGGCTTTAAGTCCCGGTGGACAACTCCACTGCGGTGCGCTTTGTCAAGCGCATCGGCAATTTCCCGCCCAACTTTCAAGACTTGATCGAGTGGCAGTGAACCCTTTTCCATCCATTTGGCAAGCGTTTCGCCTTCCACGCATTCCATCACCAAGTAATCCATGCCGTCTTGATGTCCCACGTCGTGCAGCACGCAGATATTGGGATGATTCAGGCTGGAAATCGTCTTCGCTTCGCGCTCGAAGCGCTGCTTACGGATGGGATCATTTGAGAGCTCTCGCGGCAAAATCTTGATCGCTACTGCGCGCTCCAGTCGCGTGTCTCTCGCTCGATACACTTCCCCAATGCCGCCGGAACCTAGCGGCCCTGTAATTTCATAGGGGCCAAGATGTGTGCCTGGAAGGAGAGGCATAAGTTGCCGCGATTATAACCCCAGGATAGCTTCCCGCGTACCGACAAGCCTACGTAATCCAGTTGGATTTGTGTTCTAGATGTTCCGGCTGTGCTATGGATTTTTCACGCCAACACCTAAGCGACAAAGGTGCGCCTCCCTCGATAGATCTTCGTGTTAGTGGCTTTCCAAGAATGTGCCTTCCCGTCGCACTCGTAGCACGCAGATTGTTACGAGATTCAAAACAAGAGAGATTGTCGATTTATTGGACTCATAGCATACGAAACCATGCGATGAGTCTGCGCCCTGAGAACAAGGATGTAACAGGGATAGCTGGAAGGCCCTTGCGAGCGTGAGGAATTAGGGAATGGCAACGGCAGCAAAATTCGGAACTCTTCGAGCGGACGCGGACACAACGATGCCGCCTTATTTCTCTATCTCCGACTTAGCTTCCCGCTGGCGCTGCTCGCGTGGCTGCGTGTATAACATCATTCGGGGTGAAATGATTCTTGACTTTGCCGTCCCAGGCCATAAAGGAAAAAAGCTCGTGCCCAAAGAGGTCGTTCGGCGCATAGAGTTGAGCAACACGCGAGTGTGGAGATGAGTCTAAAAGTTCAATCGAGAGGAAAACGGTATCGCGCAATCGGTACAATTGCCGGTCAATTTTTACGTCTCTCGCTCGCGACTTCCAATCACAATGCGGCCTCGACAGCTGTGAATCGCATCGAGCGAGCTATGGCCGTGGGCAGCGGCTCTTCGCTTTGGCCTGAACTCAAGCGATCACTGCCGCCAAATACGTTCGATGTTCTTGCGAAGATCGCAAATTACCGCGAAGCGCCGTCGGAAAAAATCCCGTTGTGGAAAGACCTGATCGACGTGTTCACGCTGGAGATGCAAAATCGCATTGCTCTCGACAAATTGCGAGATTCGACCTGGGAACGATATCAGCAGACTATTAAAGCGTTCGAGGCATTTCTCAAAGATCAACGCACATTCGAACTGCGGTTGATGACGCGCCCTTTCATTGAAAGTTTTAAAGTGTGGCGTCGTGCAAAGATTCTGGAAAGGAATTTCGCCCGCGGCGCGACCAGTCTTTGTCTCGATGCTGCTATCTTACATCGCGTGTTCTCGGCAGCAGTGGAGAACGAGATGATCGTAAAAAACCCGGTCAAGATGGAAGGAAGGCCAGGAGAACACCCAGAACGCGGAGCGCAACCTTTCGACGGGAAAGAACTGAGCAAGCTACGTGCTTTTGCCGGGCCCGATCTCTTAACTTTTCTTCTACTTCGTTGGACGGGCTTACGCGGGTCGGACGCGGTGAGGCTAACGTGGCAGGAGATTTCCTTTGAGAATAAGGAGCTTGAGAGAGTTACTCAAAAACGACGGTAAAAGGTTGTTCTTCCTCTCAGTCTGGAATTGTTCTTTGCACTCGAATCGGAGCATGCCAAACGGAAACCAAATCCGACAGAGCGTGTGCTAATTAATCCCGCCACCAATCGACCGATGAATCGACCAACGCTTTACCGCCGGGTAGTAGCCTTGGGAAAACGAGCAGGCGTGGCAGATGCACACCCGCATCGATTTAGAGACACGCTCGCGGTCGACATGCTCAGCCGCGGAGCTTCGCCCTATGACGTGGCAAAGGTACTAGGCGACACGATTGACACAATCGAAAGGCACTACGCGCCATTCACAAAAGAATTGAGAGAACGCGTGCGGGGCTTGATCGATAATGGCGAAGGTTTATCGAAAACCGATTGCACAAATATTGCACAGCAGGCAGATAACAAATGGACAATGTAAAGATTCTAAAGCAGTTAGTGGCGGATGAGCTTGTAAGCCGGATTCTGTGCGATGCGCGGCCTTGCGGCTTTGCACCGTGACAATCATTCCTCTAGCCCCGGCCTCGCGACCGGGATCGAGCGACCTACCCGAGGGTCATCATCACTTGGCAGACACGAGGTCCGCCAAGCAAGCCCCTGAACGCTTGCGCGCTCAGGGTAAAGAGCCGGGCCAGCTCTCCCCTCCTATTTGGTCTTGCACCACGCGGGGTTTGCCATGCCTCCGCCATTACTGGCGGAGCGGTGGGCTCTTACCCCACCTTTTCACCCTTACCCGAGAAACGAACCAAAGAAGATGTCTCGAAGGTTTTCCTCCGAGCTATCACCGGGCTCGAAACGCAGGCGGTATATTCTCTGTGGCACTGTCCGTGAACGGTAGCACAGGCTTAAGCCTGTGATCCTTTTCGTGCGGCACTGTTTTGCAAGCTGCGGAACTTATCCTGCTTTAGGAGGTCGGGGCTTCAGCCCGGCGCAAAAGCTAGAGCTACCAACGGGCTTTAGCCCCCGAAGAAAGTTTTCTCTTTTCCCGCAGCAACGTGCCCACGAAAGCCACAGACTGAAGTCTGTGCTACTGCTCCCCTGGCGTTACCAGGCGCATTGCCCTTCTCTGCTTGCGCAGATGAGGTGTCCGGACTTTCCTCCCGCCTATTCGCTTGCGCGAACAGGCCAGCGATTGTCCAGCTCACCCGCCAACATAATTATACCGCGAGATCACAAATTTGGACGATTGGAACGCGGATCAATAATCAGAGAATCCTTATTCCGTTGGTGGTTCTGGCGCGGAGCCTACGTGCATGTGGCTCAGGTCTTGCAACGTGGATTTTTCTTCGTCGGTCATGCCCTTGGTGAAATTAGGATCGGCCAGGCGCTGATTGCGCGCGGATTCCGGCATATTTTTCAGGACGCCGAGTTTCTGTTTGATCACTTGCTGGCGGTCCCAAGGCATTTGCCGCATCCTGGGCAAAACATCGTTTTTGATGTGATCGCGCTGCTGCGGAGTCAGACTTCGCCAGGTATCTTCTTTTTCGCGCAGATCGGCGCGTTGCGAGGGAGTCATGTGATCCCATTGATTAAATTGCTGGCGAATCTTGGTCTGTTTGTCGGGAGAAAGATTCTGAAACGCTTTACTGTTTTGCAGAACGCTTTCGCGCTGTTGCGGAGTCATCGAGCGCATCTGATCGACCCAGGGACGAGCCGCTCCCACGCCCAATTGCTGGCGCTGATTTAGATTTGCGCCGCCATTATTTCCGGGACGGTTGCCATTATTAAAATTCGCTTGAGGATTGCCCGGCTGGGCGGCGTTTGGATGATTGGCATTCGCAGGCGGCCGGTTCGGATTATTGGTTGCCGGAGGATGACTCGCGTTTTGATTCTGCGGTTTAGGCTGCGAATTATTATGCGGGGGCGCAGGATGCGACGCCGGCGGTTGCGGCGGGCGATTGGGATTTTGCTTTTGCGCCAGCAAACTTCCGGGCAATGCCGCGAAGCTTAGCATCGCCGCCAGCAGCACACCGAGTTGGAGTTTTCTTCTCACCATTCACAATTTCTAAAAGTAAATCCGTCCACGGCGACTGCCGCGATTACATATTGGTATCGGAAGAATTCTCGTCGGCTTGTTGAACCGGAGGAGGCAATTCCTTCAACGGCTCGAAGTTCGAGAGCACATCGTGATCTTCGAGCACCGGCAAATCCTGCATCATCTGCGCATCGGCTTGCGCCATATCCATTGGCGGCGGGCCAACCGGACGCTCGTATCCCATCCAGAGCGCGGCGATCAGCAACATCGAAGCAACCAGGGCGATGCGGGGAGAAAAACTCAGCCATGCCCACCAGCTCTGCTTCACTGGCTCCGCGGCAACCAATGCATGCACACGCGCATTAAACGCTTCTGAAGGTTCAATCGTCGGGAGTTCATCGAGCAAGCCGCTAACCGCGCGGAATTCACTCACGCGCAGACGGCACGGACTGCAAGCTGCCAGATGCTTTTCGACATCGAGCCGCTCGCTTTCTTTCAGCCGTCCATCGATGTATCCGAGGATTCGACTCTCTATTTTTTCACAACTCATCACAGCCTTCTTTCCCTACCCTACTGTTTCACTTGGTGTGCCACGAGTGGGGCTAGTTCCACTCGAAGCGCCTCATAAGCCCGGAAGAGCAGCGATTTTAGCGCGCTTTCCGAACAACTGAGAATCTTGGCAATCTCTGCATAATCAAGCTCTTCGTACTTGTGTAGCAGCACCGCGGCGCGCTGCTTTTCCGGGAGCTTGTCGATCGCGTGGCGAATCATTTTCACCCTCGCTTCTTCGACGAGATGCTGCTCGATGTTGGGATGCTTCTCCGCAACGTCCAGCGGCCTGTCGTCGCCATCTTCGGAATCGATTCTTGCCGGCGCATCAATCGAGTCCTCTAATTTCTGGTAGCGGTTATCGCGGAGCGAATTCAGCGCCAGGTTTGTGGCAATCCGAAACAGCCAAGTGGTGAACTTGGCGCTGGGCACGTATTCCGCTCGCGCTCGATACACGCGAATGAAAACCTCTTGTGCAAGGTCCTCCGCCTGCTCCCGGTTCCGCACCATGCGGTAAAGGAAGTTGACGAGCGGCGAGCGATAGCGGTGAAGCAGAAGCTCAAAGGAAGCTTCGTCACCGGATTTCACGTCCAGCATCAGTTGGACGTCGGTTCTGACCATAGCCGCCACACTCTACCAAACACGTTTGTTCTCAAAAAGTTGCAGTTTCGCCACATGCGACGGAGCAGGCAAGAGGGAGCGGTGCACGTGAAGTAAAACCCCTTCCTTCGCAATCATACTCCAAACTTAAATATCAAATAAAGCTTTTAATATCAGCATGCTAGCGACGCCTACCGAGACCAGGAAGGCCATCCGCCAACCGGGCTCGCGATTGACCTCGGGAAGCAGGTCCGTGGCAGCTACGTATAGGGTAACGCCACCGGAAATCGGCAGGGCGTACTTGAGTTGGGCTTGGAGTTGGACGGTTAGAAGGACACCAAGGAGCGTTGCGGCACCAAGAAGGCCTGCGGCGCGTACGGCGCTTTTTTTAGATTGGCCGCTGGCCAGAACCATCGACGCTACCGTGAAACCTTCGGGGAGCTTGTGGAGAAAGACGGCGACGAAAATGACCAGACCTAGCCAAGTGGAGACCAGGAAGCCCGCGCCGATGGCGACTCCGTCGAAAAAGGTGTGAATAGCAAGCCCGAGAAGCACGGTGGCGCGCACATGATGGTGGCTCACTTGATCCGAATGAGTCTCTTCGCCGAAATGAAAATGCTGGGCCAGAATGTGTTCGAAGAGGTGGACGAGGAAAAATCCGCCGAGGACATAAAGGAGCGCATGTTCGCCGGTGATCTTAATGGATTCGGGGATGACCTCAACCAGCGCGACGGCCAGCATATAGCCTGCACCCAGCGCGAGAAAATATTGCAGATATTTGCGCGGCCATTGGCGATAGACAACGAAATAACCGCCCAACAGATTTCCGCCCGCGGCGACCAGGCCGAGAACGGCGGCGAGGATGATGCGCGATGAGAGAGTGAGGATCATCAAAGGTACTGAAAAGGGCGGCGTAAAGCCGCCCCTACGGGTGCAAATTCAAAATGCGTGTGACAAGACCGTCGCAATCCGAAAATGTGGGGGCGGCTTTATGCCGCCCGGCTCTGCGCCGATTCCTCAACCGCTGTGGCGGAAGAGAATAACATCACCTTCTTGCACAATGTATTCTTTTCCTTCCAGGCGGACCTGGGCCTTTTCTTTTGCGGCGGCGGTGCTGCCCGCCGCGAGCAGATCATTGCACTGGACAACTTCCGCGCGGATAAAACCTTTTTCGATATCGCTGTGAATTTCCCCTGCGGCTTTCACCGCGGTCGAACCCTTGCGAATCGTCCATGCGCGGACTTCTGGTTCGCCTGCAGTGAAAAATGGGAAAAGACCCATTAAGTCGTACGTGGCGCGAATCAGACGATTGAGGCCCGGCTCTTTCAATCCATAGGAAGCCAGCAGCTCGGCGGCTTCCTCTTCTTTCATTTCCGCGAGTTCGGCTTCCAGGCGCCCGCAGACGGCCACCACGGCGGTGTTGGGCCGGCCTTGAAGCGCGGATAGTTTGTGCTTCTCGATGGCCTTGTCGAGTTCGCCAGCTTCGTCATCACCTAAATTTAAAACGTACAGCATGGGACGCATCGACATGAACAGAAATCCGCCGATGGGCTTGCGTTCTTCGGCAGTAAGAGATAGTTCCCGCAATGGCTTTTCCGCTTCCAGATGCGCCTTGCACTTTTCGAGAACCGTCTTCTCTAGTTCGAGCTGCTTGTCCGCTTTCTTCTTCAAGTCCTTGTCGATGCGTTCGAGGCGCTTGGAGATTTGCTCGTGGTCGGAAAGGATCAGCTCGAGATCGAGATTGGTAGCATCGCGCAACGGGTCGATAGTGCCTTCGGAGTGCGGCACGCTGGGATCGTCGAAGACGCGAATAACGTGAGCGATAGCGTCAACGTCGCGAAGAGAGGCGAGGCTTTCGCGCATACGTTCTTTCTGCATGCCCCCAAGATCGACGTATTGCACCGTAGCGTAAGTGATTTTTTTCGGATTATAGAGTTTGGCGAGTTCCTGAAGGCGCGGCTCCGGCACCTTCGCCACGCCCACGTGTGTGGCTTGGCCGCCTTTGCCCTCGACATTCGCTTTCGTCAGGATCCGGAACAGAGTTGTTTTTCCAACTTGTGGTAGTCCAATAATTCCTGTCTGCATAAACCAGTAATTTTAGCACATGCGGCTGCATCTCACTCCAATCAAGCCAATTCAAGTTGATGGCCAGCATCCAATTATCTTTTCGAATTAAGCAGACCTGCCGTTGACCCACTCAATCACCGGAATAACCCGCAGCTTAGTAATGCCCCTGCAAATTTTCGTCGCGTGCAATGCGCTAGCCTTTCATTTTTTTGTTCTTGATTCGATGAATCCGAGAACAGCTCGCGAAAGTATTGATGTAGAGCATGGCCTCAGGAGCATCCAGGAGCAATACGTTCGGATGTGCAAGTGTGCCGCGATTGCGAATCGCGTTGAGACTGTCGAGGGCCTGAGCCATCCAGCCAAAAACCTTCTTGGCCTCAGCATCATGAGGGATGCTTGTAGAGAATTCAGGGAATCGTTCTCGAATGATCTTAAATACGGCCGTGAGGGCAGGATCGGATGGCAACGCGACACCACGGTCGGCGCAGAGTTTTTTCAGATAACCGTGGACGGCAGTATGAACACGGTCCACTGCGCTCTTTGGACCCCTTGTTTTTAGCAGAACTTCTGCGTCTCTGAGAGCCGCGAGTACAACTCCGATGGAGGAGGGATAAGCTCGAACACTTAACGAAAGATCTTGGCCTGATCTCCGGGCTTTGCTTCTTTTAGTATTTCGAGAAATGTTCGTCTGGTGGTCAGGCCTCTTGCTCGAAACGCAGCGACATCAATATCAAGTCCGCAGTAAATCTGGTAGAAATCGTCGTGAATGCTATAGCTGAAGTTACTTAGGTGACCTGCGTTGGTCCCGATGTGACCTTCCACGAGATTATTGATCTCTCTCACACTCATCATGGTCGAATGCCTCAGCAGCTGCTCAGGCTGGCTTCGTTTTTGGATACTCAAGAGCCTCTGTCCACCCGGGATTAAGAAAATTGAAATGTTACTCGAACTTATGTTTCTAGCCCCCGAAATTGATAATCTGTTCTCCTATCTCTTGGATGGAGACATTGTGACTGTAAATATTCCACCGAGCAATCTGGCGTTTGATTTGATTGAGGCGGTGCGGCATCTTTCTGAGCGCGATGAATGCCTCAGGAAATTGATCGCGGAGCTGGTTCCTTTCGAGATCGATGTGGCCGACGCGCAATCTCCTTATGAAGTGCTGATGGAATCGATCGTGTATCAATCGATTTCGGGAAAAGCAGCGGCGACGATCTTTGGGCGAATCAAGGCGCTGGGCAAGAATGGAAGTCCGCCAACTCCGGAAGAGATGCTGAAAATTCCCAAGGGAAAATTGCGGAAAGCGGGGCTTTCTGGCGCGAAAGCCCTGGCGATGAAAGATCTGGCGAAGAAGGCGATGGAAGGAATTGTGCCGACACATGAGGAGGCGCTGTCTCTTTCTGACGAAGAACTGGTGAAGCGGTTAATTTCGGTGCGCGGGATCGGTGCCTGGACCGTGGAAATGTTTTTGATATTCCGGTTGGGGCGGCCGGATGTGCTGCCCATCCACGATCTAGGGGTGAAGAAAGGGTGGTCTGTGGCGTATGGGAAGAAACACATGCCGAAGCCGAAAGAGCTGCTGAAGTTTGGGGAGCGCTGGAGGCCATATCGCACCGTTGCGAGCTGGTATATGTGGCGAGCGTTTGAACGGGCCGGGTATGCGGCGACAAATAAGATTCGGCCGAAACCTGTGAGACGGAAGAAACGGCAAACCAAAAACAAAAGAAAGAATTAACGCAGAGGCGCGGAGATCGCAGAGAAAAAGAGGAAAACCCCAACCCTCAAAAGGTGGGCCGTTTGATGTAGGTGCCGGGTTTTAACCCGGCCAGTCTTACTAATCGCTTTCCTGGCTTCTGTTTAGTGAAATAAAAAGGCAAAGCCCCGCCACCTGGGGCGGGGCTTCACCGCACTGCGGACGCGGGCGGATCGCCCGCAGGCTTCCGTCAGTTAGTGACTGTAATGACCAACGGAAGTGCTTTGGCAGTCGTCCCCGTGCCTGCCGTAGTTGTTATGTTGACTACATAAGTAGCGGTCTTGGGAGTAGTCGTAGGATTAGTAGGAATAGTCGAACCACCGCCACCACATCCCACCGCGTAGAGAGCAAGCACGAGAATTGCAACCATGCCCAGCAAGCTCTTGAGTTGCTTGCGGCGGCCGAATGGCACCAGCAAGCCCGCGAGAGCGATCGTCGATGCAGCCCCCCAAAGATGGGACTTTGCAACTGCGCTAGCGGTAACGACGCTGGCACTGACGGTAACTTTCACGGTGCCAGGATTGACCCCGTCAAGCGTGACCGAAGCAGGAGCGAACGCGCAGGTGATGTTCGAAGGTAGACTCCCACAAGAGAACGCCACGGTTTGCGTGGAGCCACCCAACGGAATAACGCTGATGGTTGCGGTCCCGGTTTGTCCGGCGGTCAGGGTCAAGGTGCTCGGCGCCGCCTGCAACGTGTAGTCCGAAATGGTCACGGTAACGGGGCTAGACGTGGAGTCCGAAGCCGAGAGCACTGCATCACCCGCATACTTTGCGATGAGGTTGTGTGTGCCGGGAGCAAATGTGCTGACCGGTAATATCGCTGTTAGGGCGATTGAGCCACCCCCCATGTCCGTTGGGGTACCTCCCAGCTTTGCAGTACCTAGTGAAGTAGTGCCATCCAGGAAGGTAACCGATTGTCCGGCGATCGAATGGAGTCTGACCGGCGAAACTACCTGTGCGGTCAAGGTAACCGTGGCACCAGGCGCCGCAATGGGCGTGTCAACGGAGAGACTCGTGTAGGAAGACTCGTTGGCGAGAACGTTGACAACATACGTGGAGGTCGAGGCATTCACGTTAGTATCGCCGCTGAAACTCATGCGGATGACGTGTTTTCCGACCGAAGTGAAGGTAACGGGCACCGAGTAGGAATCGCAGTACGTTTGGCTTGCACTGGCTTGCCCCAGAACCACCGGAGTCGCCCCGGAGTAATCTGTTGCTGTTACGGTGCCGCCATACGGCGCGCAGCCTTGGTTCACGAGTGCAAGCTGACCTGCGAGGTTCAAAGGTGCATTCACAACCGCGCTTCCATCCGTGAAGAAGTCCGCGAAAAAAGTATCCGCCTTTGTGATGTCGACGGTGTAAGTAGCTTGGCTACTATTGAAGCTGTTGTCGCCGGGATAAGAAGCCTGTAAAAGATGCGCGCCTGCCGCCAGACCTGAAGGCAGATTAGGAAGAACGCTGGACTGCCCAGTGGGGTTGGGATTCTTAGGATTTGGATTCGGGAAAATGGTCGAGCTCTCACCGTAGTTCAGAATAAGTGAGCTCGCAGTCTGATAATCGGAAGTAACCGGGTTTGCGGGATTCCCATCCACCAGCAAACCGATCTGGCCTGTTGGATGCCCAACACCGGAATTTCCCGCGACCGCAATCCAGAGAGGTACAGGCTCGCCATACCCGACGGAAAGTGGAGTCTGAATGTAATAGCCGCCGGAGATCCCACCCATCAGCATTTGGCTCGGCTCAGGCGTCACGGTTACATTTATGGAGTTGGAAGTGCTCGAATAATATTTGCCGTCGCCGCTGTAACGAGCGGTGACACCTAGAGTACCGCCCGGAACGTTGGGCGAAGCTATCGTGGCCGTACCGTTGGAACCAGAGGTGGTAAGCGCGGAAGAGCCGACAGCAATTACATTGCCCGAATTGGAATCAGTGGATACCAAGGAGACGGCTCCCGTAGGTGCAGAACAGCCAGTACCGGTGCAGGCAACTTTAGCTTTGAAGGTAATCGGGGTGCCGTGAACGACGGTGGTTGCCTGGCCAGTTCCTAGGGAGAGAGTCGTAGTGGAAGCAGCGGTGGCCGATGCATTGGCCCAGTGGGTGACGAGAGCGTTGGCGTCGAAGGAGCCGAGACCAGAAGCTAGGTCATAGCTGGGTCCAGCAGAATAACCAACCGTGAATTGGCCGTTCATGTCAGGCACTTTGTTGTCGCCTTTGGTGATGTCGTGGTAAATGCCGGGAGTAGATGCCAATTTGTAAAACACGTAATTGGCGAGGCCTTGGGGTTGTCCGCCTAATTGTTGAAGGACCAAAGCCATGATGCCTGCGGCGGAGGGGCTCGATGCAGAAGTGCCGCCGACCGAGTACACGCCAATCTGCGTGGGATCGCTGCAGCTTCCCTCAAAGCAAAGTGCATACCCAGTGTGTCCGGCCGCTGCGAGAGAAATGTCCGGGAGGTCGCGTTGGTTGTCGTTGGGAACGCCTGGGGCTGTCTGCCAGTTGGGCTTCTTGTAGAGGATGCTGACACCGCCACTGCCGGCCCACAAATCTCCACCAATACTGAAGGGATCGTTGGTGCTCTCGTTCCAGACCATTTCTGGAATGTAGCTGATCGCGGACTGGAGAGTTACGGGGTCGGCGGAGATTGTCCAAAAGGCATCGTTATTCGCAACGTCGTCGAATTGCGTGCCGCCGACAGCAACGTTGTATGGAGTGGAAGCGAGGCCATTTACCGCTACGCCGTGAGAGGCGAATTGGCCGCTGCCTTGCGAATCGCAACCCGCTCCACCATTGTCACCCGCGGAAACGAATGAAGTAATGCCCTGAGCGGCGGCTTGTTGCCAAAGCGAATCATAGAAGGCTGCTCCGACGGTGCCGAGGTTCTGTTCGCAATTGCCAAAACTGGTGCTCATGATCGGCGCCAGGTTGTGGTCAACAATGTACGCAGCAGAGATATCGACGCCATCGGCAAAGTTGCTTTGCGAGACTACGGCGATGATTGTCGCGCCGGGGGCTACGGCACCGGACCAGGTAACGTCGAGCAAGGCTTCGATCGTGTCGTCGTAGGACTGCACCTGAGGATCGTCACCGTTGACAATCATTTGTGGATCGTTGGCGGGAAGCCCCATGGCGTTACGAAAATCGCGAATGTCCTGGATGCCATCGATGCCGTAGTTGGGATCGGCCAAGCTGCTACGGCTGACAATCGCGATGGTTTGTCCGGTGCCGTCAATGCCCGCGGCGTAGAGCGGTTTGAGGTTGTAAATGGTTGCAAAATCCGCAGGGCCCATGAAGTGCAGTCCATAGGGACCCTCGATCTTGCCGGTCTTCTTGTTAACCGAGATTTTCTGGCCGATTTTCAGACTTGGTGTCCGGGGATCGCTGTGCAGGCGAACGACACCCTTTACAACCGGAGCCAAAGCCACGGGAATCTGTACGTCCGTGGAATTGGCGACAAACTTTATATTGTTATAGGTGTAGTTGTGCATCTCGGTTGAAAACGCTTGTTCAACCTGTCCTACGGTGCCACTAAAAACGATGAAGTGCCGGCTCTGCGAAATTTCGTGCACCGTCAGGCCTTGCGTTTGCAGCCACTGCTGCACTTTGGTGGCGTCTTCCGCGGCAACGCCAAATTGCTGGCCATATTGCGCCGGAGTCAGCCATTTGTGAAAAGTGGGCGAGGAAGAATCATGCAATGCAGCGACCAGGTCGGCAGCAGCCTGCTCCTGCTCTGGAGTAGGCGATAACATCAAGAGCATGCGGCCGAGATTCTGCCCGCCGGTCATGCGACCTGAATCAACGCTCGCTTTCACCAACGGCGAAGTCGAACCCTTAACCGTGATGCGCTCTTCATTCTTGATAGAGGAGAGGATGCGCGACTGCGGTGGCGTCTGCGCGTGAACCTGGGTTGCACAAAAAACGAGTGCGGATAGGGCTACTACATTGATGAATCGTTTGAAGCGGTCACTGATAACCAAGGGGCGAATCCTCCTGAATTTGAAACTGCACAACTAAGCACGAAACATTCGGACACACACAGACGTAGGAATGAGAGAGCTAAAGGAATGGAAATTTGTTTCGAGGCGATCAGTGCATGGGGACATGCACAGCGGTAAAGCGTGAAATTGCCCTTACGGTCAATTCCGCCAAATCATGGCACACGGCCGGGCAAAATCTCAGTTTCATCCACACTACCTTTGAAGATACGAAGTAGAACACTGTCTGAAGCAATGGCAGTGCGTCGGAATTAATTCGATGTCTAGCAGGGTTCCATATTGGGCACTAATTCGTCGTTGCTCCAGAGCAACTAATGAAGGGCAAACGCAAGAAATCCACTCAAACGGTTTTAAGCAGGAGCCGCTCAGCGGAGCGCAGCAGAACTTTGCCGCGACGCTTCACAATCGCATGGCTTTTTTGCCATTCGCTCATTAATCGGCTTGCGGTATAGGGAGTGATATTTGCAGAATTGGCCAAATCTTCGTTGGTCACGTCAATTTCGATCCCGTCATGGACTCTTTCCCCAATCGCGCGCGACAGGCCAATCAGCACGCTCGCCAGGCGTTCACGCGCCGTGTAGCAAGTGAGCGCAACATGCGCGTTCATGTACCATTCCACGTATTCCGCGGCGGTGGCAAAGGCATTTGCCACAAGCTGAGGGAATTTCTCGACGTATCCGCGAAATGTGGCCCTGTCCCAGAAAAGCACTTCGCTGTCTCTTATCGCCTCCGAACTGACCAGGTAGGTGCTCGGCTTGGCGAGCAAGGAGTATGCGCCGAACGCATCTCCGTGGGCCAGCCAAATAAGCAGAATTTTCCTGCCATCGTCAGTGTTGTAGAACAAACGGACGCATCCTTTGACCAAGAGATAAAGACGATCGGCAGGATCTCCTTGGGTGGTGATCACCGAATTAGCGGAGAATTTGCGGCTCCCTGCTGAGGAGAGAACATATTCACGATCGCGAGGTGGTAGGCCCTCCAGGAACCGGTAGTTGGCTGGTTCAGAAATGGTTCGGGCTTGGGGTGGGGGCATGATGGTTCTCCGTTGAAAGACGATTCCCGGTTGCCGTGTAGTGTACCCCGTTAGCGGCCCAGGTAGAGAGCCGAATGTATGGGCACCCTCAACGGGCGTTTGTTTCACGTACCAGTAGATACATGCCGGCGAGGCCTAGGAGGAGAACGGCGCCTTCGTAAAAAACAGAACGGTGATGAAGTCTGTTGAACTCCAAACGACGCGGATCATTTTCTGGAGTGTTTTGCACGGAGACCATTTCTTTTTTGAGACTCTCCATCCGCGTGCTGACCGTGAATTGAGAGGCCGCGGTCAGGATCACCATCAACACGACACTCAAGGCGGCAGCGGTGGTGAAACTGGCAAATGTGTGCGTGCGAGCCAAACGAGCCATCAGGAAAATCAATCCGAGAAAAATTCCGGCAAAGTGCAGTCGCGCGAGCGAGAAACCTACCATCATGCCAGCGGCATCGCGACTGCCCAGAATGGCGAACGCACCGGGCGCCACCACAAAACTCAAAAACGCATCCGCGCCCAGCCAGAGACCCAAACTGAGAAATTCAATCGTGCGTAGAAACGCTTGCATGCCGCTACTATACAAGATGGCTTGAGATGGTACAAAATGCGCGAATGAAAATTTTCAAAAGTATATTTCGCTTCGCCATTTTCTGTTTATTCTTGAACTGCAGCGCAAACGCGCAGCAACTCCCTTCGGCCATCACGACCGATCCCGCTCCCGATAAAAATTTTCCTGCCGGGATGGGAGCGCCGGACATCATGAGCCACGGCGCGCGGTTGAACGTGGTGATCTTTCTTGCTTCCGGCGCGGAACCTCACCCGACAGTGCTGTTGCTCCACGGTTTCCCCGGCAACGAGAAGAATCTCGATCTGGCGTACGTTTTGCGTCGAGCGGGATGGAATGTGCTGTTTCCCCACTATCGCGGCAGTTGGGGAAGCGCTGGCAATTTCTCGTTTTCAAACGCGCTCGAAGATACGCAGGTTGCAGTGGATTTTCTGCGCGATCCCGCAAATGTCAAAAAGTACCATATCGATCCAAACAGAATCGTGCTGATTGGCCACAGCATGGGCGGTTTGATGGCGGCGTATACGGCGGCTCACGATCCTGGAGTGTCAGCAATCGCGATTATGGCGGCTTGGAATCTTGGCGCGTTTGTGAATAGCCCAACATTTGAGCAGCATACTGATACTTTCCGTGATGCCTCCCCGCGATTGGCGGGCACCTCGCCGGAAGGAATGATCGCCGAAGCCAAAGCTCATGCGAAAGAGTGGAACTATATTGCTTACGCAGAGAACCTGAAGGCTCGTCCAGTGTTGATCCTGGAGGCCAACGACGGGAATCGGACCAATAATCAGGCCTTAGCGGAAGCACTTCGTAAGGCTGGCGATGGCCGAGTGACCGAAAAATACATGGAGACGGACCACTCCTTCTCCGACCATCGAATAGCCGTCCAAGTGGCGATTCTAGAGTGGCTGCAATCCCTGTCCGTCACATCAGCAAAGTGATCTACCGTCTATATTCTTCTGAAGGAGAAGAGATGAAAGGGGCTCTGACCGTGTGTGTACAAGGAAGTTAAAGATGAAGTTGCGAAGCGCTCGGAAGATCAAGTAGGCAACCATGGGAGAGACGATTCGCCTTGATAGAGTCTTCCTATTTCGGAATCAAATTAGTTTCCTAATACCCCACGATTGGGTAGAAGGTGATGGTCAGGATGATTTTTACCTATATCATGCCCCGAAACCGATTCTGGATGGCTTCGCGTCTCTCTTACCACACTCAAACTGAAAACAGAATCACCTTTGGAGAGGCTTCAACGACTTGAGAACAAGTGGCCTGAAGATATCAAAGTCTCCGTATTCCACGAGGAGGAAACGGGCAATCTATTCAAAAAATGGGAAAAAGATGCTATCGAAAAGGTGATCCCCTTCACCTGTATTACTGGAGCGTGGCCAACATGGTCATGCCCAATATAGTCCAAGTGGCGCTCCTCTCTTTTACAATCCTCAAAGCTCGAATGAATGAACCGGCTACAATGTGCACGGTGGACCTTTTTGAGGGATTGGTTTGCAGCGCACCCTTCTCAGCCGCGCACGTAGTCCAGTAATCGATTACTTCCCTGCCTGTCCCAGAGTCTAAATAACAAGTTCAACACAAAGCACTGGGTTTGCTTACATATCCACGAGTATGATGGGAGAATTCAGGAAGTGGTGGGCGATAAAGGATTTGAACCTTTGGCCTCTCGCGTGTGAGGCGAGCGCTCTAACCGCTGAGCTAATCGCCCGTCTTGGAACGGGTGTCGAAATAACGGGAACCCTAATGAGGGAGTTGCCCGTCAAATCGAAAGATGCAGAATCGCGCCAACCGAGCCGCGCGCTCCGTCATCTATTTGTAACAGGAAGACTATGGGTTTTCAACCGATGTCGACAGCGACCTCCAGTGTCGTTTCTCAATTGCAGCGTTCCATTGCACGCGTGATCTACGGCAAGGAGGATGTAATCCAGCTCGCACTGATCACCCTGCTTGCCAAGGGGCACTTGTTGATTGAAGACGTGCCAGGTGTGGGCAAAACAACTCTTGCGCAGGCTTTGGCGAAGTCTTTCCATTGCACCTTTCAGCGCATTCAATTCACCAGCGACCTGTTGCCCAGCGACGTGCTTGGCGTTAGTGTCTATAATCCCGAGTCGCGCGAGTTTGAATTTCGCCACGGACCGATTTTCGCGAATGTAGTGCTGGCCGATGAAATTAACCGCACCACGCCACGTACCCAATCCGCGCTGCTCGAAGCGATGAATGAGGCGCAGGTGACCGTCGATGGCCGGACGCTTTCCCTGCCGTTGCCGTTCCTGGTGATTGCCACGCAAAATCCGGTGGAACATCACGGCACTTATCCGCTGCCGGAGTCGCAACTGGATCGTTTCCTGATGCGCATCAAAATGGGCTACCCTTCACACGAAACGGAGCGCGAGATTTTACGCAGCCGCACGACGGACGATCCGGTCTCGTCGCTGGAGCCGATTGCCGATGTCACGGATGTTTTGGCGATGCAAGAAGCGGTCACGCGGGTCAAAGTGGATTCGAGTCTGCACGATTATGCGTTGGATATCGTCAATCGCACCCGCAAATCCGATCAATTGGCTTTGGGTGTGAGCCCGCGCGGAACCTTGATGCTGCAGCGTGCGGCGCAGGCTCGCGCATTCCTGGATGGCCGCGACTTTTGTCTGCCCGATGATTTCAAGCAACTGGCCGTCGCAGTTTTCTCGCATCGCGTTGTAGGCAGTGCGCGGCACGCATCTCTGCAGAAAAAATCAGAGACGACGGAAAGTGTGCTGCGCGAGATTGTGGAATCGGTGCGCGTTCCGTTGTAATCGCGCGGCGCAAAGCTTTCCAAAACCTTACGGGCATGAATCTCTTTACTACTGTTGCGAAATTTTGGGGAAATGCCGATCGCTCCGCGATCAGCGCATTCTTCCTCTCGATGACCGCGCTCACTGTGGCGATGATTCTGGCGCTTTATTCGGGCGCGGCGGCACGGTTGGGAAATGTTCCGCTTGCCACGGGCTCGGCGCTTTCCGCGCTCCTTGTAGCAGGGTGGGTCGGGGTAACACTGGTACCGGTGCTGGCAAAACGGACGCCGCTTCGCTGGATCGGGTATCGCATGGAATACCGGATAACGCGGCAGGGATGGATCTACGTCATCGGAATCATCCTGGTTGCGCTGGCCGCACTGAATACCGGCAACAATCTATTGTTTCTGATTCTCGCAAGCCTGATCGCCAGCATTCTCATGTCCGGAATTTTATCCTCGATTACGTTGGCTGGAGTGGAGCTCCGGCTGGAACTTCCCGAACATATTTTTGCGGGCCAAGTGGTCCGTGGAACCGTGGAATTGAAGAATGAGAAGCTCACCCTGCCCTCTTTTTCTCTTCGCGTAGAAGGTCCGGGCGCAAAAAAAAGGCGGGGCAGCAGCGCCAGCGAGATATTGGAAACTCCGGTCTATTTTCCGTATTTGCCGAGGCAGGAAGCGGTGTCGCAGTCAGTTCCGCTGCATTTCCTCAAGCGTGGTGTGTATCGCCAGGAAGCGTTTCGCATTGTCACGCGTTTTCCATTTGGTTTTTTGCAAAAGGCGCGGCGTTTGGATTTGCCGACGGAAGCGCTGGTCTACCCTTCAGTTGAGGCTTCACCCGAATTCCTGGATATTCGGCCGGGAATTTTGGGAGCTATGGAGAGTTTGGCAAAGGGCCGCGGCCAGGATCTTTACGCGTTGCGCGACTATTTGCCAAATGACAGCGCGCGCCTGGTGCACTGGAAAGCTTCCGCGCGTTTGGGATCGCTGATGGTGCGGGAGTTTGCGCGTGAAGACGATAGCAATGTTCTGCTGATATTCGATCCGTATAGTGCGGCGGCGTTGCCCTTAGCGTCACAAGCTGACAAGGATCGGTTTGAGCGCGCTGTCACGCTCTGCGCCGCTGTCGCCTGGGACTTTCGTGAACGCAACACCATTCTGGAATTTCGAAGCGTAAATGCGGAAGTTGCGCTAGCTCCTGCCACTGAAAACATTTTTCCTGTTCTGAGTCATTTAGCCGTGGCACAACCGATTGCGCCCGCGGCAGATTCCGCGTTTCTGCAGGAGCTAGCAGCCAATCCGGACGCATTCAAGATTGTGGTTACGTCGCGGCCCCGCGGATCGATGCCGCCCGACCTGTGGTATTCCGCTTACATCGTTTTCGCAGAAGACACTGCTTTGTAATTCTCCCGTTTAGATTTGATGTAAACGTCTGGGTGAACTCTGCGGCTTTTCTCTGTTTCCTCTGCGTTAAGTCTTTTCTTGTGCGAGACTAACAACTCGCATGTTCACTGGCCGCTCGCTCTTGTTATTTCGAAAAAACTTGCAGGCATGGTTCGCGCAATTCCAACGAGACCTGCCGTGGCGGATCAACAAAGACCCCTATCGCATCTGGATTTCAGAAATCATGCTGCAGCAAACACGCGTGGCAGCGGTGATTCCCTACTACGAACGATTCCTGGAACATTTCCCAAATATCCAGGCATTGGCGAAAGCACCGCAAGAAGAGGTGCTCCGCTTGTGGTCGGGCCTTGGCTACTACTCTCGCGCTCGGAATCTGCAGAAGACCGCCCAGCAAATCGTTGCGCAACACGACGGCATTTTCCCTTCCACCCATACAGATGTGCTGGCCTTGTCAGGAATAGGCAACTACACCGCGGCAGCGATCCTTAGCATTGCCCATGGAAAGAAGCATGCGGTCCTGGATGGAAATGTCGCACGAGTGCTGGCTCGTCTTGGCGCAATTCATGGAGACCTGCGAGCAAACGGCCGGTGGCACCAATTGCAGAAGATGGCGGACGATCTTCTCGATCCGCACGAGCCCGGCGACTGGAATCAAGCGATGATGGAGCTTGGGGCGACGATTTGTATGCCGCGCTCGCCGCAGTGCCTGCTCTGCCCCGTGAATCAATGGTGTGAAGCGCGCAAGCAGGGAGTTGTCGCATGCATCCCGGAAAAACGAAATAAGCGCGCGACGGAAGAGATCACCTTGGCCACGTTGGTATTTGTCGATGCAAAGGGAAATTCACTGCTGCTAGCACCGCCGAAAACTCTTTCCAAATCTAAGGTGCACGCTAACGTCGCTGCTCTGCTTTCGCGTTTGTGGCATTTCCCCACAATAGAGGTTCATAAAGACGCGGCAAAGGAATTGAAAAGTTATGTACAGGAAAATTTTCTACGTGGCAAAACATTTGCGCCTGCGCTTAAGCCATTGAAGAAGGTCAGGCACACGGTGACGTATCGCAGTATCACGATTTTGCCGTTTCGCGCAGATGTTGTCACTTTGCCCCGCTTGCCTAACTCGCGAATCATTCCATTGGCAGATATCTCTACCGTGGCGATTTCCAATCTGACCCGCAAAGTCGCCCGCAGCGCGTTGGGTTAGTATCCCGCACTATTGAGCTATCCTTTGCGGTTATCGTTTCGGCGCGACCCCAATCAGTCGATCTCCGTGGGGTGTTATTCTGGATTCCTGACCATGGCCACCACCGTCGTAAACGAGGCGCTGCCGCTTCCCGCCGAGCGATTCTTTCGCACGTCGCTATTTTTCCTGGTGCTCACGTCAGTTTCCACCCTTAGCGTCACGGGCAAGCTCGATCCATTCACAACAATTCTTGCGCCTGCGTTGATTCTCTACAAAGGATTCCGCTGGTGGAGAGGTTTCCCCGCCGAATTAAAGCAAACCATAGCGACAAGGCTGGTGCTCGGATATCTCTTCTTGTTTCCGGTGGACGCACTGTTTGTCTCGCGCCAACTCGCCACCGGAATTCCCGATCCAGCGCTCTACGCCATCGTGCTGGCGGCGGTGCATTTTCTGATTTTTGTAACAATCATTCGTCTGTATAGCGTAACGACCGACCGTGACGCACTTTTCCTCGCCATGTTAGCTTTTGCCTGCCTCCTTGGCGCCGCCATTTTTACGGTGGACACGTACTTTCTGGTTTTCTTCGTGGCGTTTCTGGTTTTTGCGGTCGCGACGTTCGTTGGCCTGGAAGTTCGGCGAGGGGCCACCAATTCAGTCTATCCCGCGCTGGATACCCAACCGATGCGCGAACGCCGTTTCTATCGCGCACTCGCATTCGCTTCGCTGACCGTTGCGCTCGGTGGCATCTTGCTTGGCTCGGTGCTCTTCTTTTTCTTCCCCCGATTCAGTGCAGGTTATCTTTCGCGAGCCGGATTACAGTCTACGCTAATGAGCGGCTTCACCGACAACGTCGAACTCGGCGAAATAGGCGAGATCAAGAAGAACACGGCGGTTGTAATGCGGATCAAGACCGGTGGCCCGGTAACTTATCCTTCGTTGCGTTGGCGAGGGATTGCGCTCACAAACTTTGACGGACATCGCTGGTCTTCTAACGACAAATCACGGGATGCCCTTTCTCCCGCGGGTAATGGCTGGATTTATTTGCCTATGTCCAAGACAGAGCAGCCATCGCGCACTCTTGAGTTGCACTTTGTCGTGCTGATGCAGCCGATGGCTAGCGACGCCGTTTTCGCGCCGGCGAATCTCGTGCGCATTCGCGGGAACTTTCTTTCGGAGACAACCAGCTTCAACTCTCTTCTGCGCCGGGGCTATCTCACTCGAGACCTGAATGATTCTATCTACAACCCATTCCATAATTTTGGGCAATTGAAATATGAAGGCGATTCACTGCTCCCTATCGTTAGCCCCGTGCAAGCGCGCGTGGCTTCTCAAGATTACCCGGCAGGATTTGAAAGTGTTTACTTGCAGCTTCCTCCGACACTCGATCGGCGCATTCCGGAATTGGCGCAAAGAATCACCGCGGCTGCAAACAATCCTTACGATAGGTCAGTGGCGCTGGAAGGCTACCTACGCCGCAATTTTCGGTACACACTGAATTTGACGGGCACGCCCGGGCACGATCCGCTGGCCCATTTCCTGTTTGAGTCACGCGCCGGCCATTGCGAATATTTTGCTTCGGCAATGACGGTGATGCTGCGCACGCTGGGCATTCCCTCACGCGAAGTGAACGGTTTTCTACCCGGTGAATACAATGACCTCGCCGGCGATTACATCGTGCGAGAAAGCGACGCGCATAGTTGGGTGGAAGCCTATTTTCCAGGCAATGGATGGGTTACGTTTGATCCTACGCCGCCGGGGCCTGACCCGAATTCCGGAATTTTTTCTCGATTGAATATGTACCTCGACTGGATTCAGTTGAACTGGAATGAATGGGTCGTCAATTACGATTTTTCGCACCAGGTGCAATTGGCGCAGAACATGGAACGAGGCTCGCGCAATTGGAACGAAGTCGCGAAAGATTGGTTTCGCCGGATGCAGGATCGCGGGATGAGTGGGCTATCGCGCTGGCAAGAAGAACACTCGAATCTCAGTTTCTTGCTCCCGTTGGTGCTGGTTCTCGTGCTGGTAATTTTGCGATTTGACTGGATTCACAGGTTCGTGCGCTGGGTCAGCTTGTCGCTGCAGCTTCGCAGGACGCCTGGCACCCGATCTAATCCGCAATTAGCTTCGCGATTGTATGCAGAACTGCAACGCTTACTGGTTAGAAGAGGATTCACCCGTGTCGAAACACAAACTCCGCTAGAATTTGCAACCTCTGCGACTCTGCAACCAGAACTAGCCCCAGCCGTCCGCGAATTCACCGAACTCTACAGCCAAGCCCGCTTCGGCAATCTCCCCTGCGACGCAACTCGTCTTCGCGCATTGTTAACACAAATCCGTTCTACTCCCAAGTAGCGCTAATCGCACACAAGAGGTTTTCAGCGAAGAAACCGGCTTTACACGGCCACTGGAAGTGGCAGGCGGCGCAAAATCCCATTCGGCCCCCACAACTCAATCCCCACAAATATGCTAAAATCAAAGGATTGCGCTGACCGCGCTGTGCTCATCTATGACCAAGGTAGGATTTATTTCTCTCGGATGCCCCAAGAACCTCGTTGATAGCGAGGTGATGATGGGTATTCTCGCGCGTGATGGATACGAACTGACGCCGCGCGCGGATGACGCGGAGATCCTCGTGGTCAATACCTGCAGCTTCATTGAATCGGCGCAAAAAGAATCCATCGACACAATCCTGGAAATGGCCGAGCACAAGAAATTTGGCGCCGCCAAAAAGCTGATCGTAGCGGGCTGCCTTGTGGAACGCTTTCGCGACCAGATTCTGGAGCAGGTGCCGGAGGTAGACGCCGTTGTCGGCACCGGCGAAGTCGAGCGCATCATCGAAGCCGTCGAAGGTGACCTGCGTGTTCTTCCTGCGCAGCCGCCGTCATTCCTGTATCACGATTTGACGCCGCGCATCCTGACCACGCCCAAGCACCAGGCCTACATCAAGATTGCCGAGGGCTGCGATCATCCCTGTACGTTTTGCATCATTCCGCAATTGCGCGGCAACTTCCGCAGCCGGCGATTTGAATCGGTCGTGCGCGAAGCAGAAAACCTGGCGGCCGCCGGAACGCGCGAAATTACTCTAATCGGCCAAGACACCACTTCTTACGGTGAAGATCTCGGGCTGCGCGATGGCTTAGCGCAATTGCTGGAAAAGCTGGCTGGGGTTGACGATTTGCTTTGGGTGCGTTTCTTGTACGCCTATCCCAATCGTGTAACGCAGAAATTGCTGGACACCTTGGCGGCGCACCCACGTCTTGCCAGGTACATTGATATGCCGCTGCAACATGCCAGCCGCAACGTGTTGGCGCGAATGAAGCGCGGATCGCACGGCGATGCGTTTTTGAAATTGCTCGAGCGCATGCGCGCCACGATTCCCGGCGTTGCGCTGCGCACCAGCTTTATCGTGGGCTTCCCTGGCGAAACCGAAGCCGACTTTGACGAACTCTATCAATTCGTGGCCGCGGCGAAACTCGATTGGATGGGCGTGTTCGAGTATTCCGACGTGGATAATGCCGCAAGTTTTCCGCTGGACAGCAAGGTGGATGCCGAAACAACCGATGACCGCCGCAATCGCTTGATGGCCTTGCAAATGAAAATTTCGCGCGAAAAATTGAAAGCGCTCAAGGGCAGCGTCCCTACCGCACTGGTTGAAGGTCCGTCGAAAGATAACCCACTGGTTTGGGAAGCGCGCCTGCAATCCATGGCACCTGACATCGACGGCAAGCTTTATCTGACCGACATCGAGTTGCCGAATGGCGAAATTGCCGAGACCGGCGATGTTGCGCGCGTGGAAATCACCAAGACCGACGCGTACGACCTGATCGGCCGCGTCGTGGAGATTCTTCCCCGGCCCGAGATTCGGCCAATGACACAATTTCCACCGGCGCCACCACCATCTTCGCAGCAATTAACGCGCATCTCCACCGGCGCACCCCTTCGCGTACTCGGCTAGTCGTGGCGGAAATCGCCACAAAATTCAAATTGCTGTAGACTAAAAAACGGAACTTAAATTTCAACGTAGGGCCATCTTTATGAAACACCATTGCCCCATTTGTAAACATCCCACGGGTTCAGATAAAGATGAAGACTTCCCTTTTTGCAGCGATCGCTGCCGACAAAGGGACCTTGGCAACTGGGCTACTGAGAAATACGTTGTTTCTGAGCCCAGCTTCAACGAAGATGACCTCGTTGATAAAGACGAGAAGACCATCATTTTCGACCTCGACAACCCGAATGAATCCGAACACAAACGTTAGTTCGCCCACGACAGCCGGTGAGAAGCCACGCGCCGCTTACGCCATTGCCACGGCATTGGGTGCAGGCTATCTGAATCCTGGGCCGGGAACGTGGGGATCCCTCGTGGGGCTGATTCTGGCGGTGATCTCGCATCCCTTGAGCTGGTTTTACTTCACGGGCTATACGATGAGAATTGCCATGGGAGACACGCCTCCATTGCTCTCCGGACCCTCCGGCACGTTTTTGCTTTTGGCTCCCTCCATTATTGTGTGGGTAGTGGTCGCTTGGCTGGGAGTGCACACCAGTACGCAAGTAGCGAACCACGCCAATCTCAAGGATCCCCAAATCGTGGTGATCGATGAAGTTTCTGGCGTGCAGTTGACGCTGATTCTTGCGCTCATACCCATGAGCGGACCGGCCACTCTTCTCGACCCATCCAACGCCGCCGCTTTCGCGCTCTTCACCGGCATGAGCATTCTGAATTGGAAATTTTTGTTCGCCGGATTCATTTTGTTTCGTTTGTTCGATATTACTAAACCATTTCCGTGCCGCAGGCTTGAAAAGCTTCCCGCTGGTTGGGGTATCATGGCCGATGACTGGATGGCCGGTATCTATGCTGCCATTTGCTTGCGTCTCGCGTTACAATTTCATTTGCTATGAAATTTGGTCTCGGTTCATCTACAGAAAAAAACGGCATTCCTCACATTGACCGTGTTACGCCTTCGGCTGCCATTCCCGGCGGAGAAGTGGTAATTCACGGCAGCGGATTTACTTCGCGTCACGGCGTCAGGCCGGTGGTGCGTTTTGGCGGAGCCGAGGCGGCGCTTTCCCTGGCCAGCAGCAATCGCCTAATCGCGCGTGTGCCAGACAACGCCACCGGAGGCGCGGTCCAGGTTGTTCAAGCGGATCACCAGAGCCAGCCATTCCCGGTTTCGGTTGGTTTCCAGATCGCCGACAATCTTCACCCCGTTACGAATGCCGCCGTCGATTCCAATGGAAATATATACGTAACGTTCAGCGGCCCGCGCGGTCAACGCGTCCCTGTCTCGCTCTATAAAATCAGCTCGAATTACACGGTGAAACCGTTTGTCACTTCACTGACGAATCCAACCGGCTTAGCCCTTGACCGCAATGGCAATCTATTTGTTTCCTGTCGCCATGACGGCACGATCTATCGCGTACCTCCCGACGGCCGCGCCGAACAATGGATGGAGGGCATGGGCGTCGCCACCGGAATTGCGTTCGACGGCCACGGAAATCTGTTTGTCGGTGATCGCAGCGGCACAATTTTCAAAATCAGCCCCAGCCGCGAAATTTTTGTATTCGCCACACTGGAGCCGTCCGTATCTGCATACCATCTGGCATTTCATCCCAGCGGCGAGCTCTACGTGACCGGTCCGACGACTTCCAGTTACGACCGGGTGTATCGCATCACGCAAGGCGGCGAGGTAAATGTTTTTTATCGCGGGCTGGGCCGTCCGCAAGGCATGGCCTTCGATCGCGAATCGAATTTATATTTGGCGGCATCGCTCGGGGGGCGCCGCGGCATTGTGCGCATCACCCCGCAAGGTCATGCCGAGCATGTGCTCAGCGGTTCCGCGCTGGTTGGCCTCAACTTGCTTCCCACTGGACGCGCTATCTTGGCCGCGAACAGTTGCCTGTTCACACTTGATTGGGATGTCCGTGGCCTGCCTCTGCTTGGTTAGCCGGTAGTTCCGATGGATTCCGGAAACTTAGGAACGAAATGGATTTTGCTGCAAAATCGCGAACCGTATTGCGGAGCATCCAACAATAGTGATGTCCCCATTTTGGCGAAACACATTGCGTTTGTCAGTTCCGCTCTTCTTACTGGCTTTCTTGTCCGGCGTTCCGGTTTTGCCTCAGAGTCAAAACCAAGACCAAAGCGTCATTAAGGTGGACGTGAATTTGGTATTGGTTGACGCAACCGTAAAAACAAAAGCCGGCAAAATCATGGGTGATCTGGCACAAGGCGCCTTTCAACTCCGCGAAGATGGCGTCCCCCAGAAGATTGAAGTCTTCAGTCGCGACGAACTTCCCCTTAGCGTTGCGCTAGTTTTGGATTTAAGCGATTCCATTGGTCCATTCCTGGGACCGCTGCGTGACGCCGCCAACACCGCCCTCTCCGCGCTTAAATCGGAAGACGAGGTGGCGCTGTTTACATTTTCCACCGAGGCCCAATTACGCGTCCCTTTCACAAAGAACAAAGCCCAAATTGCCCAGCAGATCAGCGCTTTCCAGGTAGGCGGCGCGACAAATATCAATGACGGCATTTTTGTTGCCGCCCAGTATCTTCTGAATGCGCCTCCAAAAGGCCGCCGTGTAATCATCCTGATTAGTGATGACGTTGGCACCAGCGCGGGTGGGCAAGGGACGCGCGACATCGTTACCGAAACCATCGCCGCGGATACCGCCTTATATAATTTGAAAATCCCTGGATACAATCCGCCTGGAACTCTCATAGCCGCAGCCATGGTTCCTGGGCTGGTGAACATTCGTAAAGTAACAGACCAGACTGGCGGGGAAATTTTCGACGTTCAGGACGTCGCTCATCTGGATGCCGCATTTCGTGCTCTGATCGACCGAATCAAAACGCGCTATACGCTGGGATATTATACCCAGGCCACTGGAGCATCGGGCAAACCGCATAAACTCGACGTTAACCTGGCGTCGTCGTTTGGAAAGAAAGGACACGACTACGTTATCTTGTCCAAGAACAGCTATTACGTTCATTGAAGAAAACACGGTGCGGCTTTCACTTGTGGCCGGAGAACCGGGGCTTGGTCGGTGACCAGGTCACCCGTCACTCTCGGGAGGTTCTGCCCGCAACAGGTGACTCGGGTCACGGACCATCTCCCTCCGTCTTGCTACATTCAAAATGGAATACTTCCGCGAACTTTCGACGTCCACTGACAGTCACTCTTCCGTAGAGGTTTACCGCATGTTCGCGCGATTTGGTCGCAGTTCATCATGAGACTGGCTGGCCCGAAACCTTTTCGCAGCCAGGACGTATTCATTAGTAGGTAGCTCTTCACCGCTGGCGCGTGATGAGAGGAATCTCAGAGAAGCCGAGAAATGCAAGCACTCATTCAATCCGATCAAATATCCGAGACGCACATTCTCAAAGCCGGCTGCTCGGATTTGGTGTACGACCTGCGCCTGAAGGATGGAAGTTCGGATTGTTTTTACACGGATGTGGAGCGCTTTTCAGACAAACTTCTGGTCGAGATCGTTTCCCGCTTAGGGGCTGTGATCGATGGGTACAGCCATTATGTCCGAACAGAGATGCAAGAGACTCCCCGAAGCCGTGGTGAGTACACGATCGAAGTGCTGATGCTGGGCATGGTCTTGTGCAGGTATGCGGCCGCGGCGCACGAAACGCCAGGCTGGATCGTGGGACTCACGCGTGGGCTTTTTCGGCTGCGACGCGTGTCTCCCTGGATGAAGACCCCGGCAGATTTTCTGCGAGCCGCAGTTACTAGAGTTTTTCTAGTCCCGAAGATTGGGAGAGCAGCAAGGCCCGAGCAGCAGCCGTTGCAAGGATTGTCCCGCCTGATCAACTGGCTTCGGGCCACAGGTGAATTCGAGCAGGAGGCGGAGAGGCTCGACAACTGGCGGAATTTTCTAGGTACGCTTCCGGAGGAGGAATCCGAACAATGCCTGGTAGCCTCCATGGAATTGTTCGATTGGTTTCAACAAGAGGCAGCGAACGAGTTGGGGGCCTATACGCGCGGAGTTCCGCCCTTCCTTGCAGGCGAACACTGCAGGCGAGGCATACGCGAGGATCAGATCTTCTGTGGCAAAGAACCGGTGGAGTACCAACTGAACATGGTGGCGGCCGAAATTATGAATCGGGGACTGCGCCAAGAATTTGCCCATACGCCGCGAAAGGTCGTCCTGGTTCCTGGATGCATGCGCGGGGCACGTGCCAGCACATGCAAGGCGCGCGTGCAGGATATGGATATCAAGTGTGCGGCTTGCGATCCTACGTGCCCCGTCAATCACCTTACGCGCCGGATGCGAAGCCAGGGCGTATCAGTGTTCATGGTTCTTCATTCGACGGGATTCAGCCATTGGCTCCAACGCTGGCAGCGGGAACCAGATTGTGGCGTGACCGCAGTGGCCTGCCTCTTAAATATCCTGTCGGGTGGATATGAGATGCGCGCCCGCGGGATCGCTTCGCAATGCGTGCTGTTGGATTATCCCGGCTGCCAAAAGCATTGGCATCCAGAGGGAATCGCCACGGCCGTCAATCAAGAACGCCTGGGACAAATCGTAGCTGCTACTTAAAGCATCCGTTATCGCGAGAAATAGCAAGCCCTAAATACTGATCCAACCCAACGCTCCGTCAACCAGCGCCCGGCTTGCCCACCAACTAGAGCGAATTGAGAAACACGAAGAGCTGTTGTTTTTCCGCTGGGCTCAGTTCGTGGAAGCGATGTTCAGCGTGCTCGGCCTCGCCCTCGTGGCGGTCAATGGCATTTTCCAGCGTCAACGACTTCAGGTCATGCATGAAGCGCGGCCTCATCCGCAAACCCCACAGCGGAGCGGTGCGCAGTTTGTTCCTGGTGTCTGCAGGGCCAGCTTGGAAAATGCCGTCACCGGTGCCGATATCGTGGAGCAGATAATCGCCGTAAGGATGAATGATTTTGTTTCCGAGTGCTTCGGGCACACTGAAGGTCCCGCCATTGACGACCGTACCAGCCGGTGCGGTGACAATGGTCCCAACGTGGCACGTGCTGCACCCGATTTTCTCAAATATGGCTTGCCCGGCCTGGACGTCGTAGGTTGCAGCGAGAACCGCATCGCGCGGAGGAACCTTGGTGCCGCGAATGAATTGGGCAAAGTGATCGATGTCCGCAAGCCCAAGATTGTCGGGAATATCCTCCGGATCGGCCGTAATTTTGCCAACCGTTGTGGTGTCCATGGGACGCAGACGATTGGTCACACCCATCTCGTTGAGATACGCATCTGCAACAAAAGAAAGCAAACTGCTGTGCTGATTCTTCCAGCCAAAGCGCCCGACGCGATTCTGCCCGGGAGCTTCCAATACCGGAACCAGGATCGCTTCACCATGGATTCGCCCTTCGCTGACATTCGGCTGATTCTGCGCAATCGCCTGCAATGTGGCATCGTCAATTGCCTCCACAAAGCCGTCGCCCAACGTATTGAGTGCCGCACGCAACGCGCGAATATTTTCCGCGGCCGGGATGTGTTCCTGCGCCTGAGGGATAACTGCGCGGTCGTTAATGATAGAGCGTTTCGAGATGGAGTCTGCGCCGTCGTTGATCAGCACGGTGGGATTCACAAAATTGCCGTTGGCGTCGAGATGCCCCACACGGACTTCTGTAAATTGGCTGGCACCGCCGCTGACGGGGTTCTGGTGGCACTCGGCGCAAGCGCGCGCGTTGTAGACCGGGCCCAAACCTGTGCTGACGTCATGCGTGGTTTCATAGATTTGTTGATCGAGCGCATAAGTGTCGCCGGCCGGTTCCGCAATGCCATTGCTTTTGCTCTGCGAGCCTGGGTTTTGAACAAGAGTCGGAGTATCGAGACCTGCGGGCGCTTCGGTTGGAGAATCTTGAGCTAATCCAAAAATTCCCGCGGCGGTGATTCCCAGTAAGAGCACACACAAAGATAGAAATCGACGATGCATCGAACGATCCTCCTGAAAAGAGCTTTCGCAAGCCGTCATTGGGTCAGAAGCTGGGCTTGCAAACACGGGGACTGGCAGGAGGAGCGTTCTATTCCAGGCGATTTGTTAAATGTTTGTAACGAGGCATCGGATGATTCCTAGCTACAAGAGAAGAGTTAAACAGCAGATGTGATAAATTCAGGCCATGCGACAAAACTCTAGCGTGCGCTTCTCACTGAGCTTACAGACATGCTAAAGCCCATAGAGTGTGACTCAAGGAAATCAAATCAATGAACTTTTCCGGTAGGGTGGCGCTCGTCACCGGCGCGGGTAGCCCGCTGGGAATAGGTTTCGCAACAGCACGTTTGCTGGCACAACAAGGCTCGAAAATCGCAATCACGTCCACGACAGAAAGAATCCAAGATCGGGCCAGCGAACTCGCCGCGGAGGGCGCTGATGTCTTCGCCCTGTCAGCAGATCTGCGAGATCAAGCGCGCACCCACTGGCTGGTTCAGGAAGTCCTCGCCCGCTTTGGCCGCATCGATATTCTTGTAAACAATGCTGGCATGACTCAAGTCGATAGGCCTGAAGAGACCCTCTCGCTAGCTCTAGCCGAGCTTACCGAAGCCGACTGGGATTACAGTCTCTCGATCAACTTAAAAAGCGCCTTTCATGTTACCAAAGCCGTTCTGCAATCCATGCTCGCTGCAAACTATGGCCGTATTGTGAATGTCTCTTCTGTCACCGGCCCCATCGTCAGTAATCCTCGCTCAACTGCCTACAGTGCGGCCAAGGCTGGAATGGTGGGACTCACTCGCAGCCTGGCCCTTGAGGTTGCGCGCAAGGGAATAACCGTTAATGCAGTCGCGCCGGGCTGGATTGAAACCGCGTCCTCTACCGCGCAGGAAATCCTTGCTGGCAAAAATACCCCTGTCGGACGACCCGGGCGTCCTGACGAGGTCGCGGCTGCCATAGCATTTCTCGCCTCTGAATCTGCGTCCTACGTAACTGGCCAACTGATCGTGGTTGATGGCGGGAATACGATTCAAGAGTACAAAGGCCCGCCGGATCTTTATTACTGAGGCCTCCTATTGCTGATGTTCAGCCGCTCATAAAATTGAATCACACTGCGGTTGGCTCCGATTCCCATTCTCCCGCTTCACGACAACTGAAAACAATCACGCAGTAGTTCTTTCCTATTGACATTCTATAGGTAGATCAGTATTGTCCCTATAGACAGCCGATAGGAGACATCGTTTTGCCACCTGAACAGACCAACCTTTTGCAGGGAACTCTGGACCTACTGATCTTGAAATCGCTTATTGCAGGCGAAATGCATGGATTGGGAGTCTCACGCAGAATCCAGCAGATTACCGGCGGCACTTTTGTCGTTAAGCCCGGCTCGCTCTTTCCCGCCCTACATCGCATGGAAGAAGAAGGTTGGATTTCCTCGTTCTGGGGCGAGTCCGAGAACAACCGCCGTGCCAAATACTACCGATTGTCCAAGGCGGGATTAAAACAGCTCGAAGTAGAAACCAAGCGATGGGGCCGCATTACTTGGGCCATCGCGCAGGCCTTGGAAACATCGTAGAGAGGTTTTCAGCATGTCGCTCTTCGTGAATGTCCGAAGTTTCCTGCGCAATCTCTTTTTGTCTCGGCGTGTGGATGGTGACCTCGATCAGGAGCTTCAATCCCATCTCGAAATGCTCATCGAAGAAAACATTCGCGAAGGCATGTCCCCGCAAGAAGCGCAACGTGCAGCGCGAATCGAATTAGGCGGCGCCGAGCAAGTGAAGGAACAAGTTCGCGAACAACGCATCGGTAATTGGCTGCAATCCGTGCTCTCCGATTGCCGCTACGGTCTCCGCCAACTCCGCAAGAACCCCGGCTTCACCGCCATAGCGGTCCTGACACTAGCCCTTGGCATTGGCGCAAATACAGCCATTTTTAGCGTCGTTGACGCCATGCTTCTCCGCCCGATGCCGTATCCGGCGCCCGACCGGCTTGTCCGCATCTGGGAATCCTCTCTCAAGTACAACAGCTCCCGAAATGTTGTAAATCCCCTTAATTTTCTGGACTGGTGTGATCAGTCCCAGTCTTTCGAGTCCATGGCCGCCATTTCGGGTTTGATGACCAACCTCAACTCTCATGGACAGCCCATTGCCGTTCAGGGGATGCAGGTCTCTCCAGACTTCTTCTCCATCCTTCGAATTGCGCCCTTTCTAGGACGTACCTTCATCGCCGCTGACGGGGTCTCTGGCCAGGATCGTCAGGTCATTCTCAGCTACGAACTATGGCAGCGCCAGTTCGGGGCAGACCGCTCCGTCGTCGGTCAAAAGATAGACGTCGATGGTCAACCTTCCCAGGTTATCGGCGTAATGCCCAAAGGGTTTTCCTTCCCTAAGATGAAGGCGGAAGTATGGACTCCTCTGCCCCTAGCGCGCACGGAGGAATTTAAAGAAGGAAGATTCCTGACAGTCGTCGCGCGCCTCAAGCCGGGCATCTCCATCGCTCAAGCTCAACAGGAAATGCTTCGCGTTGCGGATTTCACGGCGCAAGCGCGCCCCGACTACAACAAAAACTGGAGCGTCAACGTTGTTCCCATGCTCGAAGATGCCACGCAAGGGGTTCGGCGTCCGCTGCTGGTGCTGCTTGCTTCGGTCGGTTTTCTTCTTTTGATCGCTTGTGCCAACGTCGCCAACCTTTTACTCATGCGTGGAACCGGCCGATTGCGCGAACTGGCCGTCCGCTCCGCCTTGGGCGCCGCACGCTCGCGCATCATTCGCCAGTTGTTGGCCGAAAGCTTGCTTCTTTCTCTTGCGGGGATGGCTGTAGGAATACTCTTCGCGTATCTTAGCCTTCCGGCCCTGCTTGCTCTCATCCCACAGAGTGCGCCGCTTCCTCGCAGCGAGCCTATTTCCATTGATGCACGCGTGTTTCTTTTTGCCTTTCTTGCATCTCTTTTCACCGTGGTTGTGTTTGGTCTGGTGCCTGCCCTCCGCCTCTCTACCGTCGATCTCCAGAACGCTCTCAAGCAAGGCTCTCTCCGGGGTGGCGTTGGCGGCCATCAAACTCTGCGCCGCAGTTTTGTTGTGGCTGAAGTAGCGCTCGCCCTTCTTCTTTGTATCGGTGCCGGTCTGATGCTCCGCAGTCTCGCGCGTCTCACGTCCGTCGATCCCGGGTTCCGTACCGAACATCTCCTGACGATGCATATCTGGATGTCGCCTTCGCATTACAGCGACAATCTCAAGCGCTCGCAATACGTCAACCAACTCCTCTCTGAAATCCGCAACACTCCCGGAGTTGAGGCCGCCGGGTCGACTCACTTCCTTCCGCTCATGGACCAAGTTTCTGGCTCCTGCTTCGCTCCCGCCGATCAACCCGTTCCTACTCCCGCCGAATCGCCATCAGCCCAATTCCTCATTATCAGCTCAGGTTATTTCCAGACCATGGGCACTGCTCTTCTGTCCGGCCGCGACTTTGCAGACCGAGACAATTTCAACTCTCTGCCGGTCGCCGTCGTCAATCATGCTTTTGCTGAGCGCTACTTCCCCGCACAACAGATTCTCGGAAAACAGCTCCACGTCTGTTGGACCATCGAGAAACCTGTCGAAATCGTTGGTGTCGTGGCCGATGCCCGGCAGGCGCAACTTCAGGATGCTCCCGAACCCACTATCTTTCTCTCCCATTCGCAGGCGCCCATGTATTTCGCTACGATCGTCGTTCGTGCCGCCGCCCCGCGCCAGGTCGCGCACGCCGCGGAGGCGGCAATCCACCGCGTCGATCCCGACCAAGCGGTTTCCAACGTCCAAACCATGGAATCGGTATTGTCCGATTCTGTTGCCAGCCCCCGGTTTCAGGCCGTTCTATTGTTTGTATTCGCAGGTCTAGCCGTCGTTCTGGCGATGATTGGCGTTTACGGCGTCGTTTCGTATTCCGTCAGCAACCGCTCGAATGAGATCGGCATACGTCTCGCTTTGGGCGCTGATACGGCCGACATTGCTCGCTCGGTTCTTGGGGAGGCGCTAGCCCTTACGGGGATTGCTCTGGTTCTTGGCCTTCTCGGTTCGCTGGCCCTTAGTCGATTGCTTCAGACATTGCTCTTCGACGTCAAACCGACGGACCCGGCCACTCTGATTATAGTTTGTTTCGTGGTTTTCGCTGTGTCGGCTCTTGCAGCAGCGTTACCCGCCCGCCGGGCGACCCGAGTCGATCCCGTGATCACTCTGCGCTACGAATAGGAATTCCCCCTTGGTTGGAGATAGGTGTTCACCATGTGGCCCTTTGTGAATGTCCGAAATTTCCTCCGCAATCTCTTTTTCTCGCAGCATTTGGACGCAGACCTCGAACAGGAAGTTCAGTCCCACCTCGAAATGTTGACCGAAGAAAACATTCACGCGGGCATGCCGCCGCATGAAGCGCAACGCGCCGCACGCATCGAACTTGGCGGCATCGAACAAGTGAAAGAACAAGTGCGTGACGTGCGGACGGGCGCGTTTCTTGATTCCTTCCTGCAAGATCTGCGATTCGCCCTTCGCCAGATCCGCCGCACTGCGGGGCTCACCGCCTTCGTGGTAATCACCCTGGCGCTGGGGATCGGAATGACCTCGTCGATTTTCAGCATGGTCGATGCGCTAATTTTCCGGCCTTATCCCGTGCCGCATCCGAGCGGCGTCGTTAGTCTGGTAAGCACTACCCACGATAGCAGCTTCGAATATTTCTCCTATCCCGAATACTCGGACATCCGCAGCAGAACGAAGAGCTTCGACGGCGTGATCGCCAATGCCGATATGGAACCGGTCGGCTTCAGTGCCGAATCCTCAGCTACTCCGCAAATCAAGGGAGGGATGCTGGTTTCTGGGAACTACTTCCACGCTCTCGGCGTTGAGCCGCGGCTTGGACGCTGGTTTCGAGAGGACGAAGATCAGGTACCCGGTCGCGATGCCGTGGTGGTGCTCGGTCCGAACTTCTGGAAGCACGAATTCGGTGGCAGTTCTTCTGTCCTGGGCAGAACAGTTCGATTGAACGGCATAGAGTTCACTGTCATTGGGGTTGCTCCGGAAACTTTTCCGGGCATGGATATATTCGCGCACCCTGACTTCTACATGCCACTGGCCATGGCGCGGGTGTTTTCCACCGACCGCTTGAGAAATTTTTTCGAGGACCGCGACGATCGCGAATTGAATGTCAGCGCGCGTTTGAAACCGGGCACGACCTTCCAGCAAGCGCAGAGCGAACTCACCGTACTCGCGAAAAATTTCGAGAGCGAGTATCCCAAGTTCAATCGGAACCGTGGCGCCGCGGTACGCACCCAGTTTGAAATGCGAACCCGGGATGAGGACGTAAATTGGAAATTCAGCGTCATCTTTATCATCCTTGCTCTGTCGGTGCTCATGGTCGCTTGCACCAACGTCGCAGGACTTCTCTTGAACCGTGCGCGCTCGCGTACGCGCGAAATCGCCGTACGCTTGGCCATTGGCGCTGGGCGTTTCCGGTTGGTCCGGCTGCTGTTGACCGAAAGCCTGGTTCTGGCGTTGTTGGGTGGAGTGGGCGGGATCGCCATCGGCTACGGCGCCGTACAGTGGTTCCACAGTTTTCAAAATGTGATCTTCATGACCGACTTACCGCTCGCGCTTCCGTTCCGCATAGACACTCGCGTCCTCCTGGCTACTCTCGTCCTGTCCGTTTGGAGCGCGCTCCTGTGCGGCCTGGTGCCGGCGCTGCAGAGCACTCGCGTGGACCTGGTGAACGGGCTCAAGTCGGCCGACGTGGATGTGCCCGGACGCAAACGCATGTGGGGCCGCAACGTATTGGTGGTGGCGCAAGTCTCCATGTCTTTGATGTTGCTCACTGCATCTTTCCTGATGATCCGGAGTTTTCAACATAGTTTGTTGCAGGGAACCGGTTTCGTGAAAGATCATTTGCTGATGACCACTTTCGATCCGCGCCTAGTACAGTACAACCCCGCTCAGACGCAACAATTCTATAAATTACTGACCGAACGCCTGCGCCAAGCCCCGGGAGTTCAAACCGTGGCCCTCACGCAGAACGTTCCTCTTGGACAGGACGGCTTTGATGGCTTGGCGTTCGTGCCGGATGGATTTCAGATGCCGCGCGATCGCGAGAATTTTAATTCGATGTTGGCTACGGTGGATGAAGGCTATTTCGGGACCGTGGGGATTCCGATTTTGCGTGGTCGTGGCATCCTGGCTTCCGATACCGCGGATGCGCCGCTTGTCGCCGTGGTCAACGAGCAGCTCGCGAAACATTATTGGCCGGGCGGCGACGCAGTGGGCAAACACTTCCGCCTCGATAACCGTGAGGGCGCGCTGGTGGAAATTGTTGGCGTCGCGCAGACCATCAAATATCAATCTACCACTGAAAAGCCCCTGGATTTTGTGTACTTGCCGCTTGCCCAGCATCCTATCGCGCGAATGGTCTTGATGGTGCGCACCAGTGGCGAGCCTCTGCAATTAATCCAGCCGGTGAAAGAAATTGTGCGGACGCTCGATTCGAATCTGCCGATGCTGCAGACATCGTCATACATGGACTTATATCTAAACCAGGCAGTGAAAGGACCACACATTGCCATGGACATGGTCGCGACCATGGGTACCGTTGGTCTTCTGTTGGCCATCGCCGGCTTGTACGGACTGGTGTCCTACAACGTGAGCCGCAGAACACGCGAGATCGGCATTCGCATGGCTCTTGGCGCCGAAAGTTCGGACGTTCTGCGTTTGATGATGGGCAAGGGCCTGGTGCTGGTCGGGATTGGAACGGTCATCGGCCTGGCGATGGGGTTCGCCGTCGAACAACTCATGAATTCCATGCTGTTCGATGCCGGTCGGGTAGACGTTGTGGCTTATCTCATCGTTGTGCCATCTCTGTTTCTGGTAACCATGCTGGCGGCCTACGTGCCCGCGAGGCGTGCATCCCGGATTGCGCCGACACAGGCTCTCCGATACGAGTAGTGCATTTAGCTCATAGCGCTTCCACGGCTTAATTGGGCTTAAGTGATTTCACTCCAATGCCGATAATCCAGATAGGAGCAACGGGAGTTAGCCCTCGTTAGCCGATTAAGGACCCGTGTCGCCCATCGCTCGGAAAGTGCCGCATCCTATGCCCACTGAATCCCGCGTCTTACATTTTGACAAACGTGAAGTGTTAGAAGCGCTTAGGGATTATCGAAGTCAAATGGGTCAACAATTACCACGTGAAAATCTCCAGGGCCTGAATCTGATGCAAGAGGGCGAAATCGCGATTGACCTGAAGCCTGTCGGAAATGGACCCTCAACACAACCTTCACTGACGCGGAAGTCGCCACCGCATTGATCTTATTCTGTAGCAAGAAAAATATTCCTATCCCGCGATGACGATGTATCACTTCAGATTGAAATTGGCTCTCGAACTACAGTCCTCAAATAAACGCTGCCGGCCGAGAAATGGGTACCGGAACTACCAATCTTCGATCGCCTGCTTGGTGTGTGCGCGACATCACAAAAATAGCTGATGTGGGTCTCGTAAAGTAAACCGATTTTAATGATTCGATTCTCGCGGTCATCGCGGGAAGTCTCCAGTTGGCATGCTCTTAATGGTCTTCATCAAGTGGATGCGAGCAAAAACTTGCGGACAAAAGAGGACGAAACATGGTACCGACGTATTTTCTTAGCTGGCTTGCTGGCGGAGGCCTGGTAGCTCTTGCAACATACGCCAGCCTTTACTTGCTCAAGTCTGCACAACGCATAGAAGACGCTGAAGAAGAAAAGCTTTGGCAATACTTGCTTCATCCTCAAGCGATGTAAACGAATAAATCTTCGGGGTCTCAACCTAAAAGATGCTCATTGGCTTAGCCCCAAATCGCGCTTTCTGCGGAAGAGCAAATTACAGTTGGAAAACGTAAAGCAGCAGCTTGGTGATAAACAAATCGGCAACCAGGACAACGAGAGACGACACGACGAAAGCCATGATCGTTGCGCGGCCCACGCCGGCAGTTCCACCCTGCACGCGGAACCCTTGATAGCATCCCACGCTGGAAATGATAAATCCGAAAACGAGAGGCTTCGTAAATCCCAATACGAGGTCGCCGAAAACCAGAGCATGGATGGCGCGCGTCATGAACTGTTCCGCGCCAAGATGCAAGGTAACGCTGGCAACCAGAAATCCACCGAGCAGTCCTGCACAATCTCCCACAGCGACGAGCAAGGGTAACGTCAAGACGGTTGCAAGCACACGCGGGGTCATCAGCTTACGGATCGGGTCAATGCCGAAGCCGCGCATCGCGTCCACCTGGTCGCTGACGACCATCGAGCCCAACTCCGAGGCCATGGCCGTCGCGTTTCTACCCGCGACCAGAAGCGCGGTGAACACGGGCCCAAGTTCGCGGACTAGCGCGAGCGAAACTGCGTCGCCCGTCAAGACCGTCTCGCCGAACCGTTGGAATTGCGACGCGGCATTCAAGACGACCACGCCGCCCACACAAAGAAGGGCGGTCAGAACGATTGACAATGAACCCACGCCAATCTGATCCATCTGGTCGAGCAGGTCGCTGAAGTAGCGAGTGCTGGCGAACATGCTACGCACCGACTGCATCGTAAGCAGCGAATAATCCTGGACGGAGAAAGTCCAGGTTTTAAGTGCGTTCCCGATTACCGCGGGAATCGAAGTTGAGCTCATAGTTTCGTTAGTCCCCTTTGCCACCAGGCGGCGTCACTCCATTGCTGAACGTACACAACCGCCAAACAGTGAAGATACACCAAGAATGGGTCGGCCACTCTCTGTAAAACAATGCATTCCAGCGAATCCAATAAAGTAAGGCTTGCTCATGGAGCCATGGAATTGACCTTGCCTTAGTTCTTGACTCCAGTCGAGCTACAATAGATTGGCTATGAAAGCGGAAATCATTGCTGTGGGATCGGAGTTGCTGACTCCGGACCGGCTCGACACCAACTCGCTGTTCCTCACGGAAGAATTAAATAAGCTCGGCATTGAAGTGCTTCGCAAGACCATCGTCGGCGATAATCGCGAACTGCTGGCCGCAGCTTTTAAGGAAGCTCTGAATCGCGTTGCGCTGGTGATTTCCAGCGGAGGATT
This sequence comes from Candidatus Acidiferrum sp., assembly GCA_036497825.1. Lineage (GTDB taxonomy): Bacteria > Acidobacteriota > Terriglobia > Acidiferrales > UBA7541 > Acidiferrum. Next base: position 40,154 of record DASXIT010000174.1, read on the forward strand.
GGGACCGACGGAAGACGACTTGACGCGCGAAACGGTTGCTGATTTGCTCGGTCGCCGACTGCAACGCAGCGACGAGGTGGTCCGCGCTATCGAGGCGCGCTTCCGCAGCTTCAAGCGAGACATGCCAGCAGTAAATCTTCGCCAAGCGATGGTTCCCGAGGGCGCCGAATTGCTGAACAATCCTCGCGGCACCGCTCCTGGCTTGTGGCTGGAACATGACGGGCACATGATCGCGCTTCTTCCAGGCCCTCCGCGCGAACTCAAGCCGCTTTATCTGGAAGAAGTTTTGCCACGCTTGCGGCGCCGCGTTTCGGGTGTCCGCATGGTGAAGCGCGAGTTGCGTGTCACCGGTCTCGGCGAATCGCATGTGGAAGAACGCATCCGGCCGATCTATACGCGCAACAAAGATGTGCATACCACAATCCTCGCGTCTCCGGGAGAAATTCAAATTCATCTACGCGCCTGGACCGAAGATACGGTCCGTGCTGACGCGATACTCGACGAAATGGTTCGCAGCTTTGAACTTGCCTTGGGTGATCGCATTTATGCGCACTCTGCCGAATCCCTGGAGGAAGTCGTAGCCGCAATTCTTGCCGACAATCGTGCCACCATTGCCGCTGCCGAAAGCTGCACCGGCGGACTTTTTGCCGAGCGGCTCACGCGCATCCCCGGCAGTTCCAGTTATTTTCTGGGTGGCGTGGTCTGCTACAGCAATGAATTGAAGACCGCATGGGCGGATGTGCCCCCGGATATGATCGCCAAGAAGGGCGCGGTGAGCAGCGAAGTGGCCGTTGCGCTCGCGGAAGGAATTCGCCGACGCGCTGGAAGTATGCTCGGTGTTGGAATTACCGGAGTAGCCGGACCGGGCGGAGGCAGCGAGGAAAAACCAGTTGGCACGGTGCACATCGCGCTAGTCTCCCCTATTGGAGTGAAAGAGCGGCACGTGCATCTCCCCGGCGATCGCGAAATGGTTCGCTTCCACGCCTCGCAGGTTGCTCTCGACATGGTTCGTCTTCACTTTCTCTATGACGGCAATCCACAGCCGCGTCGCGTGAATTCCGGCAACTGAGGAGTAAACGCAAACGTGCGCCTGTTCGTAGCCATTCAGATTCCGGAAGATATTCGCGCCTCTATCGCTTCCTTGCTGCAGGAATTCCTCGCTATCGCGCCGCAAATTAAATGGATAAGAGTGGGCAATCTTCATATCACTTTAAAATTCTTAGGCGAAACAGATCCGGACAGGCTAAGTCCAATCAAGGAGTCGCTCGCTTCCATCCATTCCAAAAATCCAGTGCCCCTGGATTTCTCTGGTCTGGGATTTTTTCCCAATGCAAAGCGCCCGAACATTTTATGGGCGGGCATTCAGTCGTCGTCAAATCTACAGAGCATCGTTTCCAGAATTGAAAATCAAATGCATAGCTTGGGCTACCCAAAGGAAGATCGCGCATTCACTCCACATCTCACACTCGCTCGTCTGGACAAAGCAGTTCTTCCTAAGACACTGAAGGATACCATCGCCCAAAATTCTGCCGTCCACTTTGGTAACTTCATCGCTCGCGACTTCCATCTTATCGAAAGCAAGCTGAAATCCACCGGCGCGGAGTACACTACTGTTCAATCGTTCTCGTTCGTGTCGGAGGCCTAGCGGTTCATGTCGCAAATTTCTTTGACCCTGCTTTTGCTGGTGGTCATCGCCTATTTCCTGGGATCAATTCCCTTCGGCCTGATTTTTGGCCGCGTGTTTGCAAAAAAAGATATTCGTGAAGTGGGAAGCGGAAACATTGGTGCGACCAACGTCACGCGGGTAGCCGGCCCGTTGCCGGGCATACTTACGCTGCTATTCGACGCGGCCAAGGGTGCGCTTGCAGTGATGATCGCCGCTCGCTTCACCAATCACAACGCTACGGCCATGATGCTAGCGGCGATTGCGGCACTGATCGGACACTGCTACCCGATCTGGCTGCGGTTCAAGGGCGGTAAGGGCATCGCTACCGGCCTCGGCGTGTTCACGGCACTTTCACCATTTGCGGGGCTCACTGCCCTGGCCGTGTTTATTATTGTTACGTTAACGTGGCGCTATGCCTCGTTGGGCTCCATTGCCGCAGCCGCGGCAATGCCGCTCTTCGTTTACCTGTTCTGGGCGCCAGGCCATGCGCCACCATTGGTCATCACTTTTGGCACCCTTTTCGCCACGGGATTGGTTATCTTCAAGCACGACGCAAATCTGCAGCGCCTGATCGAGGGAACAGAGCCGCGATTCGGCGCCGGCAAAACGGAGGACGATCCCGAGTGACTAAAATCGCCGTCCTTGGTGGAGGCAGTTGGGGAACAGGTCTGGCCGTGGTTCTCTCGCACAGCAGGCACGCCCACGAAATCTCACTGTGGGTACGCGAACCGGCAATTGCGGAGGCCATTTGCTCCACGCGCGAAAATAAAACTTACCTTCCTGGCGTTGAAATCCCCGCCTGCATCAAGCCATCGACAGACCTCAACATCGTTTTGAATCGCGCGCAGATTGTCCTTGGAGTTGTTCCATCAGCTCACACCCGCGAAGTCTTCACGGTGGCCCTGCCATTTATTTCGCCCGATGCGATCATCGTAAGCGCCACAAAGGGGCTAGAACCTGCTACACACCTGCGCGTTTCGCAAGTCCTCGAGCAGGTCTGCTCTCAGCGATTTGTGCCGGAACTGGCAGTCCTCTCGGGCCCATCGTTCGCGTTGGAGGCGGCGCGAGGCGAACCGACCGCTGTGGTCATCGCGTCACAGGCAAGATACGAGTCATTCGAAGGCGTGCGTCATTACAAGCCGAGGACCGCCGAATATCTTCAGGAACAATTCGCGGGTCCAACGTTCCGCCTGTACACCAACGATGACGTTTTGGGCGTGGAATTGTGCGGCGCGATGAAAAACGTCATGGCCATCGCGGCAGGCACTTGCCAAGGATTGGGGCTGGGCGCCAATTCGCTGGCCGCGTTGATCACCCGAGGATTAGCGGAAATGACGCGCCTGGCGGTGAAAGTCGGCGCGAAACACGAAACTCTCAGCGGGCTAGCCGGCCTGGGCGATCTCGTTCTCACCTGCACCGGCGCTCTCAGCCGCAATCGTCATGTAGGGTTTGAGCTGGGCAAAGGCCGCAGCCTCAGTGAAATTCTTGGTGACATGTCATCCATTGCCGAGGGCGTGGGAACCGCTTCCGCATTGTTGGCGCTGGCACAGGAGCAGCGCGTCGACCTGCCAATCACCGAACAGGTCAATGCCATCCTGAACGGCTGGAAGTCTCCCAGTGAAGCGATTCGCGACATCATGGAACGCCGGTTGAAACCGGAGTAACTAGCTGTTCTCTCTTAGCTTCTTAGTACTTCCGTTCTAGTTGCACTTCCGCGTCGCCTGTCCTTCCGGCCAGCCCCTTTCCGGGATTCACTCTCTTAAAATCTATGTGCTGAGATGGCTGGCTCATTCATGACGCTGCTGACACGCTTGCGCTCCGGACGGGTGCGTATTCTCTGGCTGGTGCTGGGGGCGCTTTTGCTCGTCAGCGCGCTGCCCATAGGCCTGTATCACCGGCAAGTCTTGCAACTCAGCCAGGAAAAATTGGTTGATACCGAACGTGTGCAACAAACCGAGTTGACGCGTTCGCTGGCCCAGGAAGTGCAATTCTTTGAAGCCAATCTGACGCAGCAACTCGTTAGCCAGCGGCAGATTCTTGCGCTTACCGGGTTGATCGACAACGTCGAGGACACTGTTGCGGAGCCCAAAGTTACACGCCTCTTGGAGAATTTCGTCGATTCCAATCGCGATACGTTCGTTTATCTCACCGCCGTTGGACGCGATGGTAAAGGCACCAGCGCCTCCCAGGGAAATTTCCATGCGGAGCGCGATCCGTTCGTGGCCAAAGCGCTGCAACGGGCCTTTAGCAGTTGCGTGCAATCCGTAAAATTTCGCAGCGATCCTTTGGCACTGGCTCCCGACAATCGCCCGGCGTTTGTGATTGCCGTGCCGCTGAAGGACATCAACGATAATTTTACGGGCATGCTCGCCGCCGTCGTTTCGCTCGACCCCATTCTTCACCGCCTTCAGGATGACAGCGTGCGCGGGCGCAGCGTGTTTATCGTGGATCATTACGGCCACATCGTCGCCCACCATGACACCAAGAACTTCGTTCCCGGTGAAGATCTTAGCGATAAATCGTATCTAGTCGCGCAAATCAAGGCTTTGCCAAGGGAACTTCGCAATACAGAAACCGTCCGCTTTACCGAGAAAGAAAAGAATCGCACCATCGAGATGGTCGGAACCTACAGCACATTCCCGGAAGTCAATTGGGCGGTCGTTGCGCAACGCAGCCTGGACGAAGCCCGCACCGATGCCGGCGTCAACGAACTGAATCGGCAGGCGCTGGCTTTCGTCAGCGTGGTGGTGCTGGTCGCCGTTCTGTTTGGTTATTTCTTTGCCGTGGGGATCAGCCAGCCAATTCGCGGTTTGGCCGCTTCCACTCGCGCGATTAGTCGCGGTGAATTCCATCAACGTACGCCGGTTCGCGGAGCCGCTGAAATCAGCGAATTGGCCGAAAATTTCAATTTGATGGCCAACGATATCGAAGAATATATCGAGCGGTTAAAGGAAGCGGCTGAAGAAAATCGCGAACTGTTCATCGGCTCCATTCGCATGCTCGCCGCGGCCATCGACGAAAAGGATCCATATACACGTGGTCACTCTGGGCGCGTGGCAAAATATTCCAGCATCATCGCGCAGGAATTGAAATTACCCGCTGACGAACTAGACAAATTGCGCATCGCGGCGCTGCTGCACGACGTCGGAAAGATCGGCGTGGATGATCGCGTGCTGAAGAAGCCCGGTTCGCTGACCCCCGAAGAATTCGACATCATGAAGACGCATACCACCAAAGGCGCCAACATCATGCGTCCCGTTTCGCAATTGAAGGATATGCTGCCGGGCATCGAACTTCACCACGAGCATATGGATGGGCGTGGATATCCCTACGGCCTCTCTGGCCCACAAATTCCGCTCATGGCGCGCATCATTGGCGTGGCAGATACCCTCGATGCCATGACCACCAATCGTCCTTATCAATCGGCGATGGATCTGGATTTCGCACTGGGCCGCATCAAAGCACTCACCGGTTCCAAGTTCGACCAGGTCGTCGTCACGGCCCTTGAATCAGCCGTGAAGTCTGGCAAGATTCGCCTCACCGCCGTTGAAGTCCACGTGTAACTTGGAGTGCCGGGAGCCCGGCTGCCGCACTCCAAGGCAGCCGTCTCCTCCATCTGTTACAATTTTCTTTCGCCTTTTAAACACTCGCGCGAATCGTATGATTACTCTTTTTGGCAAACCCGAACCTACGCTTCTTGAACGGCTGAAAGAGTCCGTTGGCAAAACCAAAGAGGCGCTTGCCGATACCCTCGACACGATCACCCAGGGTGGACGGCAAATTGATCCGACCGTATTAAAAGAAGTGGAAACTGCGCTGCTCTCCGCCGACATTGGCGTGAAAACTACAAACGAAATCCTGGATTCCGTGCGCGAACAACTCTCGCGGAATGCTCTTTCCGATGGCGCGCAGCTCAAAAAAGAAATTAAGGCTCATGTCTTTCGCGCGCTGAATGTTTATGGCAATACCCCCAAGCTGGCGGGCCCGGCGAATGGCAAGGATCCGCGCGTGATTTTTGTTGTGGGCGTGAATGGCGCGGGCAAAACTACCAGCATCGGCAAGCTTGCCAATCGCCTGCGCCAGGATGGACGCACCGTGGTCCTCTGCGCCGCCGACACCTTCCGCGCGGCCGCGATCGAGCAGCTCGAAATCTGGGCGCAGCGCAACGGCATTGAGGTGATCAAGCAAAAATCCGGCGCCGATCCCGCCGCGGTAGTCTTCGACGCCATGACCGCCGCAAAATCTCGCGGATCAGACGCGGTCATTGTCGATACCGCCGGCCGCCTGCACACCAAATCCAACTTGATGGCTGAACTAGAAAAAATGAAGCGCACCGCGGCCAAAGTGATTCCGGGCGCGCCGCATGACGTGCTGCTGGTGCTCGACGCAACCACTGGCCAGAATGGCCTTAATCAGGCGCGCGAATTTACTTCAACGGTCGGCGTTACAGGTATCATCCTCACCAAACTCGATGGCACCGCCAAGGGCGGCATCGTCGTCGCCATCTCGCGCGAACTTGGCCTTCCGATCCGCTTCGTCGGCACCGGCGAGCAAATCAACGACCTTGTCCCGTTCGACGCGCAAACCTACGCTGATTCGCTGTTTAATTAGCGCTGACCATGCCAGACAACCACGACCTTCACTTCATGCAGCACGCGCTGGACCTTGCGCGCAAAGGCGTTGGCCTGGCCAGCCCGAATCCCACTGTTGGCTGCGTCATTGTCAAAGACAGCGCGATCCTCGGTGAGGGTTTTCACCAATACGAATGGCGCGATCACGCGGAAATTGTGGCTCTGAAACAAGCCGGTGACCGCGCGCGCGGCGCAACACTCTACGTCACACTGGAGCCGTGCAACCATACCGGCCGCACCGGTCCGTGCAGTACAGCCATTGTGAAAGCGGGAATCGCACGGGTGGTCACCGCGATGGAAGATCCCAATCCCAAAACGCGCGGCAACGGATTTGCCACGCTGCGCGCTGCAGGAATCGAAGTCGGCTGCGGATTACTGGAAGCAGAAGCGCAAAAACTGAGCGAAGCATTTGCACACTGGATCACGACGGGAAGACCATACGTCACGCTGAAATCGGCGTTGACACTTGATGGCCAGCTCACTCTACCTTCGCAATCGCGCCAAAATAAGAAACATGCGTGGATAAGTAGTGAAGAGTCCCGCGCTGAAGTCCAACGAATGCGCCACGCTTCCGACGCGCTCCTCAGCGGCATCGGCACAATCCTCGCTGACGATCCTCTGCTCACCGACCGCAGCGGCCTGCCTCGTCGCCGTAGGCTCCTGCGCGTTATCGTTGATACCAAACTACGCCTGCCGCTGAAATCGCGCATCGTGCAAACCGCTGACGACGATCTGCTAGTCTTCACGGCCGCCTCGCTAAAATCTTCGAAAGCTCGGGCCCTGCAAAATGCAGGGGTCGAACTGGTTGCGACGAAATCGCGCAAAGGCAAAATCAATCTTGAAGCAGTAGCAAAACAACTAGGCAGCCGCGAAATCCTGAGTACCCTTCTCGAGGCCGGCCCGCACCTGAACGCTGCTGCCTTCTCCGCCAACATCGTGCAAAAATTGGTCCTTTTCTACGCTCCGAAACTAGCCGCCGGTATCAGCGTTCCCTTCGTAACCAATCGACTCGCCACTTTCCCCTCCCTACATCTCCGCTCGTTCCAACAATTCGGCCCCGACCTCGCCCTCGAATTTCTGCTGCACCTCCATTAGCATGGTCTTCATGTTTACCCTGAGCTTCGATGGGCCTGTGAGCCTTCGCGGAATTTATTGGCGCAGCAGGAATGCGCCCGCCTCAGAAGGAGTCCGCCACACAGGCTCGCGTTGCACTTTTTCACCCGCGCAAAGCACTCCGTCGCAGGTATAATCTTCTCCATACTCTCCGCGAGTACCGACGAGCAGCAAAATCTGACCGGGCCTTTGGCCTGAAAGCTACAAATCAATGTCCGACACCATCCAGAAGTACAAAGATTATGTGATGACCGGCTTCGTCAAGAGCGTCGCGCCGATTGTCGTCGACCACGCCAACGGCGCCACCATTACCGACATCAATGGCTGCGAATATCTCGACTGCTTCGCGGGCATCTCCGTAGTGAATGCCGGGCACGTCAATCCGCACGTCGCGGAAGCCGCCAAGAAGCAAATCGACAAGCTGATCCATTGCTCTTCGTATCTTTATCACGTGCAGCCAGTCGCCGATCTCGCCGAAAAAATCGCGCACATCGCGCCCAAAGGCCTGACCAAGACATTTTTCGGCAATGGTGGCGCGGAAGCGATTGAAGGCGCATTGAAACTTGCTCGCTTATACACCGGCAAGCACGAATTTATTTCTCTGCAATCCAGTTTTCACGGACGCAGCTTCGGCGCGCTGAGCATCACCGGCAATTGGGCGCGCAAAAAGAAGGGCGGGCCCTACGCCACCGGCGTTTCCTTTGCACCCGCGCCGTATGCCTATCGTTCGCTGTGGCCCAATGACCCCGAAGAATGCGCGCGCCAATGTGCCCACGCCATCGACGACATCGTGAAATTCGCCACCTCGAACGACGTCGCCGCGTTTATCGCCGAACCAGTCATGGGCGAAGGCGGCATTATCGTTCCGCCGTTCAACTATTTCAAGGAAGTGAAGAAGGTTCTCGACCAATACGGGATTCTGTTCATTGCGGATGAAGTGCAGTGTGGTTACGCACGCACGGGCAAAATGTTTGCCATCGAATATTACGGCGTCACGCCCGACATCCTCGTCCAAGCCAAAGGCATTGCCGACGGCTTCCCGCTCAGTGCATACACCACGCGCCCGGAAATTGCTGCGGCCTATACGCCCGGCGATCATCTTTCCACTTTCGGAGGCAATCCGGTTTCCTGCGCGGCTGCCTTGGCGAATATTGAGTTCATGCAGAAAAGCGATTTGCCCGGCCACACAACGAAAGTCGGCGACTACGCGATGGGCAAACTGCGCGAACTGGCAAAAACCAATCCGCTGATCGGCGAGGTGCGGGGCCTGGGACTAATGATTGGCGTGGAATTGGTAAAGGACGCGCAGAAGACTCCTGCTTCCGCAGAGGCAGAAGCCGTTCGCGAGCATTGCTTCAAGAACGGTATGCTAATCGGAGTCGGCGGCAGCGGGAATGTGATTCGTTTCCAGCCGCCTCTGGTCATTACCAAAGAACAGATCGATCAAGCCATAGGCATATTCAGCAGAGCGCTGCGAGAAGTGGCGCAACCGGTTCACGCCACTGTTTAGACTTTCCAACTCGAGAAATATTTGGACAACTCGTCTACGCGATCGTGTAGGGCACGGCATTGCCGTGCCCGTCTTGGGTTTCTGATTGATCTAAATAGCGGTTCGTCATCTCGACGGGCCGCGCGCAATTATTCGCAACGATCGGGTAGGAAGAAAAATCACAAACAGACAACACACTTCGCGGGAACGACACCCGCAATCAACTAATTGTCTGGCTCAATCTCTCGCAGCAGGCAATTCATCGCGCAAAGTACTTCTCCGTTTGGCTGCAGCGAGCATTCCACCACGGTCCAATCGGAATCGTCCCCCTGCATCCGCGCAGCGGCAATTTTGGCAACTTTCTCCATGTTCGGGCACATCACACTTCGAAACCGGAAACTACACGTTTGCATAATTCGGTCAATCAGTTCCGGATCAGACATTCATTGCCTCCGCCAGAAGTTTGCATTCCCCAAGTTCGATAACCTAACGCAGCTTCATTTCACGAACACGTGGCACAGTTCTGTCCCTCAGCTCCTACGAAACAATTCAGCAGCCCCTATTTCTGAGCGATTTTCGCCTGTGACAAACAATCCATTCCACAACTCACCGTTCCGGTGGGCAACAGCGAGCAATCAATCACTCGCCAATCGCTCCAACCTTCTTCGCTGAGCGGCCAGTTCGCCACGACGATATTTGCCTCGCGGCTCCGTTGCAAGCAATATACTTTTTGCGGGAAAGTTTGTGCGCCTTCAGGATGTAATTCAGGAAGTTTTGGCTCGAACACAAACCACCTCCGTGGGACCAGGAGCGTGGCCTGCCAGTCCTACATATTACTATCGGGGCCGCAGGCGTCAAGGACTTACGGCACGATTCGCGGTATCCTAGCCATTCGCTCCTAGTAGCCGCAGTACTCATCGCGCGGCTCTCAATTAGAGGCATTCATGTTCACCGGAATTGTCGAACACCTTGGCATCATCGATTCTCTCAAACTTCACGCAGATGGCGGCCGCCTGACGATTCACGCTCCTACTGTTGCGCCGCATCTGGCAATTGCCAACAGCATCGCCGTCAATGGATGCTGTCTCACGGTGGTGGCCATGGAAGATGGCAAATTTTCCGCCGACCTTTCCGCCGAAACCATTCGGAAGACATCCATGGGCGAATGGAAGCCGGGCACGCGTGTAAATCTGGAGCAGCCGCTTACCGCTGGCAAGGAATTTGGCGGACATTTTGTCCTGGGCCATGTCGACACGGTGGGTCGTGTATCGAGGCTCGACCCCGAAGGCGAAAATTGGTGGTACGGCGTCGAAGTGCCGGAATCGTTTGAGCGCTACATTGTGCCGCAGGGCTCTATCGCCATTGACGGCATCAGCCTCACCGTCGCGCGTTGGCATGGTCGCGTCGCCGAAGTTGCTATCATCCCGTTCACCTACGAGCACACCAATATTCGCGATAAAAAAATCGGCGATGCAGTAAATCTGGAAGGCGACGTTTTGGGGAAATATGTAGAACGCTACTTGGAAGCTCGCACTGCGGCGAAGCCTTCATCGGGCTTAACCATCGAACAGCTAGTCTCGCAGGGATTTTAATGTGGAGTGCGGCAGCCCGGCTGCCGCTTTTACAGATGTGGCTAGCTAGTTCGAATCCGCAAAAGCCGGAGCCCAACTCCCCCACTCCAAAGATTACGAAACTTTCTTTGAGCGCGCGCCGCGCCAGTACAACACTAGTCCCAATAATATGGAGGCCAGCGTTCCGCCCACCAATTTCACTTCGAACATCATTTTGTTTGCGACATCTCCCGGTGGAACCAGGGAAACAAAAATACCGATCAGGACAACAATGAACCCCAAACTGGCGCAGAGCCACACTCCCGGGATGCCGCCGGGAATCAGCACAGCATGTTCGTTTGTTTTCCGGTCTCTGCGAGCGGCAAGTTTGACAACGGCCGCAAACATATACAAGAACGGAATGAAATAAAGAATAATCGCCGCATCGATGAGCATCTGGTAAGCCGCTTGCACAGTTTCACTCTTGATTTGACTCAGCAGCAGGATGATGCCCGAAACTGTGGCCTGGACAAGAATCGACACGTAAGGCGTCTTCCACTTTGTATGAATCTTGCCAAACGCAGCAGGCAAATAGCGATCGATGCCAACGACAAAGGGTACCCGCGCTATGCCCGCCACTGTGCTGCCAACTCCGCCTGCGTTACCGACAGTAACCAAAATAGCAGCTAGTACACCCAGAAAACCGAGTTTCAACGCAATTGAACCAAGTGTAATCGCATGGAAAACACCGCTTTTAGGATCAAGATCGGCGGCGGGCGCAAGGGTGAGAATCGCGAAGGTGCCCACGACATACATGAATGCAATAAGCGCGCCTGCCCCGAATACGGCCCGCGGCAGCGTTCGGCGTGGATCGCGGACTTCTTCACTCATGCAGGAGACGAGTTCGAGACCAGTGAAGGCAAACGCGATCTGCGACCAGAAATTCACTGTGTCCCAATTCCAGGTGGGCTTCATGTTGTCCCAGGTAAAGTGCGTCACCGATCCGTGATTGAAGTAGACGATGACAGCCACCCCGACGAGCAGGAGAAGCGGCAAATAGGTACCGACACCGCCCGCATTTTGCAGCCACTTTCCGATGTTCAGCCCGATGATGTTCAGAATGACAGCAACCAGCAAAAGTGCGAGGGAAACTAGAAGCAGAAAGATGCGATCTTGCGAGAGTGGTCCACCCTTTTCACCAATTACGTACGCGCTCATAGAAGCGCTGGCCAGCAGCAATCCCGGAAAATAAAATACCGTGTAAATCCAGTAGGTCCAGCCAGCCACAAATCCATGAAAGTCACCAAACGCTTCCTTGGCCCATACGTATAACCCCCCTTCGTCAGGGAAACGCGAAGACAATTCGTTGATCACAAACGCGCCCGGAACAAAAAAGAAAACCGCAGCGATGACCCAGAGGCTGATGGAGGAGGTGCCGTTATGTCCGGCGGCAGCAATCCAGCGGGGGCCAAGCACCGTTGCAATGTTAAATAGTAAAACATCCCAAAAGCCCATCGTTTTGCGTAGTTGCGCTTTTGGATCTGGCGTGACCGCCGCGGGAATCGTCACAGAGTTACATCCAGTTCAGGAATGAGTTCATCCTGCTTGAGGAAGTTCTGCAATTGCGGATCATTGGAGCTCTCAAATTCTTCCCACGACGAAAATATGTGCGACTTGGCATCTTGCAGGAAAACAACTGTGTCCGCCAGTCTTCTTGCCAGATGCGTGTCGTG
>DASXIT010000175.1:0-30140 GCA_036497825.1 Candidatus Acidiferrum sp.
GGAATAAAAAACGGATAGGTTGCGTGAATGTGATGATACTGGCAAGCGTAGTAGTGGCCCAGTTCGTGGACCAGAAGAATAGTAAGCAAGGTGATCGCAAAGGGAAGCCCTGTCAGAAGAATTGCCGGATTCCGATAGAGCAATTGGAACGTTTGCATCAAGGCGTCGAAGGAAGCGGCTTGATTATGAGCGTAGGCCGCGGCGAAATGCGTGCCCGCAAGCAATGAGGTAACTAAGGTAAGAAGAAAAAGGCCAATCGCAAGCACCAGCGAACGTGTCGACGGACGCGGGCGGACCGCTTCGTAATACGCGGTGTTGGAAATGTTCCGCCATGGAGTGGGGTCAAGATAGGCGGGGGCGCGCTGTTCTGATTCCGGGTTGGTCACAAATTAATTCTACTTGGATTCGCTTGGCTGCGCCGCTGCAGGCGTATCTTCCAGGCCCTGCAATTCTTTACCAGGCTTGAAACGCACAGCCTTCCCGGGAGGAATGCTGACTTCTTCGCCGGTGCGCGGATTGCGGCCGATGCCAGTCTTGCGGGGCTTCACGCTGAAAACTCCAAACTTGCGCAGCTCAATTCGCTGGCCGCGGCCCATGGCACTCTTCAGCGATTCGAAGACCGTTTCGACGGCCTGCTCCGCTTTGGTTCTGCTGATATTCGTTTTCGCTACGACTGCGTTTACGATGTCCAGCTTGATCACGCCGTCCTCCGAAAATTCCGTGGCCCGATGCTAGAGGGTGAGGCCGCGGTTGTCAAGATGTGCCGCCTCAACTAAACTCTTATCTCTTAAGACTATACCTTGTTTCAAATCCGTTCGGGAGGAATTGGATGTCCGTTAAGCCAGACCATTGGATCCGCCGCATGGCCCTAGAACACAAAATGATCGAGCCGTTTACCGACCGGCAGATGCGGGAAGGAGTAATCAGTTATGGCGTTTCGTCCTATGGCTACGACATTCGCGTTGCGGACGAGTTTCAAATCTTCACGAACGTGAATTCCACCATTGTGGATCCCAAACATTTCGATTCGCGCTCATTGGTCTCCTTCAAGGGAGACGTTTGCCTGATTCCGCCCAATTCTTTTGCGCTCGCCCGCTCTATCGAATATTTCCGCATTCCGCGAAACGTACTGACGATTTGCCTGGGCAAATCCACGTACGCGCGTTGCGGGATCATCGTAAACGTGACGCCGTTTGAGCCAGAGTGGGAAGGCTTCGTGACGCTGGAAATCAGTAACACTACACCATTACCCGCCAGGATCTACGCCAATGAAGGGCTCTGTCAGGTGTTGTTTTTTGAGAGCGACGAGCAGTGCGAAATCAGTTACAAGGACAAAAAAGGCAAGTATCAATCGCAAACCGGCATCGTCCTGCCGCGATTGTAGCTCCAGGTTGCACGTTCGTTTCCACCGTAGGGCGGCTTTATGCCGCCCTCTTGGGGTTTCGCCACTCACTTCAAATTACTTGCGAGCCAATTTTGCCGCGATTTCCGCAACGTGCTTCCCCTGATGCCGCGCGATACCCAATTCGTTTTCGTTGGGCTGCCGAGAGCCATCGGGACCTGCCAAGGTTGTCGCACCGTAGGGTGTACCGCCGCTAATTCCTTCCATATAAGTAAGACCCTTTTCGCTGTAAGGCACGCCGACAATGATCATTCCATGATGCAAGAGAGTCGTGTGAAAGCTGGTAATTGTTGTTTCCTGACCGCCGTGTTGCGTCCCGGTGGAAGCGAACACGCTGCCCACTTTGCCGATCAACGCACCCTTCATCCATAAGGGGCCGGTCTGATCGAGGAAATTGCGCATCTGTCCGGCCATATTTCCGAAGCGAGTTGGTGTGCCGAAGATGATGGCGTCTGCTTCAGCCAACTGTTCAACTTTCGCAACTGGAACCTTGGCGAAGGAAGCTTTCGCGGCCTTGGCCCCATATTGCTCCAAAATAGTATCGGGAAGATGTTCGGCAACCTGATAGAGCGAGACTTCTGCCCCCGGCACCTGCTTAACTCCTTCGGCGATTGCTTCAGCCATTTTGTAAATGTGGCCATACATGCTGTAAAAAACTACTTGAACCTTTACGCTCATCTCTGTCTCCTTACTTGTAATGGGGGAAAATCCGGGGCACGAAATCTATTTTGAAACTACGATCATGGGATACCCTCGCTGGCGCCATGCTTCCAACCCACCTTCCAACGGGCGAATCCTCTTGATGCCTTTCTTACGAAGTAGAAGCGCCACACGGGCGCTGGAGGCTTCGTTTGGTCAAGTACAGTAGAGAATGATCTCCCGGTCGCGCGGCAGGGTGTCTCCCTTTTCCTGCAACTCGCTGGAATCCATACGGAATGCGCCGGGAATGGTTTCGGGGTCAGCTTCAAAATCCAAGGAATGACGAAGGTCGAAAATGGTGAGCTCTTCGCCTTCATCAATTTTCTTCTTTAGGTCATCGACACTAATACGAGCAATGCGCAGTTCGCGGAGGAACTTTTGGCGAGCTGTGAATTTATAAAGGATGTAAGCAGCCAAGAGAGCGATCACCAGAACAGAAAGTCCCCGGCCTAAGCGCTCTGCTTGCTCGGCAATTTTTTCGATCTGCCCGCTAAACACATAGCCAATCCCGAGAAACGTTCCGGCGTACAAAAGTGAACCGAGGGCGTCAAAGAGCAAGAACTTCCGCAAGCGCATGTGAAAGATTCCCGCCAGCGGGGTAGCCACTGTATTCAAACCAGGCAGGAATTTTGCGAATAAAAGCGAGCGCGCTCCCTGCTTCTCAAACAGGCCCTCGGTGCGTCGCACACAGGAATCTGGCTCCAGGGAAATGCGGCAAATCAGTTGAAGAACCCTAATCCCTTTATGGCGGCCAAGCTCATACCAGATTGTATCCGCGGCAAGCGCAGCCAGCAGGCAGATCAACAGAGCGATCGAAAAATTCAATTTCCCGGCGCCGGCCAAAGCTCCCGCAGCTAACAATAAAGGAAGGGAAGGAATCGGCAGCCCAGCCTGTTCGGCAAATACCCAGACCAATAGGACCAGGTAACCGTGCCGCAAAATAAATTCCAACATCGCGTGCATGGGGCCGAACCTCTCGTGGCACTAAATACTTCTTCTAAATGGTCTTCAGGAGGTCGGAGTTTTGGCTCCGACATTTAATCCTAGGCTGCCCTTGGGCTTTCAGCCCCTGAAGAAAGTCTCTTGCTCCGTCAAAGTTTAGAACCAGCCATGATCACTCCGACAGGAATGTAGCCGTTTTCCCCCACTCGCCTGACATCACAAAATCTTTGATTGGTTTACGGCTTCGAGGCGCTAACTCGCGTTCGCGTAATTGATCCGGAAGATTCTCTGGTTCGCCTGCATAGCCGATGACAAATGCCGCGATCGGTTCCCAACCCTTGGGGATGCGGAAAAGCTCAATCGCTTTGTGGGGATCAAATCCCGCCATTTGATGAACAAAAAGCCCGCGAGCAGTGGCCTCGCTGCTGAGATGAGCCACGGCGGCGCCAGTATCGTAAAAGGCGTTGCGGTTGGGATGCTGATTGCGCGCGAACTCCATTTCCGAAACGGCGATCACAAGCACCGGTGCATGCTTGGCCCAGGCCTGGTTGAATTCCACAAGCGTGCTCAAGGCCTTCTCAAAGTTTTCCGGCTCTTCTTTCGTGGCGACAATGAACGCCCAAGGCTGTTCGTTGTTGCTGGAAGGAGCCCACCGAGCGGCTTCAAACAAGCTGCGCAGAACTTCGTGAGGTATCAGTTTGTCCGAAAAGGCCCGCGGACTCCAGCGATTTTGAACCAGATCGTGGACCGGGTATTCGGTATTGGCTGGCTTTAGCATTTCTCATCTCCTGAACGCCGACCTATTGGATTGATCTGGTGTTGCGGTAAGGCAACGCTCACGGACAGATGCCTTACCGCAACGACTTGCGCATGAAATTACTTTGCCGCCGGCGGCTGAATCATCTCCACGTCCAGCGTAATGTTCACATCGTCGCCCACAATTGCGCCGCCGGTATCCATGGTTTTGTTCCAGTTCAAGCCAAAATCCTTGCGATTAATTTTGGTGGTTGCGGTAACCGCCGAGCGGGTGAGTCCCCACGGGTCCTTAATGGCAGCCTTCGGGCCGTCTACATCGAGCACAACCGACTTCGTCACACCGTGCATCGTCAGATCGCCGGTGACTTTAAGCTTGCCAGGGGCAACCTGTTCAACCTTGGTCGACTTGAAAGTGAAAGTCGAATACTTTGCGACATCAAAAAAATTAGCACTTCTTAGATCCTTGTCGCGGTCTGGCTCCCGTGTATCGACAGTTGTAGCATCAATTGTGACGTTTACGCTCGAGTTCGAAATATTCTTGTCATCCAGAACCACTGTGCCGTTGATGCTGTGGAACTCTCCGCGCACCGTCGAAATCATCAGGTGCGTAACCGCGAATTGTGCATCCGAATGCTTCGGATCGACCTGCCATGTGGTGGTACCTGCGTTTGCCGGCATCGCCAGAACTGCTGCCAAACCGATTCCTGCTGCCCACTGAATTAACTTCATTTCTTCCTCCGCTTTAGATTTGACTTCGCAAATTTGGGTATTTGATGCGCCCCGCTACTCTATGGGTTCGCGCTTTGCAACTTCTTCCAGCAGCTCCGCTAAAGCCCTCATTCGGGCCGTTTTCATATGTCCAAACTGGCGCTTGTGGAGCTCTCTCACCGGCTGGTCAAGTTTCTTCAGAAATGCCAGGCCTTCGCCGGTAATCCGAGTCTTGATGACTCTCCGGTCGTCCTTTTGCCGTTCCCGAGTAATCAGATCCCGTTTTTCCATGCGATCCAGCAAACGCGTCATGTCCGGATCGCGCGAGATCATCCGCTCGCCGATGCCTCGGCACAGCAAGCCTTCAGGCTCCGCGCCACGCAAAATGCGTAATACGTTGTACTGCGCCATCGTCAGATTGTGAGCTTTGATGAGCTGCTCGGCTTCCTGCGAGAGAGAATCTGCTGATTTCAGGATGGCGACGAAGAGGCGGTCCTCGGTGACTACTTCTCCGCACGGATGTTTCGCAGAAGATTTCATGGACTTGATAATAGTCGTGATAACGACTATTGTCAAGACGAAAAAGTATAGCCCTTCTGCTGCAACCCTTCTACGGTTTGGCCACCGGCCGCAAGTGCACTTCGCTGATAAAGCTCTGCGGGCCCTGCAAGGCAATCATAGCCACCGCGTGGGCCACGTCTGCCGCGGTCAGCACTTTACTGGCGTCCTTTGGTCCTCTGCCGGAAAATTCCGTTGCCACGCTGCCAGGGCACACCGCACTCACGCGAATCCCATAGGCGCGCAGATCTTCCGCCATGCATCCTGTCAGCCCCATCAGTCCCCACTTCGACGCACAATACAATCCCCCACCCGCGAAGGTGTTTTTCCCCGCCAGCGAACTGATATTGATGATGTCGCCGGATTTCCGCGCGATCATTCCAGGTGCGACCGCCTTGGAAACCAGGAACGCACTCTTCAGATTGGTATTCATTACCAGGTCCCAATCCTGTTCCGATTTTTCATGTACGGCGCCGAACAAGCCCATCCCCGCGTTGTTGACAAGAATCTGGATCGGCCCAAGTTGCGTTTCCGTTGCCTCCACCAATGAATTTATCTGCCGGCTTTGACTAACATCCGCGACTTGGGCATAAACTTTAGCGCCGCTATCGCGCAGCTCTTTCGCGGTTTGTTGTAAAACACGCTCATCGCGACCGCACAATCCCACCGCTACTCCCAGCGAAGCGAATTTTGCAGCGATTGCTTTGCCAATCCCGCGAGAACTGCCGGTGATCAGTGCGGTCCTGCCGCTCAGTTCACCACCGGTCAAGCGACTATTGATTTGATTTATGGAACTCATAGCTATTACGCCTCGCGGAAGCCACGTTTTTTATGCGACACTCATCATACTACTAAGGTACCGCCAACCCTTGGACGTGGGCCGGTGCATCGAGTGAACGTGACGTCCGTTACAACTATTTGTGAGTTGTCATAGAGTGAACTACTTACAACACGTATCGGCTTGCGAAGCGGCATGTGCTACACCTATAATTTCAACGTTTCCGCAAGAGATGAAAATAATCAGGTCGGCCAGGGAATCCGCGAGAGTTCCAACTCGGGCGGGTTAACTAACCTAATCATGAAGTAGCAGCGAGGAGAAAAGGGAATGAACGTTACACGTCGAGTGGCGCGCACGGCTTTTATTGCGTTGCTTAGCCTCTTTTGTATTTCGATTACAGTAGTTAGGGGCCAGGACGCTGGCGCAGGTGCCGCTGGTGGCCAGAAGTACACGATGGCGGAATACAACGCCTATCAAGCGGCTGCCGCGGAAAAGAATCCCGCCGCGCAGGTTAAATTGCTCGATGATTTCGTATCGAAGTATCCGAATTCTGCATTGCTGAATTATATTTACCCTCTCTATTACAAGAATTACGGCGCGCAAAAGAATTTCCCCAAGACCATCGAGTATTGCGACAAATTGATTGCGCTCGGCGACAAGGCCAGCCCGGCGGAAAAATACGAGGCTTATTCGGTTCGCGCCTATGCCTACAACAACATTCAGAATCCTGATCCGGCAACGGCTGCGGCGGCCCGCGCTGCGGCTTTGGCCGGTGTGAAGGCGGTCGATGCGGTTGCCAAGCCAGAGGGTGTCGACGAGGGGAAGTTTAACGAGCAGAAAAAGCAATCCATCATCTTTTTCTATGGCACCGCCGCGAATGCCGCCATGGCTGCCAAGGATTATCCCGGCGCAATAGAGTCCTACAAGGCTGTTTTGGCGATGACCCCTGACGACTTGACCGCCAATTACAACCTCGGCAAGGCCTACATGGCGATGAACCCGCCGCAGCAGCTTGACGCGATGTGGTATTTCGGCCGCGCAGCAAGCTCCAAGAACGCCAACGCGCAGCAATCCACGCAGGTGAAGGCTTATCTTCGCAAGCTACTGGTTAGCTATCAGGGTGGCACGGTCTGTGATCCGGTGACTGACGCCGAACTCAACGAACTGTTGCAACTGGCTTCCACCTCTGTCGACCGTCCAGCGAGCTACAAGCTCTACAGCAGCGCCGATCTCGACACTGGTCGCAAAGACATGACCATCGCTTCGGTGGTGACCGACCTGAAGGCGGGCGGCGACAAAGCCAAGCTCACCTGGGCGGCGTCTTGCGGCCTGGAATTCCCCGATGTCCCCGGGAAAATTATTGAAGTTACTCCCGGCACGGACACTGTGGGGCTGAAAGTTGCCTTCGTCACCAGCGATGCGGAATTTGATGCCGCCACTACGCCGAACATGGACGTGAAGGTGGTTGGACAACCGGATGCGGCGAAGCTGGAGAAGGGCAATCCAGTGCGCTTTACCGGAACGCTACAATCCTATGATCCTGATCCGGCATTCATGCTGCATTGGGAAAAGGCCAAGGTGAATGAAGAAGATTTGCCGAAGGACAACAAGAAGCCAGCAGCTAAAAAGCCCGCAGCCAAGAAACCTTCTTAAACTTAAATAAAACTAAAAAAAACGGCCTCGGAAGTTCGGGGCCGTTTTTATTTTCTGTATTCTCCAACCGAAGCTTCTTGGCTAGGCTTCAGAGTTTGTGTGAGGATGGGAGTCCACGCTTTTATCTGAAGGATGCGGGGGGCACAAACCCATTCCCTTATCTTGTCATTCTGAGCGAGGCGAAGAACCTCAACTTCTAACCAACGCCGATGCTCTGTCGGTCACGATAGATGATCGGAACTTCAGCTCCGACATCACCTCATCGCCAGCAAGAGCTTAGCCCCCCGAAGAACATCCGCATTAAACTCCTACATAAAAGAGGAAATTATTTACCGGGATTTTCCGCGCCGATGATCCAATTTGTATTCGCTGATCTTGCGGCTTAAAGTATTGCGATGGATGCCCAGAACCACTGCAGCGCGCGACTGGTTGCCCTCTGTGCGTTCCAGAACCCTTTTAATGAAGCGCTTCTCGAACTCGCCCACGGCCTCATCGAACAGAATGCCGCGCTCTACCATCTGAACTACAAGCCCTTCCAATTGATCTCTCACGACTTCACTCTCCCGACCACTGAGTTTTTGTAGTAGATGGGGCCGGACTGCTAATCCAACTCGTGCCCGACCAGGATGCGGAACGCTTCCCGGTACTTGGCGCGCGTTGCGGCGACCACGTCGGGGGGCAGAACGGGTCCAGGTGGCGTTTTGGGCCACTGGATGTGTTCGAGATAGTCGCGCACAAATTGTTTGTCGAAAGAAGGTTGGGCGCTGCCGGGCTGGTACTGTGCGGCGGACCAGAATCGAGAAGAATCTGGGGTAAGCGCTTCGTCGATCCAGATTAATTCGTCATCTAAAAGCCCAAATTCGAATTTTGTGTCGGCCAACAAAATTCCTCTTTGTTCAGCGTAGGCGGCGGCGCAGCGATAAATCTCTAACGTAACGGCGCGCACCTTTTCAGCAAGCGGCTTGCCAATCATTTCGGCGGCTTGCTCGAATGGAATATTTTCGTCATGGCCAGAGGAAGCCTTAATTGCAGGCGTAAAGATAATTTCCGGCAATTTGTCTGATTCTTTTAGTCCGGAAGGCAGCGCTATGCCGCACACCTTACCCGTCGAGCGATATTCTTTCCAGCCAGAGCCGGACAAATATCCACGTGCCACGCATTCAATCGGCAGCGGCTTGGTCTTGCGAACTACCATGGAACGGCCCGCCAAATCTTCCGCAAATTGGTCGAAAGGAGCGGGGAACTCAGTGGAACTAATTACATGGTTGGGAATGATGTCGTGCAATAAATGGAACCAGAATAAGGATAGTTGTGTCAGGACGCGGCCCTTGTCCGGAATTGGCGTTGGCATTACCACGTCGAAGGCAGAGAGGCGGTCGGTCGCGACAATCAGCAGGCGGTCCTGCAAATCGTAGATGTCGCGAACCTTTCCACGTGCGGCCGGCGAAATGCCGGCGAAATTTGTTTCCCGAATTGTTTTTGTTGCGGGACTTGCAGCCACTGAACGGTTCCCCCGACGAAGTGACTCGCATTCTAACTCAGCGCACGGCGAAGTCAATGTTACTAATCACCTAGTGAAGTGTCCCGTAGGCGACAAGAAGTGATGGGGGGAATTGTTTTTATTTATCAGATTTTGTAGTGGCCGAATCATCAGATCGGCCACAAACACAAAGCACGAAAGAGCCTTACGCAGCTGTCACAGCTTTCCGTTTCTGCGACGGAGATTCGTCGCCTTCCCAACGAACGCTGACCAATTTGGAGACTCCGGGCTCTTGCATCGTTACGCCGTAGAGCACACTGCCGGTCTCCATGGTTTTGCGGTTGTGAGTGACGACGATGAATTGCGTTTGCGCACTCATGTCGCTGATCAAGCGCGTGAAGCGGCCCACGTTCGCTTCGTCAAGCGGCGCATCGACTTCGTCGAGAATACAGAACGGGCTTGGCTGGTATTTGAAGATGGCGATCAGCAATGCCAGCGCGGTCATGGCTTTTTCTCCACCCGAAAGCAGCAGAACGTTTTGCAGCCGTTTGCCTGGCGGCGAAGCTACGATGTCGATTCCCGCGTCACCTGAACTGTCCGCTTCGGTCAGTCGCATTTCCGCGGTCCCTCCACCAAAAATTGTCTGGAAGGCAGTAGTGAAGTTGCTGTTAATGGCGGCGAAGGCCTGCTCGAAGCGATCCTTGGTGATCAGGTCGAGTTCCTTGATTGCTTGCTGCGTATCGGTGATCGATTGCAGCAAGTCATCACGCTCGCGAGTCAGGAACGTAAACCGCTGTTCGCACTCATTGAACTCTTCCAAAGCCATCATGTTCACGGCGCCCATATTTTCGATGCGCTGCTTCATTTCCTGATAGCTCGTCTCGGCGGTGGCGAGTTCTTCGCCAGTCATGAAGGCGCTTTCTGAGGCGATCAAGTCTTCCGGTTGCGCGTTCACCTCGGCCAAGCAAGTTTCGCGCAGGTGCTGGCGATCGGAATCGTTGCGAGCCTTGTCAACTTCGAAGTGGCCCCGTTCCTCGCGCATTTCCTGCAGCGTCTGACGAGCCAGACGCAGATGATCTTCTACTTGAGTTACTCGGGTCCGCGCCGCATCCCATTCTGTCTCGAACTGCTTTTGATTTTCTTCCAGGCGCACTTTTTCCGCGCGTAGCACGGTCAGCTGTTGCGTCAACTCTTCCGTCTGCTTGGCCATGGCCACGGTTTCATCGCTAATGGAAGCTTCTTGCTGCACCAGAACGGTTTCCCGGCGTTCCAGGTCCAGTTTCTCTTCCTCCAAACGTTTGGCAATCGCTTCCGCGGAGGCTAACCGTTCGTTCATCGCCGCTAGCTCTGATTTCGCTGTGCTTAGCTGCTCCTGTTCGGCTTGCACCGCGGAACGAAGCTGTACGACTTCTTCGGCCAAGCGCGCACTTTCTGCTTCTGCTTCTGCCCGGCTGGTGGCGGCGGTCTCGTGCTGCATCTTCGCTCGAGCCGCGCGTTGTTGCACCGCGTCAATTTCCTTGCGTACGCGTGCCAATTCACTCTGGCAAACAGTCAGGTCGAGGCCCAAGCGCGCCAGTTCGCTTTGCATCTGCTCGTGCCGGTGCTTGGCGGAGAACAAAGTCCGCTCGGCATCGCGTTGTTGCATGGTTAGTTCTTCTTGCGCTTGTTCATTGGTACGCAGGTCAGCCAACACAATTTCCAATTCCGCTTGCATCTGCGTGGAGCTGTGCTCCAGTTGCATTACTTCCGCATCCATCGCCCGCAATTCGCGCTTCATTCCCAATGGTCCCGCATCATCGGGCTTGCCCCCGGTTACCATGCGGCCCTGGTAGCAGGTACCCTCAGGCGTGACGAATGCATATTGCGGATATTCGCGAGCCAACTTTTCTGCGGCCACCGCGTTCTCGGTCAAATAGCCAGAACGCAATCTAGGCAAAAATTGTTTGGCCGCGGGCCCCAGGGGATCGCGGAACTCCACCAGTTTATCGAGCCGCGAAATCACGCCATCTTCAGAACGGAAATGGACGATCGGCTCGTACTCCTCCAGGCGCAGATTGCGCAGAGAATCGACAAAGAAGGTGGCGCGGCCACCCACTTCATTGCGCAGCATCGAAACGCCAGCGCGCGCGTGATCGTAAGTCTCGACGACCACGTATTCCAGTTCGTCGCGCATGTATTGTTCAAACGCCGCTTCGTGCTGCTCCTGAACTTCCGCATAGTCGGCTAATACGCCAACCGCCCGGAAATTCTGCCCGCCGCTGCGCTCGTTCGCGGCAAAAAGTTTCTGAACCGATTCACCGGTGTAGGAATGGTCGTTCAAGATTTGCGTCAAAGTGGAATGGCGAGCGCGAACGCTCGCCAGGGAACCGCGCAGGGAATCCGCTTGTGCACTGGTCGCTTCGCGCTTCTGACGAAGTTCCGCAATAACCGTTTGCAACTCGACCGCCTTCTGCTGCAGGCCGCCCAGTTGATTCATTGAGTTCTGCCATTCTTGCGCGGCGCGCTCGGCATCATCGCGCACTCGAATCGAAGACTCCAACAAAGCCGACTCGCGCGTTTCGTTTCTCCGCAATGAATCCGTTTGGTGAATCAAGGCCTCTTCTGCCTGCTTCTGCTCGCCATGAAGCTGCAGCAAACTTTCTCCGGCTTGTGTGGCCGCGCGCCGCAGGCTCTCCATGCGTATTTCGGATTCGCTGATTTGCAAAGAGCGGGTCGATGCGCGGGTGGCCAACTCTTCTACCTGATTGTGCAACGTGACCGACTCCGTGCGCACCGTTTCCACCGCTTGCTGCTGGGCCAGGTTGCGCGATCCCCATTCCGCGGCTTGAGTGGAAAGTGCTTCACGCTCTGCCACGATTTGTTCATTGCGGCCGGCAAGCTCAGCGCTCCGCGTTTGATTGAACGCGATACGATTTTCGCTGCGATCGACTTCCAGCGCGGTGTGATTCAACACGTTCGTGTTCTGGCGCAACTCTCCGTCGAGCGCGTAAATCCGCTGTGTCAAACGATCCTGCTCCGCTTCTCGCTCGTGAATTGCCTGGGCATGCTGCGTTTCCGCTGCGGTCAATTCCGCCAGCCGCGTGCAAAGCCGTTCGGCTTCGCTATCCAGTTCGCGTGCTTTTCCGGCCAGCATCTGGCGCACGATTCCACGCATTTGATCGCGAATTTCGGAATACCGGCGCGCCTTCGCGGCCTGCCGCTTCAGGGAGGCAAGCTGTTTTTCGACTTCCACCACAATGTCATTTACGCGCGCCAAATTCAGCTTGGAAGATTCCAGCTTGGCCTCGCTCAACCGCTTCTTGGTTTTGAATTTGGTTACGCCCGCGGCTTCTTCAATAATCGCGCGGCGTTCCATCGGCTTGGTCGCCAGAATTTGCCCGATGCGGCCCTGCTCGATGATGGCGTAAGAATCCGGGCCAAGGCCAACGCCCATGAACATTTCCTGAATGTCGCGAAGCCGGGCAACGCGGCCATTAATCAAATATTCGCTTTGCCCGCTGCGATACAGGCGCCGGCTGACCACCACCTCTCCGGGTTTGCCTATCAACGGAGCTTTTTCCGCTTTCTTCTTTTTCTTCCCCTTGAAGCCAGATTTGGCGGTCTCTTCGCTAGTAGCATCGGCTTCTTGTTCGGCGGAGCCAGCGTTGGAAAGATCTTCGGCGCCATCTTGCGCAGGCAGATCCAGGATAATATCCCCGTTTTCTGCCGTAGTCTCTGAGGGAGGCTGGGCTTCACCGTTCGACTCCAGCACGAATCTCGCCGCTTCGGCTAATTCCGGGTCTTCCATGGTGATCGTGACTTCCGCCAGCCCCAATGGCGGCCGCTTGATCGTGCCGTTGAAGATGCAATCGGCCATTCGCTCCGCGCGAAGGGACTTGTGGCTTTGTTCGCCGAGCACCCAGCTGATCGCGTCCACCACATTGGATTTGCCGCAACCGTTTGGCCCGACAATGCAGGTCGTGCCGGTGCCGCTGAACGTCACCACGGTGCGCTCGCAGAAGGATTTGAAGCCTACGATTTCGACTTTGCGCAGCTTAAGCAAGGTGTCCCATTTTGTCGTGAACTTCTACTTCGCCTCGAGCTGCCACACGGGCAGCCACAAAATTATGAACCAACAGGGCCGGGGTTTTTGCGCGCGAAGAGAGACGACTAACCTTTCCTCGAAGGGAGGTTGATCCACGCGACGCTTCTGCCTGTAACAGACAGAAAGCACATACGTTTGGCAGGTTCTCAGTCAGAGCCCAGCCGCCTGGCGCTAAGATGGCGGTACGGGAGGAAAGAGTAACATGGAGAATGTAAGCTGTAAAGCCCTACCCAACGTATAGTGGCCATTTTACACAGGCCACAAGGGCTCGGAAATGAGCCAATTTTGGGTACGAATGGGCTGGTTAAGGTGCAAAATTCGCCCCGCAGCGCAACGTTTCAGGTCACTTTTTGAGCAGTTATATCTTCTTCTTGGCGGGTTCTTCAATCTGCGCTTCGCGCAGGAATCGAGCCGACTCTTCCGGTGGCGTGGGGTTAATGTAGAATCCCGTTCCCCATTCAAATCCTGCCACCTTGGTCAGCTTCGGGATAATTTCAATGTGCCAGTGGTAGTGATCGTTGATCTCTTCGCCGATCGGTGAAGTGTGAATCATGAAATTGTAGGCTGGACGGTCGAGCACTGCCTCCAGCCGCATCAACGTATCCTTCATCATGTGCGCCAGGCTGGCATACATCGAACTCTGATTATTTTCATAAGCCGACCCATGAACTTTGGGCAGCAGCCACATCTCGAAAGGGAACCGCGGCGCATAGGGAGCCAAGGTGATGAAATGATCGTTTTCCCCGATCACGCGCTCTCCTGTATCGCGCTCTTGACGGATGATGTCACAAAAAATGCACCGTTCTTTTTCGTCGTAATAGTGCCAGCAGTTATCGACCTCTTCACGAACGCGGCGCGGAACAATCGGCAGCGCAATCAATTGGGAATGGGGATGCTCGATGGAAGCTCCCGCCGCCTCTCCATGATTCTTGAAGATCAGCACGTACCGGAATCGCTTATCATTCTTTAAATCCAGCATGCGGTCGCGGTATGCCCAGAACACGTCTTCCACGGCCTTTTGCGGCAACTGAGCCAGTGTTGTCTGATGCTGCGGCGTCTCAATAATCACTTCGTGCGCGCCAATGCCATTCATCTTGTCGAACAGTCCTTCGCCTTCGCGATCCAGTTCTCCCTCAATTCCCAAGGCTGGAAAACGATTTGGCACTACGCGAATGTTCCACCCGGAGGTATTTGCGCTCCCCCCGTTGCGTCCATACGTGAGAATTTCTGGCGGTGTCTTCGTTTCGTTTCCCGGGCAAAATGGGCAATTCACTGGTGGCCCCGGAAAAACACTTTCGCGCAGGAAATCCATGGGACGCTTTCCGCGCTCCGTGGAGATGATCACCCATCTCCCTGTAATCGGATCTTTCCGTAACTCGGGCAAATGGCCCTCCGTCTAATTGCTGGCCTACATTTCAGGCCCGCAGGTACTACAAACTTCAGTATTGTACATCTCCGGGAGTAAACGGGAAGTGCGTTGCAGCAACTAGCTGTGGAAGAAAGCCGCGCCTAGATTCGCGACAGGTAGGGCGGCGAATTTCGGGACTCAACGCATCTTTATGTAACCGCACGACCGGGGCACGACCGGGCATATTATCGATGGCCACAACGTCAAATCGCACTGGGCACTCTTCAATATGCCATTCGCGCAGAAATTGCTTGGCCGTGCGCACAAACACCTCATGTTTGTCCCGAGTGATGCTCAATTCCGGCAAGGCAGTCTTGCCTTTTACTGCTGCCCGCGTTCGCACCTCGACAAAGGCCAGTGTTTCGCCGTCGTAACCCACCTAATCAATTTCCCCTTTGCTGCGTGGCGGGGTGTAGTTCCGAGCAATAAAAATGTAGCCGATTCGCCGCACATACCAGTAGGCGTACCGTTCTCCCAACGCCCCCATTCCCAGCGCTTCAAGTTTCTTCTCAGAGTCTGCAGCGACCCCTTCTTGCAGCCCGTGCCGAGCCTTCCATTTCACAATTGCAAAGCCGATGCGCGCTGGAATGGACATACGATAACTCTCTATGGACGAAACGTAATCATAACTTAGAAGGAAAGAAATCGCGATGAAAAGCAAAGCGGGCTGTGACCGATCCAGGCCACAGCCCGCGTTTAAATTTCAGTGTCTTAGGGTTCCCCCCACGTTTGCCCCGAGTTAATTCGAAGGGCCACATTTGCGTGTCGGTCTTGGGAATTGCGGGGATTGCAATAACACCGACACATCAATACTTTGTCATTCCAATGCCCGTTCGCATTTTGAACGGGCATTGGAAATCTGCTTTCTCTTTCCTACAGCGATTTCTCCACTTCGCGGATGCTCTCTTCCATGATGCGGATCGCGCAGTCTGCCTGAGCCTGAGCGATGATCAGCGGTGGCGACATGCGAATCGAGTTTTCGCCGGAGCCGAGCGTCAGCAATCCCTTGTGGAATGCCGTGTCGATCACCTTATCCCTCAGGTCCGGCGCCTTTTCCTTGGTGCGCTGATCGCGGACGTATTCCGACCCAATCATCAATCCTTTGCCGCGCACATCGCCGACAATCTTGAAGCGCTGCGGCCAGTCGGAAATCTTGCTGAAAATATAGTTGCCCATTTTCTCCGCATTGGCCATCAAGCCGCCTTCGACAAGATCCAATGTCGCCATGGCCGCCGCCACGCAAACCGGATTGCCACCATACGTGTTTCCGTGCGAGCCAACTTTCCAGTTCATCACTTCTTCTTTCGCGATGAAAGCGCTAATTGGCATGCCGCTGGCAATTCCCTTGGCGGTCAAAACGATATCCGGCGTAATCCCCGCATGATCGTACGCCCAGATCTTTCCGGTGCGGCCTACACCGGTTTGCACTTCGTCCAGAATCAGCATGATTCCATGCTTATTGCAGATGCGCTGCAATTCCTGCAGGAAGAACAGTGGCGCGGGAATGAATCCCCCTTCGCCCTGAATGGGCTCGACGATAATCGCGGCCACTTCTTCCGGCGCAAACAAGCGCTTGAAGATTTGCTGCTCCAGCAACTCAATGATTTCCGCGCCGCAGGTTTCGTTGGTGTGGCCCAGCGCGCAACGATACGCATATGGATAGGGAATGTGCTCGATCCCTCCGAGCAACGTGCCGAATCCTTTGCGTTGCGTATTCTTCGATGCGGTCAGTGAGAGCGAACCGAACGTACGCCCGTGGAAGCAGCCATAGAACGCCACAATCTTGTCTCGCTTGGTGTGATAGCGTGCCAGCTTCATCGCGCCTTCCACCGCTTCTGTGCCAGAGTTGCCGAAGAATACTTTCCACTTGTGCGAACTCGGCATCGTCGCTACCAGGCGCTCCGCCAGCATCGGCATATGGCGATGATAGAAGTCCGTGCCTGCAATGTGGATCAATTCCGCGGCCTGCTTCTGGATTGCTTCCACCACTTTGGGATGGCAATGGCCCGTGGAACAAACGGCGATGCCCGCCGCAAAGTCCAGGAACTGGTTGCCGTCGGGATCTTCCACGATGGCGCCATAAGCGTGATCGGCGACCAGCGGATAGTCGCGCGTCAAGGATGGCGACATATACTTTTTGTCGTAGGCGATTACTTCCTGGGCCTTTGGTCCAGGCAGAGTGGTCTTGACGTTTGGCAATTTCGCTTTCGCTGTGGCTTGCTTCGTTTCCGTGGCTGTGGTCATGATTCCTCCAAGAATCTGTGAGCGTGGGTTGATGTGGCGAGAGAGGGGAGAGCGAGCAGAAAAGCGCAAACTCAAAACTAGCGCAGCCTGCTGAAATTTCGGACTTAATCTACGCTATAGAGACACGGTCGAAGGTTCGACGGTCGAAACTTGCGGGGGACACGAGGACCTACTGCTTGGCGGCCGCGTTTTAGATAGTGCGTCATTTGCGTTTCCAGCGAACGTTCCCGTCCTTCGTATCTTCCAAAATTATACCATGATCTGAGAGCACTTTACGGATTCTATCGGATTCGGGGAAGTCGCGGCGCTGACGGGCGGCCTGGCGTTCCGCGACCAGCTTCTCAATCTCGGGGTCACCTAGAGCATCGCTACCCGCGTCGTAGCCGAGATTCTTCAGCTTTTCGGCGTCGTTATCTTCCACGAACGCGAAAACCTTATCGAAATTGGACAGGAATTCCTGAGCCGGCGCTACATCGCTCTGCAGAAATTCCCCCTTATCCATGGCGATATTCGCCTCGCGCACAAAATCGTACATGGCGGCAAGGGCTTGTGCGGTATTTAGATCGTCGGAAAGTCCGGCGTCGAAATCATCGGCGGCCAGCGCGATGCGTGCCGTCATTGTCGATTGCTTGCCGGCGGGGAATTTTTCGTTCTTCAGGCGAGCCGCGAAATTCCGCAACCGCTCCACCGAACTCGTCGCCTGCTGCAATCCATCGAAGGTGAAATTCAATTGGCGGCGATACGGCACGCTGCATAAGGCGAAACGTAGCGCGGACGGCTTGTAACCTTTGCCGAACAGATCGCGCAGGGTAAAGAAATTGCCCGCCGACTTGGACATTTTCTCGCCTTCGACCAGCAAATGTTCGGCATGCATCCAGTAGCGCACAAACTGCTTGCCCGTCGCGGCTTCGCTCTGTGCAATTTCATTTTCGTGATGCGGAAACGACAGATCGATTCCGCCGGTATGAATATCCAGCGTTTCGCCCAGATATTTCATGGCCATCGCCGAACATTCGATGTGCCAGCCGGGACGGCCCGCGCCAATCGGCGCTTCCCAGAAGTGCTCGCCGGGCTTCGGCGCCTTCCACAACGCAAAATCGCGGGCGCTTTCTTTTTCGTAGCGGTCGTTATCCACGCGAGCGTTCACTTGCATGCCGCTGAGGTCGATCTTGGAAAGCTTGCCGTAATCCTTGAATTTCGAGATGCGGTAGTAGATCGAGCCTTCGCTTTCGTAGGTGTAGGTGTTTTTCTGCAAGCGCTGAATCAGCGCGACCATGTCGTCGATGTTGTCGGTGGCGCGGATCCAATGCTCGGGCGATTCCACGCTCATCGTTTCGCAATCCGCAAAAAACGCCTGGATATATTTTTCAGTGTAATCGCGAAGACTGACGCCAGCGGCGGCGGAATTGGCAATGATGCGATCGTCCACGTCGGTCAGATTCATGACGTGGTTCATGCGGAATCCGCGCAGCTTCAGGAAGCGTCGCAGCACATCTTGAAAAACGAAGGTGCGGAAATTGCCGATGTGCGCGAAATCGTAGACCGTCGGCCCGCAGGTGTACATCTTCACTTCGCCAGGTTTTTGCGGAATGAAGGTTTCCACCTTGCCAGACATGGTGTTGTGGACGCGAATCTCGTGCATGGCTCTTCGGCTAGGCCTTTCCGGTGCGCTGCAAACGAACGATTGTATCCGAGGGGTCGCGGGTGCCGCAATGTGGGGGAGAGGAGAGTTAACAGTTCACAGTTTTCAGTTGTAAGTTTCGGAGCCAGAAGACAAGAGATGAGTGTTCCGTTATGGGAAGAACTTGTTCGACAGAAGGTAACTGCCACCCCATCCCCTGTTTTCACGTAAGAGTGGTAAGCAAAGGAGTTACGTAAGGGGGCATTCGTAACAGTGGCATTTAAAGGATTTAGAGGCGTGGTTCTTGACGGATTTGCGCGATTTTGCGGCATCCCTCTCTCCGTTCGTGGCAAGAGAGTGGCAAGGATTGGAATTAAGGGAGAAGTAAACTGACAGTTTTCGGAAGTCAGTTCGCAGTTCGGGAGAGCGACGATGAAGCGGTTGAAATCACCGGCGATTGAATGACGGAGAATGGGGCAGGGGGAAGGAGCAGCGAAGCGGGAAGTGCAACCCACGAGAACAGTCAAGAGTGACTGTTCCACGGGCATTAAGGGTGGCGGGAACTGCATAGCTCGGCTCCGGCACAACACTCTTGATAACGGTAAAGTTATGGTAATTCTACGGTACTGAAGGGCAGTGGGGTGAGTTAGTGGGGCAAAACGAGGACAGGGTTGAAAAACTGGCTGCGCGATTCAGTACTTGGTCGCGATGGTGTCATCCCGGCCAGAGGACCGCAACGCTTGGGGAGGGATCGAGGCAACAATTGCGAAACAGCGAAAGTGCTCGTGCGAGACTGTCCCGTCGGTGTCGGTGGAGTTGAATGTCTGCCACGATCCTTCGATTGCGTCCTGGCAAAATGCGCCAGGACTTCGCTCAGGATGACCAAATTTGGGGAGTGTACGCAGGCCAAACCCGCATCCTTGGAATCGAAGGGTGCGGCACTTAGGAACGAAAATCATCCACTTTGAGCAATGACTACGGGACGACGGCTACGGCTTGGTTGGAGTAGGTGCTTTCATCACCAGAGGAAGCTACGGCGGTGGTGACGAAGTAATAGGTGTCACCGGAAACGACGCTGGTATCCGAGTAGGTGGTGGAGGCAGTTGGAGTGGAATTCAATTTCGTGAACGGCCCACCGGATGACGTGGCCTCGTAAACGTTGTAGCCAACGACGGAAGAAGTGCTGGGCTGCCAGGAAAGGCTGACGGAATGAGTGACGGGTGCGGCTCCGGAGCCGGAGAGCGCGATGGATTGAGGCGAATTGGTTGCGTTGCTAGCGATGGTAGCGGTGCCGGTAAAGTTTCCAGCGGTGGTGGGATCGAAGATGGTGTTGAAGCTGGTGGATTGCCCCGCGGTGAGAGTGAGAGGCGCGGTGAGCCCGCTGAAGCTGAAGCCGGTGCCGGTGACGGAGACTTGAGAAATGGTTACGGAAGAGTTTCCAGTGTTAGTGATGGTTACAGGTTGTGACGCGCTAGTTGAAAGAGTCTGGCTGCCAAAACTCAGCGACGTTGCACTGGTGGAGAGTTGTTGAACTTGCGCCACGCCGGCGCCGGAGAGTGGAACGCTCAGCGAGGAAGTTTGCGCGTTGCTGATCAAGGTCAAGAATCCAGAACTTGTGGACGCTGTGGTTGGCGTAAAGCTCAGCGTGAAGGTTGAGGAAGCGCCGGGAGCCAAGGTGAGAGGCAGAGAAATTCCGCTGCCGGTGAAACCGTTGCCGGTGATAGTAGCTTGAGTAACGGTGAGATTGGCGGTGCCGGAATTCTTTACAGTGACAGTCTGTGTGTTGGTCACACCGTCGGTAACACTACCGAAACTGATGCCGGTTGGGACTACCGTGATCTGCGGCTGAACACCAGTAGCAGAGAGCGAAATCGTCGCAGGAGAATTGGTCGCATTGCTGACCACCGTGATGGCGCCTGCGGAGGTGCCGACGGCGGCGGGCGAAAAGGCGACCGAGAGTGAGACGCTTTGACCAGCGGCAAGAGTGAAAGGCAAAGCTATGCCGCTGCCTGTAAAAGCAACACCGGTAATCGAGATCTGGGAAATCGTGACGCTGGAATTTCCAGTATTGGAGAGAGTGATAGACTGCGAAGAAGAATTGCCAACTAGAGTGTTTGCGAAGGAAATATTTGTTGAGCTAGGCAAAAGTAGATACGTAGACGTTGGGAGAGCAACGCCCGTGCCTGTGACCGGCACGATCAATGTGCTAGTGGAACGACGCCTTACCGTAAAAGTGACATTCCCCGAAATGACGGAAGCCGCACTGGGATCAAAGACGATCTGAAACGATACGCTCTGATGACTTTGCAAGGTTAGCGGCAAAGAAGGGCCCGTCACGATGAATTGAGAGAGGCTGGCGGAAACGGAAACGGTCTCAATCGTCGCGGAACGATCGTAGTTATTGGTAAGAACAATGGTGGTTGGAGAGCTGGGAGAGTTGACGTTAACGGAACCAAAATTTACGGAAGCAGGACTGGCGGAAACACTGGCCGCGGCCGGGGAAACGAAAAGACTCCAACTGGAGAGCAAAATCAACGCCACTGAACACACCAATAGCTTGTCTCGCATTTGCGGGGCTTCCTTTACTCGGGATTGCGGCTGAACCTGAGGGGTGGGAGCGAGCGCAGGTGAATGCTCAGCCTTATTTCACCGGCAAGAATAAGCATTCGATGCATCGATAACTACTGTCTTGAAGAACAGTTTTAGAACAATCAGGGAAGGGTGGCCAAATGATGGAAGAACTCGGATACTTTCCTGTCCTGTGGACAGAAAAAGAACAGGTGGTTTGAGGGAATTACCTGCCAATGTAGCCGCGTGCCCGCCTTGGTGGATGGAGGTGGGCACGCGCTGATTGTGAGCGAATTGATTTGTGTTACGCCGAGGCACCGGCTGCGCGGGCCGCTTCTACTTCGATCAGGTTGCCGGAACGTACGTCGTAGATGAATCCATAGACCGGGATGGATTTGGGAACAAGGGCGTGGGAGCGGATGCGAGTTACATCATCGATGACGGCCTGCTTCTGGTCCTTGATGGTGAGCCACTCGACGTATTCGCCAGCGCGGGAGCCGGGTCCTTTGCCGACATCGCGAAAACCGTTGGGCGTAAGTTCGGCAGTTTCCAGGCTGGAATTCAGCAGATCGCGCATGACGTCGTTAGTGAAGAATTCCATGCCGCAATTGGTGTGATGAATTACGAAAAATTCCCGGGTTCCCAGTAATTTATAGCTGATAACCAAGGAGCGAATGGCATCGTCGCTGGCGCGACCACCCGCGTTGCGGATCACGTGGGCGTCGCCTTCGGCAAGTCCCGCAAATTTCGCTGGGTCCAGACGCGCGTCCATGCAGGTGAGAATGGCGAAGCGCCGCGCTGGTGGGAGAGCGAGTTTGCCCTTTTCGCCAAAGTCGGCGCTGTATTTTGCATTAGCTTGCAATACTTCCGAATGAATCCTGCTCATGAATTTTCTCCTCTCGTATTCGATCAGATTGAATGTTCGTCCTTCTCCCTTTGCTGGAAATCCAGCCGAAACAAAAAGCCCACCGGAATCAGTGGGCTGGTGTGAAGCTGATCTAGTTGGGAATAAAGAACTAGCCGCTCGACTCCGCCCACGCGCCGGCAAAGCAACAAGTACAGCAACAGAAAACAGGGGCGCAGAAGCCGGTGGAGTGGGGAGCTTGGGAGTGGGAACGGATGAACATCAGAATGCCAGATTACGCTTGGCGAAATGGAGAGTCAATCAGACTTGTCTGTGATCGGAACATGCATCTCTGATTTGACACGGGTGAGCCTGATGATAAAGTCCAAGCGTTTGGTGAATGACGGGGTGATTCGGATGCTCAGGAAATTTTGGAAGATTGTCAGCGGGACGATGCTGATTGCGGGAGCTACTTTTTGCCAGGAAAAAACGGGTGGCGAAAAGAAAGCACTTACGCCAGAAGCATTCTTGCAGCTGCGAAGTTTACAGGATCCACAATTTTCGCCGGATGGCACTCGCGTGACGTTTGTGGTGAACGAGCCGCGAACTGAAGAGAAGCGCATTCGGCACATCTGGATTTATGAGAAAGAAAAAAACGCATCGCGGCAATTAACGTATTCGGCGAAATCGGAAAGCTCGCCACGCTGGTCTCCGGATGGAAAGCAACTTGCGTTTTTGTCGAATCGCGACGGTGACGAGCAGCAAATTTATATATTGCGGATGGAAGGCGGCGAAGCGGTTGAGTTGACGAAAGGGAAAGCCAGCGTGAGCGAGCTGGCATGGTCTCCGGATGGGAAGTCGATCGCATTCCTTGCGCCGGACGCGAAGACCGAGGCGGAAGAAAAGAAAATCAAGGATAAGGACGACGCACACGTTGTGGATCGCGAAGACAAGCAGGCGCGACTCCGGGTGATCGATTTGGCCAGCAAGAAAGAACAAGCGCTGACGGAAGCGACGTGGCGGGTAGAGGATCTGGGCTGGATGCCGGATGGTCAATCGATCGTGGTGCAGGCAACGAATCATCCTTATTCGGACCGCTTCACGGATCGTTTGTATTCCGTAAGCGTGCAAGACGGAGGCATAAAAGAGTTGCTGGCGCCAACTGGTCCATTTGCGAATTTACGCGTTTCGCCGGACGGCAAGATGATTGGGTTTATCGGCAGCCGTGAAGATGGACCGCAGCCAAGTGATCTTCAGATTTTGCCGGTCGGGGTCGGAGTGGCAAAAAACTTGACCGGCGCGAGTCTGGATCGGGAAATTCACCACTTTCAATGGGCAGGGAGCGGCTGGGTGGTGGCTCTTTATGCCGATGGGTTCAAGAACAAGTTTACCGGCTACAGCGAAAAGGGTGAACGCAAGGATTCGGCGGATTTGCCGGTTAATCCCGGGCCATTTTCTGTGGCAAAGACGGGGGAAATTGCGTTTGTAGGCGAGACGACAACGAAGATGCAAGAATTATGGCTTCGCGACACCAAAGGTGAGGCACAAGAAGTCAGCCACGTGAACGATGGTTGGAAAGAATACGCCATAACGGAGCCCGAATATTACAGGTATAAATCGTTCGATGGATTGGAAATTGAGGCGGCGCTGCTGAAGCCGGCTGGTTACGACGGAAAATCCAAGCTGCCCCTCATCGTTTTGGTGCATGGCGGGCCGACTGGGAATTGGGGAGACAACATCGATGCGTGGGGGCAACTGCTGGTGGCGCGCGGCTATTTGGTGATGTATCCGAATATTCGCGGATCGATTGGGTACGGGCAAAAATTTGTACAGATGAATCGTGCGGATTGGGGTGGCGGCGATTTCAAGGATGTCATGGCCGGCGTAGATGACTTGATTGCAAAAGGAATGGCGGACCTCGATCGATTGGGAATTGGGGGATGGTCGTATGGCGGCTACATGGCGGAATGGGCAGTAACACAAACACCGCGATTCAAGGCTGCGATTTCTGGCGCGGGAATGGCAAACCTGATTTCTGAATTTGGCACCGAGGCAGGTCCAGCTTACGACGAGTGGTTCTGGGGAGTGCCCTACGAGAAACCGGAAGGATTTCTGAACAGCTCGCCATTTCTTTATGTGCGAAATGCAAAGACGCCGACGTTGATCCTGCAGGGCGAAGACGACAAGGTCGATCCACAGGGACAAAGCCAGGAACTCTATCGCGGGCTGAAGCGATATGGAGTGGAAAGCGAATTGGTGCTGTACCCGAGAGAACCGCATGGATTTCAAGAAGCGAAGCATCGGGTGGATGTACAGAAAAGAGTTGTAGAGTGGTTTGATGCGCACTTGAAGAAGCAAAATTAATGAAGGAAGAGAAGTCGGGAGTAACCCAAGAGCACAGTCCCTTCGGTATGCCTCAGGGTAAACAGGAGTGACTGTGCAACCGATTGTGGTGTAAGACCGATGGGAGAAAGACAACTGAATGCCGTGTACTCGTCGCGAGCAATGAAGCGACGGTATGAGGTTTGGTTCTTGCGGTGCGGGCTTGTGGATGAGAGTGGCGCGTGGTGGTTTCGCTATTTGATCATGAATCTGGGACGTGGTGGGATCGAGACCGGCGCACTTTCCGGGATGCCGACTCAAGTGTGGGCTACATGGTTTCCCCGCGAAGGAGAGCCACGGAGTTTTATCCAAGGATTTCCAGCAGAGAAATTGTCGTTAAGCGGCAGGAAGACAATTCCTTTCCATTGCCATATTGCGGAGAACGGGATCGAAGAAGGCAAATGCTGGGGCAATTTGGAGGTTGACGGTCACAATATTTCCTGGAATTTGCGGATAAGCTCACATTTCGGATTTGAACTAAGCAATAAAGGCTGGATAGGATTCTCCAAGTCGCCGCATTCGGACGCGACGTTTTCCGGCGAAATTCGTTTTGATGGCAAGATTTTTGCTGGTGAGCCACTCGGATTTGGCGTGCAGGGACACAACTGCGGTCATCGTCATCGATCGTATTGGCGCTGGATGCATGCGTATATTCCGGGCGATGGGAACCAGGCGAGCACGCTGGAAGCCTTGGTTTATGATTTGCCGCTTGGATTGACCTTTCGCAACGTTGTTTTGTGGCACGAAGGCCGTGCTACGGTTCTCCGAAAGATTAATGAGCGGGAAATATTGAAGGAGAGCAATCGCCTCAAGTGGGTGTTTATCGGCATGGCGTCCGATGGACTGCGGATTGAAGTTACAATTGAGGGAGTGTCGCCGGGCATTCACCGCTTGCCCTATACGAAGACCGATGGCTCTGGGACATTTCCGGTTGCCAACGCGAGCTTGGCCGAAGCAATTGTGAGAATCACAACAAATGGCACGACACAAACTCTGAAAACAATGGGCGGGGCGGTTCTGGAAATGGGCGGAATCTGAAATGGTGCAACCATCCAAGTGGGATGCGGGACTGTACGACGAAAAACACTCCTTCGTTTATAAGATGGCGGAGGGGTTGCTCGATTTGTTGGCGGCTCAACCAGGCGAACGCATTTTAGATATAGGCTGCGGCACGGGACACTTGACCGCGAAGATTGCGGCGACCGGTGCGAAGATAGCGGGAATTGATCGATCGCCGGAGATGATTCGGCAAGCTCGGGAAGCGTACCCACAGATTCGATTTGAAGTTGCCGATGCAACCAACATTGGTCTGCAAGAATCGTTCGACGCGGTATTCTCAAATGCCACGCTGCACTGGATCAGAGAACCGGAGCGCGTAATCAGTGAGGTGGCGCGTTTGTTGAAACCCGGCGGACGATTTGTGGCGGAATTTGGTGGGCATGGAAATATCGCCAAGTTGGTTGCCGCGGCAGAGCGGGCCTGGTTAGAACTGAAGCTGCCGCAACCGATGCCCGATCCGTGGTATTACCCCAGCTTGCCGGAATATGCGGGGTTGCTGGAAAAACAAGGGCTGGTGGTGACCTACGCGATTTTGTTTGACCGGCCGACACCGTTGGAAGAAGGGGTGAGCGGGCTGCGAAACTGGCTGTCCATGTTTGGCGGAGCGATTTTCGAGAGCCTTTCTGAATACGAGCGTAATCGTTTCATTGAAGAAACGGTACAAGAGGCTATACCCGAACTATTTCACGACGGGCAGTGGGTGATTGATTACCGGCGATTGAGAGTGGTGGCGAAAAAGGACTAGACTCTTGCCGTGCTGATGCTGCAAAAGGCAAGACGTGCAGCGTCACTGACACGGTCGCGAAATTTTGGCTATACTTAATAGGTTGAGGCGCGGTACCCAAGTGGTAAGGGAGAGGTCTGCAAAACCTTTACGCGTGGGTTCGATTCCCACCCGCGCCTCCATTAAATCGTCAAGCAGGCGTGCGTTTCTGAGCGGTGCCAAATCTACTGTGCTCAAATTGGACCTAGGGTCAAGCGGAGAGTGCTTCAGATACTTCCCGGTCCAACGCATTCTGCCTAGTCTTAACCCACGGCGAATAGTGCTTCTGCGTAATTTTAATCGACTGATGACCCAGCAAAATTGAGACGGTTTCCAACGAAACGCCCTTTTCCAGTAGGCCGACCGCGAAGGTATCGCGGAACCGATGGGTATGGCCGTCCACTATTTTGGCTGTCTTGAACACCTCAGCATACGTTTACGCCAAACAGACGCGGCGGCTTGGACCTTCGATGTGCCGGACCAAAAGAAGTATTGCTGGTTCTTACGGGGCAGGGAATGAAGCGCCGTCGAGACCAAATCTGGCACAGGAACGTACACGTGCTCCCAGTCTTGGCTTGGTACAAACGAATCTTGTTACCCGTCAGGCTGCTAACCGCGAGCGTAGTTGTGTCCGATATGCGCCTGATTTAGTTCGGGCGTTTTGTAGCAGCAAGTCGGAAGCGAATGCATCAGCCGCTGGCAGAAGTGGGAGATGGTTGAGGCGCGTGGTTCAAGGCTACTTCAACTATCATGCAGTCCCCGGCAATAACGTCAGTCTCCGGAGTTTTCCCTCGGCTCGATGCTCAAAACTTACTACAAAGGGGCGCCCTTTTGTAATGTGTGGGTAATAGAACAGACTTGATTGCATAACGAGGTGTTGTAGCAACGTAATTCTGTCACCCTAACGGCAACATAAAACTGTCACCCCCCTGGTATGGCTGCATGTGATTGCATAACGAGGTTGACGAGCGCGGAAAAGCGTGTCAGAGTTTCGGTCTCCCCGGGCCTCTCGCCACCCGGCATTTCACAACCCCCCAGCCTAGCCTCGGAGGCTTTATGTCCGGCCTCAAGATTCTTGGTGTGGCTCTGGCGCTGAGTGCGCTACCGTTGGTAGCAACTGGCCAACAACCAGGTACCCCAAGCGAAATCGCGGATAAGGTGGTGGCGCAAGAGCAGTCGGAAGTGAAGTTGCTGCGCCAATATTCGCCTTTAGTGGAAACGTATATTCAATATTTCCGTCTGGATAAGCAGCTGATGACAGTTCCGGATGGGGATAAATACTTCCTTGGCCGGGCCAAGTTGGCGAAGGGAGTGGAGCTGGAACCACTGGAATATGAAAGCGGGTTGAAGAGAAAATTGTCCGAAGATTGGCGGGAATTCGCCAACACAGGATTTGTGCCGGGCGGGTTCCTTCAAATGATTTATGTGGACACGTCCGGCTTCGATCGTGAGCACTACAAGTTTGAGTACATTCGACGCGAGTTTTTGGGCGAAGTTCGCTGCCTGGTGTTTGACGTCGGTCCACTGAAGAAGAACGACAAAGGACGTTTCGTCGGACGGATCTGGGTGGAAGATCAGGATTACCACATCGTGCGTTTTAACGGTTCGTACGGTGAGTCTTTCGTGCTTAGCCAGTACTTTAATTTTGATAGCTGGCGGACAAACATCGGAACGAACCTATGGCTGCCTTCCTTCGTGTACACAGAACAGGGCAACGTGCATGACCCACAGACAACGAAACTGGCATTCAAGCCGTTCCGAGCGCAAACGCGGCTCTGGGGCTATCACATTGGGCAGGCTGCGGAAGAGCAAGAGCTGAGTAAGCTGATCGTGGAGGCGCCGGTGCCAGTCAGGGATCTAACAGAAACGGCCAACGACTACTCGCCATTGCAAGCGGAGCGTGCTTGGGAGAGGCAAGCGGAAACGAACGTGACGGAGCACCTCGAGCGGCAGGGCCTGTTGGCGCCGGATGGGGAAGCGGATAAAGTGCTGGAGACCGTGGTCAACAACCTGGAGCTGACCAACGGTCTGGACATCCAACCGGAAGTTCGCTGCCGGGTGCTACTGACCTCAACGCTGGAATCGTTCACCATTGGCCACACGATCGTGTTGAGCCGTGGATTGGTGGACGTGCTTCCTGACGAGGCCAGCCTGGCGGCCATCCTGGCGCACGAGCTGAGTCACATCGTGCTGGCGCATGGCGTGGACACGGAATTTGCGTTCTTCAACAGCATGCAGTTCAAAGAACGAGACACCTTCCGCCACTTTGCATTTACGCACACACCGGCACAGGAACGGGCCGCGCAGCAGGAGGCCGACCAGTTGCTGAGGAACTCTCCGTACAACGAAAAATCCGAGACAGCAGAACTGTTCCTGGAAACGCTCAAGACGGCGTCGAAAGACGTCCCCAATCTCGTCAGTCCACATTTGGGCGACAGAGTCCCGACAAACTGGAGCATCGCAGCCGCGCTGTCCTTTGAGCAGCACTCCGATGCGAAGCCCGCGACCAACATGACAGCTGCGCTGCCCCTCGGCGCACGCATTAAGGTTGATCCATGGAGCGATCAGCTGAAAATGGTCAAGTCCAGACCGGAGGCCGCTATGAGCGAAGGCGAGAAAATGTCATTCCAGATCACTCCCTTCGTTTTCTACCTCACCCGTCAACAGGATAACTCAGCGGCACAACCTGCTGGTGGGGTCGCAGCGAAGCTGAATGCCAACGCAAAACCCTAGGCACCCTGCTTGCTCGCTTCGTCGGCTTGGCGGAGCTAAACGCCTAGAATCCTGATTACGCTAGTACTTTACCGGATGCGCGTTCTCGCTGAGGAGTGAACAGGGGCGAGGAGCTCCTTACGCGTCCGGTAAAGCCGTTTGGACGTGGCTGCCCGTGGTTGCGGTAGCCGAAAATAGAAAAGGCCCCCATGGCGAGTAGTGCTTCTGAGTGAGGGGGCCTGCGGCATTGTCAACTGGCCGGGTCAAAGAGTGTCGCAGGCCGAGGGGTGTAAAAATAACTGTAGATTTGAACCGCAGTCTATCCTTCTACACAAATCGCGTCTGTTCAAAATTGTACAGTTCCAAGCCAGCCCTCATCTTATGACCAGTTGATTTCGTTTCCGTTCGATGGCTTGCAAAGCAGCGAACTCCCGGTCTCCATGTGGCTCTGAACGAGGCGTGCCTGAATGCAGCAGGCAACGCTTCCCGATCGGGACTCCACATGTAGGGCAGGTGACGGAGGATATTTGTTTGCGTGTGAGTTCGCTTTTCTTCATGGTGACAGGGGACCCCTCGCCGCTTAAATAGCAATACCGGACAGATAGAGGCTAGCACTCGGCATCCCTTCAGGGATATTCGAGCCGCTATCCTTCCAAACATACTTACCGCATGGGCAGGGGATTGTGTCTGTAGGATTTTTCTTTTCCAATGGTTTCTGACAAACAGGACAATTCTTCTGCCACACATTTCACCAGCCTTCGTTTTCAGGAGGATTAAACGAATCGACAATCGAGTTTAGGAAAGCTACGGTCCCGCTGTCTGTTCTCTTTTGCACTATTGTCAAAATATCTTGCAGGTTCGTTTTGACCAGGAATTTGCCGGACCATCGGCGACTCCTAAGGGAGTACGGGCGGCGCATCGGAGAGGTCTTTGTTGAAGTGATTTGGTGTACCGCGCTCGCACTTTAATTCAGGTCGTCATCCTTGTAGTACTTCGTACCTGTGGCACTAATCTCGACTGCCAGACCTGTGTCAGTCAATTGATACATCCAAACCCCGTCCGCGACGGCAACAGCTCCAGCCATCCCACCACCGTTGTCTCCAGATTTGGCCGCGACGGTGGATTGTCCACCGAATTCCCAGCCCGAGTTGACGAAACTGTCGAACGCTCTCTGGTTGTCAAATAGAAATACAACGCGGAATTTTTCAACTCCCACTCCGAGTCCAGCTTGAAGTTCGATCATCTTCATATAGGTCTCGTGTTTGGTTTTGTTATTGACGGCAACGCCCTTTCCGTTGCCGGTGCCGCCGAAGAGAATCTTCACTCCCAAATCGCTAAAGACTGCATAGCCGTACGCGTGTTTGACAGCTGCTTTGGTTCTTGGCTCAGCTTTATAGAGCCGCTGAAGAGTGTCTTGAGTTGTGGTCTGAATCTGTTTCTGCTGTTTTGCTTTGTCATCGGAGGCGTTTGCCGCCAAGG
>DASXIT010000176.1:0-1618 GCA_036497825.1 Candidatus Acidiferrum sp.
GGCGGCAATCTCGAGGATGTGCTCTTGAAGAAGACCCTTATCGCCGGGACCGATCCCGTTGCCCTCGATGCCTATGTCGCCAAGGCGTACTGGAATATGGACGTAAGCGCGATGCCATACCTGAAAATGGCCAGCCAGCGAAATCTGGGCACAACCGATTTTGATAAGCTGCGCGTCGAGATCGTTAATCTCTCTTGATGTTGCGGGAACCCTCGAACTCCGTTGTGATGTAGACTTTCTTACATCACCTGGAATCAAGAACGCAGCCCGTTCACTTCAATCCGCTCGCTCTTGTTCCAGTTGAGCTTTCTTTCAATTTTGCACTCACAGGAAGATGCCCGTGCCCGGTTCAACCGCGCCTCAAAAAATGCTGATGCCTTTCCTCGATCTGAAGGCGCAGTTTGCCACCATCCGTCAGGAAATTCTCGACGCGGTGATGCGCACCCTGGAAACCCAGCAGTTCATTCTGGGGCCGGAAGTCACTGCTTTTGAAAATGAAATCAGCGCCCTTACCGGATGCGCTTGTTCCGTTGCTTGTGCTTCCGGGTCGGACGCCCTGATTCTCGCTCTCTTGGCTCTCGAAATCGGTCCTGGCGATGAGGTCATCACCACTCCATTTACATTTTTTGCTTCCGCTGGTTCCATCGCTCGCGTCGGAGCCAAACCCGTTTTTGTCGATATTGATCCCCGAACGTTCAACATTTCTCCCCAAGCTATCCAGCAGGCGATTACTCCCAAAGTCAAAGCCATCATGCCCATCCATCTTTTTGGCTTGTCGGCGGATATGAATCCGATTCTGGAGCTTGCTTCGGCGCAACGCATTCCCGTCATCGAAGACGCCGCACAAGCCATCGGCGCGCGCTATGCCGGACGGCCAGTCGGCAGCCTCGGTCTAATGGGTTGCTTCAGTTTTTTCCCCTCCAAGAATCTTGGTGCCGCCGGCGATGCTGGCATTATTACTACCAGCGACGCTGCTTTGGCTGATCGTCTCCGCCTGTTGCATGTCCACGGTGCTCGTGACAAGTACGTTTACGAATTGCTGGGAATGAATAGTCGTCTGGACGCCCTGCAGGCCGCCATTCTCCGCGTGAAACTGAAATATCTCGACAAATGGGCGGCAGCACGGCAGCGCAATGCCGATCGTTATCGCCAACTCTTCCGCGAATTCCATCTGGAATCAAAGTTGACTTTGCCCGGTGCCCCTCCGCAATTCACCCACGTCTACAACCAATTCACGATCCGCTCCACCGACCGCGACAACCTTCGCGAACACCTGCGCACCAGCGGCATTCCTTCGGAAATCTACTATCCGATTCCCCTGCACCTCCAGAAAGCCTTCTCCTATCTCGGCCACAAGCCGGGCGACTTTCCCGCATCCGAAGTCGCCAGCCGCGAGGTCCTTTCTCTTCCCATTTATCCAGAACTCAGCGAAGCGCAACAGCGGTCTGTAGTCACCGCCATTGCCGCCTTCTATTCGGCCTAGGGGTTATACCGCCGTCTGAACCGGTATCCCTACTTTTGTTTGTGTCCATAAGCCATAAGTCGTTGATTCCACCGATTTCTCCGCCGATTTCATTGGTCAGCGTAGCCGATTTTGAAACGTTTCTGGCCTTCGTGT
>DASXIT010000177.1:0-16848 GCA_036497825.1 Candidatus Acidiferrum sp.
ACAATTTTGCAAATCTAAGCGATATCATCTGGCGCGGAGGAGCGTTAAACGGTAACGGTGATAATACCAAGCCCAACGATGAAGCCTGGGTTCCTTTCGCACGCTCTATGGCTCCGATGATGATGCCGTCTGCTAATTTCATCGCTGCGCTCCTCGAGGCCAACTCGGAAAAGCCAATGAAGGTCCTGGATATAGCTGCTGGTCACGGCATGTT
This sequence comes from Candidatus Acidiferrum sp., assembly GCA_036497825.1. GTDB lineage: Bacteria > Acidobacteriota > Terriglobia > Acidiferrales > UBA7541 > Acidiferrum. The sequence continues at coordinate 215 of DASXIT010000177.1, forward strand.
TGGCGTCACCTTGGCAAAAGAAAATCCGAATGCACATGTTACCGCTGTAGATTGGCCCGCGGTCCTCAATGTAGCCAAAGAGAATGCAGAGAAACATGGCGTTGCCGGTCGCTATGAGGTACGTCCGGGCAGTGCCTTCGAAACAGACCTTGGTTCAGGCTATGATTTTGCTTTGCTAACCAACATTTTCCATCACTTCGATGTTCCTACCTGCGAAACATTGATGCGCCGAGTCCATGCCGCGTTGAAACCAGGAGGAAAAGCCGTGACTTTGGAATTTGTACCAAATGAAGACCGCGTCTCTCCACCAACGCCAGCGGCCTTCAGCCTTACCATGCTCGTGAATACGCACGCGGGTGATGCGTACACATTCGCAGAATATGACTCCATGTTTACGAACTCTGGGTTTGCACAAACAAACAGCCATCCCATTCCGGGGATGCCTCAGACAGTACTTATTTCCGAAAAAGCGAAGTAGCTGCAACATTGCCGCCGCGGGGTTGCAACAATTGAAATTGCAGGTAGGATAGTCTGGTCCTACGAATTAACGCTGATTTTCGTCTAAGACGGCAGGTGCAACCATGATTCAAATCGAAAATGTCAGCCGGCGCAGTTTCCTGAAGGGCGTGCTCGGATCAAGTGCCTTTGTCCTCGGCGCGCGATTCTTGCCGAGTTCGCTATTGGGCGCTACCCCTTCGCCCGTAGTCGATTCTATGTCCTCGGCAGCTTTGCAGCCCAATGTTTACCTGGCCATCGCGGCGGACGGCACAATTTACATCGTCGTTGCTCGTTCGGAAATGGGCAGTGGGAACCGCACCGGCCTCCCCATGATCGTGGCTGATGAACTAGACGCAGACTGGAATCGCGTGACCGTCATCCAGGGTACCGGCAATGAAAAATACGGCGATCAGGACACCGATGGCTCGCATTCCGTAAAAAGTTTTTTTGACGTTCTCCGCGAATCAGGTGCCAGCGCCCGTTTGATGCTGGTGCGCGCCGCCGCCCAAACCTGGAATGTTCCAGAAAGTGAATGTGTCACCGATTCGAGCACGGTAATCCATAAACCGAGCGGCAAGAAATTGAGTTATGGGGAATTGGCCACAGCCGCGGCCAAATTGCCGGTCCCAAAAAAGGAAGATCTAAAGCTGAAAGATCGCAAAGATTGGAAATACATCGGCAAACCCACTCCCACTTATGATTTGAAGAATATGTCCACGGGCAAAGCGGCATACGGCCAAGACGTGCGCATGGACGGGATGCTCTACGCCTCCGTGGTCCATCCCCCGGTTTACGGCGGAGCAGTGAAAAGTGTTGACGATTCCGTCGCGCTGAAAGTTGGCGGAGTCAAGCAGACCATCACCATCGATCCCTGGAAACCTCCCGTGGGAATGCAGGCACTCGGTGGCGTGGCCGTTGTTGCCGATAACACCTGGGCCGCTTTCCAGGGCAAGAAAAAACTCAAAGTGGAATGGACCAAAAGCGAGCATAGCGTTTGGAACTCCGACACATTCCGCAAAGATCTGGAAGCGACAGCCAAGAAACCTGGCAAGCCCGTCCGTGAAGTCGGCGACGTAGATTCTGCGTTCGCAAAAGGCGGAAAAGTTGTGGAGGCGGAATACTACGCCCCTATGCTGGCTCACGCGTCCATGGAGCCTCCGGCAGCTCTAGCCAATTTTCAGGATGGAAAAGTTGTGATTTGGGCTCCCACACAGAATCCCCAAGGCGCACAAGAAGCGGTTGCCGCAGCCGTCGGCGTAAAGAAAGAAGATGTAACCGTTAATGTCACCTTGCTCGGCGGCGCATTTGGCCGCAAATCCTTTCCGGATTTCATTGTCGAAGCCTCCGTCCTTTCCCAAAAAACCGGCAAACCGGTCAAAGTCGTTTGGAATCGGGAAGACGACATCAAATTCGACTCGTTCCATTCCGTTGCGGCGATGTATTTCAAAGCAACTCTAGGTTCCAATGGCCTTCCAACCGGTTGGCTGCAGCGAAGCGTGTTTCCGCCAATTGCCTCAACCTTCGACGCGTCCGCGCAATACCCCGATGCGGGCGAAATTGGCCTTGGCTTCAGCGATGTGCCATTCGCTATTCCAAACCAGCGTGCGGAGAGCGGCCCGGCCCCGGCTCACACGCGCATTGGGTGGCTGCGTTCCGTAGCCAATATCTATCACGCTTACGGCATTCATTCGTTTGTAGGAGAATGCGCCCACGCCGCGGGAAAAGATGAGGTGGAATATCTCCTGGCGTTGCTGGGTCCGGACCGCATCATTCCGAAAAGCGAACTCGCCAAGGACTATACGAATTACGACAGCGATTTGGCCCAATACCCTCTCGACACTGCGCGATACAAGCGAGTTGTCCAGATGGCCGCCGAAAAATCAGGATGGGGCAAGCAGAAATCGGGAAGTGGCTTCGGCATGGGAATCGCAGTCCATCGCAGCTTCCTAACTTATGTGGCTACCGTCGTTCAAGCGGAAGTAAAAGATGGCCGCGTGATTGTTCACCGCGTCGACACGGCGCTGGATGCTGGCACCATCGTGAATCCCACGATCGTTCGCCAGCAGTTTGAAGGCGCGGCTGTCATGGGAACAAGCATCGCGTTCTACGGAGAAATTACCGCCACCAACGGCGTCATCGATCAATCCAACTACGATTCTTTCCAGGTAGCGCGCATGAACGTCGCTCCCAAGGAAACAAATATTTATATCGTCGACAGCACCGCTCCCCCTGCAGGAGTCGGTGAACCGGGATTGCCTCCATTCTGCCCAGCCCTCTACAATGCGATCTTTGCCGCCACCGGCAAGCGTTATCGCGAAATGCCTCTGACCAAAGCAGGCTTGGCCTAACATTCTCCCTGACTTTCGCCTAAAATTTCCGGCGCCTGATCTGTCTTAGGTGCCTTTTCCTTTTTGCGATACCATGCCTGCTTGCGGAGGACAATTTGAAGCGAGTTTTTGGATTACTTTGCTTTGTGCTCGCAGTGATGACCGTCCCGGCGGCAGCCCAACGTCGCCCAGTGCTTCCCCAAATTGATGAGCCGCATCCTTACTACTACCGCGAACTTTATTTGCCTCAATTAACCAGTGGCCCGAGCAGCTTGACCTGGGGCCCCGATTCCGAAGAATTGATTTATTCCATGGCGGGATCGCTTTGGCGTCAAAAGCTGGGATCGCGGGACGCCAAACAATTGACAGATGGGCCGGGGTACGACTATCAGCCAGATTGGTCGCCCGATGGAAAATCAGTCGTTTACGTCTCCTACCAAAAAGACGCCATGGAACTTTGGCTCTTGGATTTGCCGACGGGGAATACCCGCGCTTTGACAAGCAGCGGCGCCGTAAATGTTGAACCCCGCTGGTCGCCCGATGGCAAGAAGCTTCTTTGGGTTTCCACCGAATATAACAAACGATTCCACATTTTCGTCGCCGAAGTAGTAAACGGCGAGCTGCAAAATAAAGCGCGTCTGACCGGCGAAACGAAAAGTTCCCTGCCTCGCTATTACTACAGCCAGTACGACATGGAAATTAACCCCGCCTGGACGCGCGACGGAAGAGAAATTTTGTTCGTCTCCAACAAAGGCCACATCCACGGCACCGGCGGCTTCTGGAAAATGAAGGTAGAACCCGGCGCGGAAGCCCATGAAATTCATTACGAAGAAACAAACTGGAAAGCCCGCCCGGATTTCTCCCCCGATGGCTCCCGCATGATCTACAGCTCCTACCTCGGCAGACAGTGGCACAACCTGTGGCTCATGCCAGCCGATGGCGGCGACGCGTTTCCCCTAACCTACGCCGATTGGGATCAGACGAATGTGCGTTGGTCACCCGATGGCGGAAAGCTCGCGGCAATTTCGAATGAATCGGGGACTCTACAGATTTTCTGGCAAGTATTTCCTGGCGTGGAAAGGACACTGCTGGAAATCGAGAGTCGAAAGTATGTGCAGGGCAGAACGCAATTCCTACTGCGGCTCTTTGACGAATCCGGCGCCAGAATTTCTGCTCGTGTATCGATTACGGATTCGCGGGGATTTTGTTTTGCGCCGAATGATACACAAGTTTTTGCTGACGATGGATTCGACCGGTCGCAACGCTCGATGGAACGGCACTATTTCTACGCGCAAGAACCGAAAAACAAAATAGACCTGCCCATCGGGAAATATCTGCTTGTTGCCTCTCGCGGCTTAAACACCAAGCCATTCGAAAAAACAATCGAAGTGAAATCCGATGAACCTCTCGAGCTAAACGTAAAGCTTGAACGCTTGGATTTTAAGCCCTCAAGGGGAAAGTGGATTCCATCGGATCTCCACGTGCACATGAATTATGGAGGTAGCTACCGGAATAACCCTCAGAATCTGGCGGCAATCGGTCAATCCGAAGGCTTGCAAATTATCAATGAGTTGGTCGTCAATAAGGAACAAAGATTTCCTGATATTGAGTTCGAGCAGCAGGACTGGATCAAGCTACCCGATCCTCACATGGCATTGGTAAGAGGACAGGAATTTCATACCAGTTATTGGGGTCATCGTGGAATTTTGCATTTGAAAAACAATTTGTTGTCGCCGGGATATGCGGGATATCCGAATACAGCCGCTGCGAGTCTGTTTCCGATGAATGCGGACGTTTATGACATGGCGCATTTACAGGGGGCGTTGGTGGGGGCAGTGCATCCATTTGATGAAGTGCCGGACCCATTTGCGAAACCGGCACAGCGAATTACGGATGAATTGCCGGTAGATGTGGCGCTGGGAAAACTGGATTACATGGAAATAGTGGGATTCAGCGATCACAAGTCCACAGCGGCGGTTTGGTACAGATTGCTTAATTTGGGATTTCATCTGCCGGCCGGAGGCGGAACGGACGCGACCACAAACTATGCGGCTCCCATTCGGGGCCAAGTTGGATTTGATCGCGTGTACATAAACATTCCGGAATTTCCAATGACCACTCCATTGTGGAAAGACGGTTTGCTCAAGGGGAAGACGTTTGCAACAAACGGGCCATTGGTGGATTTCACGCTGGGTGGCGAGACGTTAGGCGGTGAGTTGGAGTTTGGCTCGGCCCAAGCGGCAGTTCCCTTCACCGCGAAACTGCGCTCGATCGTTCCCGTGGATCATCTCGAAGTTGTGTGCAACGGAAAGGTAGCCCAGGAATTGAAGCTGAATGGAGCCCGCGATTCGGCCGATCTAGCCGGAACGATTCCTATCAGCGAAAGCGGCTGGTGCGTACTCCGCGCTTGGAGCGAAAAAGCCGAGTACCCGGTGATGGACAACTATACCTACGCCACAACCAGCCCCATATACATAACAATCGCAGGCAAACGAGCCTACTCCGAAGAAGACGCGCAGTATTTCATGGCCTGGATTGATCGGACCATCGAAATCACGGACAAATATCCCGATTGGAACTCGGCCAAAGAAAAACAACTCGTAATGCAGCGCCTGCGCGATGCCCGCAACATCTATGACAAATTGCATTAATTCATGATCCTTTCACTACACGTGGCACAGTCACTCTTGACTGTGCTCTTGGGTTTGACTTTGCGCTCCTATGTTCGTTTTACCAACGTGTTCTACCTCCTTGTGGAACAGCTTCACTTAGAGTTAGAATCCCGCGAAATACAAAATTGAGTGCGAGTTGTGCGCTGTTCACCGAGAGCATAACTTCTGCATTTCTCCTGCTGAGATCGGAGCAATCGCTCCAGCCCCATTCCGGTCGAGTACTATGGGTATTGCGGGCCGTCAACCACGGGCCGGGAGTGAACTGCGGATTGCTGTGATAACTGGAAACGACGCGAATATCAGCAGCGCACGAGCACGTTTCGTGCGAATCGGAACTTAAGCACGGAAGGAGGGTACATGATTGTTGGTGTGCCCAGAGAAAATTATCCGGGAGAACGGCGAGTCGCACTGGTCCCGGCTGTAATACCCAATTTGACCAAGGCAGGCCTGGAAGTTTTGGTCCAGACTGGAGCAGGTCTTCAGGCTGGCTACCCGGACGCGGAGTACACGGAAAAGGGTGCAAAGCTCGCCGCAACACGCGAGGAAGTATTCGCCAACGCGGATATTCTCGTCCAATTTCTGGGACATGGCGCGAACGACAAAACGGGTAGCGCGGATGTTCCTCTCTATCGCAAAGGGCAAGTGCTCATCGGCTTTCTGCGCCCGTTGGGCACGGTTGCAACCATCCAGGACATTGCCGACCGCGGCGTTACTTCCTTTTCCGTGGAGCTGATGCCACGCATTACCCGCGCCCAAAGCATGGACGCACTCTCTGCCATGGCTACGATCTGCGGTTACAAAGCAGTTGTACTTGCGGCGGACACTTTGCCTCGGATGTTTCCAATGTTGACCACCGCCGCGGGCACAATTGCCCCTGCGAAGGTGCTTATCATCGGCGCCGGCGTCGCAGGTCTACAGGCAATCGCCACCGCGCGTCGCTTGGGGGCCGTGGCTTCCGCGTATGACATGCGGCCAGCCGCCAAGGAACAAGTGCAGAGTCTCGGCGGACGTTTTGTGGAATTGCCGATCGAAGCAAAAGATGCGCAAGACGCTGGCGGCTATGCGAAAGCCCAGGACGAAACTTTTTATAAACAACAACGCGAATTGTTAGGCAGAGTCGTTGGCGAAAGCGATATCGTGGTCACCGCAGCCGTGATTCCCGGCAAGCGCTCGCCGATCTTAATTACCAAAGATATGGTCGAGCGAATGGCCCCCGGCTCCGTAATTGTCGATTTGGCAGCAGAGCGGGGCGGTAATTGCGAACTCACCAAGCCCGACGAAACTGTTGTTATTCACGGTGTGACCATCATCGGCGTCTACAATCTTGCCGAAACCGTTCCCTATCACGCCAGCCAGATGTATGCGAAAAACCTTACGGCATTTCTACTGAACCTCACTAAAGAAGGAAAGCTTCAGTTAAATCTGAAGGATGAAATCATTCGCGAAACCTTACTCACCCATGGCGGCGAAATCGTCAACGCCAAAGTCCGCGAATTTTTCTCTTTGCCTGTTCTGCAAAATACACCAGCGGGAGGAGCGGCCTGATGAAACTGGATTTCTTGACCGGTTTATACGTTTTCATGCTGGCGGCATTTATTGGTTTTGAAGTGATCCGCCGGGTTTCACCCCTCTTGCATACGCCGTTGATGTCTCTTACCAACGCTCTGGACGCCATTGCGGTCGTAGGGGCAATCATCCTGGCAGGCGAAGGCAAGAGTACCCTCGCAACAATCTTAGGCACGATTGCGATCGTGGCAGCCACCAGCAACATCGTTGGCGGCTTCATCATCACCGACCGCATGTTGAAGATGTTTAAATCCAGCGGGCCAAGGAAATCGGTATGACTTTCCTTGCCAGCGACACTCTGATCGAAGTCACATACCTGATTGCCACGGCGCTGTTTATTCTCGCCCTGAAGTGGCTGAGTTCTCCGGCAACTGCTCGCCGTGGTGTTTGGGCCGGTGAAGCCGGCATGCTTCTTGCCATCGTCGGCACTCTTCTCCATCACGGTCTAACCTATAAATGGGTAGCGATTGGCCTGGTGCTCGGAACCATCATCGGCGTTCCACTCGGTAAGGTCGCCATGACCGCCGTTCCCCAACGAACCGCTCTGAGTCATGCGTTTGGCGCCTTGTGCGTAACGCTGGTGGGCACCGCGGAATTTTATTTGCGCGCGCCGGATGTACCACCGTTCTTGATGGGCGTGTTATCCCTTGAAGTGATTTTGGGCGCGCTGACCTTTACGGGAAGCTTGATGGCCGCGGGAAAACTGCAGGAAATTCTTCCTCAACGCCCCATCACCTATAAGGGCCAGAACATTGTGAATCTGGGCATTTTGGCGATTGCCATCGGAATTGCTGTCACTCTGGTCATGCATCCGGACAAAATGTACCTCTTTCCACTGATGATCGTCATTCCACTCTTTTTTGGCGTGATGATGATTATCCCGATTGGCGGTGCGGATATGCCCACCGTCATTTCGCTCTTGAATTCCTATGCTGGATTGTCGGCCGCCGCGATGGGTTTTGTCCTTGGCAGCAAGTTGCTCATCATCGCCGGTGCGCTCGATGGCGCTTCGGGTTTCATTCTCTCCGTAAATATGTCCAAGGCGATGAACCGCTCATTCACCAATGTACTGTTTGGCGCGTTCGGACAAGAGCAACACGTCGCCAGTGACGCGAAAGAAGCTCGCCCGGTCCGCAGCGCTTCTCCAGAAGAGGCCGCGGGCATTCTCTCCGCTGCCAGTCGCGTCGTGATTGTTCCCGGCTACGGGATGGCCGTGGCTCAAGCCCAGCACAAAGTGCGCGAATTGTACGATGCACTCACAAAACGTGGCGTAGATGTTCGCTTCGGCATTCATCCAGTTGCTGGACGCATGCCCGGCCACATGAACGTTTTGCTGGCTGAAGCTGATATTCCTTACGATAAGTTGCAGGAGATGGATGATATCAATGGTGAATTGCCGCAAACCGATGTGGCGCTGATCATCGGCGCCAATGATGTTACTAATCCCGCCGCGCGCGAAGACACCACCAGCCCGATTTACGGCATGCCCATTCTCGATGTCGATAAAGCCCACACCGTCATGGTCATCAAGCGCAGCATGGCAGCGGGATTTGCGGGCATTGATAATCCGCTTTATTACATGGACAAGACCCTCATGCTTTTCGGCGATGCCAAAAGTTTTGTGGGTTCGATCGTACGCGAGATCTCAGGCGGGAATCACTAATCCACGCCGGCCATCACATGAACTCTAGGGCCGCGCAGGGCTTTCCAGCGCCTTCCACACGCCGATTCCCGTGGCCGTGCCTGCGAGCACTCCCGTGACAAGTAAGAACTTGCTCTGTCCAGCCGCTATCGGCGGATGGCCTTTCACCGTAGCCATCGCTGCGCATGCCTTGTGGACATGGTAATTGTGGTAATCGTTGTCGTCGGGGGATACATATTGCCGGTAGCTCACTTCGTTTTCCCCACGAACCCGATACGCTTTCCCTTCCTGTATAAAATGCGACTCTGCGCCAGACTGCACATTCGCTTCGCCGCGCTGGCTGTACACAGTTACATTGCATGGATCGTTGAGCGAAACTCGCCCCATGTCTGCCGACGTTAGTACCGGCGTAACGCGCACGTCGTTTGCCACCACCACGATATTTTCTGCATTGCCGGGCGTGGTGTACACAACAGATCCCTCATCCAGCTCGACAATCGCCCCATACGGAGTGCGGTAAATGTGCGCGCCGGAAGCCGATTCAAGATTCACAGACAACGAACCCACGCGTACCAGCAGAGACCCGCCGTTATCGGTCGACAGATAATCTCCGGAATAAATGGTGGAACCTTCACTCGCTGTAGCTTTGTCGACTTGAGCTCTATCCGCTTTGGCCACCAGGCCAAGCGCCGTGCCTCTCGTTTGCTGCGCCTCCACCATGGAAGCATTTGCACCGCAGCAAAATACACTCACCAATGCAATAAATATGGGCTGAAGTTTCATTCTTGTAACTTTCCTTTCATGCAGCGGGGACCCAGTTCACAAACCGGTTTAACTTCCAGGGGAATTGCGGGTTTGCCTGCTGGCCGGCTGGAATTCGCCGGAGTGGGAGAAGTAAGAAAATGAAGCTTCATCGCCGGATCGCCGAACAAAATCCAGGTACGCCTGACATCGTTGTCGGTGGTCCCGGATTTTGCCTGCAGAATCAGTTGTCCCAGCGGCTCATTTGGATGACTCGCCAGTTGCGCGAGAAGAGCCTGATTCATCGAAGCCTGTGGCGCCTGTTCCGTAAATCCAGACGAGGCCCAGACCGCTACTCCTCCGCCGTTGGGCGACAACAGCACGGATTCCGCCAGGCTCTCTCCATAAACATCCTGGAAAAACCCGTTCAGGCAATCCATCATGATGTAAACGGGCAATCTACCGCCATTGCTCAGCGTGTTTGCGTCATCGCTGCTGAAGAAGTCAGTGAATGACCATTGCTGTTCGGCGCCGTGCCCCTGGTAGTCGACAATCAATGAACCATTGTTCAGTGCCGCCAGAAGTTGCGCGTGCACCGTTGCGGTGTCCTGACCATCGGCTTGGATTTCCGCTATCGTCAACGACTGAGGAAGAATCGCGGCCGCCGAAAGCACGGCTGAAGAGAAATTGGCATTTACGTTCTGATCGCCGATCAGCAGTGCCTGTCCATTCCACGGCCCGGTCTCGGTTCCCCGCTCGTAATTCACGATTTTAGAGACCAACAGTTGTGTATCCGCGACGGTTCGGACCGGAAGCCGGCCCGTCGGAATGGTCGCGTATCCGGTTGACTGAAAATCCGTAAACCAATCATCCGAAGAAGTTTTGAACGCAGCTGTTTCGATCATGCGCGTCGGCACAAAATCGAAATTGCCCAATCCCAGGTAGTCCCGAGGATCAAATGACGCGTCGCCCACCAACAGGATTGCTTGTGGTTTCAGGCGCCAGTGCGAAGCTGCATCAGAGAGGAAGCTCCGAATCGCGAATGGACTGCGCTCGCCATAGTTGTATTCGTCGTATACCTCGTCCGTTGTAGTCAGTAAAACGCGATGATTCTGCGATTCACGAAGCTGCATAAGAGGCGTGAGCGCGCCGGCAAAGTCTGGATTCGAGATGATCACCACGTCCGCGCCCCCTCGTTGCTCATCCAAGGACGACGGCAAATGATGCGTCAGTGAAACCGGTCCGGATATTGCTCTTCCCGAAAATGCCAGCAGTGTTCGTTCCGCCGAGCCTCTTCCCGGAACTCCAAATGCGACCTCGTATGACCCGGCATTGGCGGATACCTTCCCGCTGATTTCACTGATATTCAGTGGATCGCTGATGTCGAACACCCGCACTTGCCCGTCGCTGAAACCGGTAATGTGCAACACCGCCCCAGGTGCGGCAGTCGCCTTCAGCCAATTTGCATCAGCCGAATATGTGTGCGCGTAGTGAAGCTGTATGGATTGCACCACGCTGACATCGTTATCACCATCCAAAGCCGTCAGCGTAATGGTGTTGCTGCCATCGTGAACCAACGAAGCTTCCACATTGAACGTTTGCGAACTGAGAATTTGCCCCGTGAAGTTCATCTGCCCAATCATCGAACCGTTCACCTGCACGCTGACGCTGTGCGGTTGCCCGTCGTTCGCTCCCTGTAAAGTCAGGTCGAGCGTGATTGGCAGTGCCGAGGAACTATCGAAGTGTGCAACTTCCAGATCCTGGTCCACCGGGTCGGAAGTGACGACCGCCCCAAAGAAATTGTCGTTATTCTCACCGTTCAGAAGTACGGCAAAATAGGTGAAGCGATCTTCGCGCACCACCGTAAACGGGAAACTGTTGGACGACGCATTGCCGGAACTCGACGATGGCTCAGACACAATACGCTTCCCTGGCGCATTTTCTCGCACCAGCCAGTAAATACGATCGCCGGAAAATGGCGTGTCGATTCCAGTCCCGTAAAACTCAATCCCATCGTTCGGCGAAACCATTCCGTTTTCGCCATTGCTGATCAGCAGCGGCTGTTCAATCCCTTCGGCAAACAGATGCAATGAACGCCCATCGGCATTTCTGTCCAGTCCCGCCGCAAACAATTCTGCGAAAGAAATGTGGTACCACCCTTCATGATCAACCGCGATCTTGACCGCGTTGTGATCCGCTACGTTCACCCGCGGCGTCCCCCTCGGAAACCCTGGTAGGACTGGACGCGGCGTGATCAAGGGCCGGTACAAGCTGGGCTGCACTGCGGCAGCGTGCAACACTCGCAGTAATGGCGATGATTGCGCCCTGATGCTGGTGCTCCCGACGCTCGCGCCCCCACGAATCGTATTGGCGCTTTCCGTTGCGGTATTTTCCACGGAAGCTGGCCCATGCATCGTTCGCGTTCCGTTAGTGTCAACGTCTTCAATCCAGTAACCAGCTCCGGCTACAGGCTGCTCATCAATCCACCGGTATACTTTCGCCGCGTGTTGCGGTTGCGATCCACGCAACAACAAAGCGGATCCTGCAATGAGCGAGGGCGTAATACGCTGTCGGCCGCCACTCTGCTCTCGATAGATGTGGAATCCGAGATTCCGCGATTCTTCCTGTGTTCTCCATTCCAAGACCACCGAACCATCGGCTTGCGTGTACGCATGAAACGCGGCAATGTCCACTGCCGTTGGCGATTGGATGGTGGATATGGCCGTAGACGTGTTATTCGCCAAATTTGGATCGCTGGTTGTGGAACTGACCGTGGCCGTGTTGCTCGATTGCGACGAGGAACTGAACGTGTTCGCTGTCACATTGATGGTGACAACCGCGGAACTGCCCACGCTCAGGCTTCCCAGGTTGCAAACCACTGTCGTGGTCGAAGATGTGTAGGTGCATGTTCCTTGCGATGCCAAAGCGGACATGTAGCTGACCTGCGAGGGCAGTTGATCGGATACGCTGACTCCCTGCGCCACCGCCGGTCCGCCATTGGTTATTGTCAGGCTATACGTCAGATTCGTGCCTTGGTCGACCGGTTCAGGAGCCGCCGTCTTAACGATGCTCACGTCGGATTGCGTCGGGTTTGTAACCGTGGTCGAGACGGTTACGGAATTATTTCCGGGATTTGGGTCCCCAACAGTGCTCGATACACTCGGTGAGTTTGTGATTTGCGTGCCGGACAGGTTCGGTGTCGTATTCACCTTCACCACTAATGGGAAGCTGACCGTTCCTCCGGAAAGAATGGTTTGCCCTCCGTTTAGCGTGCACGTAAATGTTCCCGTACTTCCTGCCGCGATGGTATTGCAAGTCCAATTCGCCGGTGGCGTGAAAGAAACAAGAGTCGTGTTCGTCGGAATTGTGTCCTTAAAGGTTGCATTGGTTTCCGTGATTGGTCCGTTATTCGTAACCGTTTGTGTGTAACTGATGTTATTGCCCTGATAGACCAGGCTCGGCGTACCCATCGCTGCAACAGCAAGATCCACCTGCCCGGCCCCCGCAACCACCGTGGAAGCTGATGCAATGTTATTGCTGGTATTGGAATCTGGCGTCGCGGCAGAAACCACGGCGGTCGCCGTAATCACCGTACCCGGCGTTGTTGCCGCGGGAATGGTCAGCACCACTGGAAAATTGGAAATGGATCCTACGGTTACGGTTGTTGCTGTGCACGAAATGTTTCCTGTTCCACCAACTGGCGGCAACGGATTGCAATTCCAACCCACAGGCGTAACTAGCGATAGAAAAGTCGAGTTCGTAGGAATCGCTTCGGTAAAAGTGGCGCTGATCGCGCTCACTGGTCCATTGTTGGTTACCACTCCCGTCATCGTTACCGTTGAACCGGCTGTCACCGTGGCTGCCGAAGCCGTGTTCGTGACGGCGAGGTCCGCCGAGGTCGCGGTTCCTACCGTAGTAATCGCCGTAGCAGAGTTGTTTGCCAGATTGGGATCGCTCGTTCCAGAAGTTATGTTATCTATATCCACGATCTGTGTGCCGCTTGCCGTCAACCCACTTACGGTCACTCCCAGTGTGAAGTTGGCTGTGGCGGAATTGGCGAAACCAGCGATTGTGCAGGTAATGTTTCCCGTGCTGCCTACAGCAGGTGTTACACAAGTCCACCCCGCAGCCGGTGCAATCGATAAAAATGTTGTATTCGCTGGAATGGCTTCGCTGAACACCGCGTTGACCGCATCCAATGGCCCGTTGTTCTTTGCACTTTGGGTGTAGGTAATCGTTCCACCGGGTGCCACGACAATGGGACTGGCCGCATTAGTGATTGAAAGATCCGCGGAAGCACAGTACGCCCCGGGCTGTGTCCCTGGAGTTTCTGTAATGACATGTGTGGTCGCGACGATTCCGGCCAGGCCTGGAGTTGCTCCAAAGGAATCTTGTACCGTATCTGTAAATCCGTTGGATCCGCCTGCAACACTGGCCGTCGTCGGCGAAGCGGAAAGAAAAATGACACCACCACCGCCGCCACCGCCAGGGCCATGGCGCTGACCTGGAAAACCTCCAGGAGCTTGCAACGGCCAGGCATTCCCGACATTGCCGCCAATGGCGTTGACGGTGAGCCCGCTCAAACCGCCAGAGTTGGCAAAAAGTAGGATGGATCCACCAGCACCTGCGCCGCCAGTGCTGTCGTTCAAAGTGCTGAGTGTGCTTTGGCCGTTGGAGGTAATCGTGCCGGTGCCGGTGACACTACCAGCATGGATAATCGCGATGCCTCCACCAGCACCACCGCTGCTATAGATACCGGTGCAATTTGCGCCACAGTCGGCGCCACTACTGGTGTTTGAAATAAAATAAGATCCATCATTCGTGGTGCCTGCGCCGCCACCACCACCCATCACAAGAGTACTAGTGGAAGCAGGAAATGCCACGCCTCCAAAGCCGCCATCGGTGGAATTGGTAGCGGCAAGACTGTTCCAGCCATAACCACCTTGTCCACCGGTACCGCCATTGCCACCAGCGCCCCCGCCGGAATTTTCAGAATTGCCGGCTGGATCACCGTCGGTTCCACCTCCACCCGCGTTGCTCGGAGCGCCGCGCGCAAAGCTGCCACCCGGGAGAGTATCGGACGGAGTGCCTCCCGTTGTATCAGTGGCCGTGGTAGTCGTCGCGATTGTTGCCGGAGCCAGATATCGCGGCGTCCCAGCGATTCCCTCGCCCTTGGATCCATTGGCGGGATTTGTAGCCGATGTAACATAATCGGTAAGCGTGCCGGTTCCAGGGCCTGCAAGGATTTTGCCGCCCCCGCCGCGGAAGCCAAGTGCATCCAGAGCGACAGTGCCACCGAGCGTGAGTTGAGAAGAAACGTCAATAGCGAGAACCCCGCCGACAGATCCATTCCATGCAAGTGGCAGGAGGCCGGAACTCAGGGCCGCCGATGTGTATTGAGGTACGCGAATGACCTGAAAACTCTGCTGACCCTGCGTGCCACTGGCGATCGCGTACGAATAACTGTTTAGCAATCCGCCCGTGGGGCCGGTGCCCGTAAAAGTGAGAGTGCCGCCAGTGACGGGGACAGGAGTTGTGTTCGTCGCAGTGACAAATTCAAACAATCCGGAACTACCGAGGCTGGTGGACCCTGAGGCGGGATCGCCGGGAACACCGTGGCCATAAGAACTTGTATTTGTGAAATTGAGAGTGGCGCCCTGCATCTGGATGATCAGCAGCAGATCCCCGGAGCTGATGGGCTTCTGTGCGCCTGCCGCAGCTGCCGCACCTAGCGTGACCGACGTGGAACCGGAGGCCAGGGTGCCAGTGGCAGAAGGTGGGTAGTACGCGTTGACAACGCCTGTCAGAGTTCCACCCGAACCATCGCGCCCGGGACTGGCACAGACCAGCGGCTGAACAACGGTGTAAGCCGTGGCCGAATTGTTGGCTGAGTTAGGATCGCCCGCAAGAGAAACAGTCGAAGTATTGTTCAGCGTGGTTGCGGTAGTTGGAGCAGTTACCGTGATGGAGATTGTGGCGCTAGTCCCCATGGCCATGGCACTCGTAATCGAACAGGAAACCGTGCCTGTAGAGCCGACGGCCGGTGTAGTCGGGCAGGACCAGCCGGAAGAGGCGGAGTAGGAAAGGAACGTCACGCTAGGAGGAAGCGTGTCTGAAAGCACGTTTGAAGTAATCGGAGCGGTCGCCTGGCCGAGATTCTTCACCTGGATGGTGTAGGTGAAAGTGGAAGACGCGAATACCGGCGTCGGCGCGACGGACATCGATAGGGCCAAGTCGGAGGTGGTCGTGTGTTCGACAATAATAGAAGTAATGCTGGTGTTATTGGTCGGAACCGTATCCACGAATGTGGAATTCGTTACCGTGGCGGAACTCTGGATGGTGGTGCCCGCGGCAGTAGCGGCAGCGATTTGAAAATAGATGGTAAGCGTATTCGCAGTGGCGCCACTCGCTAGCGTGGTGTTATATGTGCAAATAACGGGCCCAACCCCTCCGGCCGTAGGCGTATTGCAAGTCCAATTGGTGCCCACATACGACACATAGGCCGTATTAGGGGGTGTTTGCATATAAACGGTGATGGTCCCTGCAGTAACCGTGGCGCTGGAAGAGTTGTTGGTCACAACTTCTGAATAGGAGTAGTTGACGGGAACTGTACCGGTCCCTTGCACTGTTACAGTGCCGGGATTTGCGGCGCCGGTTCCATTTGCAGTGGATGTGCTCGGATTCACCGCGCCAGGTCCGCGAACAGTCGAACCACCAGGGCCAGCTGTTCCTGTTCCGCGCGCAGTAGATGCCCCCAGGTTCGCGCCATGCGCGACCGTGATTACTCCTGTCACGTTGTTGACCGACGCAATGACTGCATTCGTTGCGTTGTACCCCGCAGGCGCAAAGCCAGCTGTTGTCAGCAGTCCCCGTCGTAGTGGCGGGCGGTCATGCCGCATCACCGGGCCGGCGCAGCCGTACCACGTTGCCGTCAGAAGCGGTGTGTCCGGCGGTGTGGTGGGTGGCGCGGGCTTGGGCGGCCCAGGCGGCGAGGTCGATGATCTGCTGGTCGGTGAGGTAGGCGGCTTTGACCCGGCGGGGGATGCCGTCTTCGGCGCGGAGCCAGGACACGCCGCGGGCTTGCGGGTCGATCTCGGTGGCGGAGTAGCCCATGTTGGCCCAGCCGTGGCCCAGGATGGTGTCTGAGCTTGCTTCGGTACTGCAGCGGAACGCCCACCGGTACCCGAA
>DASXIT010000178.1:0-57505 GCA_036497825.1 Candidatus Acidiferrum sp.
AGGCGTTTTTTAACGAGCCGTGGACGACCGAGAGTCCCCATAGACAGAAAAACAATTCAGCAGAGAGAGTTGATTAACAGAAAACCTGAATCGCTCGGTTAATTTGCTCCTCGTGAGAAAAGGCGGCTAATCATGGAGTCGCGGGCGCCCCATCGACGATCAAAGGGCCAAACCCGCGAACTTTCATAGCTGATTGGCTGAAAGATCGCCTGGATGGCAAGCCGATGGAGACAAAGCATATGAAAGTGGATGCGGCAGGAACGGTGCACGAATCTACATTCGAAGATGCACGCAAGAGTCTGAGCTTGTCATTTCTATCCTGAGGTCGGTGCGGCGCGCTGTCTGGTCAATGAATCAGAACGTCCATCGCAGCCTCGACTTACAAAGTTCGTTTCTGAAAAAAGGTTGGTTGCCGTGATCTTGCCGCCCCGGGAAACCCAGGATTTCAGTTGGTTAGATACAGATGGACAGTTGAGAAAATTGTTGCGATGTCTCAAGGGAAGCAGGCCACCAGTCCTGCTTGAACAGAGTCCACCCCGACCACAGGCCAGATTACTGGTCATCCTGCTCTTGGTCATTTCCTCCGTTCTCTTTAACCCGCTGTTTGCCCAGGAACACAAGGAATCCCCTTCGGAATTCAATCTGATCTTGGCTGGCGATTCCATTATCGTGACGCCGATCACGGTCCATAAGAACCTTCACGAATCTGGAGCTGACCTTTCCGAGCGCAAATCTATACCCTGCCGCTCAATCACGGGCTACTTGGATCGCGGCCGACCCTGCTGTCTTGAAGGAATTCAGTGGATGGGATTTGACCTTTTCTCGACGGCAAATAATCACTTGTTGGACTTCGGCACCGAAGGGTTGCAGAACTCCATTCAGGTGTTAAAGCGTAATGGCGCTGTGTACGCCGGTATTGGAGAAAATCTGGGCGAGGCGAGGGCACCAGGCTACCTTTCCACCGCTCACGGGCGTGTCGGACTCGTTGCGTGCGCTGCCACGTTTCCGCAAGACGCTCCAGCGGGAGAGACCAGACCTGATATGCAAGGGCGTCCCGGTGTAGATCCGTTGCACCACCAAACCCGTTATGGGGTCGATGCTGCCTCATTCGAAGCGTTGCAAAAAATCAGAGATGAATTGAAACTCGGAAGCGGACGAGGAAGAAGCAACTCCTCGCAGACGCTAAGCTTTCCAGTCGATGGATCCGCTCCCATCACTCTTGAAGTGAGCGATAAACCAGGGGTAATCACAACGGCCGACCCCGCGGACTTGGCTGGACTAACGCATTCTATTCAAGACGCAAAGGAGATGGCGGACTATGTTGTTATCTCCGTCCACTCTTATGAGGGAATTCGGGGTCCTAACGCCATCGAGCTTCCGGCACAGTTCTTAGTACAATCTGCGCATGCGGCCATCGATGCAGGCGCGGACGTATTTGTAAGTCACGGTCCGCACGCGCTCCGCGGCATCGAGATTTACAAAGGCAAAGTGATTTTTTACAGTCTGGGAAATTTTGTTTTTGAAAACGACCTGGTGGTTCCGCAGCCAACGGAGTTCTATCAACAATGTGGCCTCGGCTTCGATGCGCTACCCTCTGAAGCTCACAACGCTCGCAGCGATCATGATCGCAGAAGCTTCCCCCGCTAATCCGTTATTGTGGCAATCGGTGATCGCGCACGTCGTTTTCGCGAAGGGCGTGCAGCGGGGATTACGCTTACCCCAATTACTCTTGGGTTCGGAAAGAAGCGCCCGGATCGCGGATATCCTGTGGTGGCCGATGCGGCGACGGCGGCCCAAATTCTCGAACGTCTGCAGAGGCTTAGCAAGCCTTTCGGGACCAACATCGTGGTCAGGAACGGTATCGGCGTAATTGCCATCGAGAAATGACATCGGACTGTTCCGACAATTTAGGAATGGAGTTTAAAAAATGCGGAGAATACCCCTGCTTTCTCTATTAATAATCACTTTATTCGGACTGATGGGAGTCCGAGGACTTCCTGCAGATCAGACAGAGTCGGAGAATATAAAAGAGGTCCTCAAGATTGAAGAGGAGCGGACGCAAGCCGTGCTAAAAGGCGACGCCGACGTGCTTGAAAGGATTTATTCCGATGATTTCGCTTACACGAACGAAAGCGGGGAAAATCCAACGAAAGCGCAATTCGTTGCGAATTTTCGATCCGGAAGCGAAAATTTATCAAGTATGTTCACGATGACATCCACATCCACGCGTACGGAAACACGGTCGTATTGAATGGACGCAGCACGTCAACCTATTTGTATAACGGGGAAACTTTTCAAGATCCCAGAAGGTTTACGCTCGTTTACGTGAAGCAGAATGGACAGTGGCATGTCGTGGCTTTGCACGTGAGCACAATTCCGAAGCGATAAACAGGCCGCCATGCTAGCCAAGCGCTACTTCCGTCTCTTCAATTGGGTTCGAAGCCAAACAATGGATACGCTTTCCCTTTACACAGCGTGATGCAAATCACGGCAATTCCGTCCATTTCATATTATTTCCTTGTGTGAGGTGAACTATGTCTTTCATTCAGGCTCGTGTAGCCCCTAAAGTCCCTTTCCTTGGGACAGCGCTCGCCATTATTGCGTTACTCACGTTCGGCGTAGCAAACGTTGCCAATGCTCAGGAGAAAGTCGTCAAGAAGGCCCCGATGCAACAGACCGATCCGAGTTCGGGGAAAGCTATGTACGAAAGTTACTGCGCTGCCTGTCACGGCAGCGGGGCGAAGGGCGATGGGCCAGCCGCCAGTGAACTTAAAACGCCGCCAACGAATCTGACTCAATTGGCAAAAAGCAACCACAGTGAGTTTCCTGCAGACCATGTCTGGGCAATCCTGCAGTTTGGGGCCAAGGCTCCGGCGCATGGATCGAACGACATGCCGGTGTGGGGCACGCAATTCCGCGGGATGGATCCCCATGATCCCGTCAAAGCAAACCAGCGCATCCAAAACCTGGTCGATTATTTGAAGACCTTGCAAGTAAAGTAGCTGCAAACTGCGCGAAAATTTTGTTTCGAGACGACAACGCTATTTGTGTCGAATGGTTTCGGGTGCCCGTGTCCGATCTAACGGAAATACCTGCAGTTGCCACTTGACCGGAACTGATGTCGGCACATAGCACATGGTTTTATCGCAAGCTTGATACTCAAGCTTTCCCGATATGGTGAAAACTTTTCCGTCTTTTCCGAGTGAACCCCAGAATTGAGAACTCGTGTTCACTTTAACATCCTGGCTGATGCGAAATGTTCCTTCATAAACCGGAACTTTTTCCTTAATCGCGGGCAAGTAGAGCGTTTTGGATGCTGGGTAGATGGCCGGGCTCAATTCCAAATCAGTGACTGGGTCAGTTACCAGCTTAACGGGTTTGTATCCCTGGGTACCCGGAGCGTATACGTGCACATCCGCAGGGAGTCTGACTTCGGCAGAAATTGTTAAGCGAGTGCCGGGAACGCCAGTTTTATCCGATTGCTCAAGAGCCAGTTGCAGATGCGGAGCTTCTACCGTTTCCGTAACTTCCTGACCCAATTCCGGAAAAAGCTTTGAAATGATGCTATTTCCGGTAAGCCGCTCGCGGTATCGTGCTTCGAAAAACTTTTCACGGATGATGCCGTTCGGGTCAATGAAGAAATACCCAGGCCGCGCAAACCCTTTTTGCATCCCCGTCGCTTCGGCGTTGAATACGCCGTAGGCTTTGATGACTTGCGAAGCAGGATCGCCGAGCATCGGATATTCGATTTTGTGGCGGTCGGCAAAATATTTCAGAATTTCTTCCGAGTCATAGCTGATAGCCGCTAGCTTGACTCCCTGCTTCTCGAACCTTGGAATTGCGCTCTGCAGCTGGACCAGCTGCCCTTTGCAGAACGGTCACCAATCCGCGGAGCGAAAAAAAAGAAGAACCGTGCCGTTCGTTCCTTTGAGGGTATCGAGCGTTTGCAATTTCCCAAATTGATCGCGAACCGAAATAGGTGGAGCTTTCTGGCCAACCGCCAGGCCGATTGACATCGAGTCAACTGAAGCGACTTGAATCGTATCTTCGTCCAGAGTCCCGCGGACGCTGACCGTATCTCCCAAATGAGCAGTTACGTTTTTCTGTGGTTCGAGGCTGTACATCAATCGATTCGTGTCGTCATAGAGCGCCAGTTGTGCGCCAGGCACATTCTTGAAGCACTCCGGCGATTCGTTGAATGCTTCATCGGCGTTACAAGCGCTGGTGACTATAACGCCGGACCACATCCCGTTCTTTTGTGCGTTGCTTTGCCCTACAACGACCAAGGGAGCTATCAAGAGCAGGGTCACAAAACAGAAAGTCCTCGCCGCACAATTAGTTTCAGACTTCAGCATCAATCCAGCCTTCGATTTCATCATAAATTCCGAGTCAATATACGCTGCTCAGTCGTACCGCACAAGTGAATCGAGCCAAACGGGAAATGCCGCATCAACCCGCGAAGCTTACGGAGATTGGCTTCATCGGTTCCAGATGAAAGCCAATCGTTTCTCCTGGTGCTACCCAAATAGGTGGAGTGATTGAGCCCGCGATGATAATTTGGCCGGCGAGCAGTTTCTCTCCAAAAAATGACAACAGGTTTGCAACATGGCCGACGATTCCGATCAGTTCTCCGGTCAGCGCCTCAAAATTGGAAGTGCTGGCCATTTCTACGCCGTTACGAAAAATGTGTCCTTGCAATCCCGACAGCACCCCGCCTGCATGCGTAGTGTCGCATCCACTGAGAATTACATGCCGCTGATAAATGTTTCGGACCAATGTGCCTTCCACATCTTCCGATGGATGATCGACGTCCGCGACTTCAATCGCGGCCCCAAGCCCAGTGATCGCGCCGATGATAGTTTCCCGGCTCGCGTTCACCGGTAAGTCTTTTTCAAGATAGACAGTGATTTCGGGTTCGGCTGCCGTCCTTGTCCAACCCGTAACCGAAACTGTTGAGCTGGAGTCAATCACCGAGTCCGCCATGAGAAATCCTACGAGCGGGGCACGAATCCGCAATCGCTCGAGTGCTGCAGGTCCACCGAAAGCCAACTTCCAGCCGAGAGATCGTTGGCCCGCTTGCAGCAATTCGCGTCTCCAGCGAAGTTGCTGTTTCATCCCGTTTGCAATTCGTGGGTCATCCCACGCATTTGGCATCATCCGAACCCGATCTTTCTTCAATAACCTTCCGGTGGAATTTCGTAGCCCGCAGCCTCCAGCGATCCCGCGCCGCTCCATCCCCACACCAAGACAACGTCTTCGGTGCCGGTGTTGTCGAATCCATGCCAGTGTCCACGCGGCGTGAAAATTACGTCGCCTTTTTTTGACGGCTCGCGGCCCGTATCGGTGTAGATAAATCCGTTGCCCTGAATCACGACGAAAAATTCATCACAATTCGGATGGCGATGCTTGTCATGTCGCGCGCCAGGGGGAAGCACAGTCCAACCGATCAAAAGTTTGTCTGATCCAGCAGTCTTCTGATCGATCAAAAACTGTACCTGCATATTGATCCAGCCATCCTCCTGAGTCAGACCCCCAACACGCGGCACGTCGCTAAGATTTGTGCGGTACGGTTTCATTTTCTACATTCCTCCCAATCGCCGGTAAACCTCATATACCGTGACAAAATCATTGTGTTCCAAGCCCAATCCGCGACAGGCGTTTAGCATTTCGTTTGCGGCTGCTCCCAACGGAACAGGCACTCCCATTTTTCTCCCCAAGTTGAGAGCCAGGAGCATGTCTTTTTGCTGCAAATTAACATTGCCGTACGTTGCATCTTTGATGTGGCCTTCCAAAATCAGCGGTGCCCGGTAAGCAATGACCGGCGACGCCACCACACTTTTCAACATGGCATCCACCGCAACTTCGCGCGGCACTCCTCCTTTTTCGGCAAGCGCAACACCTTCGCAAAATCCGATAACCTCGATCACCAACGTCATGTTCAGTGCGACTTTCAGCTGTACAGCCAGACCTTGTTTACCGATGTAGGTGACTTTCGGGCCGATCGCCAGAAGCACTGGTTCAACTCGGTCAAATGCTTCTTTGTCTCCGCCCACCATCAGCGACGCCTTACCTTGACCGATCGTCAAAGTAGTTCCGGAAATCGGAGCATCCATCATCAGTAAGCCAGCCTTAGAGAACTCAGTTCCCACAGTGCGGCTGACTTCCGGGTCGATCGTGCTCATGTCCAGATAGACTGCGCCATCGCGCAATCCATGAATGATTCCATTTTCCCCAAGGGCTAAAGTCTTAACCGCCTCCGAATCAGTCACGATCGAAAAAACAATGTCGGATTCCGCCGCAAGTTGACGCGGTGAATCTGCCCAAAGCATGCCCAGTTTAAACAGTGGCTCGGCCTTTTCCTTTGTACGGTTCCAACCCGTCACTGGATGTCCACCGGCAATCAAGCGGGGAACGATTGCCTGTCCCATATCGCCCAAACCAATGAATCCCAACCTCACACCACACCTCCGATTCGTAATTCCTGCTCCAAGCCTACTTTTCCATAATTATCTTTGGCATGTGGTTCTACCACCTGACCTTTTGATTCGTCAATCCCTTTGCGTTATCCTCAATCGCAACAACAGTCCTTTTCGGTATTTTTGCCAAGTAGGTTCAGGAGGTCTTGTGAAAATCTTTCGACCTTTCGGTATTTACACTCTCATATCACTCGGCCTGCTGGGTAAGATTTGTGCGCAAACCGGCTTGCCCGAACCGCCCCGGCCGCTGGTTCTGACCGAAGCCATATCCACACCAGGAGTGCAGGGACGCTTTGATCATTTCGGGTTCGACGGCAAGAATCAACTTTTCGTGGCCGCTCTAGGCAACAATTCCGTTGAAGTCATCGACATTAGTGCACGATTACGATCGCGCTCCATTCCGGATATACCCAATCCACAAGGCATAGCCTATGCCCCTGACTCCAAGAAAGTCTTCGTTGCCAGCAGCAAAGGAAAATTGCGGATTTTTGACGGCGGCAGCTTCGAGCTTATCAAGGAACTCGATTTTCATGGAGATGTCGATAATTTGCGCTACGATTCTGCGACTCATCGCGTCTACGTCGGTTTTGGAGAAGACGAAACTGGAGCCATCGGGATGGTCGATGCGGCATCCGGCGAACGGTTGCAGGAAGAGTACAAGATTGGCGCCCATCCAGAATCTTTTCAGCTGGAATCCGCGGGGCCGAATATTTACGTCAATGTTCCAGACCTAAAACAAATTGCCGTCATCAATCGCTAGACAGGCGTGATCAAACGTTGGCCACTGACCTTGGAGCAAAACTTTCCCATGGCTCTCGATGAAGCGAATCACCGCTTGTTTGTGGTGACTCATCAACCCGCACGCCTGGCCGTGTTTGATACCCACAGCGGCCGAACTGTTGCAGAGTTTCCCTGTGTGCAGGATGCAGACGAAGTTTTCTACGATGCTGCACGAAAGAGAATTTATATTCCTGGTGGGGAAGGCTACATCAGCGTCTTTCAGCAAGAGGATCCTGACCACTACCAACTTCTCGCCAAGGTTCCTTCGACCTTAGGCGCACGCACGGCCGGCTATTTTGGTAAGGGAAGAAAAGGGTTCGACCGTTTTTTCCTTGGAGTACCTGCCCGTGCCGACCATGGTGCAGAAGTCTGGATTTATACCGTCCAGGACTAGTCGTGCACGATAAAAGCGCGATGCGGTCAAAGATGGATTCCTTCCAATTCCACTCCCGCTCGACCTAAGTATCAACTTTTGTATGGGCTAAGAGGTCGTGGGCTCCGTTCATTTCTGGCACAAAATGATGGTCAGTCCATTGTACCAGTCGCCGCCCTCTGAGCTTTTATCGGTTTCTTCGCTACATAGAATAAAGGATTTGATTGACACCGATGTCTTCGAGGTGGTATAGCGACTATACCTATCTAGGGGGAGGTCCGGATGACGCTCGATTCACCAGGTCGTTTTGTGTCCAGGTTGACGGGGTTTGCAAAGCTTTCAGCATTCCTGACGGTTTTGTGCATGGTGACATTCATGGTTTGTTCGCCTGCTATGCCGCAGGGCAGTTCAGGCCGAATTTTGGGAACGGTCACTGACCCGTCCGGTGCTGCCATCGCCGGCGCTACGGTCACGATCACGGATGTGCAAAGAGGAACAACGCGTACTCTGACGACAGATTCGGGTGGCGAATATGTTGCTCCAGGCCTGCTCCCCGGAACTTACTCTGTGCGGGCGGACGCCAAAGGCTTCAAAGCCTTTGAACGACAGAATGTGCTTCTGGAAACCGGCAAGGACCTTCAGATCGACATCGGCCTGCAGACTGGCTCTGCCAGTGAGATCGTCACGGTCACCGAGGAAGTGCCGTTGGTGGATGCCACGAGCACTACGCTTGGTGGCACGTTGAGCAACGTAATTATTAACGACTTGCCCCTCAACGGCAGAAATTACCAGAACCTTTTGACGCTTCGACCCGGCGTCATGATTTATCCCGGTGGCGGCCCGTGGACCCAGAGCACAAACGGCACTCGTCCGGAAAGTATGGGTTACCTCGTAGACGGCTTGCCCAACGATGAAGCCTTCATGGGCCTCAGCATTACCAACGCGGCCGCGGTCATCGGCGACGCCGCCACGATTCTTCCCGTCGACGCCATTCAGGAATTCAACACGCAAGTAAATCCGAAGGCTGAGTTTGGATGGAAAACTGGCGCAGTAACCAGCGTTGGTCTGAAGTCTGGCACCAATGAGATTCAAGGCTCCGCCTACGCGTACGGCCGGTCCGATTCATTCGACGCGCGCAATTTCTTCAACCACTATGCCGCTGCTCCTGGCGGAGGCGTTGTTCTCGAACCCAAAATCCCCGTCTCACTCGAGCAGTTCGGTGGCACGGCCGGCGGGAAAATCATCACTGACAAGCTTTTCTGGTTTGGTGGATATGAAGAGCAACGCTACAGCGTGGGCAGCAACCTCGGGATTACGGTTCCATCGACTGCGAGCCTGGGGGGAGACACCACAAATAGTATCCCCGATGCTATCGCCCATTTGCAGGCAAACGGTTTGCAACCGAACGCCGGGACTCTGTCATTGTTGGGATGCAACGCGACCGCGCCTTATACATGCACCGCCGCTCTATTTGGCGGCAACAATACACAAGGGACTGGCCTAAACCCCACCTACCAGAACACCAACGAATCCAGGAACGGCTTGGGGAAAATTGACTATCACATCAGTGAACGTAACTCTTTGAGCGGTTCTTATTTCTTCGGAAATGACAACCTGGTTGGAGAAGACAGCCCCTATACAAATTCTGCCTTTTTGACTCACGTTCATTCGCGTGCCCAGGCGCTCTCCACACAGTGGACTTATACACCAAATTCGAACTGGGTGAATGAGTTCCGGTTTGGATATACCCGTTACACGTTGGCGATCACTCCCGGCGACCAGAGCACGCCTGCTTCTGGCTATGGGCTCTATACCGGAGTTACAAACCCAGTCATTGGGGGATTGCCGTCGATTCTAGTTTCCGGTTTCACGGCAATGGGGAACTTCTTCAGTTTCCCGAAGTTCGTGGGACCCGACAACACCTTCGATTTTGTTGATCAGGTTTCTAGGACGATCGGAAAACATGCCATCAAGTTCGGCGGCCAGTTCCGGGATATCAAGGTTGAGCAGGCCACCTGGCGGCGCGCTCGCGGAGACATCCGGTTCAACGGTGGGTCACTCTCAGTTGCAGACGGTACAGCAACCACACCTTTAGAGGATTTTCTTCTAGGGAATATCTCTCAACTACGGCTCTTGGCCACGAACTCGAATCCAACATTGGGTGCCCCGACACGGAATTTGACACAGTATGGCTACGCAGCATTTGTGCAGGACGACTGGCGCGTCTCTCCGCGGATTACTCTTAACCTGGGGTTACGCTACGAGTACGCTACGCCACCAACAGAAGCACACAACCTCCTTGGCAATTTTGTCCCCTCGGTCGGCATGGTTCAGGTGGGGAGGCAGGTCTCGTCGATTTATAACGGCGACCACACCAACTTTGCGCCTCGTCTAGGCGTAGCCTGGGATGTCACGGGCAAAGGAACCACGATTATTCGCAGCGGCTTCGGGATTTCTTACGAACTGTTGACGATGAACACGTTTCTCTCTCAGCAAAACACCAATAACGCCCCTACACTGGGACTCGGCGTGATTCCTACAGGCGCGAACATTGTTGTGAATGGCGTTACGACTCCTGGCGTCGGCAACATTCTTACCACGGGTGTTAACCTTCCGGGTGCGGGATTGCCGTGGCCAGGAACTGCTGCCAATCCTATTTTCCCCGCCAACACCACCACTGCGGTGCAATGCGGAGACGGAGTTGGCAATGATCCTGGACCATGCTCGATTCTTGGTATGGACCGCAACTATACGACGCCATACGTGATGAGCTGGAGTCTGGGTGTCCAACACGCATTTACCTCGAACCTCTCATTGGAAGCGGACTATGTTGGCAATCATGGATCGAATCTCACAGGAATCCGCGACGTCAATCAGGTTAACGTCCAAACAGGCGCTCC
This sequence comes from Candidatus Acidiferrum sp., assembly GCA_036497825.1. Lineage (GTDB taxonomy): Bacteria > Acidobacteriota > Terriglobia > Acidiferrales > UBA7541 > Acidiferrum. The sequence continues at coordinate 10,530 of DASXIT010000178.1, forward strand.
GGGTGCTTACATGTCGGCCTATCCCTACTTGGGCTATATCAATATGATGTCGAATCTGTACCGGTCCAACTATAACGGCTTGCAGCTAACCTTCACTGGACGTAGCTATCACGGACTGGACTTCGTTCTGGGCTACACCTACGCACATGCCTTGGACAATATGTCCTTCAACTGGAATCAATATCTTCCGCAAGACAGTTTGCATCCCGGCAATGATTACGCGAGCAGCGATTTTGATATTCGTCACCGCTTCACGGGATCATTCACTTATGCAATTCCCGGCAAGAAAAGCTGGGGACAGATGTTGGAGCACTGGCAATTAAACTCAATCGTTACCCTACAATCTGGTCAGCCTTGGAACGTGGTCGACTACAACAATACGTATGGCTTTAGCGGGGCGAACGAAGGCACAGATCGTTGGAATTTCTATGGCAATACTTCCGATTTCACGTCGCAGGGGACTACCGGACTACCCTATTTCCCAGGCACTAGCAATCCGGCTTGTGCTCAGAAGGCAGCTGCTCTCGACGGATCTAATTCCGCAGCGCCATACACGACGTCGCTTGGGATTGCGGGCTGTTATGCCAAAGGCAAGTCCATCATGATCCCCAATGGTATCGGTACGTTCGGGACGATGGGCCGGAACATCTTCCAAGCCACTAACTTCATTAACTTCGATTTTTCCGTTGCCAAGTCCTGGCAAATCAAGGAACGCCTCAACGCCCAGTTTAAGGTTGAAATGTTCAACATTTTCAACCGCGCTAACTTTGCGAATCCCTGGGGCGGCACGAGCGGCTATGGGCCTAACGGTGGATATTCCGATCCAACCGTACCAGGCAACTTTGGCTGCGGATGTGCCACGCCAGACACTGCATCAGTTAACCCCGTCTTGGGTTCGGGTGGCGCTCGCGCCATCCAACTCGGGCTGAAATTTACGTTCTAGCTCGCCAGTACGATGCGGAGCTTCGAAAAAGGGGCCGGACATCCTCCGGCCCTTTTTGTTTCGCTGGCTTTGAATTAATCCCTGGAGGTTGAATCGACGATGAAGTCTTTCCGATCTAATCCAATCCTACTTGCCGCAATCATTTGCTATTTGCCGTTTGTTTTACATCCGATTTCCTCCGTGGCTGCCGACACGGATCAGTCGTTCTTGCAGGCTGACCGCGCCTTCGTGCAGGCGGTAGCAAAAGCGGATTCCGCAAAACTGACCAGCCTGTTGGATAAGGATTTTACCTGGTGTGACTCGAACGGACAGGTGCTCAGCGCCGCAGAAGTTTTGCGTTCTGTTCCAAAAGATTCGTTGGGTGATGAATCCGGCGTCGATGTAAGCGAGCGCAGCTATGGCCAGGTTGGGGCAGTAAATGTCAGCCGAGGCAAAGTGCACATTTTGCGGCTGTGGGTGCAGCGTCCAGGCGGTTGGCGGTTGCTTGTCTATCATGAAGTGGTGCAGCTTGATCAGCCGTCCACTTCGCCAGGTTCCGGCGTGAAGGATTGCGAAAACCCCTGCAAGACCGTTCCTTACCAGCCTGCGAATGACGCAGAAAAGGCCATAATCGCCTCTTGGCAAGCCCTGGAAACGGCGGTAACAAGCCATGAATCGGCGGGTTGGGCACCCCATATTGCCGATGAATTCATACAGATCTCTTCGAATAGCGATCATCCCATTAACAAAAGCGGCCGCATGGCTACGCTCGATAAGCAAAAGCAATTGGGCGTAGGCTCCGCGCCGACTCCGCTAGTTTCCGCGAAGATGTTTGATTTCGGCGACGCGGTGGTAATGACTTGCCTGCACCAACCACACACCGGAAAGCCAATCCACGTCAGCCGGCTGTGGATCAAGCGCGACGGCCAATGGGTCATGGTGATCAGTTACCAGACCACGATTCAGTCGGGCGCTTCGCAAGCAGATTAAACGATCTTATTTCAGGTTTATTGAAGAGGGAATCATGAGAAGAATTCCTCTGTTCCTAAATTCCGACATTGCACTCGTATTGCTATTTTTGTTCATTCCACTAGCTCGCGCTGACAATTCTGTTTCTGCCACGCAAGCGGATCATGGCTTCGTTCAGGCTTTTGAGAAAAAAGACAGGTCTGCTCTGCAGGAAATTCTTGACGCAGATTTTATTTGGATTGATGCAAATGGTCGGCGCCTAACACGTGCGGAATGTTTGGAAAAAATTCCCGCGGTTGCCAATGCCAATATCGAAACACAGACGCGCAACTACGGAAACGTTGAGGTCGTTCATGCGAACAACGAGCGAATGAACGTGCTGCGGGTCTGGGTGAAGCGAGCCGCGGGTTGGCGCATCCTGTTGTATCAGGAAGTTCTGCAAGTTGAAAAGTCGGAATCGGCCGGTGGCACGCCCTCTGTTGAATGCGTGAATCCGTGCAATAGCATTCCGCATCAACCGCAAACTCAGTCAGAAAGGGAAGCGATCGCTTCATGGCAAGGGGTCATGAAAGCCATGACAGAGAATGATCCCGAGGCCTACTCACCGCTGATTGCCGAGGAATTTACCGCTACCGACACGTATCATGATCGGCCCTACACCAAGACAGATCGCCTTTCACAAATCAGCGAGCAGAAACAGAAAGGAAAGCGATCTGCGCCGCCGGAATTGGTGTCCGCGGAAATGTTTGATTTTGGCGACAGCGTGTTGATGGTCGCGAAGGAACAGCGGCCTGGCGGCAAATCCTATTTCAATTCGCGAATGTGGGTTAAGCGCGACATGCGCTGGCAAATGCTTTTCAGTTTTAATACGCGCATCGACTGATCAAACGTCAGCAAACCTGATCAACCGCTCACGCACTCTGATAGAGCTTGGTCATCACAAACTCGCGATGTCCCAACGCCTCGGCGCAAGTGAACCGTCCATTGCAGGTTCGCAACAGTATTTCAATTAACTGGTCGCCTGCCTGGTCCAACGTCAGTTCCCGCCGCAGAATTCCGGAAACGTCGAGATCGATGTGCTCGCTCATAGTTCGCGCGGTCTTCGGATTAGCCGTGAGCTTGATGACCGGTTCGATTGGATTACCGATTACGTTCCCCTGTCCGGTGGGAAAAAGATGAACGACAAAACCTGCGGCAGCTTGCAGCGTGACGCACTCCGCCGCTGCTGAGGAAGTGTCCATGTAGTAGAGACCAGGACCCTTGGCAGGTGCTTCCGCTGGTTCTAGCACATCAATGTACTTTGTTTTCTTTCCAATCTTTTGAAGATTCCCAAAAGCTTTTTCTTCGATGGTAGTCAGGCCGCCGGCGATGTTTCCTTTGGTCGGTTGAGACTCTGAAAGATCACTGGTCTTGTGACGTTCGATAACCTCCTGATACGCACGGAAGACCTGCATGAATCTTTCCCCGATCTCCTTGGTAGCTGCGCGATTGGCGCAAGCGACCTCGGCGCCCGTAAGTTCGGAAGTCTCTCCGAAACATGTTGTGGCGTGAAGGGGATCGAGCTTGTCAATTAAGTTGCCAACGGTTGGGCAGGAGCCAAGGCCGGAGGTGGTGTCGCTTTCGCCGCACTTGGTCGAGACGAACAAGTCTTCCATCGAGCATACTTCACGTTGTTTCTCGCTGGCCCATTGCACGAATTCGCGCGCTTTGCGCGAGGCATTCGCGATGGTGGAGATATCGCCGTTGCCCTCGATAGAAAATCCAGCTACGGGTTTGCCCGTTTTTGCGATCCCATCCACAATGCGTCCGGTCCAGGCAGGTTCGATACCGATGACCACGCAAGCGGCCACATTAGGATTGCATCCCGTTCCAATCAAAGTGCGAAAGTGCAATTCGAGGTCTTCTCCGAATTGCAGCCGGCCATAAGCATGAGGCAAGGCCAGGGTGCCTTTGATATTGTTTGCCACTGCCTCCGCAGCCGCGTTGGATAAATCATCGAGTGGAAGAATGACTACATGATTCCGTATGCCTACCCTGCCATTTTCCCGCCGGTAACCGAAAAACTGATAGCGATCCATCCTCACCACCTCTTCGTTTTCATATTGTGAACATGCACATGATTTCCTTTGCCAATCGACGAAACTGCGCGACCGACATCGTAGCCATACTTGAGAACAGTGTCGCCAGGCTTGATTTCTGTCAGAGCGATTTTATGGCCGAGTGGAATCGCATCGAGAGCCTTGATGGTAATGGTCTCGTCGGTCTCCATGATCCATCCGGTCAGTTCTTGACCCGCGGGCGCATTTTCAATCACCATCACACCCACGGTGTCGGCTTTATCGTGAACAATAAAATGCGTTGTCATCTTCTGTGACCTCACTGATTAATGAATGAAAAATTGCTTCACTCCCGCTCTTGTCCGGGAGTATTGCTAGTTTCATGCTTCAAGAGCCGATAAATCTCCGCAGCCGCTTTACTCACCTCGTCCCGCAGAGTCTTCTCTGCCAACGCGGCGTCATGCGACCGGATCACCGCAAGCAAATCGCGAAGATTTTTCATGCTCTCGCGGTCGCGCTGCAAAGATCGATCTGGATGCGTCAATCCCATGGCGCGCCAACGCCAAATTCTGCCGTGCAGCATGCCCAGCATTGAAGACAGAGTGGAACTGTTGGCGCCTTCAAAAAGCACTTCGTAGAAACTGTTCTTTGTCTCAAGCATCTTCTCGGCCTGGCCGGAATCGTAGGCCTTTTCCACCAAGGAGAGTGCTTGCTCCAAACGTGCAATCTGCTTGTCGTCAGCCTGCTCTACAAACAGACGCGCGGCCAATCCTTCCAGCACAGCGCGAATCGTGTACAGATCGTGGGCTTCTTCGACGGTAAGTGTTCGAACGACTGGTCCTTTATTAGGGATGATCGCAACGAGCCCCTCAGATTCGAGTTGGCGCAACGCTTCGCGGATCACCGTGCGGGAAACCCCCATCATTCCAATCAGTTCGCGCTCAACAAGCCGCTCCCCTGGATTCAACCGGCCGGTGATGATTGACTGGCGCAATTCGTCGAGAACGCGCTGACGAAGGGGCGCAGCCGACTTGGTAATGGCGGCGAAGGGAGAGGTAGAGCGCGGTAAAGGGCTTGACGGAACCATATTCTCGTAATATGGTACGATGATATGATTCGCTTGGCAACTCTATTTTATCTTTGTCCTTCGAGGAACTCATCGTGACCGCTACTTCCGTGAAGCTTGCCATTGTTGGTTTGGGCCGTTGGGCTAAAGTTCTGACTCATGCTTCAGCCAAATCGCATTCGTTGAAAATTGTTGCCGGCTACAGTCGGTCTCTAGAAAAGAGGCAAGCCTTCCAAGCGGAGATGGGTGTACCAGCCACTCCGAGCATGGAAGTTCTTCTATCAGACCCAGAGATCGAAGGCGTTATCTTAACAGTGCCGAATGAACAACATTTGCCGATGGCGGAGCAAGTGGCGAAGGCCAAGAAGCATGTTTACACGGAGAAGCCAATTGCCAGCACCTTGGTAGAAGGTTTGCAGATTGCGGCGCTGCAGAAAAAATATGGAATTACGGTCACTGTCGGTCACAGTGCGCGACTGATGGCGGGCATTCGGAAGATCCGCGAAGCAATTGACAGTGGAGAACTCGGAAGAGTGGCGTTTATTGAAGCGAATTTTTCCAACAACCGGGCGCTGGAGCTCACGCCGAAGACGTGGCGCTGGTACAAGGACAGAGCACCCGGCGGCCCGCTCTCGCAATTGGCCATTCACCAATTCGACGTAATGCATTACCTGGGTGGCGAAGTGATGGAAGCCAGCGCGACCAGTTCGAAACTTTCTCCAGTTGGCGCTGAAGTTGACGACCAGTCAATGACGCTGTTGAAATTTACGGACGGGAAGATTGGATACGTCGGATCATGCTGGACTTCGCCCGGAGTTTTTTCCGTACGGATATTCGGATCGAAGGGACTGATGCACTACGAAATCGATTTCGATACGTGGGATATCCCGGACCAGTTGCATAAGAAATCGACGCTTTATATTCAGCGGGGAATCGATGGCTATGCAAAGAGGGAAGAATTGAAAGTACCGGAAAGCGATATGTTTCGCGCGGAGTTGGAAATGTTCGCAGAAAGCTGCCGTACCGGGAAAACGAACGAATTGAGCGCGCAGAACGGAAATGTGGCTGTGGCGATGGTATATGCTGCGCTTAGGTCGCTGGAACAAAACGGCCAGCGCATAGAGATCGCCGATATTTTGAAAGACGCGCAAAGTAAGATAACCGATTGATGGGAGAGCGAATGCTAGCTACCCGATATTTTGTAGATCTTACGCAGCCAGAAATTGCGGCGCAATTGAAGAAGAATCCACTTGTTATATTGCCGCAGGGAAGCGTTGAGCAGCACGGGCCACACCTGCCGACGGGCACGGATATCTTTGCTTCGAATGTAATCGCACACGCGGTTGCGGAGCGCATGGACGGGTTGGTATTGCCTGGCGGGCCGCTGGGCGTTACGCCGTTGCACATGCCGTTTGAAGGCACACTCACGCTCTCACCAGACACGTACATGCGAGTGGTAAAGGAGACCTGCGCTTCGGCGGCTCAGCATGGTGCAAAATATTTGCTGATTCTGAATTGGCATGAGCTCAACATTCCGCCGCTCGGTGTTGCAGCCGATCTGTTGCATCGCGAACACGGAATGACGGTGCTTACGGTGCAGGCATGTTTCGTGGCGGAGGATATGTTTGGCAAGGAATGCGGCGGACTCACGCATGGTGGAGAAATTGAAGCGCTGGCGGTGCTTGCGTATCGACCGGACCTGGTTCACCTGGATCGTATCGATTATTCCTCTGACCACGCGCATGGCCATAAGGTTGACGCGTTGCGGCGCACGCGCAGTTATCAACCGGTGCTAACAGATGTACGCTCGATTGCGCCAACGGGATGGTATGGCAGCCCGCAACATGCGACATTGCAAAAGGCGGAAAGAATGCTGAACAGCGTTGCCGATTCAATCGCTGCGGAATCAAAGGAAATTTTCAAACAGCTCGACCGGATCCAGGGTGGCACAGCGGAGATCAGGCAAGTGGGCAAGGTGCGCTGATGGCTCGGCTGTACACGCAGGGTGACGCCAAACAGCTGGGACTGCCCGGTCGGAAGGCGCTTGAAATTGTTTCAGGCGAGCGCGGGGCGCATGGTCTGACACTGCGGCTGGTGGAGATTCCTGTTGCCCAGTCTGGCGATTCTCTCCGAGCATCACACCATCACGCCGATTTTGAAGAATGCATTTATACGCTGTCTGGGCAAGGCACGACGTTTGCCGACAGCGGTGAATTTCATCTGAAGCCCGGCGACACGTTGCTGATGCCTGCGGGAGAAAAACACGTTACGCGAAATACAGGCAGCGAGCCGTTGCTATTGCTATGTTTCTTTCCTGTGCCGGATATTACTGTCGCCACGCAGGAACCCGGCGTCCCTCCCAGGGACCGAAATCGACCATGAAAATGGATGTCCTGTGCCTGCGCCCGGAAGCGGATTTTCAGCGAGTAGGCGCATTGCCGCCCGAATCTCTAAAAATTATCTACCGCGCTCCAAGCGATGCGGACGTAGCAGAATTGATGAAGCAAGCGCGCGCCTTAGTGATCCCCGCTGTTGGGCCAAAATTGCCGGTGGTATTGTTTGAAGAAAGTAGCGTGAAATTCGTGCAAGTGACGGGAGCGGGACTTGACCGCCTCGACTTGCCCTTCCTGAAGCAACGCGGAATTACTGTTGCAAATGTTTCTGGTGGAAGTAACGAAGCCGTTGCGGAATATGCAGTCACATGTGCAAGTGTTCTGTTGCGGCGATTTTCTTGGGCAGATGCGGAAATTCGGAATGGAAATTACCGCGATTTTCGAGCGCGCATGATTGCTGACAGTCTCCCAGGGCTTGATGGCCTTACCGTGGGAGTGGTCGGGTTTGGAATGATTGGCGTTGCCGTAGCAACTGCGTTCTACAAACGCGGCTGTTCGATCGTGTTTTACGATCCGGCACCACGCGATCCGTGCGCGGGTGAAGCCATCGGCGCGAAAGCAAGTTCTCTGGAACAACTTCTCCAAGCGGCGGACGTGATCAGTCTGCACGTTCCTCTGCTTCCACAAACTACAGGGTTCATCGGCAAGAAAGAGCTGGCGATGATGAAGCTGGGCGCGGTGCTGATTCAAGCGTCGCGTGGAGGCGTCGTGGATGAGCCGGCGCTTGCTGAAGCTTTGCAAATTGGCCAGTTTGGTGGAGTGGCGGTAGACGTTTATTCCGCGGAGCCACCGAGTGCGGACAATCCTCTGCTTGCATTAAAAGGCGAAGCGGCTCAGCGAATTTTGTTTACGCCTCATATCGCGGGCGTGACAAGGCAATCAACCACTTTTCTTTGTCGAGCAGCCTGGAGAAATGTTGAAAGCGCCCTCACAGGGATCGAAACGCCGCGAGACGTAGTCACATGAAGTAGGTCGGGACTTTTCGAACAAGCGTGGGAAGTATTTTGTACATGGAGAACACTGAGTGGGCGAAGCGGCAGCGATAAAAAAGCGTAAGCCCTGGTATGCGATTCTCTACGTACAGGTACTGATTGCCGTGGTGCTGGGAAGCTTGATCGGGCATTTCTTTCCCAAGGCAGGGATAGCGCTAAAGCCACTAGGCGATGCATTTGTCGCGCTGATCCGAATGATGATTGCTCCGGTCATCTTCTGTGTGATCGTACAGGGGATCGCGTCGATGAGCGATCTGAAAAAGGTCGGCAAAGTGGGCGTCAAGACACTCATTTATTTTGAAGTAGCTTCGACGCTGGCGCTGATCATCGGAATTGTCGTCGCGTTGTTATTTCATCCGGGAGCCGGCCTGAATATTGACGCGAACACGCTGGACCCGAAGGCCACCGCAACTTTTGTGGGGCGCGCCAAAGAAACCGGCTTCATTCCTTTCCTGCTGGGAATTATTCCCAAAACGTTTGTGGGTGCTCTTGCCGACGGCGAGGTACCACAAGTCTTGCTGATTTCGATCCTGACCGGCTTTGCCATTGCAAAGATGGGCGAGTTGGGAAGGCGAGCGCTGAACGCAATTGAAATCGTCGATAAAGTCGTGTTTGGAATCGTTCGCATGGTGGTTCGCACAGCACCGCTGGGAGCATTGGGTGGAATGGCGTTCACCGTGGGCAGTTACGGAGTGGCCTCCCTCACAAACTTGTTGAAGTTGATGGGAACGTTTTACACTTCAAGCATAATTTTTGTTCTTATAGTGCTGGGGCCGATCGCGTATCTGGCGGGGTTTTCGATCTTCCGGTTTCTGGCCTATATTAAGGATGAATTGCTGATCGTGCTCGGCACGAGTTCTTCGGAAACCGTGCTTCCGGACATGATGCGGAAGCTGGAGGGATTGGGAGCTTCAAAATCGGTGGTTGGCCTGGTTTTCCCTACAGGCTACGTTTTCAATACGGACGGCACAAACATTTATCTGACGCTCTGCGTGCTATTTTTGGCGCAAGCCACTAATACCCATCTCTCGCTGGGGCAAATCACGGGCATCTTGCTGTTTGCGTTGGTGGCGTCCAAAGGCGGGTCGGGAGTCACGGGAACGGGATTTGTCACCCTGGCGGCAATCCTGACGGCGGTACCCTCGATCCCGGTGCAGTCGCTGGCGTTGTTGGTCGGAATCGAGAAGTTTATGAGTGAATGCCGAGCGCTGACAAACGTTGTGGGTAACGGAGTGGCCACTCTGGTGGTCTGCCGATGGCAAGGCGAATTGGACGTGGAAAAGATGCGCCAGACGATGGCCAAACAGCCGGAGAATTCTGAAACCAATTCACCTTGAGGGGCGTTACACATCCTAAGTTGCTCACGCATGTAGCAAAATCGTCATCTCCAGGGAGCTCATATGCTAGCTACTCATCTTGATCGACGCACTTTTCTTCGCGTTTCTGCGGCAAGCGGTGGTGGCTTCTTGCTGACCTCTTACTTGCCAGCTTTCTCAAAAACCTTTGCGGGACAAGCGCCAGCGCCACAAGGTCCCAAACCTGATTTTGTTCCGACGGCATTCATTCGCGTCGCAGCAAATGGGATTGTGACCATAACGGCGAAAAACCCGGAGATCGGTCAGGGCGTCAAAACGCATCTGCCTATGATCATCGCTGACGAATTCGATGTGGATTGGAAGGATGTCCGGATTGAGCAAGCCGACCTGGACGAGACAAAATATGGACAGCAGCGCGCCGGGGGAAGCACGGCGACGCCCGTAAACTGGGACCCGCTGCGACGTGTCGGTGCGGCATGTAGGCAGATGTTTGTGAGTGCTGCCGCGCAGACCTGGTCTGTGCCGGAATCCGAATGCGAGACGGCTTCCGGACACGTAATTCATTCCAGTTCAAAGCGCACACTCTCCTACGGTGAATTGGCGGCAAAGGCAGCGACATTGAATCCGCCGGACATGAAAACCGTCACGCTGAAGGATCCAAAGAACTACAAGATCATCGGCAAGCCAACGAAGGGCGTGGATGTTCCTTCGATCGTGGCGGGCAAGCCAATTTTCAGTATTGATTTTCGAGTTCCGGGAATGTTGTGGGCGGTATATGAGAAGTGCCCGGTATTTGCGGGAAAAGTCGTCAGTGCCAACGTCGATGAAGTGAAGGCATTACCAGGAGTGCGACAGGCATTCGTGATTGAGGGAACGACGGAGCTGCTTGGCTTGCACGCCGGCGTTGCCATTCTCGCGGACACTTGGTGGCAGGCGAACTCCGCTCGCAAGAAACTTCAGATCACGTGGAATGAGGGTGCGACTGCACAACAGAGCACTGCTGGATTCTTACAGCGCGCCCAGGAAATTTCCAAGAATGAGCCGACCGTGATGCTCCGCAAGGATGGAGATGCAGAGAAGGAACTGCAATCGGCAGCAAAGGTTGTAGAGGCCGCGTATATGTACCCATTCTTGGCCCACGCACCGATGGAGCCGGAAAATTGTCTGGCGCATTTCCACGATGGAAAACTGGAATTCTGGTCGCCCAGCCAGACGCCGGAGTCTGGCCGGCTGCAAGTATCGAAAGTTCTGGGAATTCCGCACGACGACATTATTGTGCACTTGAAACGAGCAGGCGGCGGATTCGGGCGTCGACTGACTAACGATTACATGCTGGAAGCGGCCGCCATAGCCAAGCAGGCTGGCGTACCCGTAAAACTATTGTGGACCCGCGAAGATGATTTTCACCATGACCACTATCGCCCCGCCGGATTTCACTTCTTCAAAGGAGGAGTGGATGCCTCCGGGAAGATGGTGGCATGGAGAGACCACTTTGTGACTTTCGGCGAGGGAGATCAGTTTGCACCCTCGGCAAATATCCCAGGCAGTGAATTCCCAGGAACATTTCTGGCGAATTTTTATTTTGGTGCCTCGTTGATGCCGCTGGGCGTGCCAACTTACGCGTTACGCGCTCCACGCAGCAATGCATTCTCATGGGTCTTTCAATCCTTTACAGATGAACTCGCACACGCAGCAGGAAGAGACCCGGTCGAGTTTCGTCTTGAGTTGTTGGGCCTCCCACGCCTAACCACGCCCGACCTAAAGCCTGACCCATTTGGCGTGAGCATGGACGGAAAGCGGATGCAGGGAGTAGTGCGGTTGGTGGCGGAAAAATCAAATTGGGGCAAGCAAAGTTTGCCGAAGGGTACGGGGATGGGCATGGCGTTTCAGTTCTCACACCGCGGTTATTTTGCCGAAGTTGTGGAACTCAGCGTTGACGCCAAGAATGCGGTGAAAGTAAATAAGGTTTGGGTCGTGGGCGATATTGGGAGTCAAATCATCAATCCGAGTGGCGCGGAACAGCAGGTCCGCGGTGCGGTGCTGGAAGGATTGAGTTCGGTGATGAGTTATGAAATCACCATCGACAAGGGACGGGCGTTACAGAGCAATTTTCACGAATACACTCCGCTGCGAATGAACCAATTTCATGCCGACATTCAAGTGGATTTTCTGAAAACCGACAATCCGCCAACAGGATTAGGCGAACCTGCCCTGCCGCAAGTTCTTCCGGCCGTATGCAACGCGATTTTTGCGGCTACGGGGCAGCGCATCCGCTCTCTGCCGCTTGCGAAACACGGATACACTTGGGCCTGAACGCCTGCATAACTTCTCTGGCCTACGGGCGACTTTCCGCCGTTTATTGAACATCAAGATTTCGCACCAGCCAAGGAACCAGCACTTTGCGAAAGATCACGGGGTCTTGCCAGATTTTCACTTGGCGTCCCAAGTGTCCGCCCTGAGGATTAATCCACGCCTCCTTGGGCACGTCTCCGTTACTCAAAAGAAGATAGGCATCCGAAATGGGCACTTGAGTATCCAGTGCGCCCGCAATGATCAGCATTGAAGTGGTCGGCTTACCTAACAAGTGTTGGTTCACCAGCGACAATGTGGGAAGGATGTCCCCCAGATCCTCGACTTTGTTTGCTCCTTCAAAGATTGACATCAGCGCGGGACCAAGTCCGAAAAGATATTCGCGGTTACCCAAAGTTTTTTGCAGGACGAAGTCCTTCTGGAAAGTGGCGTCCACCGGCGGTGATTGGGCGACCACTGCTTTCAGGCGGTCATGCTCGACAATAGAGAGTTTTGTCGCCCAGTAGGCGCCGAAGCTCTGCCCATCCATGCCGATCCTGGTTTTGTCGACTTCCGGGCGTGTTTGCAAGTAATCGATGACCCTGGAAAACATGCGGTCCGCGGTCACACTGGCCTTGATGGGAGCTTGGCCAGTGCCAGGCGAGTCCAGGCCGATGAACCCAATCCCGTAGTTCAGAACGACGCCAAAATTTTCGCTCAGATCTTCTTTGCGGCTATCGAGGCCGCTAATGGCAATCACAACCGGCGCCGGTCCTTTCGCATTCTTGGGCAGCCGCATGTAACCGACAATCTCAGAGCCTTCGAAGGGAATGCGCACTACCTCCAGCGGGGGATCCATAAACTTCGCGTGCGCCAGGAAGGCTTCTAACGCCTTCGCATAAGCGACCTTCTTGCCAGGCGAAGCGGTAACGGGCCAGCGGCCAAAGGAATAGAGACGCCAGGCGCGTATGTAATCAGCGTCAGCTTTTTTGGGGTCGCTGGACTGCAACGATTTGCCTTCGGCCATATAACGGTTGGCGACAGCACTGAACGCGGCGGCCCACTCATCGTTGTCGGTCGTATGGATGTGCTCGAAGGCTTCGCGGACGTCGGCGGGATCGAGCCCTATCAGCGGATACATCCCGTTTTCGGCGCGTTTCAAGGCTTCCGTTTTAATTTCGTCGAGGGTGCGCTCTTTTTGTTGCTGAGCGCTCACTCCCGGAGACAACGCGACCAGAATGCCGACTGCTAGTAGCCCTGCAAATATTTTGTGGCGCAAAGAATTTCTCCTCATCGAGTGTGATTCGCTTTCGCGAGTGATGCATCGTAATAAGACGGATCGTAATACTTGTCCGGGGAAGGGGGATGGCCGCCCCACTGGCCTTCAATTTCCGCTCGCAACTTAAGAACGTTTTCGAATCCGCGAAGATCGAACTGTGCATCCTTCGCGAATCCTCCCGATGGAGAAATGGTGAGTTGATAGTCCTCGGCGGCGATTTGTGGAGCGAGATGAAACTCGGTGGTCAGCATCTCTATCACTTGCTGTTTGTTTGCGGGATCGAGCAGCCAGCGTTGCGCTTCAATACAGGCCGCGAGGAACGAAATCAGCAGTTCGGGGTGATCTTTCGCCCAGGCACGTTGCGTGAAGAATCCAGCGGCTTGATACGGCCCGATGACTTGCTGGACGGACCCGAGGCTCACAAACCCTTCCTGTTTGGCCACCAACGAAACCGGCGGACCCAACATGGATCCGGCAAACTCTTTTTGCTCGCGCATGGCGACCAGCCGCTGCGGCGTTGCGCCAAAGGGTTTGATTTCGTAATCCTTGCCGGCGGTCATTCCATTCAGTAACAAAATTTTCTTCATTTGCAGGGCGTAAGCTGTGTTGGGTGCATCCACGATCAGAACCTTGCCGTGCAGGTCTGAAATAGATTTGATGGCGGGCTGTGCGATTAGTTCATTTTGCGAACCTTCGCCACCCATGACGATGACGACGTCTTGATGAGCGAGTTCCACCATGGCGACGGCGTTGTCAACCGCGAGATACGCAAGGTCGCCTTTTCCGGCGGCGAGGTCGGCGCGCAATTCATCGGAATTTTTCTTGTTGTCGTTTGCGACTTCAATTCCGTATTTTGCGAACAGCCCTTGCTTATCCGCGACAACAAATTGCGCCGGACGGCCTAGCAAAGTGAGGACGTGAATCTTCTGGGGGGGAGAACTTTGTGCGTGTGCTCCGGTGCAGCAAAGTGGAATCGTGACCGCGCACATAAGTACACTCGCAATAAGTTTAGTTCTCATTCGATTTCTCCTGGAATGGCGGAATCAAGGCGCGCCTTCGTTGAGTTTGTCGAGCGACCATTCGGTCACAGGCATAGGATCGAGGATTGGCTTGCCAAGATTCGGGCAACTCAGAGCGTAGAGACCGGTATCTGTTCCTGCCCAAATGATATTGCGGTCCCATTCGATGAGAACATTATCAACCGTGCGGTCATAGCTCCCGAATTTCTTCAGGTCTCCCCCTTGTGGCGGCACGAAATAAGCAACTTCCTCTGGCTTGTAGAGATCGCCGATGTCGTAACAGCGAAGGCCCGCAATGAAGTAGGAGTAGGCAATGAATTCCTGCCGTGGCTTACCCGGAGCCTTCAGATGTGGAGGATTGTGGGCGCCGAAACGGCCGCGTTTGAAGCAGAAATCGCGGTAAGGAGCTTCCGGTGGCGGAATGGGCCGGGGAAGTTGCGCAACGGCGACGGGATGCTCTTCATCACGAATATCGATGACCCAGTTGGGCAGATAGATCTGGTTGCAATCGGAGTTGGTGGTTTCACCATTGGTCAGGACGAAGCCGCGCTCCAGGATGCCACAATATATTGTGTGAAACGCTATGCCCATTCCGGAATATTGAGGAGGAGGCTCGAAGCGTCCAATTTCCTTTTGATGGGTAGGATCGGAAAGATCCAAAATAATGAAGCCATTGCATCCAAACGCACCATAACCTCGATTTCCGCCATCCTCCAATTTCTTCGGAACGTAAACCGGGCCGTGCAATCCGGCAAAGGGAGTCTGATCGGCAACGACTTTTGGCGGAACCAATTTTGACCACATCCACTTGTTGTATTCCGCTTCTTCCCCCTTTCGAGAGCCGGGAACCCACCACATGGACACTTCCTTAGCGCTGGTGGGATCGGAAACATCAACAATCATGTTGCCGTTGATGAGCTCGCGAAAATAAGAAGGTTGGTGGATGAAAGTTTCATCCGGCGCCGTATCCAGATACGCGTATTTTCCACCGTCGTAGTAATTCCTGTGTGTGCCTTGACCGGTCGCGCCGGTGCTGAACTCGGAGAGCTTCACGATCTTTGCAGGATTCGTGGCATCGTAGAATCGCACACCTCGCAATCCTTTATAATTTTTCCTTTTGTCATCGAGATGGGGATCATCATATTTCCCCATCGGCGCTTCCGGCGTCGAATCCGTGATGGGTGTTTGCTGCCCGGTCATGAGAATCCACTTTTTCAGATTTTTGTTATATGCGACCTGGACTTGAAAGCCATCGAACCCTCCCTGATTGAACATGGTGGTTTTTCGCACATCGCTGATGTCCAGTACATCTCCCTGTTGAAACATGTACCGGCGGTCACCAATGGACATGATCTGCATCTTTCCGTGGCGCGCTTCTCCCGGCACGTGAGCGAGAATTTCCATATTGCGGATATACATGCGGCGGTCCAGGTACGAAATGCTGTTTGGAGACGGGTGCCCGTGATGATCGGCAAGGGCAGCCATCGGCGAACTCGCTAGCGCTAAGCCGGCACCTGCCGTGGTCCAAAGGAAATCACGGCGTGTTTGCTTGGGCACACTCTTTTGTGACGGCTTGGACGTCTTGGATCGAGCCTTTATTGGATTTGCCGATTTACGTGGTTTCATCTCCACTCCTTGGTTTCATGTCAGCCCCAGGATCGAGGCCCGCAGCACACAAACGCTCAAGCTCATCTCCGCGACCTTGCTGCCTTGGCAAAGCTGACGGAGCAGGCGGAAAAGACCGCCTTGGCCTCAAGAGGTAGGACCCCTGTACCACCGGGAAAGGGCCAAAGTCAATAAGTAAATTCTATGAATCAGAAATACCTATAGTTAGGCTGTACAGAAAGCGGTAGTTGGGGTATAGTGGTATGACCAATGCCTGTGGGCCACGGTCTGTTTTTCCGTTGCGCCCATACCAGGGGCAGCGTGTTCTAGGGGAGAGCAATTGTGGCGATAGCAACAGTAAACCCGGCAACAGGAAAACTAATTAAGTCCTTCGATCCGCTGACCCACGCTGAGATTGAAGCCAAACTTCAGAAATCCATCGATACATTTGCAAAATACCGCAAAACATCTTTTGCAGACCGATCCGTCTGGATGCTGAAGGCTGCGGAAATTCTGGACAGCGAAAAGGAATCGTACGCAAGAGTTATGACCACGGAAATGGGGAAAACGCTACGGTCCGCGGTCGATGAAGTGGCTAAGTGTGCGTGGGTCTGCCGGTATTACGCGGAACATGCCAAGAGGTTTCTTGCGGATGAAGCCGTAGAAACGGGCGCAAAACAGAGTTACATCCGCTACCAGCCGTTAGGGCCCATACTCGCCGTGATGCCATGGAATTTCCCATTCTGGCAAGTGTTGCGATTTGCAGCACCTGCATTGATGGCGGGAAATGTTGGGCTGCTAAAGCACGCCTCAATTGTTCCTCAGAGCGCACTGCAGATTGAAGAGCTGTTTCTTCGAGCGGGCTTTCCGGAGGGAGCTTTCCAGACGCTACTGATCAGCGCGCGGGAAGTAGAACGAATTCTTGCCGATCCGCGCGTCATGGCGGCCACGCTTACAGGCAGTGAACAAGCGGGGATTGAGGTTGGCATCGGCGCCGCGAAGCGAATTAAGAAGGTGGTCTTGGAGCTTGGCGGAAGCGACCCGTTTATTGTCATGCCCAGTGCAGATTTGGAGATCGCCACCAGCACCGCAGTGAAAGCACGCATATTTAATAACGGACAGTCTTGTATCGCTGCGAAGCGATTCATCGTCGCGGAAAAAATCGGCGATCGATTTGAGAGGCTTTTCGCGGAGAAGATGGCGGCGCTGAAGGTAGGGGACCCGTTTGATCCAAGCACCGATGTTGGCCCGTTATCGACACCGGATGGTGTCACCGATCTGGACCGCGATGTACGTAAGACCGTTGAAGCAGGGGGCAAGGTGCTGACTGGCGGGAAGGTGTTGGACCTGCCTGGAAATTACTATGCGCCAACGGTGCTGGTCAATATCCCTAATGGTTCTCCGGCACACAAAGAAGAGATGTTCGGCCCCGTCGCTAGTGTCTTCCGTGCAAAAGACATAGACGATGCAATCCGAATTGCCAACGATAGCCGCTTTGGTCTGGGGGCCAGTGCCTGGAGCAATGACCTCGCGGAGCAGCAGAAATTTATCAACGAATTGGATGCTGGTATGGTGTTCATAAATCGCATGGTAGCTTCCGATCCCCGGATTCCATTCGGCGGCGTGAAATGGTCAGGTCACGGAAGGGAACTGGGAGCGGTGGGAATCAGAGAGTTTACAAATATCAAGACAGTTTGGGTGGAACAGGGCTAAAAAAACTTGCGGAAGGGGTACGGGAGTGGTAATTTGGTCTGACAACTCAACCATACTTCGGTCTGATCCGCTCAGCACCGCGCTGTCTCCCACCGGTGTTCAGATCAATGGGTCGAGGACATCTCTGGCCTGGGAGTTAAAAATGTACAAGATTGTTCGCTCTTCACGCCTTTATGAGCAAATCGTTCAACAAGTAGAAGAATCAATCCACAAAGGAGCATTGAAACCAGGTGACCAATTGCCCCCTGAGCGCGAACTGGCTGAGCAGTTTGGCGTAAGCCGGACCGCAGTGCGCGAAGCGGTAAAGGCCCTTCGAGAGAAGGGACTCGTGGAAGCCTACCCCGGGCGCGGCACATTTATCACGGACGGAACCTCCTACACAATTCGGCAATCGCTCGATCGCATGATGCGTAACGGAAACGAAGGGTTCGCTTTTCTTGCGGAAGTGCGCGAAATTCTTGAACCGGAAATTGCCGCACTGGCGACAACGCGTGCCGATGAAGAAGTCTTGACGGCGTTGCGAGAACAAGTTGCGGTTATGGATTCCTCGCGGCGTGATCCCGATGCGTACATTGAAGCGGACCTGGATTTTCACTTGGCACTCGCTGAAGCTGCCGGCAATCCCATCATTCTGTCGCTGATTGATTCGATCGTGGGACTTCTGCGCGAGCAGCGCATCGGCATTTTCCAAGTGGAAGGCGGCCCGGAGCGCGGCCAGTATCACCATAAACGGATCCTGGAAGCCATTGAGAACCGAGATGAATTAGGTGCGCGAGAAGCAATGAAAGCGCACTTAAAGCAAGTGCGGGGAGATTCGCGAAAAGCGCCCCACGAGAGTGAATCAGACTAAACAAGAAAAAGAAATCGGCAATAACCTTTCAGGAGAGGTGAGTGCGTGGCCAAATTAGGGTTTGTGGGGTTGGGTGTGATGGGCAGCGAAATGGTGAACCGGCTGCTCAGCAAAGGACATAGCGTAACAGGATACAACCGAACGCGTTCGAAAGCGGAGTGGCTGATCAAAAAAGGAATGAAGTGGGCTGACTCGCCACGCGCGGTAGTGGCCGAATCCGACGTGGTTTTTTCGATGGTCACAAATTCGGCGGCACTGGCCGCGATCATGAACGGTTCTGACGGCATGCTTGCCGCAGTCATCCCAGGAAAATTGTTCGTCGACATCAGCACGGTCAGTCCAGCCTTCAGCCGGGAGATAGCGGGAAAAATTCGAGAAAAGGGCGGAGACATGGTGGACGCGCCCGTGTCTGGGAGCGTAATCACACTGCAGGAAGGCAAGCTCTCGGTGATGGTGGGCGGCTGCAAAGAAACATTTGAAAAAGTGAAAGCGCTGTTGCTGGACATTGGGCCGAAGGTGACTTATGTGGGAGAAAACGGACTGGCACTGGTGATGAAAATTGGAACGAATTTGAGTCTTGCCGTGCAGATGCTGGCATTTTGCGAAGGCGTGTTATTGGCAGAGAAAAGCGGCATCGCGCGGGAAGTGGCGGTTGATGTGTTAACGCATAGCGTGATTGCTTCGCCGATGGTGCAATATCGCGGGCCCTTCGTGCTGAAACAACCTGAAGAGGCATGGTTCAACGTCAACATGATGCAAAAGGACATGCTGCTGGCATTAGAACTTGGGCGGCAACTGGACGTGCCGATGCCAACGACAGCGATTACCAACGAATTTTTGACTGCGGCGCGGGGCATGGGACTTGTCGAGAAGGATTTCGCGGTGGTGTTCGATGTCCTGGCGCAAATGTCCGGGGTGCAGGCATGAAAACAGAGACAGATCCAACAAGGGCGGAAACAGCAGTGCAAGGTGAACTGGGAATCCGGTTGTACCGGCAAATGATGCGTATTCGGCTGTTTGAAGAACAGGTGAACGAACTCTATACACGTGCGCTGATGCCAGGTCTAGCGCACTTGTATACGGGCGAGGAAGCCGTGGCGGTAGGAATATGCGAAGCGCTGAATAAATCAGACTACATCACCAGCACGCATCGCGGACATGGGCACTGCCTCGCGAAAGGGGCTACGCCCGATCGTATGTTTGCGGAGCTTCTGGGGAAGGAGGCGGGATACTGCCGAGGGAAAGGCGGGTCGATGCACATCGCGGATCCTGCAACCGGAAATTTGGGAGCCAACGCGATCGTCTGCGGAAGCGCAGGCATTGCCACGGGAGCGGCGCTGACCGCGAAGCGACTGAAGACCGGTCAAGTGGCGGTTTGCTTTTTTGGAGAGGGAGCGCTCGGCCAGGGCGTGCTCTATGAAGTGATGAATCTGGCGGCGCTGTATAAGCTTCCCGTGGTCTACGTCTGCGAGAACAATCTTTACACTGAATACACCCATTTTTCGGAAACAACTGCAGGAGACATCCTGGCTCGCGGAACTGCATTCGGTGTGCACGCGGAAAGCGTAGATGGGCAGGATGTGCGCGCTGTTTACGCAGTAGCGCAGAGACTCGTGAGCCGGGCGCGCCGTGGGGAAGGACCTGCGTTTCTGGTTTGCAACACCTATCGCTACACCGGCCATCATGTGGGCGATATTAACCGGGAATATTACCGCTCGAAGCAAGAAGAGCAGGAGTGGAAGACCAAGCGAGATCCCCTCAAGAATATGGCGGAATGGCTTATCAGCCAGAAGCTTGTCGCGGCGGGTACGCTAAAGGGAATTGAAGATGAAATACGCGAAGAGATGAGAATCGCCGTGGAGTTCGCTGTCGCTGCACCTTATCCGGACCTGAAGGAGGTCGACCAAGACGTTTATGCCTGAGATAGCGCAGCGGGAATTAACTTTTGCTCAAGCGGTTCGGGAAGCCCTTGCCGAGGAAATGCGGCGCGATTCGCGTGTGTGCATTTTCGGCGAAGATGTGGCCGAAGCAGGGACGCCTTTCAAGGTATTGTCCGGCCTGGTGGAAGAATTCGGAGCTGAACGAGTTTTGGATACGCCGATCTCCGAGGCAGGTTTCACGGGAATGGGAGTGGGCGCGGCAATGACCGGGCTGCGTCCCGTTGTCGACATCATGTTCGGCGATTTTCTGACACTGACAATGGACCAGATGGTGAATCAAGCGGCGAAGGCGCATTACATGTCCGGTGGAACCTGGAAGGTTCCCATGGTCTTGCGTACAACGCTGGGGGCAACACGGCGATCGGCGGCCCAGCACTCTCAGTCGCTTCACGCCTGGCTGAGCCACGTACCCGGACTAAAAGTGGTAATGCCTTCGACGCCTTACGACGCCAAAGGATTGCTAAAGACTGCGATTCGCGATGACAACCCGGTGGTATTTTTTGAAGACAAGATGAGTTACAAGCAGAAGGGTCCGGTCCCAGAGCAGGAATATACGATTCCGTTTGGAGTGGCGGATGTGAAGCGCGAAGGAGAAGACATCACACTGGTCGCTACCAGTAGCATGGTGCAGGTAGCGCTGGGGGCTGCAAAACTTCTGGAGGGTGCTGGTATCAGCGCTGAAGTGATCGACCCGCGAACCACGTGGCCCCTGGACGAAAAGACGCTAGTGGAATCTGCGAAAAAAACGTCTCGCGTAATCGTGCTCGATGAAGGCTACGGACGATACGGAGTAACAGGCGAAATTGCTTCGGTGATTGCCGAGGGAGCATTCTTTAATTTGGAAGCTCCCGTAAAACGGATGGGTGCAATGCACGTGCCGATTCCTTTTTCCCCGCCGTTGGAAGACCTCACTGTACCCACGGAACAAACGGTATTTGAAGCGGCTCGCATACTTTGTGGGAAAGCCTAAAAATTTTTAACTGGGAGGCGTAACGTGGGACTGAAGACTTACGGCCCGATGGCGGTAGATTGGGAAAACCGCATTGATTTTGATCGTTTGCGCCGAGAGCGGTTGGCTCGGGCAAAGGCGCTCTTGGCGAAGTCAGAGATGGGCGCGCTGCTCTGCTTCGACATGAACAATGTTCGCTACATTACCGCGACACATATCGGCACGTGGGCCCAGGACAAGATCAGCCGCTTCTGCCTGCTGCCGCAAAATGATGAGCCGATCCTGTGGGATTTTGGTTCTGCCGCGCGGCACCACCAACAAAATTGTCCGTGGCTCGGCGAACGTTCGCGGCCCGGCGTTCCACTCTTGCGTGGTGCGATGTCTCCAGAAATGGGCCGCGCGGAAAATGTCGCGAAGAAAATCAAAGTAGAGCTCGAGAAACGCGGTCTGTTACACGAACCCTTGGGCATTGATGTAGTGGAACCGCCTATCCTTTTTGCACTGCAAAAAGAAGGCATCAAGATCGTCGACGGTCAGCAGTTAATGTCTGACGCGCGGGTGATCAAGACCCAAGACGAAATTTCGCTGTTGAATCACTCGGCCATGATGGTGGACGCGGCTTACGACGAGTTGTACCGCGCAATGAAACCCGGAATGAGTGAAAACCAGGCCGTGGGGTTGGCGAGTAAAGTGTTATACGACCTCGGCTCGGAATACGTAGAAGCCGTGAACGCGATTTCTGGTGAGCGCTGCAATCCTCACCCGCACGTTTTCAGCGATCGAGTTCTGCGCCCGGGCGACCCTGTGTACTATGACATTTTGCATTCCTATATGGGCTATCGCACCTGCTATTACCGGTGCTTTTCGATTGGCTACGCTTCCCACGCCATGATCGACGCCTACAAACAGTGCCGCGACTATCTGGACGCCGCGATTGAACTGGTGCGGCCCGGAAGGACAACGGCCGAAATCGCATCGGTGTGGCCAAAGGCGGAAGAATTCGGTTTCCCGGACGAAGAAGCGGCATTCGCACTGCAATTCGGACACGGCATCGGTCTAGCGATCTGGGAGAAGCCGGTCATCAGCCGGATGGTGTCGCTGGAACATTCGCACGAAATCAAACCGGGAATGGTGTTTGCACTTGAAACGTTCTGGCCCTCGAAAGATGGATGGAGCGCGGCGCGCATCGAAGAAGAGATCGTGGTAACGGAAACTGGCCACGAAGTGATCACGCGGTTCCCGGCGGAACAATTGATGGTCGCCGGCGCCCATTATCACACGGTGAATGGACCTCTCTCCACAACCCGTGAGAATGAAGCCGCTCCCAGCAAGCATGTGAGAGAGATGGTGGCAGCCAGCGCAAAGAAAGAAGGAGTGGCGGTCACGGATTGATTGACTGATCCTGGCTCCCAAGGAAAATTATGGCGATTAGTGTGGTAATGCCCGCGCTGGAAATGGCGCAGGAAAATGGCAAGCTGTTGGCCTGGCGAAAAAAAGAAGGAGAGCAGGTCAACAAAGGCGAGCCATTACTTGAAATCGAGACCGATAAGGCGGTGGTTGAAGTTGAAGCGCCCGGTGACGGAATTCTGGCGGGAATTACCGCCGAAGTTGGAGCGGTGGTTCCTGTGGGAGAAACGATCGCGTGGCTGGTGGCTGCGGGCGAGCAACCGCCAGCGAAGTCTACAACAGCAACGCCTTCCGCGCGCAGTACCAGTGCACCTCAGGCGGCCGCAGCATCTCCAGTCCAATCGAAACAGGCGATCGAACCATCTGCAATTCAGATTTCCCCAAAGGCACGCCGGTTGGCGAAAGAACTCGGGTTCGATATCGCAAAGATCCACGGCACCGGACCAGACGGAACAATAACTTCAGAAGATGTGCAAGCCGCAGCGGGTGGAAAAGGTGCCGTGGCGTCTTCTGGAAGCGCTGCAGCACCGGCGTTGGAACCCCTCAGCCAGCTAGCACGACTAATGGCGGAGCGCACCACGCAGAGTTGGACGAGCGTGCCGCACTTTTTCCTGGTACAGAGTGTGGACGCGGGCGCGCTCATCGAAACGCAGAAAAAATTAAGTCAGGGCATCGACAAGAGCGCTGCGCCCACGATTACAGATCTGCTGATCGCCATTCTGGCGCGTGTACTGGAAAAGCATCCGCGAATGAACTCTAGTTGGACCGGAGACAATATCCGTCCAAATCCAGACATCAATGTCAGCGTAGCGATGGCGGTAAAAGACGGTGTGGTCGGTGCCGTAATTCCTAAAGCGAGCAAAGAACCCCTTGCGGCATTGTCCGTTTTGCGCCGCGAGTTGACCGAACGGGCACGAGCCGGCAAATTGCGGCCCGCGGACATCTCTGGTGGCACATTCACGCTGAGCAATCTGGGGATGTACAAAGTGAATGCGTTCAGCGCGATCATCACGCCCCCGCAGTGCGCAATTCTTGCGGTTGGGAGCATCGCCGATGCTGTGGTAGCCGTCGATGGAAAGCCGGCTGTTCGGCCGATGATGACCATGACGTTGTCGAGTGATCATCGCGTGGTAGACGGTGCGCGCGCTGCAGAATTTCTTGGTGACCTGGGGAGCGCAATTCGCGAACCGGAAAAATGGTTGTAAGGCTGCATCTGCAAGAATCTCTCTGAGAAGGGGTCTAGATTGCCACCGACACTGCGCTCCCGGGCAGAACTATGACCGCGCCCGCCCGTACCAAAAAAAAACCACTGTACGCTGACCCGACCGCTCAAGTTCTTTTCGCTGTCGTTGCAGCGCTCCTACTTGGTTATTTTCGCCCGGCCACTGCCATAGCAATGAAGCCACTCGGTGATGGATTCATCCGTTTGATCACCATGATCATCACATTGATCATTTTTTGCACGGTGGTTACCGGCATCGCAGGCATGGAAGACATGAAGAAGGTGGGCCGCGTCGGTGGGAAAGCGCTCATCTACTTTGAAATTGTGTCCACCTTCGCGCTCATTATCGGATTGCTGGTGGGAAATATCGTGAAGCCGGGAAGCAGCTTCAACATCAATCCGGCCACGCTCGACGCGAAAGCGGTTGCCGACTACGCTGGCCAGGCAAAAGCGCAAAACGTTCCAGACTTTATTATGCATATCATCCCAAGCTCTGTAGTGGATGCGTTCGCGAAGGGCGACATCTTGCAGGTGCTGCTGATTTCCATTCTTTTTGGGTTCGCATTGTCGGCCGTTGGCCCGCGTTGCAAACCGCTGATAGAGCTCTTCGACGCGTTGACCCATGCGGTTTTTGGTGTAGTGAAAATCGTGATGAGGCTTGCGCCACTAGGGGCCTTCGGGGCCATGGCGTTTACGGTGGGGAAATTTGGACTGGCTT
Organism: Candidatus Acidiferrum sp.; assembly: GCA_036497825.1. Lineage (GTDB taxonomy): Bacteria > Acidobacteriota > Terriglobia > Acidiferrales > UBA7541 > Acidiferrum. Next base: position 35,236 of record DASXIT010000178.1, read on the forward strand.
CGCTCGGCCCGTTGTTGAAACTCATCGCCACGTTCTATTTAACTTCCTTGCTGTTCGTTCTAGTGGTGCTGGGGATTATCTGCAGGGCTTGTGGGTTCAGCATTCTGAAATTTCTTCGCTACATCAAAGAAGAGATCGTGCTAGTCCTGGCGGTCAGTTCCTCTGAACCGGCGATGCCCACACTGATGGAGAAACTTGAGAAATTGGGGTGCTCGAAAGCGTTGGTCGGGCTGATTGTGCCCACAGGATATACGTTCAACACCGATGGCACCGGCATTTATATGACCCTGGCGGCGTTGTTTGTTGCTCAAGCAACGGGAACGCACCTCACCTTGTTGCAGCAACTGACGATCTTAGCGGTTGCAGTATTGACTTCGAAAGGCGCGAGCGGTGTGCAGGGCGCGTCCTTCATCGCACTTGTGGGAACGCTAATGGTTATTCCGACGATTCCTGTTGCGGGGATGGCGTTGATCTTGGGCATCGATCGATTCATGAGTATGTGCCGGGCAACGGTAAACATGATCGGAAATGGTGTGGCAACGGTTGTGGTGGCGCGCTGGGAAAAAGAAGTGGATGGCGAAACGCTTCAAAAGAACCTGGCCATGCAATGAGATTTTCTGTGTTGCGGATAGCGACTCTGAACTTTGTTCTGCGACACAACATTACCTACCAATGGCCGCTCCATCCAACGTGGCTGTTGAAAATACCGCAAAAAGCAGGGGAATCTTATGCCAGAGCGTTTTGACATAGTCGTTGCAGGAGCGGGTCACAACAGCCTGATCACCGCCGCCTATCTTGCCAAAGCGGGCTATCGCTGCCTGGTTCTTGAAGGTCGTCCGATCGTCGGCGGCGGTGTGAAGTCTGCTCATTTGACCTTGGAAGGATTTGTTCACGATACTTGCTCCTCCGCGCACAACGGAATTATGGCTAATCCATTGCTGCGGGGCGATGAACTCAAGCTCGGGAACTACGGTCTCGAATATATTCATCCCGATCCTGTGTTCCACATGCCCTTCCCCGACGGCAGTTATTTGACCCAGTGGCGCGATTTGGATCGCACGTGTGAAGAGTTCGCAAAGTTCTCCAGGAAAGACGGCGAAGCCTATCGTCGAATGATCACGGAGTATGAAACGGTGAAGCCGTTACTCAACGCTGTGAGCTTCACACCGGTCGGATTTGGCAAATCGCTGAATGACCTGCTGGCTGCTCATCCACAGGGGAAAATGTGGCAACGGCGATTGGCGATGTCGGCGTGGGAAATTTTGAGCGAGACATTCGAGGACGATCACTGCCGCGCGTTCATGATGGGCTGCCCGTACTCGCTGCAGCCGGTTCTGGACCCTGCGACGGCCCGCGCAGCCTATATTCCCCTGAACCAGCAACGCGAGAGCCGGCCGCTCCCAAAGGGAGGTTCTGGAGCGCTGACAGCGGCGTTGGCACGCTTCATCGAGGCTCATCAAGGAACAATTCTTACCAATAAATGGATCAAGTCGTTGACCATAGAAAATGGCAAATGCGTCGGCGTCGAATGCAGTGATGGGAGTTCGTATCGCGCGGACAAGGCTGTCGTTTCCACGATTCACATCAAGCAGCTTGTTGATATGGCGCCGAAGGAACTGTGGGGCGAGGATTTTCTTGAGGGCGTGGAGACTTGGGAAGCAGGACTGACACTATTTGTCACAAACTGTGCGACAACGGAGCCGCCCAAATACGCAACGAAGGACGGCGTCATCTCTCCCGTACATTCTGGCTTCATGATCAGCTCAGAACGTGCCATGCGCATGAGCTATGACTACAGGGATGGAGCGGTCAACGTCGAAAATCCCTCGCTGCACGTTATCTGTTGCAGCGTCGCCGATCCCACACGCGCACCCGCCGGAATGCACACCATAAAGATCGTCTCCTACCAACCATATGCTCTAAAGGAGGGTCCGCAGCATTGGGACTCGATCAAACATCAGCTCTCTGACGCCAATCTGAAATTCGTGCAGCGCTTTTCGCCAAATTTGACCGAAGATAAGATTCTGGCGCGCGTGGTCGAGAGTCCGCTCGACTTGGAACGTATGAATCCGCACAATTGGCACGGCAGTTGTCACGCGGGGGGCTCGGGCCCTGCGCAGTCGGGAGCTATGCGGCCCATGCTAGGCTACGCGCAGCATCGCATGCCCATTCCCAATTTGTATCAGACGGGCGCGACCACGCATCCCGGTGGCTCCGTGACGGGAGGACCTGGCCGGAATGCGGCAGTGGTAATGCTGAAAGATTTTGGCACCAGCATCGAAGAAGTGGTTCAGAAAAAAGATTGAGAGCCGCCCGCGATTGCTATTCGACCGAAGTTTGCTGACCGAAAGCGATCTGCCAGTGTCCGTTGTGCTTTTCGAACAAACGAGTGACGTGCAACATCCTTCCGTGTAGCGGTTTGTGGTCAGAGCGCATCACCGCCGCATCCCCAAACACCCAGACTTTCATCGAAGCAACCTCGGCAGGAATGAGCATAGTATTTGTGCGTCGCAATTCTGTGATCATCGCCACTCGATCTGCCTTGTTTAACGGAGCCCCGCCATCCGGTGTCACGAAAACAAAATTCTCTGTGAAATTGGGAGCCCAAGCCTCGACATTATTGGTCAACACCGTTACCTCTACTGCCTGCCACATTGAAACTACTTCTTGTTCCGCTGCCGTGTCCGGCTTGTAAGGCACGGTCTTGCACGGATTTTCGCAGGCAACGGGAGCACCGTTGCTGGGAGAGCCAAAGCCGCTGCGCTTTTCGGGTGTCTTCTCCGCCTTGGTGGTTTCCTGGTAGATCAACAATTGCCATCCATTTGGACGCTTTACCCAAGCTCGAACGAAGCGCACAGAAACATTCTGAGAGGGGATGCGATGACTGCCATAAATGAACACAACCTGGCCAGCATTCATTACTTGCATGTCGGAGTCAGTGTTTGCACCCAGAGAAGCAAGCGCAGGAAGAACGTCCACTTTGGAGCGCGTCTTTCCGGTCCTGTCAGTCCATGCAAACTCTGGATCGAGCAGTTTGCTAACGAGGACCTGGTCGGGCTTGCCGAGAGCATCGGCGAGAACATGATCGGCGGCAAGAGCGGAATCGTCAGCCGCTGCCAAGGTGCGAAAGCCGAATCCTGGCCCGAAGCCAAGCCCAGCGAAGGCCGAGATCAGGGATAGAGCCAGTGAAAGGATGCGATAAGGGGAGTACACTAGAGGGCCTCCGTTGACTGCGTAATTTGGTATAACCACTGCACCGCACCAGTGATACTGGGTTGATTATCATAATTTTGAATGGGTTACAACGAAGAAACGCTTGACGGGCTATATTATATGGTGGCATAGTAACTAGACCTGTTGATTCTTTTTATCGGTTCTTAGTCCGCTCGCCGGGTCTACTTCAGAACTCATTCGAGCTTCCGATTCTGGGGTAGACCTGGGCTAAGAACAGGAGAAACGCGGCCGGATGTCCGACCAATTCGACATTGTTGTCGCTGGAGCGGGACATAATAGTTTGATAGCCGCAGCCTACCTGTCGAAAGCCGGCTATCGTTGCCTGGTGTTGGAAAGCCGCGCGGTCGTGGGGGGTGGAGTAAAAACCGCTCAATTGACCCTTCGCGGTTTCAAGCATGACGTCTGCTCATCGGCGCATGTCCTGATTCAGGATAGCCCGATTCTACGTAACGATGAACTGGGCCTAAGCCAATACGGCCTTGAGTATATTCTCCCTGATCCCGTTGTCCACCTTCCTTTTCCCGATGGAACCTATATCACCCAATGGCTCGACATCGATCGAACTTGTGCGGAATTCGCGAAGTTTTCCAAGAAGGACAGCGAGGCTTACCGCCGGATGATGTCGGATTACGAGGAAATGAAGCCGCTTTTCAACGCGGTTTCCTATACCCCTGTAGGTTTTGGAAAAGGACTGAACGAGCGGCTTGCTGAACACCCTAAAGGCAAGATGTGGCAACGGCGACTGGGCATGTCTGCATGGGAAATTATTCGCGACACTTTCGAAGACGATCACTGCCGCGCTTTTATGGTGTGGATGGCGTACCAGACAGTAGAACCACCGGACGCTGCGGCAACCGGACGTTTGGCGTATGCAATCTGTGCCGGACGCCAGCGCTGGGGTTGGACCACGCCGAAGGGCGGGTCCGGAACTTTGACGCAGGCACTTGCCCGGTTGATTGAAGCGCACGGCGGCGTCATTCTCACCAACAAAACGATTGCTCGGCTGATTGTCGAAAACGGAAAGTGTACCGGCGTGGAATGTACCGACGGAAGTTCTTATCGCGCGCAGAAAGCCGTGCTCTCCACGATCCACATTAAGCATCTGGTGGATATGGCGCCGAAGGAAGCGTTTGGCGAAGATTTTCTCGAAGGGGTCGAAACGTGGAAAGCGGGGATAACACTTTTCGCGTCGCACTACGCTTCGAAAGAACCTCCTAAATTTCCGATTGCAGGCGGCGGCACGATCACTTCCGTCGCATCCGGAACGATGGCAACGCCAGAACGCGGATTGCGTGTTTCCTACGACTTCGCGCGGCGCGACGTGAATTTGGTGGACCCGCCGCTGCTCATCGTCTGCAGCACGCTGGCAGATCCATCGCGTGCGCCTGAGGGAATGCACACCATCAAAATTATTGGGAACCAGCCATACGAACTGAAGGAGGGCCCCGAGCATTGGGACAAAATAAAGAACGAAGTTTCCGATGCGAATCTGAAATATCTGCGGCAGTTTGCACCGAATTTAACAGATGACAAGATCCTGGCAAGAATCGTGGAAAGTCCACTCGACCTGGAGCGCATGAATGCGCACAATTGGCACGGCACTTGTCATGGCGGAGCGCAAAATGCGGCACAGTCCGGCGGATTGCGGCCGGTACCGGGCTGGGCTCAGCATCGCATGCCCATTACCGGTTTATATCAAACTGGCGCTACAACCTATCCGGGAGGATCAGTTTCCGGGGGACCAGGAAGAAACGCAGCGGCCGTGATGCTGAAGGATTTTGGTTCAAGTCTCGAGGAAGTAGTAAAAACGAAAGCGTAATTGTTATGGTATGGCCGTGTTGCGAGGGAATGGCAGCAGCAGAACAAACGGGAGAGAGCGAATGAGCAAATTTACACGGCGTCGATTCGTGAAAGGGGCAGCCATTGCACCACTGGCGATGAAGCATCTGGCGTTTCAGCAAGCCACGGCAACATCCGACCGATTCGACATCGTCGTTGCGGGAGCAGGCCACAATAGTTTGATTACCGCGGCGTATTTGGCTAAGGCAGGCTACCGTTGCTTAGTCCTGGAAGGCCGACCCAAGATCGGCGGCGGCGTGAAGACAGCTGAGCTAACTCTGAAGGGCTTCCACGATGATTGCTGCTCGACCGCGCACGTTTTTATTCAAGACAATCCGCTGCTAAAGAACGATGAGTTGAAACTGGGCGACTATGGATTGGAGTACATCGATCCCGACCCAATCTTTCATGTTCCGTTCCCGGATGGAACTTATCTGACGCAGTGGCGCGATCTCGACCGTACCTGCGCGGAGTTCGCTAAATTCTCGAAAAAAGATGCAGTGGCTTATCGAAAAATGTTGGCCGATCTAGATGCGGTCCGGTCAATTCTAGTCGCTGGTGCATTTGCACCCATTGGCTTTGGCAAACCGGTGAATGACCAATTGGCGCAAGTGCCCCACGGAAAATTGTGGCAGCGACGCCTGGCAATGTCGGCTTGGGACATTATTCAAAGCACTTTCGAAGACGATCACTGCCGCACATTCATGTTGTACATGTCGCATCTCGCTGCCGAACCACCAGACTCACCAGTTACAGGCCGCTTGGCCTATGGGGCACCACGCCAACAGCATAGCGGCAGGCCCTTCCCAAAGGGCGGCTCTGGAGCGCTCACGGAAGCGCTGGGAAGATACATCGAAGCACACGGCGGAGTGATCTTGGTGAATAAATGGGTGAAAAATCTCATTGTCGAAGACAAAAAATGTGTCGGTGTGGAATGTAGTGACGGCAGTTCGTATCGCGCCTCCAAGGCAGTAGTTTCTACCATACACATCAAGCATTTAGTGGATATGGCGCCACGCGAACTGTGGGGCGAGGATTTTGTTTTTGGAGTGGAGACCTGGCAAGCCGAAAACGCGATGACGGTAACGCATTACGCCACCAGCGAGCCGCCCATCTATAAAGTGGACGGCGGAACAATTTCGCCAGTAGAGTCCGGAATTTTGGCGTCTCCCTATCGTGCGCTGCGGTTCGGTTACGACGACGCGCGTGGCGTGGTGAATTTGGACGAGCCGCCGCTCCAGGTAATCTGCTGCAGCATTGCCGACAATACCCGCGCTCCGGGGGGCAATCACACCCTGAAAATTATCGGGTGGCAACCTTATCAGCTAAAGCAAGGTCCTGAGCATTGGGACAAAATTAAATATGATGTTTCCGATGCCAACCTGAAATATCTTCGCCGCTTTGCGTCGAATTTGACGCAAGACAAAATCCTGGCGCGATTCGTAGAGAGCCCGCTCGACCTGGAGCGCATGAACCCACACTTTTGGCACGGAAGCGCTCACGCTGGTGCGCAAAATGCCGCGCAAACAGGGCCATTGCGGCCCATGGCGGGCTGGGCGCAGCATCGCATGCCGATTGCCGGTTTATACCAGACAGGCGCGACCACTCATCCTGGCGGATCGGTAACCGGCGGCCCTGGCCGCAATGCTGCAACCGTGATGCTGAAAGACTTTGGAACTTCTATTGAGGAAGTGGTGGCAAAGAAGGGCTGAGTTTTGGGGAAGTTTCGAGTGTGATTTTCGAAGAGGAGAATGGATGATGTGGAGAGCGATTGGCAACGCCTCGAAAATGATTGTGTCAGTTCTGGCCATATTGTTTTGCCTGGGTGGAATCGCTTGGGGCCAAGGCCAACACTCCGTCAAACCGATGGTGTCGAACAATCCGAGCCCACATCCAGCTCCCGAGCAACCCATACCTTACAGCCATAAACAGCACTTAGCGTTCGGTCTGCAATGCAAGGAATGCCACACCAATCCTGATCCTGGCAAGCTCATGACCTTTCCCGAGACATCCAAATGCATGCAATGCCATTCCACAATTGCCAAAGACAAACCGTCGATTGAAAAGCTTGCGACCTATGCGAGCTCGAAGGAACCCATTCCGTGGGTGCGCGTCTACAAAGTTTTGCCCGGTGTAGCGTGGAGCCATCGCCCTCATTTGGGCGCGGGTGTAAAATGTGAGACGTGTCACGGGCCGGTGCCGGAGATGGCCACCATGTCTGAAGTAACCAGCGTAACGACGATGTACAGTTGCCTGAATTGTCACGAAATGAACCACGCCAAAGCTTCCTGCGATACTTGCCACAAACACTGATTCAGGCGCATATCTAGAAAGGGAAGTAAGTATGGCAACAAACATCGAATTAGAAATCAACGGGAAGCATTATTCGGTTAGCTATTCTCCGGACACGCCTCTGCTTTATGTTTTACGCGATGAAATCGGCCTCACTGGCACAAAATACGGCTGCGGAGAAGGTATGTGCGGCGCGTGCACGGTTCTTCTTGGAGGAACGGCTCGACGCTCCTGTCAAATCCCAGTAGGCGTCGCTGCTTCCCGCCCGATTACGACCATTGAAGGACTTGAAAAACAAGGGAAATTGCACCCGGTGCAGCAGGCGTTTCTGGATGCCGGCGCGTTTCAATGCGCGTACTGCACTTCTGGAATGATCATGAGCAGCGTTTCTCTGTTGCAAGCCACTCCACACCCTAGCGCGGAGCAAATTGTTCAAGCCTTGCAAGGCAACATCTGCCGCTGTGGCACGCACCCCCGAATTATCGATGCGGTACAGCGGGCGGCTGGGAAGATGCAGGAGCACGCGAAATGAGTACCGCGGAAAAAGCATTTCTTGCAGAACCGGAGCGCTATGAATTCCGCGCTCTTCCGATGCACAAGTTCACTTTAGCCCGCCGGGATTTCTTCAAGATCTTCGGAACAGGACTGGCGATATTTGCGGTTGCCAAGGATGTTTCTGCGGGGCAGGAAACCGCTCCGGCTCCGCACGGATTCCACAACGAAGAGCTGCCAAAAGAAATTGGCGCATGGTTGCATATTGGCGAAGACGGAATGGTTACCGGTTTTGCGGGAAAAGCGGAAATCGGGCAAAACGTTCGCACAACATTGGCGCAGACCATTGCTGACGAACTGGGTGTGGCCTTCGAAAACATGCGCATGGTTTTGGGCGACACCGCGCTTACACCATTTGATGCCGGGACTTTTGGCAGCAGAACCACTCCGACGATCACACCACAATTACGCAGAGTGGCAGCAGCGGCGCGTGATTTATTGTCAGAGAGAGCGTCGAAGCAATGGAATGTTCCGGCGGAAAAGTTGGTTGCGGGCAACGGGAAAATTACTGATCCCGCCTCCGGGCGCACATTGCGATATGCGGAATTGGCGCGCGAAAGCTTTGGAGAACACCAACTTCCGGTTGAGGATCCCGTCAAGCCTCCAACGGAGTGGACTATCGCTGGCCAACCAATTCCAAAGGTAGACGGTCGTGAGTTTGTCACCGGAGGCCATCGCTACAGCCCGGATTTGCGCCCAGAAGGAATGTTGTATGGGAAAGTGCTGCGACCGCCCTCGTTTGGCGCGACCCTGATTTCCTATGACGATTCAAGCGCAAAAGCACTGTCAGGAGTTGTACTGGTGCACGATGGAGATTTCGTGGGTGCCGCGGCGCCTACTGTTGCCGCCGCCGAACACGCGCTGACATCACTGCGCGTACAGTGGAAAGAGGTGCCGCAGATTTCCGATCAGGAGATCTTCTCTTATCTGAAGAAAAATGCCCTGCCTTCGCGAGAGGAGCGCTTCCAGCAAAAGAAGGGCTCTGTTGCGGAAGGACTGGCTGCTGCCACGCATACGCTCGACGCGTCTTATACAGTTGCTTATATCGCGCATGCACCCATGGAACCTCGTGCGGCCGTAGCGCAATGGACCGACAGCAAACTTACAGTGTGGATGGGTACGCAACGGCCGTTTGCCGTCCGCGGCGATCTTGCGGCCATCTTTCACATACCCGAAAAAGATGTGCGTGTAATCGTGCCCGACACTGGCTCCGCTTACGGTGGCAAACACACCAGCGACGCGGGACTGGAAGCTGGGCGCTTGGCGCGAGCGGCTGGCGGGCGACCGGTAAAACTTGTTTGGACACGCGAGGAAGAATTTACTTGGGCTTATTTTCGTCCGGCCGGTGTAATCGACGTAAAGAGCGGCATTGCGGTGGATGGCAAGCTCACTGCGTGGGAATTTCACAACTATCACTCCGGAATGTCGGCGATTGAAACGCCGTACGTAGTAGCGAATCAATTCACGGAATACCATCAGGTGCCTCTGGTTCTGCGCAGCGGTTCCTATCGCGGCCTCGCTGCTACCGCAAATCATTTTGCGCGAGAGACCCACATGGATACTCTCGCGCACACCGCCTCCATCGATCCCCTCGAATTTCGCATGAAGAATCTTGCTGATCCCCGGATGCGTGTGGTGTTGGAAAGGGGCGCGAGAGCCTTTGGCTGGCCAAGGCAGAAAACCGCTGAAGGGCAAGGGTTTGGGGTGGCTGCCGGATACGAAAAGGGCAGCTATGTTGCTACATTTTCGGAAATCTTTGTCGATCGAAAAGCCGGTGTCGTGCAGGTGAAAAAGCTGGTAGAAGTATTCGAGTGCGGGGCCATCGTCAATCCGGATGGATTACGCAATCAGGTGGTAGGGGCCATGATCCAGGGTCTGGGTGGCGCCCTTTTTGAGGCTATCCAATTCCAGAATGGCCGCATTACAAATTCGCACTTTTCTTCCTATCGCGTGCCGCGCTTCCGCGATGTACCGGAGATTGAAGCGATCCTGCTGGACCGCAAAGACATCCCATCCGCCGGGGCGGGGGAAACTCCGATCATGGCCATAGCGCCGTCAATCGGCAACGCTTTCTACGACGCCACAAAGGTTCGACTGACAGGCCTACCCTTGCAACCGGAGCGGTATTTGGCCTGACCATAAGTTTGGCGGTCTAATGGTCGAGCATTGTGACGCAAGTCACGGCAATCCGGTCCAGTTCGTCGTATTTGTGTATCGAGGTGAATTTTATGTCCTTTCTGAACGCGCGATCTCTTCCCAAACTAACCTGCCTTGGAAGTGCATTCGCCATTTGTGCTCTGCTAACCTTCGGCGCTGCTAATGCGGTGATGGCCCAGGATAAAGTCATCAAGAAAGCCCCGCTGCAACAGACCGATCCATCATCGGGGAAGACGATGTATGTGAGTTACTGCGCCGCCTGTCACGGTTCTGACGGCAAGGGTGATGGGCCAGCCGCCAGCGAACTCAAAACACCGCCTGCGAATCTTACACTTTTGGCAAAGAACAACCACGGTGAGTTTCCTGCGGATCATCTCTGGGCAATTCTTCAATTTGGAGCCAAGGCTCCAGCCCATGGGTCGAGCGATATGCCTGTATGGGGTATGTTATTCCGGTCATTAGATCCGAATGATCCGGGCAAGGTGAACCAGCGCATCCAAAATCTTGTCGATTATTTGAAGACGCTGCAAGCGAAGTAGATCCTCGATATAGCTGGCCCGTGTTACCAGACGTGAACGGCGCTGATCCGCGGAGGGCCGGACCGGCCTTGAATCACTTGTGTCTCGAGAACGATCTCGAGATTCTTTTGCTTCCAGTCTCTTGGCAACTGACTCAGCATTTCGCTCATGCGATGCTGGTCCACCAGAAATTCCCCAGCGGCCACAGTTCCGCCACGACTGACGCCAGCCGCCACAACTACATATTGATCGGTGTTGGGATCCACAAGGCGTGCGACGATCGCATAATCTTTGTAGACTCCCGTTTGAAATTGCTGTGAACGATCGAGTATCCAGTTGCGCTTTTTGGGATTGGCACGATCCTCTATCCAATATTGCGTCATATCCGGACTGTTCGCAAAATGAAATCGCAATGGTGCGGTAAGGCGCAGCGTCCAACTATTATCGAAAGCCCCGATGAAGACCGATGGACCCCGGCGAAGATCGGCCAAAGTAGTAGCCGACTCACCAAGGAGCCGGTAACTCTTCCCATTCGTATGCAGCATGCCCGCAATGCTGACCAGCGGGTTTATGTCATCAATAATAATCGCGGTCATGGAATCATTCAATGTGGTTTCGTGTTGAGGATCCGCCGCATCGCGCAGCCGAATGCTGGAATATTGAACTTGATCGGCGATGCAGAAGAGAATAGGTTCAGGTGATTTCACGAACGGTTCCCAGAACTGTTTCAGGACGTTGGCCCGACCGGCATACCAAATCGCGGTGGAAGCTGCCACGACGGTCAGGAATGCCAAGGCGAATACCAGTTTCCAGCGGGTCGATGATAGCCGTTTGGAAGAGATCAAGTCAGAAGCAGAATTCGGTGTATGGACATGAGCTTGGATCGTATCGGAAGAGCGTTTCGGTGGCTCGATTGCCGCTGAATCCGTACCCATAGGATGACCGGGCCAGGAAAACTGCGGTGCATACGAGCCCGACGGCAGGAATAGCCGAATCTCCTGAGCATGCTTGGGGTCCTGATAATACAGTTCGATGCGTTTCCGAATCTCCGCAGCGGTAACGCGAACAATAGGATCCGTGTTGGTATCGTAGTCAGCGTGACGGCCAAATATTTCCACGCCGAGTATGCGCTCTTTCAACTGGTCGGTCTGGCCAGCGAGAACCCCGGTAACAACAAACCTTAAAAAGCTCGGATATCTCTTACTGGAGTTGAACAGGGATGTAGCAAGCAGCTTCTCAAGTTGCTGATGAACGGCCTGCTTTTCGACTTCACTAGTAGGAATCCAACTTTCTGTTGCTTGCTCTGGTAGCAATGTTGCCCCACCGCCCTACCCGGGTAATGAGCGTCGCTGCACCGCGAAACGGACACGGGTTTAGTTAAACTTCGTATCTGAAAGTGTCTAATTGAGACGATAGTACAGTGCATTGAAATCAGACGCAACGTAAAAGGCAAAGTACGAGCTCTTTTCGGTAACTTTACCTTGCCATAAAACGCTGTAAGTAAAGACGATAATGGTGCAATTCCTCTCTTATCTTTCTTATCCCGCCAACTTAACCCGCAAACCCTTGCGAGTGTGGATGAATGTTTCCTATAGCTGAACGTAGCTTTTTCGATGTGTTCTCTCGCTCAAGTGCGAACCCTCGGGGTCTTTAGGTCGGCTGAGAGGGACCAGAATTTCACGGAGCGACTGAGCCGTCCGGGGTGAAATCGTGTCCGTAGCCGAGATCAGGAGGTATTTCTGTATGTCAGAAAGAAGAAATTTTTGGGAATTGCGGTTCCTACTGGCCGCACTAATGGTGCTCTTTTTAGGCGGGAAAGAGCTCTATGGTCAGTCCCAGGCAATTACCGCGACAATCAGTGGCGTGATTCTTGATGCTTCGGGTCTGCCCGTGAGCGGTGCAAAGCTTTCGCTTACCAATCCAGACCGTGCCATTTCAAGAACCGCGGAGACGGAAGGCGATGGTCTATACACCTTCGCACTTCTTCCGTCCGCCGTTTACACCTTGGAAGTGGAAGCTCCAGGATTCAAGCGCTACAAACAGGAAGGCATCACCTTGGTGCCTGGACAGACAGCCCAGCAAAATATCAGTTTGGTCGTCGGCGTTTTGACCGAGAGTATCGAGATCACATCGCAAGCTCCGTTGATGAACGCGGATAACGCCAACATTTCCTCGGACATTTCTGGCAGGCAGGTGGCCGAACTTCCCCTGAATCTGCGAAATGTAATCGGTCTTGCGGTATTGAATTCCTCGGTCAGCAACGCTGCTGAATTACAGGTTGTGGGCGCGCCGGGAATTTCCGGAAGCGCAGATCAAGACGTATCTTTTCTCAATTTCGGAGGCACGTTCTTTAACACAGCAGAGTATTTATTCGATGGGGCTTGGGATACGCGGCTCGATTGGGGCGGTGTGATCTACGTTCCATCGGTAGACTCCGTCGAACAGTTCAAGATTCAGACCAACGCTTTTACAGCCCAGTACGGGTTTAGCAGCGGCAACGTCATCAACGTTGTGTCCAAGTCAGGTTCTAACGCATTCCACGGGGATGCTTACGAGTTCTACCGCAACAGTGATGTCGAGGCCAGATACTTCTTCAACAACGGAAAGCAACCAGCGTTCCATCGCAATCAGTTCGGTGCCACGCTCGGAGGGCCCATTCGGAAGGACAAGACCTTTTTCTTTGGCTACTATGAAGGCCTGCGGTCAGCAACACCGGCAACCTTTGTGGGTACCATGCCGACGGCTGATGAAAGAGCTGGAAATTTTTCGGCTTTGCTCGGCGCGCCGACTGGACAGATTGACGCCCTCGGAAGACCCATCCTGGCCGGGGCAATTTACAACCCATTCAGCACCCGGCAAATCACCGCGGGACAAGTTGATCCGAAGACCGGCTTGACCGCAACAAACTCGGGATACATCCGCGATCCTTTCTCTGGCAACATTATCCCCGCAAATCTAATGGACTCGATTGCTGCGAGCATCGCTGCCGGTAGCTATTGGCCAAACCCGACCAACGGTAATCTCATAAACAACTTCACCTCAGCGGCTTCTGCTGCAGCCCAGTCCAATGAATACTCAATTCGCATCGACCAGAATTTTACGGACAATGATCGTGTCAACGTTCGTTGGTCGCAAAAATTTGAATCGAAGATCAACTCTCCAACCTATTACGGAGCTTCCAACGAGGGCGGCCCAGGAGTAGTTGCTCCCAATAACCGATACAGCGTAAACGTTGGCTACAACCACGTTTTCAGCCCAACCTTAGACATGAGCTTGAACTTCGGTGTGAACCGGCACGTAGAGCAATCCGTTACTCAGAGCTTCGGATTTAAATCCTCGACGCTTGGGTTGCCGACTTTCATTGACGGGATTGCTCCTTCGTTTCCAGAGATTCAACCCCAAAGTTATTCTCCGCTCGGCGCGCAAGCTGGCTTAGACAATTACATCGTGCCGCAAACGATCTATACAACTTCGCTTGATTTCACTAAGGCAAAGGGAAAGCACACGTTGGCTTTTGGTTTTATGGACGTGTGGGCCCGCATCGATGGTGGTCACTATGCGAATACCGTTCTCCAGTTCCAAACAACTTCAACAGCTGGACCGGATCCGCAGCAGGCCACGCCGAATACCGGTAACGGATTTGCCTCCTTTCTGCTAGGAGTGGGAAGTGGAAACGACCAGACCGGATATAACCAGTTCCCAGCCACCTCCAAGCACCTGCTTGGCTGGTACTTGCAAGACGACTGGAAGGTAACCCGCAAGCTAACTCTTAACCTGGGCTTGCGTTATGAGGTCCAAACCGCGCCGACTGAAAGGCAAAATGCGCAGGAATACTTCGATTTTAATGCAGTGAACCCGATCAGTACTCAACTTGCATTCAAGGTGCCTGGCATGCTGGTATTCAACACACCCAGCAACCGCGGCGTTTACAACACTTCCTTCACCAACTTTGCCCCGCGCATTGGCGCTGCCTATCAACTACGCGACAAACTCGTTCTCCGCGGCGGATACGGCATCTTCTTTGTGCCTAACTATTACGGCCAGGGACCCAACATTGGCTATTCACAAAGCACACCTTGGGTCACCACCCTGAATAGCGGCTTAAATCCGTCCTCGACTCTCAGCGGGAATGCATCTTTGGGATTGCCCAGTGCATTTCCAAATGGCCAGGTTCCGGTCACCGGCAATTCATTAGGCGGACTGACCGATGTCGGGTTCGGCATAAATCCTGTCACCGATCCTGTGCGCAGTTCTCCCTACGTGCAGCAATACATGGCCGGACTTCAATACAGCTTCACCAATAACGATCTCTTGGACGTCAGTTACGTTGGAAATCACGGCGTCCATGTTCTGGCGCAATATCTGGAATGGGATGAAATGCCGGCCTCGGATTTGGCGCTGGGAAATCAACTTAACCAGATGGTGCCCAATCCCTTCTATGGGGCAATCACTTCAAGTGGATGCGGCCTCAACAATCCAACGATTCAGCAAGGACAGCTGCTGAGGCGGTTCCCGGAATATTGCAGCGTGACCGAAGCGCAGCCTGCTGCCGCTGGATCGAATTACAACGCGTTGCAGGTTACCTATACGCATCGCTATCACTCCGGACTGGACCTCAACTTTTCCTACACATACTCGAAATTCATAGACGATGCGCAGGGCGCTTCTGGTTGGGCCTTCCCAGGCAGTGGCAGTTCCGTTCGCAATTCTTACGATCTGGTGGCTGAGCGATCAGTCGATGCCAGCGACCTCACCCATAGCCTCGTGATCAATTACAACTACGAGTTGCCTTTCGGCAAGGGCAAGCAATTCGGCAAAGACTGGAGCAAGCCGATGAATGCCGTGCTTGGAGGCTGGCAGTGGAGTGGGATCTTCACAGCCCACACCGGATTGCCAATTTCCATCAATCCAGCACAGAACAATACCGGCGGCTTTGGCTTCAACCAACGTCCGAATATCGTGCCGGGAGTGAATCCTGTTCCCGCGAACCAATCCATCAATAACTGGATCAATCCGGCCGCGTTCGCTCAGCCTGCCGCTTTCACATTTGGAGACTCGGCGAGATTTTTGTCCGATCTACGTGCCCCTGGCTTCGTGAATTGGGACATGGGCATACAAAAATCATGGCAATTTACAGAGACCAAGCGCTTCCAGTTCCGCTTTGAAATGTACAACGCCCTAAACCATCCGAACTTCTTCGTTCCAGACAGCAATCTGGGCGACAGTACGTTCGGAACGATTAGCGCTGCCTATCCTGCACGCAGTTTGCAATTTGCCGGGAAGTTCTACTGGTAGAGCCAAGCGGTTCCCCCGCCACCCCGGGGAAGCGGGTGCCTGACAGGAAGCAATCTTGATCCTAACGGTCGGATCGAATTGCGGCCTGTCAGGCCTCTCGCTCAGCAAAACCGTAAGTTAGTCCGAGAATCAACGCTAACCTGTCGATTATGCTTTCATATATGCGAAGCCTGTACTTGTTCTCTTGCCGAACAAGAAGGAAGCATTTGGCAGAAATCGTGGGATGCCGTAAGGCAAGCGAAATAGATTTCCTCAATGTGCAGTACCGGGACATAACCATGAAAATTCTTATTCCGACAATATCGAGACTTTTGGGTAGGAGTGTGGTTCTAGTTGCGTTGTGTTTAGGTCTCCAAGTCGGATCAGCAGAACGCGCGGATGCAAGGCAAGGGCAGGATACCAAAGGAAGAGTAACGGAGGAGATCGCATCCAGGGAGAGCAGGGCTCTTGCAAACGGCATTGAACTGCGTCGCGGCAACATGGTGATGCAAGTTCTAGCGTTGCGTGAAGACGTGTTGCGGGTCCGCGAAGCCTCAAAGGGAGAATTACCGGAAGATGCTTCCTGGGCTGTTTCAGAAGAAATCCGAAAGCAGTCCGTCAAAGTAATTCAAGAACAGGATGTAAACACATTTGGTTTTCATACCAATACTCTTCGCGTGAGTATTGATCGCAAGACTCTACGCCTTTCCATCACAGATTTAGCGGGCAATGTAGTACAAGAAGATCCAGCAGGATGGTCCTTGGAAATGCACGGTGAGGCGTTCCGCGTATATAAGAAAATGCCTGAGGACGAGCACTACTTTGGTCTAGGGGACAAGGCGGGAACTCTGGACCGTCGAGGGCAATCGTTCCGGCTGTGGAATACGGATGCCTTTTTGTTTCAGGAATCCACCGATCCGATCTACAAGAGCATCCCCTTTTTCATGACCATGCGCGGCGGACGTTCCGCGGGATTCCTTCTGGACAATACCTGGTCATCGAGCTTCGACTTCGGCCGAGTTGAACGCAACATGTACTCCTTTGGGGCCGAAGGTGGGCCCATCGACTATTACATTTTTTATGGCCCGGATCCGAAGCAGGTCGTTCGCACATATGCCTGGCTCACTGGCTTGCCACCACTTCCTCCGTTATGGTCGCTGGGCTTTCAGCAATCCCGATTCAGCTATGAGTCGGAGTCGCGTGTGAAAGAAATCGCCGCGAGGTTGCGGGCCGACAAAATTCCGTCTGACGTTCTTTATCTTGACATTGATTTCTTAAAAGAGCATAGGCCATTTGTGGTAGACACTGAAAAATTCCCACACTTTCCTGAATTGCTTACCGAATTGAAGCGAGAGAAGTTCCATGTTGTCGCTATAACAGACTTGCACATTGCGCAGCTTCCAAACGTTGGATATGGACCATACGATTCTGGTATGGCAGGCGACCATTTTGTTAAAAACCCGGATGGCAGCACGTACGTCGGCACAGTTTGGCCAGGGCCTTCTGTTTTCCCCGACTTCACTCAACACGAAACCAGGGATTGGTGGGGAACACTCTATAAGAATTTATTGCTAGATGGCGTTGCCGGCTTTTGGAACGACATGAACGAGCCATCGGTTTTTCTGACGGCCAACATAACGATGCCGGACAATGCCCAGCACCGCATCGACGAAATTGGGTTTCGTCCGCGAACCGCAAGTCATTTGGAGATTCATAATGTCTACGGCATGGAGAATTCGCGCGCCACGTACGAAGGATTACTGAAGCTCGATCCTGATTTGCGGCCGTTTGTGCTGACGAGGGCTACGTATGCCGGCGGGCAACGCTACGCAGCCACCTGGACGGGCGATAACACCAGTTCATGGAATCATCTGCGCTTGAGTACACCCATGCTCCTGAATCTGGGATTGAGTGGTTTTGGGCTCTGCGGTGTGGACGTTGGCGGATTTATCGGAACACCCAGTCCAGAATTGCTGACGCGCTGGACTGAATTGGCAACATTTCAGCCGATTGATAGGAACCACGCCAACAAAGGATCAGGTGATAAGGAAGTCTGGGTCCACGGCCCAGAGCAGGAAGCTATTCGTCGCCGGTATATTGAGGAACGCTATCGGCTCTTGCCTTATATTTACACTTTGGTTGAAGACCTATCGCGTACAGGAATTCCCGTTGTCCGTCCACTCTTCTTGGAATTTCCGAATGCCACTCAAGATCAACACCCCATGGATCTCGACGCCGGCAACGAGTTCCTGCTGGGACCCGATTTACTCGTGGCGGCGTCACCCTTCCCAGAGCAACCGGACAGCTATCAACTGAAACTTCCACCAGGCATTTGGTACGACTACTGGACTGGAGAAAAAACTCAAGCGCCAGTTTCCGGTGCGGAAAAAGGCACCGGAAATCTACTTATCCAACCAAAACTGGAAACACTTCCGGTGTACGTAAGGGAAGGCGCGATTTTGCCGATGCAGCCGGTAGTGCAAAGCACGGAGGAAACGCCGCAAGGACCATTAACTCTGCGCGTTTATCCAGGCAAGGATTGCCACGGGTCGCTCTATATGGATGATGGGAAAACGTTGGGTTACAAGCGCGGCGAATTTCTGCGGATTGATTCTTCCTGCGAAATTACACCTCAGGGGATAAAGTTCCACATCGGTGAGCATCAAGGCACATATCGCCCGTGGTGGAATCGGATTCAGATTGAGATTTATGGGTGGAATGCGAGATCCGCGGTGGTAAGTATGCCGGGTAATCCGAAAAAACTGGCCACATCGATTGATGCAACCAGGCACAAGCTCACCGTAGAAATTACCGATGAAATTCGCGGCAGCGACCTGGAATTTAAATCTCCTAACTGAGAGACTTGCCGGTCAGGCCCGCTGCGTCGTCAGAAATCTATCGCTTAGCGAGCCAAGAAGGGGATCGCAGATTGACTCGGGTGCGAAGGTCGACATTAGGGTTAATTTGCCTTCTGTGTGCGTTTACAGCCCTAGCTCAGGAGCCGAAGCCGAAATCCGAACCTATGTTTCAGGTGACCCCCTTGAAGGGAGTCGACTTCGTCCTCCGAAATTCACCCACATCTCGAAAATATCTGATTGAAACAATGCCAGGGGGGGTAGCGCTGTTGGACTACAACAACGATGGGCTGCTGGATATTTTCCTCGTGAATGCGGGCCACACCCGCGATCTGATGCATGAACCCGCCAATTTCGATCGCCGCGATCCTGCCTTTTGGAACCGTTTGTACCGGCAAAATAAGGACGGCAGTTTTACTGATGTCACGGAACAAGCCGGTTTAGTGAATGCCGGCGACACGAACTATGGAATGGGCGTAGCCGTAGGGGACTACGACAATGACGGCTACCCGGATATCTACGTGACGAACTACGGCAAAAATATTTTGTATCACAACAATGGCGATGGCACTTTTACGGATGTTACCGCCAAGGCTGGAGTCGCGGCAGGCGGATGGTCCGTGTCGGCAGGATTTTTCGACTATGACAACGACGGCAAATTGGATTTATTCGTCACCCGCTACCTCGATTGGAGTGTGGAAAAAAACAAAACCTGCGGGGCTGAAAAGCCGACCTACTGCCCGCCGGGTGAATTTCCCGCCATCACCAACATCCTGTACCACAATCGGGGAGATGGCACGTTTGAGGATGTGAGCGTGGCCTCGGGGATTGCCGCAAAAAAAGGCCATGGGCTAGGTGTAGCCTTCGCGGACTATGACGGTGACGGTTTTATAGATATTTTTGTATCGAACGACGTCACCGATCAATTTCTTTTTCACAATAATGGGAACGGTACGTTCACAGAATGCGCCTTGGATTCAGGAGCAGCCCTAACGGATGACGGCAAGATGCTCTCTGGCATGGGAGTAGTTTTTCAGGATTACGACAACGACGACCTGCCCGATCTTCTCGTTACCCAATTGCCGCATCAGCCGTACGTCGTCTTTCATAATGATGGCAAAGGGGCGTTCAGCGCGCAGGAACTGGAAGCTGGCTTTGGTGCGCTCTCGGGAAAATCCTCGGGATGGGGAGTCGGTTTGGAGGATTTTGACAATGATGGCTGGAAAGACGCCTTTATCGTACAGGGCCATGTCTTCGATAATGTGGAGATGTACGATAGCACTCTTCGCTACCGAGAGGCTCCGTTGCTCGCCATGAATCATAAAGGGCATTTCGAGAGGGGCAATCCAGGATCGGATGTGCCGGTAGCCGGTCGTGGAGCAGCGTTCGGCGATCTAAATAATGACGGATGGATCGATGTGGTCACAACTTCACTTGGCGATCATGCACAGTTGTTCTTGAATCGCGGAGGTAAGTCGCACTGGTTGACGATTACCTTGCGTGGAAAACGAAGCAACCGCGACGGCTACGGCGCCCGCGTTCAGGTTAATGGGCAAGTGAGATTCGCAACGGCCACGGGAAGCTACCTTTCTTCAAATGACAAGAGACTCCACTTTGGCCTTGGCTCTGCGGAAACTGCGGACGTACAGATAAGCTGGCCATCTGGAATTCATCAGGTTTTGCGGGGGGTTAAGGCAGACGAGTTCATCGTCATTGAGGAATCAGCGCAACGATGATTCATTTGCTCCTTTTGATTTGCTTGTCTCTCCCGATGCAGACCCCGGCACCGGATGTGCCAGTGCCGCCTGAGGCGCTTACCCTGGTTCAATCCGGCATTGATGCGGAAAATCGCCATGATCTTGATAGCGCAATTATCGCGTTTCGCAAGGCTGCCGATGTGGCTCCTTCCTCAGGGATAGTTTTTCTTCGCTTGGGAGACGCGTACATGAAGAAGCGCGATTACGCGGCGGCGATTCCTCTCTTGAAGCGCGCCGCCGGATTAAGTCCAGAGTCACCTGCCGTTCACCAATTGCTTGGCTTTGCCTTGTTGACGGAAGGCTATGCCTCCGAGGCGATTCCCCATCTGGACTTTGTTCATGAATATGGAGCGCTTGGAATTGCACAGCTCCAAGCCGGCCAAGCAGCGGAAGCGGTAACGAACCTGCAGGCTGCTCTCTCCAAGAATCCTAACGATCCGGACCTTCTCTACTATCTGAGCCGCGCGGGAACAATGCTCTCCTCGCAGTCGTTGGACAAATTGCTCTCGACCTTTCCAGACACCGCGCGCGGACATCAAGCCATGGGCCAGAACTACTACGCTTTAAAAATGTATCCAGACGCCGTGAAGCAATACCAACTGGCTTTATCTCAGCGACCTGATTTGCCCGGACTGCGATTGGAACTTGGACAAGTATACGTGGCGAACTCCGAATGGGAGAAAGCGGAAGAGCAATTTCGCGGGGAAACAAAGTTACAGCCGGGCAATTCTGAAGCTGCTTATCGATTGGGAGACGCATTGCTACAGCAAGGGAAGATGAAAGAAGCGGCCGCCGAATTACGGCGATCTGATGCTCTGCGACCGGATATGCCAGAGACTCTGTACTCCTTGGGTCGATCCGAAGCGGTCAACGATCCGAAAGCGGCCGAGCAAGCTCTCGCGCGTGTGATTGCATTGGAGAAGGAAACGTTACTTGCGGGTCAGGCTAACCTTGCCCTAGCCGGAATCCATCGTAAACAAGGCAAGACAAAACAAGCTGCGGAAGAAATGCAGGAATTTCATAGGATTGAAGCGCTCTCCAAATCTCACGCACCGGCCACTCCCTAACCCTGCATCCAGATGCTATTGCTCCGTTGTAGCTGCCAAACAGCCGCTACCAGTCATCTAAAATTTTCTTAAAACACGTCATAAATCGATCCGCTCGTAGGGTAATTCTGACTCATTCTTGATTATTGCGTAGGCAACGAATCATAAAGAGCTTGAAGATTGCGCGGAACAACGCGAATGAGGCCTCCTCGTGGGCTCTCGATGTCCGCGATTAAAAGGAATGCTATCGAAACAATGACGGAAAAAACAAGGAAGCGGAAGATTTTTGGCTTAGCGGAGTGAGACCAATAACCGATCAACAAATTACAGGAGACGGCGATCGTAACCATCAGAAACCATGCTGCCGCCGGTATGCGATTCCACCACGCTGCCTGAGTGTAGCCCTGTGAATTTAATACGTCGTTCATGCCGGCAACAACTAGTCCCGTAATCGGTGTTGGTCTATCTTCAGCCGTGCGGCGTAAGTCGGCCCACAATTCATTCTGAATTTGAGCTGTCCGTGCATTGATCTGGGTGATTTCATTCCTGTCGGTTGCCTTATAGAACAAAAGACGCTGTTCAGTGTAGACCTTCAATAGAGAGCGCACTTTCTGAGCATCGGCAGGAGGGAGCAAATCGGCCCGGACATACTCCGTGCCGATTGCGTTGGCTTCTGCTTCCTCGTAATTCTTGCGTTGATCGTAACGGGTCATGGCCATAGAAAATGTGAATCCAATGATTAGGCC
>DASXIT010000179.1:0-65262 GCA_036497825.1 Candidatus Acidiferrum sp.
TTATGCCCGAGAAAGTGGCCTTTTTCCAGTTCTATTTAACGTTTTGTTCTCATCCCTTGTGAGATTTCCGGGCTAGCGGCGAGTCTGACAAGATCCACGGCAAGATGGTTCGGCGGCTGAAATGACGCCAGAGGGATGAAGAACAAAAAACGTGTTCGAGCGTGTTCATTTTTTATGGGGAAGGGCAGATTTCAAGTGTAGCGTAGACCACGCAGGCAAACCTATACGTCAGTCCTATGCGGTCGAATTCATGCGAGTGTTAGATTAATGCAGCATAGGACGGATACGGCGCAGGGCTGAAGCGAACTGGTCTGCATTGTAGGCTGAAGGATTTTCTAGTTGCTGAAAGAGGGCGTTAATCGCGGCACGGGTTTCCGCAGCGTCGGCGGGTTTGGTGTCTTTGCTATAGGCGATGTAGAGGGAGTCCATGGCCATGGCGGCTTGTTCGGCGGCTCGTTCATCGGAGATGGCAATTTCTTCGGCGCTGTCGCTGATGCGCTGCAACATTCGAAGAGTGATGGCCTGGTCGTATTGCATGTTAGCCATGCGGTCGGCGATAAGTTGCGCTAAGGCAGCGGCGGCCAGTGCAGCATTTGCGACCACGGCACGATCCGGGTTGAGCTTGCTCATCTCGGTGTAGACCGTTAGCAACTGGCGGTCGAGTTCCTGGGCGTTGCCAGAATCAATCTGTTTGGCGAATAAACGGAAAACAGCATAGCGCGAAGAATTCCACGCGGGATCGCCGGGACGGCGCCCTTTATAGCCATGTTCCTGGCGCCAACTGTCTTTTGCGGTGCCGAGAGAGTGGTGGCAAGCGAAGCAGGAAAGTTCCGCATATTCGGGCCAGGGATTGAGTTCGTCGGCGCGTTCACCCATGGCGCGCCATGAGAGCCGCTCCATGGAAGCGGCCAGTTGAACGGCTTGACCGGTACTCCAGTCACGCACTCCGGCCCATGCAGCATCCTCTACTGGCTTGCCAGGAGCGGATTCGCGCGGCACCTTCCAATGGCGCGGCATCACGGCGGAAAAAGAATCCAGTTCGAAGTAAAGATCGGGGTGACCGGCAGCGATCATTTCGTGGTCAACAAATTTTTCCTTGGTGCCGAGATGACACTCTAAACATTTTTCGGTTCGGTGAATTACATTGCGGGTGTCGATCATGCCTTGGGCAATGGATTTCTCGTGAGGCCAGTCGCGAGTGGTGTGGGGACCAAGCCAGGCTGAAGCCGGACCGT
The DNA here is from genome assembly GCA_036497825.1 of Candidatus Acidiferrum sp. Lineage (GTDB taxonomy): Bacteria > Acidobacteriota > Terriglobia > Acidiferrales > UBA7541 > Acidiferrum. Next base: position 1,236 of record DASXIT010000179.1, read on the forward strand.
GACAGTTCTCGCAAGAAACTCCCTCGGAAATTTCGAAATTGCGGCCACGCTGCTCTGGCGTCGTGTAGAGGGCGTGGCACGCGAGGCACTTCTGCGATTCTTCCGCTTTTGTGCCGAGTTTGAGAATGCGCGCCATACGTTCGCCGACTTCGCCGGTGAGGGCTTGATAGGCGCGGCTATGCTTGTCTTGCAAAATCCAGGTGGAATATTCGTTTTGGAGAATGCGGCTACCCGCGACGGGCTTCACGCTGCCGTGGCAACTGGTCGCGGCGCAAGAGCCCGGGCCGATGTACTTGATCGGCTCCGGCGTGTTTGCCGAGCCCGAATGCGGGGGGAGAGAAAAAATACAGAGAGCCGCCAACGGAAGTATGGCGCGAGAGAAACTGAATGTGTGTTGAATCGACATGCAGTAAGATGCTGAAAGTTCAGTTTGCTTATAGCGTCCAACCGCCGGGCAAGTCAACCAAAACGCGTCAGGTTTTGGCGGGCATTGCGCGAAAAGACAACCAGGCCTGAATTAATAAGGGCGGTGGGCCGCTGACTGTGCGGAAATAGCTGGGACTATTGAAGTGCGCCGGGCGTAAGGGAAACACGGCGCAGTTTCCTGAGACATGCCTACATGATCTTTGACGAACTGCGAGCCATCCAACTGCGCTTCGGCTATTTGCCTGCCGCGGAATTGCAGGCGCTTTCGCATCGGACACAAACACCGCTCTACCAGATTCATAGCGTCGCCAGCTTTTATCCTCATTTCCATTTGAAGCCTCCTGCAAGGGCAGAGATCCATGTGTGCGCGGACATGAGTTGCCACTTGAATGGTGCTTGCGATCTGCGTGCGGAGCTAGTTGGACGATTTGCAGGGACGAGCGCTGAAGATGTGCAGATTAAAGATGTGAGTTGCCTGGGGCGATGCGATCAGCCGCCTGCCATTGCCATTAATGATGAGATTTTTATCGGGATTACGGCGCAGAAGGCGGAAGACCTGGGGCGGCGGGCAATTCAGGGAGAGATGCCTCGCGCGGAGCATCCACAATATGCGCGCGTGGCTTGTGCGTCTGACCCTTATGGGGAAGGCGAAAAATATGGAGTGGTACGCCGGTTGGTGGCTACGCGTGATTTTGATGGAGTGTTGGCAACGCTGAAAGAGGCAGAGTTGCGCGGATTGGGTGGCGCGGGATTCCCAACTTCGATGAAGTGGGATTTGGTGCGCAAGCAGGCAGACCCTGTGAAATATATTGTCTGCAATGCGGACGAAAGCGAACCGGGGACGATTAAGGATCGATTTATCTTGAGCCATTTGCCACATCTGGTGGCGGAAGGAATGATCGTTGCAGGGCTGGTCACCGGAGCAAGAAAAGGAATTTTGTACATCCGGCACGAATATCCGTTGCAGGAAGAGATTTTTGGCGAAGAGTTGCGGCGCTGCACGAAGGCCGGGTTGATTGGGAAGAACATTTTGGGGAGCGATTTGAATTTTGAACTGGAGGTTTTCGTTAGCCCTGGCGGATATATTTGCGGCGAAGAAAGCGCATTGATTGAAGCGATTGAGGGACATCGGGCGGAGCCGCGCAACAAGCCACCATTTCCGGGGCAGTTGGGGTTGTGGCAAAAACCTACCGTGATCAACAACGTGGAAACGTTTGCGAACGTGCCGCAAATTCTGGCACGTGGCGTGGAGTGGTACAAAACGGCGGGTGCGAATGGATCGCGGGGATTGAAATTTGTTGGAGTGAGTGGCCATGTGGCCCGGCCCGGCGTGTTTGAAGTTCCCATGGGCACCCCGATGAGTGAAGTCATCTTCGGTCATGCGGGTGGTATACGAGGGGGCCGGGCGCTGAAGGCGTTTGCGCCATCGGGTCCGTCTTCGGGATATTTGCCGGCGTCGATGGTGGATGTACGGCTGGATTTCAAAGCGCTTGCTGAAGCTGGATCAATGCTGGGGTCGGGCGCGATCGTGGTGTGCGATGACGCGACGTGCATGTTGGACATGGCGCTGACGGCGGTGCGGTTTTACCGGAATGAATCGTGCGGGAAATGCGTGCCGTGCCGGATGGGGTCACAGAAGATGGTGGACCTGCTGTCGCGATGGACGCAGGGCAATGTGAGCGAGGCACAATATCGGGCGGATTTGGCGCTGCTGGAAGAATTGATGCAGGCGATGGCGTTGACTTCGATCTGCGGACTGGGGCAGATCGTGCCTGCGCCGATTCAGTCTGTGCTGAAGCATTTTCGGGTGGAGATTGATGCGCATGTAACGAAGGGAGAGTGTCCGAGCGGGATTTGTTTTTCGGCGGCGGGAAGGATGGCGGAATTGCCGCGGGTGGGGATTACACCTTGAAGAAAGAACAAAGAATAAAAATAACGCAGAGACGCAGAGTACGCTGAGGTTCGCAGAAAAAAACGGAGAAGGATTTTTTGAAGCATGGGTGGTAATGCAAATTCGTTGGTAGAGCTTAGCATCGACGGCAAAGCGGTACAGGTGCCTGCGGGCACTACCGTTTATGATGCGGCGCGATTGAATGGCATTGCTATTCCTACACTGTGTCATTTACAGAACCAGACGCCGGTGGGGGTGTGCCGGTTGTGTGTGGTGGATACGGGGGCGCGGGTGTTGAGCGCTTCGTGTGTCCGACCGGTTGAGCCGGGCATGAAAGTGGTGACGAATTCCGAGAAGGTTCTGGCGGCGCGGAAAACGCTTTTGGAATTGTTGATGGCAGATCATCCGGCGTCCTGCACGCGGCAAAACCGTTCGGGCGACTGCGAATTGGAGACGTTGGCGAAGTCTGCAGGGATCGGGGCTTCGCGGTTTACGCGCCGCACCGTTTCGCGCGGAGAGGATGATTCTTCGCTGGCAATCGCGGTGGATCACGATGCGTGCATCCTGTGCGATCGCTGCATTCGAGGCTGCGACGAAGTGAAAAACAATTTCGTGCTGGGACGGATGGGCAAAGGATACGCGGCGGGAATTGCGTTTGATTTGAATGCGCCGATGGGAGATTCGACTTGCATATCGTGTGGCGAGTGCATGGTTTCGTGCCCCACCGGAGCGCTGACGAACAAAGTGGTTGTCGGGACAGAGATCGCAGCAGGTTCCGACTCTCAGACCTTTAGTGTGGAACAGCTGCACAAATTGCCGGTTTTTGCGGGGGTTTCGGGGACGTTTCTGGAGTTGAACCGCGGGGCGATCGTGCAGCGGCGATTCCGGAAGGGTGAAGCGATTTGCCGTGAGGGCGAGTTCGGGTCCACCGCTTTTTACATTGTGGAAGGTAAAGCACAGGTTGCGATTTCCACGCCGATTGCGCACGTGAAGACCCAGGGTGGAGGGCAAGGATTTTTCAAGAAACTCAGCAGCATTCTCGTGGGACGTGAAGAGGATAAGCGCGAAGAAGAAGCGCGAGACCGCAGCATTCCCATCGACGCGTCGGTCGATCTTTCCTACGGAAATCCTGTGGCAGAACTCGGGCCCGGGGATCTGTTCGGGGAAATGACCTGCATGAATTTTTATCCGCGGTCGGCAACAGTGCGCGCGGAGAGCGATGTCGTGGCGTTTGAAATGTTGCGCAACGTGCTCGACATCATGATGAAGAACAAAACTTTTCGTGCGCAATTGGATAACAACTATCGCCGGCGCGCCCTGGAAAATCATTTGCGCGGTGTGCCGATGTTCGCGCAGCTTTCCCCGGATTTTATCGAACGGCTGAAACAAAGCGTGGAACTGGTGCGTTATGGACCTGGGCAGATGATTGCCCGGCAAGGCGAGGCTGCGGGCAGTTTTTATCTGGTGCGCATTGGATTCGTGAAAATTTCCGAGGAATATCCAGGCGGCGAACTGGTGCTGGCGTATTTGTCTCGCGGAGATTATTTCGGTGAGATTGGATTGCTTGGCGGGGGAGTGAGAACGGCCACCTGCACGGCGCTGGATCACGTAGAGGTGGTGCGGATTCCCGGTGAAGATTTCCGTGAAATGATGGAGCGCTTTCCAGGCGTTCGCAGCGGACTGGAAGCCGTTGCGGCAGAAAGACGGGCCGCAAATGCACAGCGATTGCAGATGGTGCAAAGCGTTCCGATCGACCAGTTCCTTTCGCAGGGGTTGATGGAGGCGCAAAGCCTGCTGATTCTGGATTTGCAGAAATGTACGCGCTGCGATGCTTGCGTGAATGCTTGCGCCGATGCGCATGACGGAGTGACACGGCTGGTACGTGAAGGGCTGCGTTTTGAAAATTTTCTGGTGGCTACGTCTTGCCGCCAGTGCCGCGATCCGCTGTGCATGGTGGGTTGCCCGGTCGGATCGATTCGGCGGCGCAATTCGCTGGAAGTGATTATTGAAGATTGGTGTATCGGCTGCGGATTGTGTGCGCGAAATTGTCCTTACGGAAATATCAATCTCCACCCATTCGAAGTGATGGCGGAAGATCCCGAACACGCTGGGTGGCAAAAAGCGGTGGTGCAGCAAAAAGCAACTTCTTGCGACCTCTGCACGCATCTAAAGGAGCCAAGCTGCGTTTATGCATGCCCGCATGATGCGGCGCATCGGGTTGACCCGCGCAAATTCTTTGCCGGAATCGTGGGGCGAGGATCGATCTCATGATCATAGACCCGACTCAGCGGAAGTGGGCGCTCGGTTCGCTGGCATTTTTTGCGATCAGCACACTTGCCTACGTGCTTTATGCCGTCTCTGCATCTTCTGGGCCACGCGGCGGCAGTTTCGTTGGACTGATTTTCGGCAGCGTTGGCTTCGCATTTATGTGGTTCGCGGCTTTGCTGGGCGCACGGAAGCGAGTGCCAACGTGGCGTTTGGGACGCGCACAGGCCTGGATGCGTGGACATCTCTGGCTGGGACTACTGAGCTTGCCACTCATTCTGTTTCATGGCGGATTTCATTTCGGTGGGACCCTGACGCGAGTGCTGATGTGGCTGTTGATCATTACCGTTGCCAGCGGACTGTTCGGTGCCGCATTGCAGAATTATGTACCGCGAATGATGACGACGGACGTACCTCTGGAAACGATCTACGACGAAATCGGAAATGTGCGGAAGTCGTTGCGCGAAGAAGCGGATCGCGCCATGGAATCGATTTGCGGGCCAATGGGATTAAGCGTGGACACAGCGGAGGAACCTCTGCGTGCGGGCGGTTTTTCTGCACTGAGGCCGATAGCGGCAAGTTCTGCACCGTTACGAACTTCTGCCGCTGTCAGCGCGGGAGCGAGTGCGGCGGTTGCTGTGGCGGCGGAAAGAATCTTCTTGAACGCGGAGGAAAGCGCACCTTTAGAAAGATTTTATATCTCGGAGATGCGAGCGTATCTGGAAGATCCGAAGCGGCGGGGCCAGCGGTTGGGGGATGCGAATAAAGCACGGTGCGCTTTTGCAGGATTACAAACGCTCTTGCCCGCAGCAGCGCAAGCGACGTTGAAGGATTTGGAAGAAATTTGCGATGAGTCGAGGCAATTCGTGCGGCAAGAGAGATTGCATCATTGGCTGCACGGATGGCTGCTGGTGCATATTCCGTTGTCGTTGGCATTGATGATTCTGGGCGCGGTGCATGCGGTGATGGCGTTGCGGTATTAGTGGGATAAGTGGCGAGTGACGAGTGGCGAGAACCAGAACAACCAAGGTATTGGCGCAGAGAATCGACCTCAACTATTTCAAGAGGCCGACACCGTATAAGCGCGCAAAGTTGGCGTTGAGTGTGTTGGTGCCATTGCTGGCGCTGGGTTGGATTGGGTGGCGTGGATTTTCGCGCGATTCGAGGGTTTATTCCAGCGGACGGATGAGCGAAGCGCACGCGGTGCTGGAAAAACAGTGCGCGGTTTGTCACTTGAAGAAGGAGAGAGCATTTTCTTCGAAGGCGGTGGATAGTGCGTGCCTTGGATGCCACGACGGCCCGGTGCATCACGAAAATCAGATCAAAGCGGAAGTGCCGGAATGCGCGGATTGTCACGTAGAGCATCGGGGGCGAGTGAATATTCGAGCCGCCAGCAATGAGAGTTGCACGGAATGCCATGGGAATCTGAAGGCTGGCGACGGCGCAGTCCATTACGCGACAAACATTCGAAGCCTTGGGGATGGTCATCCAGAATTTGCGGCGTTGCGGCAGGGGGCTAAAGACCCCGGCACGATTTTGCTGAATCACGCTACTCATTTGAAGCCGATCCGTCGCGGGCCGAATGGTCCGATCGTTCAGTTGGAATGCGGGGATTGCCACCGGACGGCGGCCACGAATGCGCCCTGGACCTATGGTGATGCACAATTCGCAACCGCGACCGTGAGCTATAAGGACGAGAAAGAATTTTTGCCGGTGCGCGCGCAAGGTCTTCCACGTCGCCGAGGGTTGGACGGTCGTGAGTATATGGCGCCGGTGAAGTTCGGCACGGCATGCGCAGGATGCCATTCACTGGCGTTCGACAAGCGGATTGACGAGCAGGTTCCACATGACAAACCGGAAATTGTGCATGCATTTGTGGTGAAGAAACTTCAAGAATATATCGCGACGCATCCTTCCGAGGTACGGGTGCTGCGCGACCCGAGCCGCGATCTAACGGGAAAGCCGCTACGGCCCAAAGTGCGAGTCCTGACGGCTTCGCAGTCGGTTGCCGAGCGGACAGACGACGCGGAAAAATTGTTGTGGCGGAAAACTTGTAAGCAGTGTCACGTGCTGGAGAATTCGACTGGTTCGGCGTTGCCCCGAATTGCAGCGGGGAGGATAACGCAGCGGTGGTTGCCGCATGCGAAGTTTGATCATGACGCGCACCGGGGATTTTCTTGCGTGAGTTGCCATGTGAAGGCGGTCAGCAGCAAAGAGAGCAGCGATGTTTTGATTCCTGGGATCGCCAATTGCCAGGCGTGTCATGCGCCGGGGCCGGCGCACGCGGAATCGCGGTGTTTTGAGTGCCACACCTATCATGATTGGTCGAAGCGGAAAGAGGTAAGACCGACGTATGTGATGCCTGGGTTGCAGACGGGCGGGAAATGATTAGGTGAATTGAATCAATGCAAGAGGCGAGCGGCTTCGCAGCATGCGGACGGGGTATGCGGGCGAATCCGGACCGCCTCAGAAGGCGGTCCCTACACGGTAAGAGAAAACCGGCTTTTAGCCGTTGATCAGGGTCATCATGGATTCTGGATAGCGTTGGCCAGCGGCTACGCCCCTGGGGGGCAACTTCTTCGATTCTGCGCAAATCGTCCGGTCATAGCTTGAGTTGTACGGCAACGACGTTTTCTTCCAGATATTTGCGGCGCTTTGTACCGGGAATAGGAATGATGTCTTGGCCTTGCGCCAGGAGCCACGCCAAGGCGAGTTGGCCCGGAGTGCAGTGCCTCTCTTCCGCTAACTGCTCTACGCGCGCAACCAGGTCGAGGTTTTTCTGGAAATTTTCTCCTTGAAAGCGCGGAGAGAAGCGGCGGTAATCATCGGCAGCAAAGTCTTCGACCTTTTTGAACTGGCCGGTGAGGAAACCGCGACCGAGCAGGCTATAGGGGACGAAGGCGATTCCTAATTCTCGCGTGGTTTTTAGGACTTCGTCTTCGGAATCGCGGGTCCACAAAGAATACTCGGATCAATTGGCGTGGAGGGATCAACGCGATGTTGGTAATACAAATCAATGGTGTCGACACCCAGGCGCTTCAAACTGGCATCGCAACTTGAACGAACATATTCCGGCTTGCCGCTGACGCCGCGGAGATCAGGTTTCGCACGGTCGCGAACGATGGCGAATTTGGTCGCCAGAAAAACTTTATCGCGGCGATCTTTAATCGCTTTACCAACCAATATTTCATTGTCGCCGTATCCATAGACGTCGGCGGTATCCAAGAAATTAATTCCCAACTCCAGGGAACGATGAATTGTGGCAATTGATTCGGCGTCATCGCGAGCGCCATAAAATTCGGACATCCCCATACAACCAAAGCCCAAGGCAGAAACTTGCGGACCATTTTTTCCAAGCCGACGAACTTGCATCCCGCACCTCAATAAAAAATCCTACAACAGGCAAAAGTCCTACAACAGTGTGATGAAGTGAATGATGGCGACGATACGTAGGGCAAAGCACCAGAACGCGAAAGGAGCGGGGATGAAGTTCGACGGGATGGAGGTGAGAATTCTGTAGGGTGAGTAAGTTGACGCAGAGTGAGCGTAGGCTGAGCGAGGTGGCTCATATGACGGTGGCGCGAACTGATAAACCTTGCATTATTAATATTTTACGGGAAGGCGTTTGGCACGGGATTTGCGCAGTCCACAGTGGAGGTTTAGGCCATGGTTCCGTCCACCTACTTAGTAGCACCACCGGAGCCAGAGGTTAAGACGACGAGTCCAATCGCCACTCTGGTTCTTGAACCACGACATGCAAAGACTGTCCCAAAAGCAGAAAATGCCGCGGTATATCACGTCCCTGTCGAAGCGAATTTTCTGAAAAATTCGCTGATCGAGAACAATCATATTAAGAGCAGTTCTCGCGCGCTCGACCTGTTAATTGCAGTTACATTCCATACTGTACTTCTTTCTGTTCCGATTCTCGCCGGTCTGTATTTCACGGATTCTCTGAATTTGAAGGAATTTCAGAGCACATTCCTGGTGGCTCCGCCCCCGCCGCCACCACCGCCGCCTGCTCCGGCAGTCGCCGTGGTGAAGGCACCGCCAACTCACAAGGTATTTGAAACTTCCGGAAAACTCATCGCACCAACGGTCATTCCGAAAAATATTGCGGAGATCAAAGAGGCACCGTTGCCTCCAGATATGGATTCCGGCGCCGGAGTGCCAGGTGGCGTGCCCGGAGGCGTTGCAGGTGGATCGATGGGCGGTGTCATCGGCGGCGTGGTGGGCGGGATAAACACCACGACAGTGGTTGCACCACTAGCACCAAGGGAAAAAGGGCCAAAGGCCCCCGTGCGCGTTGGCGGCCGCGTGAGAGAGCCGAGATTAGTTAACCGAGTGGATCCAATATATCCAGCGTTGGCAAAGCAAACGCACCTGCAAGGTGTCGTCATCATTGATGCCATACTGGATGAACAGGGGAATGTGGTGGAGGCCAAGGTTACTTCGGGTCCGCCACTCTTGATTCAATCTGCTCTTGAAGCGGTCAGACGATGGAAGTATGAGCCGACATACTTGAACGATGAGCCAGTCTCGGTGCAATTGAACGTGACCCTAACTTTAGACTAAACCAATAAGTCAAACCGAAGTTGGACGGAAGGGCGGGATAACGCAGTTTGGGGCTGTCTCGCCCTTAGTTTTTTGGTTTTTTCGATTATGGGTCGGAGAGCTCCTGAAATGAAGAAATGAAAGTTCAAGCCTGAGGAATTTCCGAATCTTCCCTCTTATCCAAATACTTCACTAATAGAACTTCATTTCCCTTTTCGTTGTAGAGAAGTTCGTCGACAAGCTTCTTAGCCATCAAAATGCCAAAGCCTCCGGGCCGAATGCCGCGACTTTCACGTTCGGCCATATGGCGAAAGGGCTCGTCGGGGGGATTGCCAACAGCGGCGTGCTTGATTTCGTCCATGGAAAAGCCTTCGCCGGGGTCTTTTACTTTGCAGAGAATCATCCGCCGGGTACGCACGTACCAAATTTCCACGTATTGCGAAGGGTCGAAATGGCCGCCGTGCTCCATGGCGTTCAAGAGCATCTCGCGGAAGGCGGTGGCGACTTCTTCCTTTTCCACGTCGGGCAGATCAGAGGCTTCGCGAAAAAACTGAATTAATCGGTTGGCAGTAAGAACATCACAACGGACTGACAAGCGAACCCATTCCGGCAACGCAGAGATAACTTCAATGCCGTCATCCCAAAACGGCTGTTCCATGGCAATGCGAATCATTTCAGCAAGCTTTTCGGTGGAGAAAGGCCGGGTAAAGTAGCTGAATGCGCTTTCACGGATGGAGGCAAGAATGTCACCCGGGATGAATTCTTCGGTGAGAATAATCAAGCGGGTGTGCGGGCGCACCAGGCGAATGCGGCGAAGCAAATCGATATCTTCCTTCCCGGTGGTTTTTTCGCCGGTGAGGATGAGATCGAAGGCCTGCGCCTTTGCCATAGCCAAGGCCTCTTTGTTATCGGCGGCAAATTGAATGGACCAATCCGCATGATCGAACAGGTTGGTGAGCAGTTGGTTCAACTCCGGACTGGAGTCAACGATAAGAGCGCGGTGGTGTTCCGCTGGGGTAGGGTCCCTTGTGCCCGAAGGAATCGGTGAAGGCATAGCGGTGGCGCACCTGGAGTCAATTTGGGCGTTCGAAAACTATAGTTCGGAGCGAAGATTGATGCAAGAAGCACCACCGCATGAAAACGGAGTAGATGGGCCGTGAATTATTCGCTGGTCATTAGGAACAGCGGCTTCATCTCGAAGCTTTGGTATACGGGACGAAGGCGTTCGATGTTGTAGTGTTCTCTTATGTTGATGACCTTCTTGGTGGAAGTAACTGTCTCGATGGGCACGTTGTCGTAGCGGCCATTCTTAAGAACGACGAGGCGGCCGTGAATGCGGTTGAGGATCAAATCCAGGGCGAGATTGCCGTAGGCCATTGGAGCGATGGAATCGATGGCATCGGGATCACCGCAGCGCACCAGGTACCCGAGCTTTTGAGTGATGCAATCAATTTTCTTACCCTTGTTGAACTTGGGAGAGAGAGCGGTCAGTTCATCGGCAACCATCTCACCGATTCCGCCCAGTTTCTTATGGCCAAAGGCATCCGCGGCTTCTTTCTGGAAGACCATTTCGCCACCGTCAAACATAGCGCCTTCGGAGACCAACACGATGGAGTAGCGGCTCGGGTTGCGGTTGCGATCGTGAACCATCAACTCTGCCAGTCTTGAAATATCGAACTTGTGCTCTGGGATTACGCAGCGGTCTGCGGCGCCCGCCATCGTCGGCAGCATAGCGGTGAATCCCGCATAGCGTCCGAAAACTTCCAAGACCATGAATCGTTCATGAGATCCCGCGGAAGTGCGTAACGAATTGACCATCTGAATCGTGCGGGTGATGCACGTGCTGAAACCGATGCAGTAATCTGTTCCCGGGACGTCGTTATCCATGGTCTTGGGAATGGCGACAACTCGAACACCTTCCTGGAATAGACGGACGCCGTAGCTGAGAGTATCGTCGCCACCGATAGGAACCATGTATTCGATGCCGAGCCATGCGAGATTCTTCAAAATCTCCGGGGTCAGATCGTTCTTTTCGGCATTGAAAGCACTTTGCAGGTGTTCGGGAACGCCGCTCTTGCTGACGCGGCCTGGATTGGTGCGGGAAGAATGGAGGAAAGTGCCACCGGTGCGGCCGGCCCGGTTGACGATATCTTCGGTGAGGCGTTGAAAATTGTTGGAGTTGTCGTGCTTCTCATCGCGAACAGTGTCCACGAGGCCAGCCCAGCCGCGACGAAATCCGATCACTTCATAGCCCTCGCGCAGCGCGCGCAAAGTAACGGCACGAATGGCGGGGTTCAAGCCAGGCACGTCGCCACCCCCTGTGAGGATTCCGATGACGCCCTTCTTTACATTGATATTTGCCATGGTTCGATAGGTCGCTTTCCGTGTGGAGTAAAGAACTAATAATTATCTATCGAGAGGTGCATTTTAGAAAGTGCAAAAACGATAGAGTGGTGCGAAAAACTAGAGTGCTGTGCGGCATTGACAAGCGGAGATGTATTCACGAGCAATTACAGCAGCTAAAGGCTAAAGGTCGATGCAGGTTCCGAGGGCGACCAGGAACTTAGCCAACCAGGCGGGATGGGCCGGCCAGGCTGGTCCGGTTACAAGATTGCCGTCGACGACCGCTTCGGTCATCGCCACATCGACAAATGTTCCGCCGGATTGCGTCACTTCGGGAGCTACGGCGGGATAGCAACTGCAGCGCTTGCCTTGTAGGATTCCCGCGGCAGCAAGAATTTGCACGCCGTGACAAAGGGCAGCGATGGGTTTCTTAGCGGAAGAGAAGTGTCGAACGATCTCCAACAAACGCGGATCTAACCGCAGATATTCCGGGGCGCGGCCGCCAGGAATGACTAAAGCATCGTAACTCTCTGCCTTGGCTTCATCGAATGTGGCATTCAAGGCGAAATTGTGGCCGCGTTTTTCGGAATACGTTTGATCGCCTTCAAAATCGTGAATAGCAGTCCGCACCGAGTCGCCGGCTTTTTTGCCCGGACAAACCGCATGGACGGAATGGCCGACCATGGAAAGGGCTTGAAACGGCACCATCACTTCGTAATCTTCGACATAATCACCAACCAACATCAGAATCTTCTTGGCACCCATAACGCCTCCACGAGTTCAAGAAAGAATAACAGCAAATTGGGAATTTCAGATGAGAGCAAGGTTAGCCAGCCTAAGAGGGAAAACTGGAATTCCCTTCGGCTCATCGAACTGGATCATGTTACTGAAAAAGGTCGATGAGCCCAGGGAGTACTAATTTTGCCGAAAATGCTATTGCGGTTGGGTTGCAACTGCTAGTGATTCGGCAGCGTCGCCGATCGTGAGCATATCGGTACGCATTTTGTCCCATTCGCGGACTGTTAAGCCCCGCGCGGTAAAGAAGCGGCGGATCTTGACGGAATCCCAACGCAAGACTTCTTCCAGCACGGGAATCAAGACGCTCATGGCGTTGTCGCTCAACACCGTTCGCCGGGCCACCCTGGTGATGAACTGGGCCTCGGAAACCGCAATGGTCAATCCGTCATGCTGGTTGATATGCATCATCACCGGTAAATCCGAACTGCCGTCACCCATGTAGATGATGTGATCGTGGCTGATGCCCAGCGCGGCGCGAATCTCTTCCAATACGAAAATTTTTCCCCATCCGGCTGAAGCGTGCACGATGGAATTTACTTCCCCGCTGGATTCATTCCAGCGGAATCGCGTGCCATGAATATTCTCCGGAGGCAGAATGCCCTCGAGCGCGGATTGAATGATTTCCTGTGGGGCTGCGGAAATGACGCTGAACGATATTTTGTAGTCGTCGGAAAGATTCTCCAGCGATTTGGCAAAAAGTGCGACGTCATGTTTTAGGCGGATGCGCTTGCCTGTCTCAATTAAATGCTCCCGGCGAACCCGACGGAAATCGGGGTCATGCAAGATGAGATAGGCAAGTTCTGCGCCCTGTTGGACAAGATGAATGTCGGAGAGGCCTTTCACTTTGGCATGAAAATCGTGAAGGCCAATAAGTTCACTCAGCACGACGCCAGAGTCGTTAAAGCTGAGGGTCTGGTCAAAGTCGCTGGCCAGAAGGTAGTGCTGCACCATAGGGATGTACTCCTCTTTCTGCCCATCAGATACGGGCGCGAGCCGGAAAGCAGCTCGGAAATTCCCCACACATCCACCTTACCGCTGCAGTGAGGTAGATGCCTCACGAATAATTTTGATGGGTGCTATGCGTGGAAAAGGTCAATGTTATATGAGCATTTTGTTAGATGCAGCGCAATGGTAAACAGTTGACAAGGAACGAGTTAGGACTGTAATTGGCTTAAAAATGAGGGGGTTAGAGAAATATAAAGTTTATCTTTTGGGTACGAAGAAAAAGCGATACCGAAAAATAGGGGTATGGAAGTTCTAGAACCACCTAGTTTGCGAGCCAAGATCGGAGGGTCGCTAGCCAGGTTTGGCTCTCATTTTCGATGGTTTTCGATGAATGAAGGTGCTCCACAGGTTCATCAGTGACGGTATACAAGTGGCCATTTCGGAGGTAGAGGCGCTGCGTTTCAGCATGGTTCAGGGGCCGTGCGCCTCGCCGGCCGAACACGGCGAGCTGGTTTCCGGACTCGTCTACCGCGCGGTCGCGGTCAATTCCCTTGGAAATTGCTAGAGCTGGGCCTTTGGTGTGGGCAGTAGCGATCAACTTTGGAGTGAGACGCGGGCTGAAACCGGAAAAGTGGGCAGGGTCATCCCAGGGAGAAAGAATTTGCAGGACGCGTAAACCATTTTTGCCGTCGGCAACGAAGGCGAAGGCGCTGCCGGCTACCATGCCGATCTTCACATCATTGACATCATTCATCTGGCCACCGGCGGAAAATATTTGAACGAGCTTTGGAGCATCGGGCTTTTCTACATCGATGAGGGCCATGCCTTGCTGGCCTGCAGAAACGTAGGCATAGGTCCTGGCAACATAAATATTTCGCGCGTCTTGGAGAGGGACTACCACGTTGGGGACGGGTTTTGGCTGAGCGAGATCGGTGACATCGAGAACTTCCATGCCGTAACGATCCACGATAAAGGCGTACCGAAACTGAATGGCAATTCCTCGAGGGTCATTGAGGAAGGGCGCGGAAATGGTAGCAGTAATTCTTGGCGCCAGCGGATTGTCGAGATCGACTACGACGAGCGCTTTTTCCGTCAGGATATAGGCAAAGGTTCCGGCAATCGTGATTCTATGTGCGCCGGTTAAAGCTCCATCAGGATTAAAAGCGAGAGCGCGTTTCAGAAAGTTGTTAGAGGGATTTCCGTCCAGCAATGTGCCTACGCCAGGACTTTTGGCTCTTAGATCTGGATTGCCGACAATCACCAGGCCTTCTTCTTTATCGGCGACGTAAAGAAAACCGTACAGCAGATGAATAGGCTGTTCTTCATTTTCGGGAATTCGCGCTCGCAAGGGATCAACGCCGAGCGTCGTGGGTGACGCCAAGGCCTGGGCATTCTTTGTTGGCAAGTAGAAGCGCTGACCGAGTGGAGAAACCGGGGCGGTCGTTACGCGCTGGGAGAATCCTTTATTGTCCACATTAGCGATATCGAAGATGCGTAATCCATTTTTGCCGGTGGCTGCATAGGCGTATTCGCCGCGGGCCTGAATATCCAGCACCGTGCCTTCGTGAGTTGCAACGGCAGAAAGTTCGCGCTTGTGTTCGACGAATTTCTTGAAATTGTCTGGATAGGCGACACGCTGCAGGTCGCTGCCAAAGATGGCTTCCGGCTCGTCGTGCTCGGCAACGGCGATGGCCTCAAATCCTTTCTTGCCGGTAGCAACGTAAACATAGCGGCCCATGAAATTCATAAAATTGGTGCCTTGCAAGACGAGTTGCGCCATCCAGGCATTGTTGTCATTGGTGGCGGAAACGTGGCAATCGGTGCATTGCTTGGTTTCTTTTGCGCGCACGGTGTGCGGTACATAAGAGCTGAAGGCCTGGCCGGAGAAACCTTCCGCAGAGATTGTTTGTTGGGTGTAATATAGCCATTCGCGATTCGCATTTTGGGAACTGACCAGCACGGCGCAAGAGGAGCGGGCAGGGGCGATGCGATGACCTGTGACGGTGCCATCGACGCTTAAGAAATAGGCGTCGTCGCGTAGGACTTGAAAATTGTAGCTGGTGTAATTTTTGGTGAGTAGGCCCTCATTGTGAAGCATGGGCCGTCGCGCGTTGGCGGTCATCTGCAAGTGGCATCCGAAACAGGTGGGCGTCCAGGAACTGTGACAGGCGTAGCAGGTCATCGAACTGTTGCCATGAGCGAGTGAGGCATCGTCGCCTGGAACTTGCGAAAGGGCCAGGCCATCTTTATTCATTAACTTCGCGCGGTAGGACTTGATGCTGAAGTGGACATTGCCTGGCATGACGGTATCTTTGGTCTGAACAATTTCCCATTCTGCTCGGGGGTCGATCATCGAGCGCTGGAACAATTTATCGCCACGCCATTCAAATCGATGCAACCCTTCAGGAGTGCGCAGAGCTTCGAGATGGCGGCCACGTGGCTCGCCGGGTCTTGATGCATCGGGGGCCGCGGGGCCGGAAGTTAGGAGGGTGGCTTTTTGGCGAATGGTGCCGTGGCAATCGACGCAGTCAATTTCTACGGCGGCGCGAGGCTCGCCATAAATTTTTCCGGTGCCGTGATTGTCTTGCGCGAAATGGCAATCGGCACATTGCATTCCTTTTTCCAGATGGATGTCCGCAAGATGGACGGCCTTGTTGAATTTCTCCGGATCATCAAAGGCGATGGGCTTGCCTTCTTTATCGAGCCAATTCCCTTTTCGATCATGATTGTAAACGCCGCGGAAGAGCCAGCCATGGCCATGGAAATCGGCAAATTGCGTGGTCTTTAGTTGGGAATTGAATTCCTTGGTGCCGGTATTTTCCAGGAATTTTTCACCGCTCCAGAGCCCATGCGCTGCGGCCGCTTCTGGATTTCGCAGAGAACTTTGGTAGCGCTCTTCTTCGGAGGGATTGTGTTGCTGCTGGGGATACATTTTGTCGGAATCGATTTCGTTGTCCCACCAAGTCAGGCCGAAATAGGTGGTCACCATGTTCGTTCCGGGATGGACATGACAAATCATGCATTGGCTGGAAGGAATGGCGCGTGTGAAAGAATGTTTGATGGGATGGCCGGACTCATTTTTGTTAATTGTTGGGTCAATGGAAGCACTGTGGCCGCTGTGGCCATATTGAGCGTAAAAAGCAGAATGTGCGGGGTCGCGATCGTTAGCGTAAATTACGTGACACGCTGAGCAGCCGCTGGAGCGGTAGTCGCCGGGATGATCGTTGGTCCCAGGAAGTGATAGAACCGGATCGAGGAGGCGCGTCTTTTGCAAGCCGAGAAAAACGGGATCAGTGCGCAATCCTGTGCCGAAACCGCGGTCGCTTAACTTATCGTCAGGCTTCCCCGGATCTTCTTCACGCGATGGATTGCCAACTTCGGCTTTCTTCTCTCCACCGCGCTCGAAAACGCGAAGAACGTTTCCAGGTTGGGAAATTTCCCAGCGATAGAGTGGAGTAAGTTCGGGGAGAATTCCTTTTGTGCGGGTTAGGTCGGCGCTGGGCGGCGGAATTGTTTTCAATAATTGTGGAAAGCCATCGCGGTCGTAGCTTTCGCCAAATTTGGTGCTCTTGTAAGGGAATCCACCGTTGTTGTAGAGCGCAGCACCCCACAAAAAGCCTGAGTGGGTCATCATATTCGTGGAAACGGCGCGAGTTTCACTGGGGTGACAGCCGGCGGTTCCACAGGTTTCCGGGGCGACGCGAAGATCACCTGGGTTCACAAACCTGATGTATTCGGGGCATTCTTTCAGCCATTCAGTGAATGCTCGTTCCGGCACCGTTGTACGGTTCTTGAAAAATGGATTGCGAGGCTGGACATGTGCTTTTTCTTTAGCTGCGGCGTATTCCGGTGAATTGGAAGATATGCCCGGAGCGATGGAGATCGAGAAATTTCCTCCGTGGCAATCTGTGCAGCCGATGTGCACCGCTTTCGAAGGGTGCATGGTCGGCTCGTCGGTGGTTGTGTGACAGGTCACGCAACCGGTGGATTTTCTATGGGCTTCCTCTTGCGATTGGCCGAGGATCGCGCCTGCCGGTTCCTGCGCGGCAATTCTGGATGTGCTGATGCGATTCCCGGTAAACAACAGAGCGCAACAAAACGTTAAAGAAAATAAAATGAGTACACGGGCGCGGCCGTTTTGCCAATGCAATTCTTGCCAGTGTGATTTTTTCAGATGCAGCAACATTCGCGGTCCTTTAAAACGTAAACTTTGCCAAACCAAAAATCGAATACTGAGTACGACCGGTGTAAATATCGCGAAAACCATCTCCTGGCTGCAACATCGCTGCTCCGCCAGTCAACACGAGATTTTCTGAGAGTGGAGGTCGATACTGTACGCCTACGCCGAGGTCTTCTCCAATGCTGTGGCGAATGGATGACTGAAAGAGAACGTATTCCAGAGGCTCGGTGCGCATGAAGCGCAAGTAATTGAAGTTGGCAAATCCCTTTAATTTTGGAGTGATGTCGAAATCGGCTCCGGCATTCACCAGGAAAATTCCGGGATTCGCGAAGTTGGCCTGGCCTTCATTCTTACTGGAACGCATGTTCGGCAATAAACTGCCATCTGTTGTGAGTTGAACACCAGAGCCGGTGAGTCTGATTGCTTCGCGATTCCAGAAGCTAAACAAGCCTCCAGCAAAATTTGGCAGATCGACGATGGAATCGAAACCACGCGCTCGTCCATCGCGGGGATTGGCGTCACCAGAAGTGTAGAAAGTGGAGATGCGATAGCGGATCCAGTCGCGATCCAGGGAAAGCTCGACCGCAGCCATATGCGCGTTAACAGTCACTTTCTTTCCAGCAATCGGATTGAAGGTGTCTTCGCCTGCCGCTTGGTAAAACGCGTGAGTCAGATTCAGACGCTTGATGTGCCCACTGCCGAGCCAGCCAAAGTATCCCACACGAATGCCATGAGGGATCGGCCCGACGCCTTGATTGATCACGTTGCCGATAGGCGCGGGACGCACCAGGAAACCGTTGTCGTCGTAATGGATGCTGGGATCATCTTTGTTCCAGGCGCCAACGAATTCGGCGGTGTAACCAGGGAAGAAAAAATCTTGCAAATAGATATTGGCCAGAACAACTTGCTGGTCGCGCCGGTCAAACGTGTTCAGGCCGCTGTTGGTGTTCTTTTCCAAGAAATTAAAATATGCCGCGTTGTATTCCACCTTGTCGCTGCGCAAATTTCCGAAGATGCGCATGCCTAACTGCTCATCGACAAATAGAAATCCACGGAAGTCGGCGTTGAACTGTTGGATTCCGGCGCGCGCCGATACGAAATCGTAATTAGGGCCCAGATCGTGCAGCTTTACTTCAACAAAAGCTTCCTGCAATCCCAAATGAGAATCGAATCGCGTGGTGCCGTTGCGGATGTCGGGACTTACGATTCCGAGCTCCTGCACAGATAGATAGTTCAGGCTCAGTTCCGGGGTAACTCGAATGCGCCAATCGACTGGCTTGAAGGAAGCGTCGCCGTGAAATAGATCGAAAGTGAAACGCAGCGTTTGATCAAGAGAGAATTGACCGCCGTGGCCAAAAAATCCGGATGTGCCTGGGGGAGCCCCGCTGTAATTGCTGGGAGTGGGCACTTGCCTGCCATCCATAAATGTTTCTGCTGTGCCCGTGAAATTCAGAAACACTTGCTGGCCCAATAATTGCGGCCAAATGGGTTCGTCGCCCTTGAAACGATTGCGATTGAACGGGTCGTACCAGTGCGGTGTGACATAGATGTATTCGCCGGGCGAACCGTAGCGGCGGTAATCCGGTTGCTGAAGAGCCCAACGGTTGGGCACAGTGTTGAAAACGTCCGCGACGGGAGGGAGGGTGTCCGGTGCAAGCTCTAAAATATAATTTGGATCAGAATCGAGGCGATGCCGAAATTCCCGGTAAGAACCTCCTTCGGCGATAGACTCCGCTGCCAAAGGAGGGCCCAATTCTGACTGCCTGGGCAATCGAGATTTTGGGGCGGCATTTGCGTCAGAGGATGTCAGGAACATTTCGAGTGTCAGCACTTCATTGGCGTTGATCGTAAGCGAGGATATGGCAAAATCCGAGTAATCGGCTGCCTGCACAGCCAGCTGATATGTGCCGGGTGCAAGCAACAAAAAGCGAAATACTCCATCGCCTGTGCTCGTGGCAAAAACCTCTTGATTGGACTGCAGGTTCTTTAGCTCGACGGTGGCCCCAATCACTGGGCGGTTCACCCCTTCGGGCAATTCGCGAATCGTTCCGTCAAGCGCACCCGTTGTTAAGGCTTGTTGCCGGGGAATTCGAGTGGTCGGGCCGGCTTCTCGGGATAATCGCGGTGAGGTTGGAGCAGGCGGTTGTGTCTGCTGCGCAAATATGAAGTCGGGGAACGAGGTAACTAATGCAAGAATGAAAATAATAGAGGTGCAGTTCTTGGTTCGCGGCTTGTATGCAAGGGCAAGGCGCATGCAGTTGGCAATTTCGCGTGTAATTTGCTTAGAGTCTCGCCTAACTAAACTAGATTCAGCCCTGCACAGCAACCTTTTTCCGGAGACAGTGCGAATAGTCGATTACGTCCTCCCAGCGACAATGTATAGTCACCACTTCGCACGACGGGTAGTATTCGGCGTTGTAGGCGACTCGCAGGCCGTGTTATCAACAATAGGAACTTATATGGAACACGCATTGAATAAACCAATCGAATCTCGGCGCGCTTACCAACAGCGGCGACACACAATTGCTTTTGGAATCGTGATAGCACTGGTGATTGCAGTTGCGCTCGTCGTATTGCTTGTTGCTTGAGTTCGTCTCTTCGTTTCCCACCCGTCACCACTACGCTTCATCCAGCTCGTTTGGAGATTGTGAGCTTCTCGTGCGGTGTGATAACTACAAGAGAATTCCAGATGCAAAAAACGTTGCACAGGCTGACTGATGACTGCCCGGATATTGCGCGGCACTCTGGATTTTTTGCCTTTGGAGTGGCTGTGTTGTTGTCGTTTGCGGCGACACTGTCGCTCGCTCTCGCCGGTTGCGGAGGGACTTCTTCCACTGGCAGCACGGCGAGTTCACCTCCACCGCCATCGGCTGGGCCACTAAGCGCCACCGACGTTCAGAATATAGTCCAGACCGCGGCCTCTTCAGCGGATTTGGATACCATGGTCATCGCGGTGGTGGATCGCGGGGGCAATGTCCTTGCGGTATTTCGCAAACCATCCGCGCCGACAACGGCCATCGGAAATTTCAACATGACTGTGGACGTGAATGATCTTGCCGTAGGGCTTGCGCGCACCGCAGCATATTTCAGCAATGATCAAGCGCCGCTTTCCTCGCGCACGGTTCGGTTTATCAGCGGAATTCATTTTCCACCGGGAGTCGTGAATGCTCCCAACGCCGATTTGTATGGCATCGAAAACACCAATCGTGGTTGCACACTTTCCACAAATTATCTTCCCGGCCAGTCCGTGCAGCCCTCATTGTCACTCTCAGGAGGCCCGGGTCTCGGGATCATCACTGGAAAATCTCAGGTAGATGATAGCGATCCGAATGCAGTGAATCCTGGCGGCGTGCCAATTTTTCGGAATGGCGTGGTCGTCGGTGGAGTGGGAGTGGCAGGAGTCGCCAGTGATGTGGCCGAATTTGCAGCATATGCGGCGGCGACTTCGAATGGTTTTGGTCCTACCCCTGCTGCACCGGGCGTGGTTTTTCTTGGCGGGATCGCTTTGCCGTTCGTTAATCAGACGACGAGACCGGCAGGAGTGAATCCGGGGACAGGAGCCGGGAGCTACTATTTGTCTTACAGCCCAACCAGTAGCAGTGGCCAACCACCGGAGGGAGATCTGATCGCGCCGGTTGCGGGACCTTTGGGAGGACTGACGGCTTCGGAAGTAACGCAAGTTTTAAATAATGCGGAAACCACGGCGAATATGACGCGGGCAGCGATCCGGCTGCCTCTGGGTTCTCGCACTCGAATGGCAATTGCCGTGGCTGATCTTGACGGAACGCTGATCGGGCTGCGGCGAATGCCAGATTCCACTGTGTTCAGCATTGATGTAGCGGTGACCAAAGCACGGAATATGGTGTACTTCAACAACCAGTCGCGCACTGCTGCTGATCTTAATCAGGTTCCACTGGGCACGGCAGTAACAAATCGAACGATCAGCTTTGGCGCGCAACCTTTATTTCCCCCCGGAATCGATGGCTCGGCGAATGGCCCGTTCTATAATTTATTTCTGCAAGATCTGCAAAATCCCTGCACACAAGGTTTCCAGCCAGGACCGCCGAACGTAAACAAAAGTGGAATCGTGTTTTTTCCTGGCAGCGCGGGCCTGTATAAAAATGGAGTGTTAGTCGGTGGGCTAGGCGTGAGTGGCGACGGCGTCGATCAAGATGATTACGTCACGTCAGCTGGCACGACGGGGTTCGAGGCGCCGGCTCAAATACGCGCCGATCAAATTCTGATTGATAGTGTGCGGCTGCCGTATTTCAAATTTCCGCGAAATCCTACGAATTGAAAGCAAACGATTCGTCTTCCTGGATTGAGCCAAATCTAACTATTTTCTTTTTCGACCGATCAGCGCGGAAAGAGCGTGAGTATATTCCTCGACTGTTTTGGGAATCGATTTGTTGTAAATGAATTGGCCCTCGCGCCGAGTTTCGATCAGGCCAGCTTCGCACAATATTTTCAGATGGTGAGAAACCGTTGCGGGAGTAACGCCCTGCAGGGAAACAATCTGGCCACAATTCATTTCGTCGCAAGAGCTGATTGCCTCAAAAATGAGCAGGCGAGTCTCGTCGCCCAGGGCCTTGGAGATTTTTTCGATCTTCGTTTTGTCCATTGCTTTCTTACTATTGTAGCGGGCCGCAAGAAAGACTGTAACCTTTTATTTAGACAATCATCGAATTATCGAAGTTACGCGGATAGATTTTAACCCTATCGGGAAGGATTCACATGAAACGACTAGAGGGTAAGGTGGCGGTAATCACTGGCGGTAGCAGTGGAATTGGATTGGCTTCAGCGAAACGTCTTTCGGAAGAAGGAGCGAAGGTGGCGATTTCCGGAAGGAATCAGAAGACACTGGATGATGCAGTGAAATTCATTGGAAATGGGGTGCTTGCCGTAAAGTCCGATACGTCAAAGGTTGCGGACACGGAAAAGCTGCTTAAGGAAGTGGCGCAAAAGTTCGGAAAGATCGATGTGTTGTTCGTGAATGCGGGTATAGCCAAGTTTGCCCCACTCACAAACTCCTCTGAGAGCTTTTTCGACGAGCAGTTCAACACGAACGTTAAGGGAGCCTACTACACGATTCAAAAGGCGATTCCGCATCTCAATGACAACGCTTCGGTCATTCTGAATACGAGCATCGTATCGACGAAGGGACAGGCGAACACTAGCGTGTACTCGTCGACAAAAGCAGCGCTGCGGTCGATTGCCAGGACGGCGGCAACGGAACTTATCGGCCGCGGTATAAGAGTAAATGCCGTTGCGCCTGGACCGATCGAGACTCCGATCTTTGAGAAGACCGGGCTGCCGAAAGAAGCGATCGTTGAATTCGCAAAAGAAGTAACGCAACGTGTACCAATGAAGCGTTTTGGCAAGCCAGAAGAAGTTGCCGGCGCAGTTGCGTTTCTGGCATCGTCTGACTCTTCCTACATCACCGGCGTTGAGCTGAATGTGGACGGAGGGATGGGCCAACTATAATTGCTGCGAATTATTAAGCATTTCAGGGGGGCGGCCAAATGTGCCGCCCTTTATTTTTTGGATGAAGGGTCAGGCGAAGAAGCAACGTTCGCATCAAGAAACCACTTGTGCGCGCTATCTCCCGGAACATAGCAGTTTCCATCTGGAGCATAGTTTGCGGAACATTGCGCGGTGCGTTCCTTGTGCCGAGGTGATTGGGCGTATTGCCAGATTTGAGCGGCGGGAAATCCACTTTGAGATGGCGGCAAGTTGGTTTGAAAAGTGCAGCCTGGTGACGGCGGGCAAACATCGTTATAGACCCAAAATGCAATTTCACGCGTACCGATATGATCGTGGATATCCTGCGCAGTCGTTATGGCGACACCCCTCCCTTCATCCACCGGGACAGCCGAGCAATAGACCCCCGCGCGGAAACCGACGCGCCGCAAATCTTCCAGCCAACTGAGAATATATTGGTGATACGAGGCCGGCAGACGGCCACCTTCTTCAATATCCAAGAATATGATCGTCCCCTTCGCAAAGCCTTCGCGCTCGGCTGATTTCGCAGCATTGTGCGCGTCGAGAATTCCTTTTCGTCGAGCATCGTCAGTGTTTTTTAGATTGTGGCTATCTCTGCCGGTGAACAACACAACAAACCCAAATCCTTGGGCTTTGATCGCAGCGCGCTTGCCCGTCCAGTTGGTTTGGTTCTCTCCTGGAGGCGGACCAAGCCAAAAATTGCTAAAGGAAAACGTTTTGCGCAGAGTGGGCAACGCAGCGTCGCCGGGATATTCGTTCAGATCGAAACCGAGATAGGTATTAGGTGGTGCAACGCTAGTCATTCGCTGGTAAGCGGCAGGCAGGGCCAGAGCGAGTACACAGAATAGAAGTATCGATGCGACGGACAAAGCACGAAGCAGGCGCATTTTGTAACTGTATAACAGGGTGACAGCCCGCTCGAGTGGAATTAGGCGTCCATATAATGGGCTTCGCCGTTGCCGAAAGACCAATTCTCCCAGGAAACCTCGACGAGATTGATAAGCACATCCTGTGGGCGCAGCCCGGGCGATGCTGAGAGATGTTCGACGATACGCTTGTAGAGTTTGCGCTTCTGCTGCGGCTTACGTCCAGTACTCATGGTGATTTGGATGAAGACCACTTTGTCCGAGCGCTGCACGCCCAGGTATTGAGGATCATAAACGAGGCCATCCGGCGAATGTTGGGAAACAACTTGAAAATGGTCCTCGGGAGGAATGGCCAAAGCATCAATCATTGCCTGGTGCACGCCGTCGCCGATAGCCTTGCGATATTGCGGCGAAGTGCCGCTGCGGAGGTCGATGCGAACAAGTGGCATTGAAAATTCTCCTCTGCTTTGGATGCGAAAAACATATCGCCCGGCACAATGGCTAGTGGAGGAGAGGACTTGAAATCGCGCAAACTTGCATGCGCGCCGAGTGTTGCAAATATTAGCCTTCGCGAAGCTTGTGGCCCGCTAAATTGCCGAGTCCATCGTAGGCGGCATATTTATACGTTTCGCTCAGGGTTGGATAGTTAAAAACCTGCTCGATAAATTCGTCGATGGTCAAACCATTGTCGAGAACCATCATGCCGATGTGAATCAGTTCGGTGGCCGATTCGCCAATTACACTCATTCCAAGCAACTTTCGATCAGCGCGCGCAAAAATCAGCTTCAGCATTCCCGCGGTGTCGCCGATGATATGGCCTCGCGCGTTGTTCTCGTAATGGGCGCGGCCAACGCAATAGTCAATTTTCTTTTCTTTGCACGATTCTTCGGTTTCACCGGCCGAAGAAATTTCTGGAATTGTGTAAATTCCCATGGGCAGCAAAGAAGCTACACGCTGCTTATATTTCAGGCCAAACGCGTGACATACGGCCACGCGGCCCTGCTCCATGGAAGTAGAAGCCAGCGCGGGAAAGCCGATGACATCGCCAGCGGCATAAATGTGTGGAACTGCAGTGCGGTAGTTCTCATCCACAGTGATGTAGCCTTTGTCATTGATAGAAAGCCCGGCGTTCTCCAATTGCAGACCGTCGACAGCGGCTCGACGTCCCGCCGCGAACAAGGCGGCTTCGGTTTCGAGCGTTTTCCCGCTTTTCATGAATAGGCGCACGCCCGTGGCGGTGTTTTCTGCCTTAACGGGACGCTCGTTGAACCAGAGGTGCATCCCGAGGGAGGCAAAGCGATCGCGGAGCCGTTCGGAAATTTCCTTATCGAGAAAAGGCAACAGTTGATCGCGCCCATCCACCAAGGTGACGTCAACACCAAGCGCGACAAAGATGGACGCATACTCGCAACCAATTACCCCGCCGCCAATGACCGCAAGACTCTTGGGAATGCGCTCCATCTGCAAGAAAGTGTCCGAATCAAAGGTGTGAACATCATCGAAGGCGATTTCTGCCGGGCGGTGAGGCTTAGATCCCGTCGAAATCAGGATCACTTCACCGCGCAAATGCCGAATTCCACCAGACGTATTCACGGCCACGGTATGAGGGTCTTCAAAGGCAGCCTGTCCCCTGACCAATTCAATGTGATGCAATTCCAGATTCTTCAAGATTCGTTTGCGCTCCATCTCGACAACTTCGCGTTCGTGGTGCATAAAATCGTGCACCGTTAAATTTTCTTTCAAAGAGTAATCAATTCCATAGAGGCCGCGTTGCTTCAGTCCTGAAAAATAAAGAGCCGACTCTCGCAGTGTTTTGCTGGGGACGGTACCCGTGTTGATGCAGCTTCCGCCGACCGCAGCGGCCCGCTCGATCACAGCCACACGCTTTCCAAAATAAGCTGCCTGCGCTCCGGCCTTTTCTCCAGCAGGGCCGCAGCCAATGACGATCAAGTCGAACGATTCCGTTGAAGCCACAGTGCCCTCCAAATTCATCTATCGCGTGGACTGACTCTAGCAGGCATGGACAATTCTAAGAAAAGAATCCCGACGTGGAAAAGATAGTATCTACACTTGTGCCGAATCAGAACCCTTCGCCGCTAGAAAGAGATCACCGACTTGCCTCCTAGCCCTGACTCTGATGTGATACACGCATGAATTTGCCCCCACTTGTTCGCTGGGCTACCGGGATCCGTTGGCAGTGGAAAGTCTTCATTCCAATTATCGTCATCATGGTCATCAGTTTGGTGGGAATGGCGGCCATGCTGCGCGGCCTGGAAATTCAGAATGCGCAGTGGATTTTAGTATCGGTAGTTGCAATCGCAATTTTATTGAGCTTCGTACTCCTTTCCGTGCTGTTGGTTCTTGTCGAACAACCGCTACAGGAATTAATGGATACGATTTCCCGAGTGCGTGCTGGAGACCTGACCGCACGAGTCGCATTTGCCAAACGTGAAGATGACATCGGGGCCTTAGGCCGACAATTCAATGAAATGATAGAGACGCTCGATCGCAATCATATTGAAATTGAGGAACTCCATCGCCGCGAGATGTTGCGGGCAGAGCATCTGGCCAGTTTGGGCGAACTAGCCGCTGGATTGGCACATGAGATTCGCAATCCATTGGCAGGCATCGCAGGGGTAGTGGATGTAATGAGCAAAGAGCTGCCCGCTGATAGTCCAAGCCGGGCAGTGATGGGTGATGTGCAAGATGAAGTGCTGCACATTCAAAATATATTGAACGACCTTTTGTCTTATTCGCGCCCGCGACCACCTAATTTTCATCCTGCCGACATAAACACTACAGTCGAGCAAGCGGTTCAGTTGGCACGCCAACAAGTGTTGACCAAATCGATCCAGGTCTTGTATGACCCAGTTCCGTCTTTGCCGAAGGTGCTGCACGACCCAGCCTTGATTCAGCAAGTGATATTGAATCTTCTGCTGAACGGAATCCAGGCGATTACTGGGGAAGGGAAAGTCGAAGTTCAGTCGCTGATCGAGCCTGATTATGTAGTCTTGCAAGTCACCGACACCGGCCGTGGGATATCTGCCGATGCCCTCACAAAGATTTTTAAGCCCTTCTTTACCACGCGTAGCGAAGGGACCGGCCTAGGCCTTTCTCTTGCGAATGGCATCGTTCAGTCGCATGGCGGCAGGATTGAAGTTAGCAGTACCGCCCAGAAGGGTACGCGATTCAAGGTCTGGCTGCCGATTGCTGGACCTGAGAAGAACAAGCGAAACTCTGGAGCAAAGTGGTAAAATTAGAAAATGGCCCAAAAGAGGATTTTGATTGTTGATGATGAGAAGTTGGTCCGCTGGGCGCTGAACCAGAAATGTACAGAGTTCGGCTACCAGTGCATTGAAGCGGAAACGGGGCAGGCGGGACTTCAGTCTCTGCAAACCGAGTCGGTTGACGCCGTGTTGCTGGACGTGCACCTGCCCGACATGAGCGGGCTGCAAGTGCTGGAAAAATTGAAGCAGGCGGGCGAAACGCGCAGCATCATTATGATGACCGCCGATCCGCAGCTCGATGACGTGAAAGCTGCTCTGCGACTGGGAGCTTACGATTTCGTCAGCAAGCCCATCAATTTTGATGAGTTGAACGTTACCCTGCAAAACGCACTCGAGGCTGGATCTCTTCGCACAGAGGTGGAATCGCTGCGAGATGAAGTTCGGCGGCGAGCCGGGTACCACGACGTGATTGGCATCTCTCGCAAAATCACGGAATTGATGAAGTTCGTTTACAAAGTGGCTTCCAGCGCGGCAACTACCATCTTGATTCAGGGCGAAAGCGGAACCGGCAAGGATTTGGTTGCGAAGGCTATCCACTATCGAAGCTCTCGTTCCGAGCGACCCTTTGTTGCTATCAACTGTTCCGCGATTCCTGAAACCCTGATGGAAGCCGAACTCTTTGGCCACGAAAAAGGCGCATTCACCGACGCCAAGGCCATGAAGAAGGGGCTGTTTGAGATTGCAGACGGGGGAACGCTGTTCTTGGACGAAATTGGAGAACTGTCTCCTCTTCTGCAAGCCAAACTTCTGCGCGTGCTGGAAGACCAGGTAATTCGGCGCATTGGGGGAGTGCGAGATATACAGGTTGAAGTTCGCGTGATCGCAGCATCGAACCGCGACCTGGAGCGCGAGGTTCGCGAAGGCCGCTTCCGCCAGGACCTCTACTATCGGTTGGCGATCATTTCTATCTTCTTGCCTGCTTTGCGAGAACGTAAAGAAGACATTATGTCGCTGGTGGAATTCTTCCTGGGCCACTACAACAGGAAGTTCCGTAAGTCGGTACAAGGGATCAGCGAAGAGACCCGTCGTCTTTTGCTCAATTATGATTGGCCCGGAAATGTGCGCGAGCTGAAGAACGCGCTGGAACGCGCCATGATCCTGGAAGATGGGAACATGCTACGTCCCGACGATCTCCCATTCTCGGTGGCCAGCGGCCGTAGCAATGCAATCGTAGAGAACAACTACAGTAGTGTGGCTCCAGAAGCACCACTGGTGCCCGGCAAGCGACGGCTTCCGCCGCTATTTATTCCCGAGGGGGGAACGTCCCTGGAGGATGTGGAGCATGCGCTGGTGGAACTCGCGCTGCAACAGTCTCACGGAAATCAGATCAAAGCGGCGAAGTTACTGAATATCAGCCGCGACGCACTACGGTATAAGATGAAGAAGTTTGGGCTGTCGCACTCTGAAGAAGAAGAGCCGACATCGCCAACTGGGACTTAGAATTAGAGAGTGCGTGAGAAAACGCGCTTCAAGTGTGAAATCCCGCAATAATTCAGTCCCGGCATGGAACTCACCACCAGGTAAGTCTTTTCCTATGAAGTTGTTGCATTTTTCCACACCCCGCCATAGGAACGGTATAACAGGTGCACTTAGTTAGGCCGTTCAGCAGTTAGGCAATGGAGCGATTGTCGAATTACTGGACGGTGGGCGTTCCTTTTTCGATGGTCGAGCTCGCGGTGAAGGCTCGAAAGGATACATCGTAAAAAGGGACGCCCACAATGAGTTTGGCAGCGGCCAGCCCACAAGACGGAAGCGTCGCCGTGTCGACCGCAGAAGCCCGCGATTCGGGCAAATAAATTGGCTGGCCGCTGCCTTTATTTTTGCCTTTCTACCCTCAACGCTCCGCATCGTAATTCAAGCAATGTCGTTTTTTCGGCTCACATTTTGATGAATTCAACGCACAATTCTGCGCCACCTTACTCATTCATTTAAAATGTGCGGCAAAGAGTCCCGCAACTTCTTCCTTTTCAGCGCAAAGAAGAGAGGCAGCATGGTACGGAACGTGCATCCTCCTAATTGGAAACATAACGGGGGGATATACAGTGCGTGTAGGTATCAGGTCTTCGTCTCAGGAGGGGGTTATGCCGCAAGTACTCGAACCCAAAAAGCAGCTGGTTGAGGAACAAGAAACTAAACGTGTTTTACTTACGAAAATTCTAGTTGCCACGGATTTCTCGGAAGTCTCTGATCGTGCCTTAGACTATGCCATCGCTCTAGCACGTCGCTATGATGCACGAATCTACCTGGCACATGTCATCACACCGGATCCATTCCAATTTGCAGAGCCACAGTTGGCTCAGGCTACGTATGAAAAGGTTCGGCAAGCTGCCGAAGAAGGAATCACGGACATCCTCATCTCGGGTAAGCTCCGCGGAGTGCCACACGAAGTCTTGATGGAAGAGGGCAATGTGTGGCCGACTCTGGAAAAGTTGATCGTCAGCCATGAAATCGACCTAGTCGTGGTTGGCACTCACGGGCGTGGCAAAGTTCAGAAGATCCTGATTGGCTCTGTGGCCGAGGAAATCTTCCGCCAGGCCGATTGCGCTGTGCTTACGGTTGGGCCTGGGGTGAAGGGTGATAGTTCCAAGGAAGTGGATCTGAAGAACATTTTGTTCGCCACTGATTTTGGACCGGGCGCAGAGAAAGCAGCTGCTCACGCTTTTTCACAGGCACAGGAGCATGGAGCTCGGCTGAGCCTGCTCCACGTAATCGAAAGCGCGGCTGCCTACACAGAAGAAAATGTGGCACGCCAGCGCGACATCAATATCGTCCGCATGAAACAACTGATGCCCAAGGGCAGCGAAAACTGGTGCAGGCCGGAATTCCGCGTAACCTTTGGCGCAGCGGTTGAGGAAATTCTGCATGCGGCGAAGGATTTGAACGCCGATTTGATCGTAATGGGTGCGAAACCCCGCAAGAGCCTTGCAGGCCATGCGCCATTGACGATCGCTTATAACATTGTTACCAAGGCCTGTTCACCAGTATTGACGGTACGCGGCTAAGACCTCAGGGAGCGGAATCTCCCCGCGAGATCCGCATCTCTTCAAAATAAAGGCGGCGCTGCCTCCTCCCCCCAGTCGACCAGCGTCGCCTTTATCATTTGTGGGCAACTTCAAGGATTAAATGAAAGAACGCAGGCTGAAGCCTGCGCTACTTGGGCATAGGATGAGCGGCTTGGTCGGCGTGGGGGACTAGCACTTCATAGGCGGCGTTGGGGATCGCAGAATTCCAATGGCCGGTGGCCTGCGCGAAACCAACGATTCCGAAAAACAGAACGGCAATTGCGGCGGCCATAGCCCAAGATGGGATTGCTACTGTTTTTTTCTCGGGCAAGAGAGGTAGCCCAATCCGCAAGGCGCTTTGCGATGGGCAGACCGCTACACATTCCAGGCATCCAGTGCACTCGACAGATTTAATCGAAGCCAGTTTATCGACCGGAAGTGAAGAGGGGCAGGCTTTTGCGCACTTCGCGCAATCAATGCAAGAACTGGCATTGCGGCGAATCCGCGCTGGACTGAAGAACGCGACCATCCCCAGCAGCGCGCCATAGGGACACAAGAAGCGGCACCAGAAGTTTTGGACCAACACCGAAGCGAGTACAAATATTCCAAGGACAACCAGACCAGTTTCTCCGATGTGCCGGAAGAAATTCAGCATTTTCACATCGGCAATCAACCCATAGGGGCTTTCCATGACCTCCCGTATCCCTACGACAGACATGGTGGAAATCGCCCAGGCAAAAAATCCTAGAAGCAAATACTTGAGAGAACGCAAAGGCAAATCGACCCAGCGGGGCAAAAGAAAATTGCGGCCAAAGATTGTTTTTCCCAAACGCCACAAGTACTCAGAAACCGTTCCCACCGGGCACAACCAACTGCAAAATGCCTTGCTCAGCAGAAACGACATGGCCAGAAATGTGATGAGCAGGAACATTGCAGCGGGATGGACTTGCGGAATATGGCCGCTCAAGATCCAGAACTTCAAATTCATCAAGCCGGCAATCGGCAACCAGCCTTCTACTCCCGCGGGCCTTCGGAGATTTTCTGCCAAGTTTCCAGTCTCGAATTGCCGGACCCAGAAGAAGAATTTTGCACCGAGCCAGAGGTTCAACGCCAAGAAGGTGAATTGAAAAGTTTTTCGATACAACTGCGAGCGATCTTTCTCAATCCGGAGATCCAATTTTTTCTTCAGCTTCCGCCGGGTGCTCGCGGGAAGGATCTGGTCAATCGGGACGTCTACCAGGTCGTGGATGGCGGTCGGAGAGATGTGAGAAGCCATAAGAAAACCTCAAGGAGAGCCTACGTAATAGCGTCACAAAGGGATGTGACTGCTGTCACTCCGCAGAATCTTGAGTTCCTGGATGCTTCGGCTGCGTGAAATAACGCCTTTGTCTTCGTTGACTTGTGCGTCGATGCAACCTAATATGTGCGCGCATTGTGAGTTGCGACTTACTTTGGAACAGGCGTAAGCCGAATGAGTGGAGGAAAAGGGATGTTGAGCCGCAGAGTTGCGATTCTGCTCGTTGTGGGGCTGCTGGCAGGATCGGGAGGTGCCCTGGCGCAAGCAAAACCGGATGGGCCAGAATTCGATGTCAAAGAGCACTACACGAAATACGAATACCGGATCGCGATGCGTGATGGAGTGCGACTGTTTACCTCGGTGTATGTTCCGAAAGATACGTCGCATGCTTATCCATTCCTGGTCAACCGCACGCCTTATAGCGTGGCACCGTATGGCGTGGATCAATATCGAACGCAATTGGGCCCTTCGCCGGATTTCGACAAGTCCGGATACATCTTCGTGAATCAAGATGTGCGTGGACGGTTCATGTCTGAAGGAACGTTTGTGGAGATGCGCCCGCATATCGATGACAAGAAATCAAAGAATGACGTGGATGACAGCAGCGATTTGTACGACACGATTGAGTGGCTGCTAAAGAACGTGCCGAATAACAACGGCAAGGCTGGAATCTGGGGCATTTCCTATCCAGGATTTTTTACCTCGGCGAGCATGATCGATACGCATCCCGCGCTGAAGGCCGCTTCTCCACAAGCACCTATGACGGATCTGTTTAAGGGAGACGATGCGTATCATGGCGGCGCATTTATGCTGGCGGCAAATTATGGTTTCTACGCTTTTTTCCGGCCGCAAGCCAATCCCGAATTGCCGCCAAAGGTTCGTGTGCCCTTTGACTACGGCACGCCCGATGGTTACGAATTTTTCCTGAATGCGGGCACGCTGGAAGATTTAGGTAAATTACTGGGAGGCCAGGAAGCTTTGTGGCTGGACCAGGTGCATCACGATACGTACGACGAATATTGGAAGGCCCGCAATCTTGCAAATCATGTGAAGAATGTCCACTGCGCAGTGCTGACCGTAGGTGGCTGGTACGATGCCGAAGATTTACAGGGACCATTCACGCTGTTTCACGCGATTGAACGGGACGACCCGGGCATCTTCAATGCTCTGGTTGTGGGTCCGTGGGTGCATGGTGGATGGGCGCGTCTGGACGGAAATCATCTGGGCCGCGTAAGTTTTGCGTCGAATACGGGCGATTACTATCGCAAGAACATTGTGTTCCCCTTTTTTGAGCAGTATTTGAAGGGGAACGGCGACGCGAAATTGCCGAAGGCGTACGTATTCGAAACGGGCACGAATGTTTGGCGGCAATATGCGTCCTGGCCACCGAAAAATACGGAAACAAAGAAATTGTATTTCCATTCGAAAGGCGTGCTGTCTTTCGAGCCGCCGAAAGAAGAAGCGACGGCTTATGACGAATATGTAAGCGATCCAGGCAAGCCCGTGCCGTTCGTGAACTATGTGGCCCAGACTGTGCCGCAGGAATACATGGTCTCTGACCAGCGCTTCGCGCAATCGCGCATGGATGTGCTGACGTACCAGACAGCCGTGTTGCAGGAAGACGTGACCGTCGTGGGACCGGTGTCGCCAAAACTGTTTGTCTCAACGAGTGGCACGGATTCCGATTGGGACGTGAAGTTGATTGATGTTTACCCTCCGGATTATCCGCAGAGCAAACTGGATGAACCGAAACCGGAGGAAAGAAACAAGCCGATGACCGACGTAGCTCCACCACCGTTTACGATGGGTGGCTATGAGCAGTTAGTGCGGGGAGAACCCTTTCGTGGAAAATTTCGGCATAGCTTTGAGAAGCCGGAGGCATTCACGCCGGGCAAGGTGGAGGAAGTGGGATTCGCGATGCAGGATGTGAATCATACTTTCCGGCGCGGGCATCGGATTATGGTGCAAATTCAAAGCTCGTGGTTCCCACTGACGGATCGCAATCCGCAAACATTCCTGAATATACCGGACGCGAAACCATCCGATTTCGTAAGGGCAACACAACGCGTTTACCACGCGCAGTCTCAGTCATCAGGAATCGAGACAAATGTGCTGGTACCGGCCGGCACAGGCGAAGATAAAAAATAGTTCGGGTTGACACCTACAAAACATTTGACTATGGTGACCGTGTATCGAGAGAAGCAATTTCTTGGATACGCAAAAATCGTCGTAACTTGACTGGCCCCCGCCTTCCAGCCAATCCCACTCGAAAACCAGATAATCCGTGCCGCCCAGAAAGAAAGAGAAGTATATGACTCCGGATGAACTCAACAACATCGCGGTCGAATTGAAGCGACTTGGCACAGAGCTAAATCTATCAGACCAGCAGACAGGCCAGCTGAAAGCCTTTCTGACAGAAAAATACGAGAGGCTGCAAGAATATAGAAAGCAGAATCCAAACGTTTCGAAAGAAGATGTAATGCGATATGTGACCACGCATAAAGATGAAGGTCGGGAGAAGATTGAGAAGTTTTTGACACCAGAGCAACTCACAAAATGGGACGCGGAGATCGCCAAAGCGAAAGACTTTCTCAGTCACAGAGCTGCTAGCGCCTAAACAATAGGCGACTTAGAAATGATCGCGGCAGATATGTAAGACCAGATCTTGAAAACATTCTAGAAACCGAACACTGCAGAGGGCGACTCTCCATATGGTCGCCCTTTCCTTTTGCTGGGACCGAGTGCATTCGGGCTGCTTCGCAGGTAGAATCGCCCAGCATCGGAAATACTGAGGCCCATGGGAATTCCCAGCAAACCTACGGTTGATCACCGGCTTGTTCGTGAACTGAAGAATCGCGAGGATGCGCGCTTTCGTGAGGCTCGGCCAAAGTGTGCTGAACTGTTACAGCGTGGACGCCAAGTCATGCCGAACGGCGTGCCGATGGCGTGGCATGTTGGAAGCTACCATCATTTACCGTTGTGGACGGCAGAAGGACGTGGCGCTCGATTCACGGACGCGGATGGGTTCGAATATAGCGACTTCAATATTGCGGATATGTCTATGTTCTGCGGGTATGCGCCGAAACAGTTGGTGAGGGCGGTTTCGGAATGCATGGCGCGAGGACACCAGTTTTTGCTGCCCGTGGAAGACGCCATCGTCGTGTCGGAAGAATTAGGCCGGCGCTATGGATTGCCGAAGTGGCAGTACACGCTTTCCGCTAGCCAGGCCAATACCGAAGTGATGCGTGTGGCAAGGGTAGCAACTGGACGCGACAAAATTCTCCTGTTTGACGGAAAGTATCACGGACACTTCGATCAAACGCTGGTGGAGTTAGATGATTCGGGAAATTTGGTTCCCGAGGAACGCGGCCTACCTGCCAGTGTCATCGAACAGACACGCATCGTTCCGTTCAATGAAGTAGCAGCATTGGCGCGAGCGCTGGAACGGCGAGACATTGCATTGGTGCTGACGGAACCGGCACTAACAAATAATTTCGGACTGATCTTGCCGGAGCCAGGCTTTCATGCGCAGCTACGCGAACTGACGCGCGCCACTGGCACATTGCTGGCGTATGACGAAACTCACACGCAGGTGGTGGGACCGGGTGGGCTGACCAGAATGTGGGGATTGCAGCCGGATTTCGTCACCTCGGGGAAATCCATCGCGGGTGGAGTTCCGTTTGGGGCTTGGGGCATGACGGATGCGCTGGGGGATTTGCTGACACAAATCAAAGGGCCTGACGGCGAGCGCTCAAACCTTGTGGCGATTGGCGGGACACTCTTTGGGAATGCGTTGTCATTTGCCGCGGCAAAGGCGACAATGCTGGAGATTTTGACGCCCGAAGCGTATGTGCATACGCAGCGATTAGGGTCGCGACTCGCGGAAGGCATGCGGGCCGGCGTGGAGCGCGTTGGCCTTCCCTGGCACATTCATCATCTCGTCTGCCGGTCTGGCTACACATTTCAACCTGCGCCCGTGCGCGACGCAGCAGAGGCTCGAGCCTGTAGCGATGATCTTCTGACGAGGCTCATTCGAATCTGGCTCGCGAATCGCGGTGTGTGGGAAGCAATTGTTGGCGCGGGTCCGGTTTGCTCAGTTCCGGCAACGGATATGGATGTCGACGCGTACTTATCGGCATGGAATGAACTGCTCGATGAACTCGCCTAATCGTTTCAGAGGCTAGTTAATAATTACAGAGCGGGAGCCGGCGGTGCAGACGATTTCTCTGGGTAGAGGCGCTCGAATTCTGGATCTCCGTGTAGGGGGAGGAGGTCCGGATCGCGACGCGTCCAAACGGCATCCTTTGAACCAGCTTCCCAGGCTTTGCGCAAGGCATCTAGAGCTTCCACCTTCTTGTTCAGTCCACAGTACACGCAAGCCGCGTTATAGAGAATCGAGGCTTCGTTGGCGCGCAAGGTGACGGCAAGATTGAGTTCGCGCAAAGCATCTGCCTCGCGCGCTAACCTGGCGTAGTTGGCACCCAACAAGATTCGCGCTCGCGCATCCTCGGGCACATGTTTCAGGTGATTCTCAAGTGCGACGCTGAATCTTTCTGTCATCTTCAATTTGGCGCTTTCTTTTTCCATGGCGCCCAGCGCATTCAGGATGGGGACGTAAACATTGTAATCTTCCCCGCTCGCTTCAATGGCCGATTCCGAAATATCCATCACTTCCTGAGAACGCCCGGCAGCAAAAAGGGCGCGACAAAGCAGATAGTATGCCCCATCGCAATCGCGCTTGCGCTCGATTGCCTTTTTCACCATGCGCACGGCTTCGTCGTACAATCCGGCAGCATAGAGAACCCAAGCCTGGCTTATGTGCGTTTCGGGCAGGTCCCAGCGCAGCGCTACTGCGCGGCCGGAAGCTTCCCGCGCACGATCGACCCAGATCGCATCGCGGCTAAAGAAGGAGTAGTACATTGCGCAGGCGTTAGCGCAGGCGGCGTAGGCCAAGGCAAAACTGGGGTCAAGAGAAACGGCATTTTCGAACATTTGCAGGGCGAATTCGACGTCCTGGCGAGTCAAACGACGGGCGTAACGTTTGCCGCGCAGATATAGGTCGTAGGCCTGAAGGTTTTCTGTTGGCTTGTCGGCTAGAGCTTCCAACTCTTGCGGAGAAAGCGTCACACGCAAAGCTTCTGCAATTTTGCGGGCCATCTCATCTTGTACTTCAAAAACGTCTTTCATCTCGCGATCGAAGCGCTCGGACCACAGCGGAAAATCGGTATGCGTATCGATAAGCTGCGCACTGATGCGCAGACGCGCGCCCGCGCGACGCAAAGTGCCGGTCAGGACAAACGCTGCGCCAAGCTGCTGGCCAATTTGTACAGGAGTTACCGGCTTGTCGCGAAAAGCCAACACCGTTGGACGAGAGAAGGTGTTCAAGCCGCGAATTTTGGAGAGTTCCGTGATGACGTCTTCGGTTATGCCATCGCGCAGGTATTCATCTTCCTTGGCGCCACTCAGATTTTCGAAATAAAGTACCGCGACGGATTTCTTGCTCGGCGCAGGGCTTGCGGGAACTGCCGCGGTAACATGCGACTCGGTTTTCTCGGCCGCTGGGCGACGGTTGGAATCGAGATCACGCTTGATGCGCTTCAGGTCGGCGCGAAGTTCGGCCGCGGTTTGGTAACGAAGATCGACATCCTTCTCCAGCGCCTTAGAGAAAACATTTTCAATGGCCGCGGGCAAACGGGGATTCAATTTTGTCGCCGGGGTCGCTCCTGAATTCAGAATCCCATCGAAAATGAGCGCAACTGTTGAACCGGAAAACGGAACTACGCCTGTAGACATCTCATACAGCACGACACCCAGAGAAAATAAATCGGAACGCGCATCCAGTTCTTCGCCACGCGCCTGTTCCGGCGACATGTAAGCAACAGTGCCCACAGAACTCCCAGGACTGGTTAGAAGATCAGCGCTATCGAATTGCGTGCGCATCGATGTTTCGCTTACATATTCGACGGCTGGCATACGATTCGGCGCGAGCTTGGCCAGACCGAAGTCCAATATTTTTGCTTGGCCACGATCAACAAGGAAAATATTAGCGGGCTTGATGTCGCGGTGAACGATTCCCTTGGTGTGAGCCACTTCCAGACCATCGGAAATTTGGA
The DNA here is from genome assembly GCA_036497825.1 of Candidatus Acidiferrum sp. Lineage (GTDB taxonomy): Bacteria > Acidobacteriota > Terriglobia > Acidiferrales > UBA7541 > Acidiferrum. Next base: position 38,702 of record DASXIT010000179.1, read on the forward strand.
CGCCAACATCCAGAAGTTCGGAAACATTGATGGGCTTACCGCTAATACGATGCTTCAGGGTCTGGCCTTCGAGCAATTCCATGGCGATAAAGGGACGGCCTTCGAATTCGCCGATATCGTAAATAGTGCAGATGTTTGGATGATTGAGCGAGGATGCGGCGCGCGCTTCGCGACGGAAACGCTCTATTGCCTGAGAATCCTGAGAGATATCATCGGGAAGAAATTTGAGGGCGACATTGCGGCCCAGGCGAGTGTCTTTTGCCTTGTAAACGACACCCATGCCACCGCCGCCTAATTTTTCCTGAACGACGTAATGAGAGATTGAGCGACCGATTATCGAGGAGGTTTCCGTCATCGGCAATGGAGTCTATCCTAGCGTTACACTTCAGGCAAACCGTTGTTCGCCATTTAGAGCCAGTATAATAATTGGGTCTAATGGCCAGGATTCCGAAGTCGCTCCTACTGCTATTCCGTCTCGTCATGTTATTCTTTTTAAGCCGCGTGGCCGTTCGGTGCGGCTGTGGCGAAATTGGCATACGCGGTGGGCTTAAAATCCACTGGGGTTTTCCCCGTTGTCGGTTCGAGTCCGACCAGCCGCACCATTTCTTGAGATATTTATCGACGACTAAAAGCAGGCTTACCGAAACGTAAGATTCACTCAAGAATTTGCTGTATCTTTGAAACCTCTTGCTCTCTGCTAGACTCTATTCTGAAGTACAATCGTTCGGTCTAACTCTGCAGGCGGTGGCATTCCACCCCTGAATCTAATCGACGGGTACCCCCTTATCCGTGACGGAGAAATCGTGACACAGCCCAATCTCGACCAACTATGTATCAATACTATCCGCACACTCTCCATGGACGCGGTTCAGCAAGCAAATTCCGGACATCCTGGCGCACCGATGGGGCTTGCACCTGTCGTTTTTTCTCTGTGGCACAATTTTTTGGTTTTTGATCCGGCCGACCCCACCTGGCCGAACCGTGATCGGTTCGTCTTATCCGCTGGGCACGCGTCGATGCTTCTCTATTCGACATTGCATCTGGCGGGCGTCCGCGAAGTAAATCACAAAACCGGGGAAGTAGAAAAAGATTTGGCAGTTTCGTTGGAGGATATAAAGCACTTCAGACAATTAGATAGCAAGACGCCGGGTCACCCTGAGTCGCACCTAACAACCGGCGTAGAGACTACCACCGGGCCGCTTGGCCAAGGTGTGGCAAACAGCGTCGGTATGGCCATTGCCGGGAAGTGGTTAGGCGCGACATACAATAGGCCGGATTTCGAGTTGTTCGATTTCCGCGTTTATGCAGTTTGCGGGGATGGCGACATTATGGAAGGTATCGCTGGTGAGGCTGCTTCACTTGCCGGGCATCTGCAACTCTCCAATCTGTGCTGGATTTACGACAACAATCGCGTCACGCTCGATGGACCTGCCAGTTGGTCATTCAATGAAGATGTGATGACGCGATTTGTGGGGTATGGGTGGAACGTCACGCGCGTTGCGGATGCCAACGATTTGATGATGCTGGGGCGGGGTTACGAGGCTTTTCTGAAGAGCAATGACAAGCCAACATTGATTGTTGTCGATAGCCACATCGGTTACGGCTCCCCGCACAAGCAGGATTCTTACGAGGCACACGGCGAGCCATTGGGCGAAGCCGAAGTCAAACTGGCGAAGAAGAACTATGGCTGGCCAGAAGATGCCAAGTTTCTGGTACCCGATGGCGTCTACGATCACTTCCGCGAAGGGATTGGCGTGCGCAGCGGGAAGGCTCGTGAAAAGTGGAATACTCTTTTTGCCGATTACTCCAAACGCTTCCCTGATCTTGCCGGCCAACTGAACGAGATTAAGCACCGCGAACTGCCGGATGGTTGGGACAAGAATTTACCCGTTTTCCCTGCGGATCCCAAGGGTATGGCCACGCGGGAAAGCTCCGGCAAAGTTCTGAACGTCTTAGCGCAAAATATTCCATGGCTAATTGGCGGGTCGGCGGATTTGGCCAAATCAAATAAGACGAATCTGGTCTTCGCGGGCGCGGGCGACTTTTTCCCGCACGAATACAACGGGCGCAACATTCACTTCGGCGTGCGCGAACATGCCATGGGAGCGGCCGTAAATGGGATTGACATCACCGGCCCCCGGGCGTTCTCCGCCACTTTTTTCAATTTTAGTGACTACATGAGGCCCAGTATGCGCCTCGGCGCGTTGATGGGAATCAACCCGATTTATATTTTCACGCACGATTCCATCGGAGTGGGCGAAGACGGACCCACGCATGAACCCGTTGAGCAACTGGCATCCTTTCGCGCCATGCCGAATATGGTGGTGCTTCGCCCCGGTGACGCGAATGAAGTCACCGAAGCGTACAAGGTAATCGCGAAAATGGCGCATGGGCCAGCGACTCTGGTGCTTAGCCGACAAGCCATGCCCACGCTCGATCGGTCAAAATTTGCACCGGCTTCAGGTGTGGCAAAAGGCGCGTACGTTCTTGCGGATGCCGAAGGCGGCAAGCCGGATGTCATCCTGATCGCAACCGGCACGGAAGTCCAACACATCGTTGCAGCAGGAGAGACATTGAAAGCCGAAGGTATTAAGGTTCGACTGGTGAGCATGCCTTCCTGGGAGCTATTCGAGCAACAAGACGCTGCTTACAAGGAAAGCGTTTTCCCATCGAATGTCACGGCTCGCGTTTCGATTGAAATGGCAAGCACACTGGGATGGGACCGCTATGTTGGACCCAGAGGAAAAATCATCGGCATGCACAGCTTTGGGGCGTCGGCACCGCTGAAAGATCTGCTGAAGAAATTTGGGTTTGGACCAGAACAGGTGGTCAAGGCAGCAAAGGAAGTCATGGGCAGGTAATTTTTATGAATATCGTCATCGGTTCTGACCACGCGGGGTTTCAACTGAAGACTTCCGTTGTCTCGTTTCTGAAGCTTCTTGGGCACTCAGTGCTCGATATCGGGGCTCTCAGCGAGAATGATAACGACGACTACCCGGATTTTGCGGAGTTGGTGGGCAAAGCGATTATCGACGGAAAGGCCGAGCGTGGCATTCTGATTTGTGGCAGCGGAGTTGGCGTCAGTGTTGCCGCAAACAAAATGATTGGTATTCGCGCCGCCGTTTGCCATGACAGCTATTCCGCGCATCAGGGCGTGGAACACGACAATATGAATGTCCTGGTATTGGGTTCGCGGATCATCGGGGAGAAACTTGCCGAGGACCTGGTTCAGAATTATCTAAATGCGAAGTTCACCAACGAAGAGCGGCATGTGCGCCGATTGGCTAAGGTTCACGCCATCGAGATGCGGATGTTAAAAAGCTGAAATCTGGATTTTGCGATTGTATGCTCTGGCGTACAATCAATGTTTAGGCTCGATAGTTAAGGAGATGTTTATGACCACTTCACCAACGATTCCCAGCGTTGCCGGAAAAAACCCTCTGAAGGCGCTTCTCGATTTTGGCCAATCCCCCTGGATGGACTACATCCGCCGCGACCTGCTCACCGGCGGGGGGCTGCAGAAATTGATCGACGAGGACGGTTTACGGGGAATGACCTCGAATCCCGCCATCTTTGAAAAGTCCATCACCGGAAGCAAACTCTACGACGATATTGTCAACTCGCCTGAGGTGAAATCGCTGAATGCCAAAGGTGTGTATGAAAAGATCGCTATTCGCGACGTACAAGCCGCGTGCGATATTTTCTCTTCGGTTTATCGCTCCAGCAAAATGCGCGATGGCTATGTAAGTTTGGAAGTATCGCCTTTGCTCGCCAATGATACGAGCGCAACACTGGATGAGGCGCGCCGCCTTTGGAAGACTGTGAACCGCCCCAATTTGATGGTAAAGGTACCTGCTGCGCCTGCAGGAATCCCGGCCATCCGCACCCTACTGGAGGAAGGCCTCAACATCAATATTACTCTGCTATTCGCACAATCCGCATACGAGCAAGTAGCGGAAGCGTACCTTGCCGCGCTGGAAGCCCGGGCGGCTAAGGGTCAGGACATTGCGCACATCGCTAGTGTGGCCAGCTTCTTTGTCAGCCGCATTGATACTTTAGTTGATTCCAAGGTTGACGAACTTCTCAAGGCCGCTACTTCTCCCAAAAAAGAATTGCTGGAAAGTCTGCACGGCAAAATCGCGATTGCCAACGCAAAGCTGACTTACCGCAAGTACCAGGAGCTTTTCGGTGATGCGCGTTGGAAGGCTCTCGCGACGAAGGGTGGGCAAACCCAACGCCTGCTGTGGGCCAGCACCAGCACGAAGAATCCGAAGTATCGCGACGTAATTTATGTTGAGGAATTGATTGGCGCCGATACGGTTGACACGATTCCCCCCGCCACTTTTGATGCCTTCCGCGATCACGGCAAACTACGCAAGAGCTTGACCGAAAATGTGGATGTAGCCACAACGGAAATGCAAAATCTGGAAAAAGCCGGAATTTCCATGAAGGAAGTCACCGACAAACTGCTTGTTGACGGTGTAAAACTTTTCGCCGATGCGTTCGACACACTTCTGAAAGCAACCGGAAAAAGCGCCGGAGTGCACGCCTGAGCTGGCGGCTGTAATTCTGCTGAACATTTGTCCGAGTCCGCCTGATGCATATTGGTTGGGCGTATCCTGACGTACCGGTTTCGCAACTTCTCGCGGAGGCTTCACACGATGCAACTCGGAATGATTGGTCTAGGAAGAATGGGCGCAAATATGGTTCGCCGGCTGGAAAGGGGCGGCCATAAATGCGTGGTGTACGACCGGAGCCCGGATTCCGTGAAGCAATTAACCGCGGAAGGGGCTATCGGCTCGACTTCCGTTTCGGACTTTGTCGGCAAATTGCAGAAGCCCCGCGCAGTCTGGCTAATGGTTCCGGCTGCTGTCGTTGATGCGATGATCACCGACCTCCTGCCGCATCTCGAAAAAGACGACATCCTTATCGATGGTGGAAATTCCTATTACATTGACGACATTCGCCGCGCGAAAGAACTTGCTCTTCGCGGTCTGCATTATGTTGATGTGGGAACCAGCGGCGGCGTTTGGGGGCTGGAACGCGGCTATTGCCAGATGATCGGCGGCGAAAATAACGTTGTGCGGCACCTTGACCCCATTTTTAAAACGCTGGCTCCGGGACGCGGCGATATCGAACGCACTCCGGGACGGGAAAAAGCTACGGGCACCGCGGAAGAAGGCTATCTGCATTGCGGCCCCGTAGGCGCTGGCCATTTCGTAAAAATGGTGCACAACGGAATTGAATATGGATTGATGGCGGCGTATGCGGAAGGCCTGAACATCCTGAAACATGCAAACGCAGGTAAGACGCAGCGCGAAACGGATGCGGAAACGACACCCCTGCGCAATCCTGATCACTATCAATATGATTTCAACCTGGCGGACGTGACTGAAGTGTGGCGCCGAGGCAGCGTGGTTGCTTCCTGGCTCCTCGATCTCACCGCCATTTCTCTTCTCGAGCAGCCCACACTAGAACGCTATTCTGGCCGCGTGTCTGATTCGGGCGAAGGTCGTTGGACGATTCTGGCTGCCATCGAATCCACCACGCCCGCACCCGTGCTCACTTCGGCGCTCTACGAGCGATTCGAATCACGCGGTGAAGGCGATTTCGCGGCAAAGCTTCTATCTGCGATGCGTTTTCAGTTTGGCGGTCACATCGAGAAAAAATCCGGGCACTGAAGTTGTGCGCCACGCTTCACGCGCCCAGAGACAGGACATCCATCCATGAGCTTGAACCAAGTGGAGCCGACAGCAGAGGGCAATCCTTGTGTAATGGTCATCTTCGGCGCCACCGGAGATCTAACCAAACGTAAACTTATCCCCGCGCTCCTCAATCTTGCAAAGGAAGAGGTTCTTTCCAAGCGGTTTGCGATTATTGGCGTGGCAGGGAACGATCTTGACACTGAATCGTTTCGCAAAACGCTTGGCGAAGAGATGCCGCAATTCGCTTCCGATCCCATCGACTTGAAAATGTGGGATTGGCTAAAGGAGCGCATTTATTTCATTAAAGGCGATTTCCAGGATGCGGATACTTATAAGCGTCTGAAGCAGCAAATCGACGGAGCCAACAAGGTCCATGACACTGGTGGAAACAAATTCTTTTACCTGGCTGTGGCTCCGCGATTTTTTGCCCCGATCGTCCAGCAACTCGGAGATGCCGGTCTGACCAAAGAAGAAGATGACAAGTGGGCCAGAGTGATCGTTGAGAAGCCTTTTGGTCACGACTTGGCGTCGGCTGTGCAGCTTAACTCTGACCTGAAAAAAGTCCTGACGGAAAATCAGATTTACCGCATCGACCACTATCTGGGCAAAGAGACCGTACAAAACGTGATGGTCTTCCGTTTCACAAACAACATTATCGAGCCGCTCTGGAATCGCAACTACATCGATCACGTCCAAATTACCGCCGCTGAAACGGTGGGAGTCGAACATCGCGGCGGCTTTTACGAGACGGCAGGCGCGCTCCGCGACATGGTTCCCAATCATTTGTTTCAACTGCTCACCATGACCGCCATGGAGCCGCCGATTTCGTTCGATGCCGACGAAGTTCGTAACAAACAGGCCGAGGTGTTGCACGCCATACAGCCCCTTACGCCAGAAGAAGTGCTCACCAACACGGTGAGAGGCCAATACGGGGAAGGCATTGTTGAGAATGAGCGTGTTGCAGGCTATCGCCACGAGCCCGATGTTTCGCCCACATCCAACACGGAGACATTTGTCGCGCTGAAGCTGTTGATCGACAATTGGCGCTGGGCGGGCGTCCCCTTCTATCTGCGTACAGGCAAGAGCCTGGCGCTTCGCGCTACGGAAATTGTGATTCAGTTCCGGCGGACCCCGTTCGTTTTGTTCCGCAATACCGCGGTAAAGAATGTTGAAACCAATCGCTTGGTGATTCATATCCAACCGGATGAAGGTATTTCTCTAAGCTTCGGCGCAAAAGTTCCGGGCGCGGTCATGCGTTTAGGACTCGTCAACATGGATTTCGATTACAAAACGTATTTCGGTGTGGAGCACGGCACCGGCTATGAACGGTTGTTGCGCGATTGCATGGCGGGCGATGCCACGCTTTTCCAAAGGGCTGACATGGTCGAAGCCGGCTGGCGGGTGATCCAACCCGTTCTGGATGTATGGCATGCGCTTCCACCGCGCGGCTTCCCTAACTACGCTGCAGGCTCCTGGGGCCCGGTCGAGGCCGAAGAACTTTTGGAGCGCGATGGACGTTCGTGGCGCCGCATCGGCGAAGAGGACATCGATCTTCGCGGGCGCATTGCCACTCACAGTAAGGCAGGTATTTTCTAATGAGCGACCCTGCAAAATGTAAAGTTGTATTATTTCCCGACATTGCCTCTTTAGCGCATCGCGCTGCCGAGGAATTCGTAAAAGCCGCGAACGGTGCAATTGCGAGACAGGATTCATTCAGCGTGGCTCTGGCCGGCGGCTCAACGCCGAAAGCTCTGTACTCACTTCTCGCCGATGACCCGGCATTTCGGTCACAGATTCCCTGGGACAAGATGCATTTATTTTTTGGCGACGAACGCCATGCGGGGCCTGAAGATAAAGACAGCAATTATCGTATGGCCAACGAATCTCTGATTTCCAAATCGCCACTGAAGCCCGAGCAGGTTACCCGCATTAAGGGCGAATACGACGACACGGAAAAAGCTGCACTGGAATATGAGCAGGCACTTCGCGCATACTTTAAGCTACAGGATGGTAAGCTTCCTCGCTTCGACCTGGTACTCCTCGGTATGGGAGATGAGGGACACACCGCGTCGCTCTTCCCGGGCACCAAGGCCTTACACCCATCCTTCCATCGCTTCGTGGTTCGCAATTGGGTTGGAAAGTTGTACACCGAACGCATTACGCTCACGGCTCCGGCCATCAACCAGGCGAATCAGGTAATTTTTATGGTAACCCGCGCGGACAAGGCCTTGGCCTTGAAAGCGGTTCTGGAAGGACCACACGAGCCTGAGCAATTACCTTCTCAGCTCATTCAACCCGCCAGTGGCAATCTTCTTTGGCTGGCGGACCAGGACGCCGGAAGCAAGCTGAGCGCGGAAATTGTGACGAAATAGACTAACAGGAGAAAAAAATGGCAACGGCAACGACAAGCGCAATCGAACAACTCTTAGGAGCAAAGGCCGAAAATTTGCTCGGCTTCAAGAATCCAAAAATTGCCAAGGAAAGGCTGCACATTCCCGGTCCGGACTTCATCGAGCGGATTTACGCTGCGTCCGATCGCAATCTTCGGGTTCTGAATAACCTTCACCGGTTGTTCTTCAACGGGCGGCTGAGCGGCACCGGGTATGTCTCGATTCTTCCCGTGGACCAGGGGATTGAGCATTCCGCAGGCGCAAGCTTTGCGAAGAACCCTGATTATTTTGATGGCGAAAATATAGTGAAGCTGGCCATCGAGGGTGGGTGCAACGCGGTTGCCTCCACATTTGGTGTTCTTGGTTCTGTCGCGCGCAAATATGCGCACAAGATTCCTTTCATCGTAAAAATCAACCACAACGAATTGCTCACCTATCCCAACCAGTTCAACCAGATTTCGTTCGGCACCGTTCAGGAAGCTTACGACATGGGCGCAGCCGCGGTTGGCGCAACCATTTACTTTGGCTCTGACCATGCCGACCACCAGATCATTGAAATCAGCCACGCGTTTGCCAAGGCTCATGAGCTCGGAATGGCGACTGTTTTGTGGTGCTATCTCCGCAACAGCGCTTTCAAGAAGGACAAGGACTATCACGTTTCCGCCGACCTCACGGGCCAGGCCAATCATCTCGGCGTCACTATTCAGGCCGACATCATCAAGCAAAAGCTGCCGGAAAATAATGGCGGTTATCAGGCGCTGAACATTGGCGATTCCAGCTACGGCAAATTCGATAAGCGCATCTACACGGACCTTTGCAGCGATCACCCGATAGACTTGACACGCTATCAGGTGGCGAATTGCTACATGGGACGGGCGGGACTGATCAATTCTGGCGGAGCCTCCGGTGCCAACGACTTCGAAGAAGCTGTGATTACCGCCGTGGTCAACAAGCGCGCGGGCGGAACGGGACTGATCAGCGGACGCAAGGCTTTCCAGCGTCCAATGGCGGAAGGAATAAAACTTCTGAACACCATTCAGGATGTATATCTGTCGAAGGAAGTTACCGTCGCATAAGGCGATTCCAGAGGTTTCATCGAAAGGCCGGCCCTTCGGGGTCGGCCTTTTTTGTTCTTCAATGAAGAGGGCAGCCGGCACGGTTCCCTATGTGCCGAAGATTTTATCTTGAACCAAAAATCAATCAGCAACATCTGATGGTTATATTGATCACGGGTTGGAGGCTCCATGCCGAATCGACTGGAAGGAAAAACCATCGCCATCACCGGCGGCGACCAAGGAATAGGCCGCGCGATCGCCGAGCGTCTCTCACAAGACGGAGCCGACATCGCCATCTGCTACCGCTCCAATCAGGCCGGCGCAAATGAGGTGATTGAGGAGATCAAAAAAGCTGGCAGGCGGGCCACTGCAATTCAATGTGACGTCGGAAAAATTGTCGACGGTCAACGCTTCATCACCGAAGCCGTGAATCAATTGGGGAAAGTGGATATGTTGGTTAACAACGCGGGGCTGGAGCGCCGCGCGGATTTTTGGGATGTGACCGAAGCCGATTACGACGCGGTACTCAACGTAAATCTAAAAGGTCTTTTCTTTCTGACCCAGACTTTTGTTCGCCACCGCATGCAAGCGAAAACCGGCGGAAAAGTAATCAACATCAGCTCTGTTCACGAAGAACTTCCCTTCCCGCATTTTTCTTCGTACTGCGCAAGCAAGGGTGGAGTAAAAATGCTGACCCGCAATCTGTCGATCGAACTTGCGCCGTTGGGAATCACTATCAATTCGATTGCGCCAGGAGCAATCGAAACACCCATCAACAAGAATCTGCTAAATGATCCGACCAAACTAAAGGCGCTGCTGGGGAACATTCCCTTGAATCGACTGGGACAACCTTCTGACGTCGCCTCGATTGCATCTTTCATGGCCTCGGATGATTGTTCTTACGTGACGGGGACCACCTTCTTCGTGGATGGTGGACTTCTTTGGAATTATCAGGAGCAGTAACGAAGTTACAAAAATTCCCCTCCAAGGGCAAAGCATTTCCTGCTGAAGCTTCTTGTTCCACGTGATCCAGGCAGCTATCTAAAACAACACTTTTATGTAAAGGAATTTGTGATGCTCAACGATTGGCTGGATAGAATATAGTTGAGAAGAAGAAAGGAGGCACGATGCCGAAAGCAAGCATCTCCTCTACCCCCAAATCCAAAAAATCGAACGTTTCCAAAGCACCGACTCAAGAAGCCATTGCCCTCCGCGCCTATCACATTTATCTGGAACGCAAAGGTAAACCGGGAGACCCGCATACGGATTGGCTACGCGCAGAACAAGAACTCCTGGCGGAAGCAAGCAAAAAGACGAAAGCACGCAGCAAATCCAAGGTCACTCCCATCGCCGCGTAAACCGGGTCTCTGAACCTCTGAAGAAAAAACTGGAGTTGAGAATCGGATCAGGTGCGAATCAGAGCCGCGCCTCGGGCCGTTTCTAATAATTGAGCAGCGTTTGCGCGAATATCACCGTGGCCGAACACTGCGCTTCCTGCCACGAGCAGTTCAGCACCAGCCTTTACGACATCTGCAATCGTGGTCATGTCGACTCCACCGTCGACTTCGATGCGGTACTCCAGTTTTCGCTCTGCGCGCATTCGCGCCAGCGCTGCGATCTTATTCAGCGCGTTAGGGATGAATTTCTGGCCGCCGAATCCCGGGTTTACGCTCATAACGAGAACGTGGTGCACCAGGTCCAGCACTTCCGTCAGCATTTCCACCGGAGTCGCCGGGTTGATAACCACTCCGGGTTTGCAGCCATGAGATGAAATCAAATGCAGTGTGCGGTCCAAGTTGTGGCAGGCTTCCTGGTGAACGGAGATCCAATCCGCACCCGCTTCGGCAAATTCCGGAATGAACTGATCCGGGTTCTCAATCATGAAATGGCAATCCAGCGGCACTTTGACCACTTTTCGTAAACTTCTCACCACCGACGGTCCCATAGTGAGGTTAGGGACAAAATGCCCATCCATTACATCGACGTGGATTACGCTTCCGCCGCCTTCGATCGCAAGGGCTGCTTCTGCGCCGAGCTGCGCAAAATTTGATGCCAGTATTGAGGGCGCCAGTTCGATCTTCACGTGTCCGCTCCTAGACTCTTCCTCTAAATTATACGCCCACGCCTTACTCTCGGACTCACTCTTGCCACTCCACATCGCGCCAAGGCAACGCGCGTTTTTGCTCCGAACTCTGTCGCGCCAATTCCAACGCGACCATCACGTCCAGGACTTGCTGAGGAGTCACGAGTAATTCTGCTTTTCGAAGAAGCGCGTCTCGCACGTTGACATAAAAATCTCGCCAATCACCGGAAGAGGGAATGCGCTTCTTCACTGTTTGCCCATTCTCGGCGGTGGTCGCTTCGCCCCAGTTCTCTTCTTCCTCCAACATCCACGAATCGTTGGCTGGGACTCTTCCGGCTCGCAAGGAATTCTCCAGCGGATCGAATCCCGTCTTCACAAAACTACCTTTGGTACCTAGCACCACGAATCGTGGACGAGGTGTCAGGCTGAGCATTGTCGCGCATAACTTCGCGCGCATGCTTGCAGGATATTCCAAACACAAATCGAACGCATCGTCGGTAATGGCGGCGTCGCGTTCCATTCTCACGTCGGCGGAAATTGCTTCCGGTCTTCCAAACAGCATCAAGGCTTGATCGATCAAGTGCGGTGCTAAATCAAACAAGATTCCGCTGCCCGGGCCCGGCTGCTCGCGCCATGCGCCCGGTTTTCCGCTTGGACGAAAACGATCATAGTGCGTTTCGAATCGCACCACACGGCCTAATTCGCCGGTTTTGAGAAAAGCACGCAAACTCTGAAAATCCGCGTCAAATCGGCGGTTGTGATAGACAGTGAGCACACGTCTGCGCTGCTTGGCGATGCGATACAGTTCAACGGCTTCGGCAACCGTCGTTGTGAATGGCTTATCGACTACAACATCGCGACCAGCTTCCAGGCATCGCTTTGCGAAGGGGAAATGAGTTTGGTTTGGCGATGCGATGACAATCAGGCGGATCGATTCGATAGCCAGCAATTCATCCAAGCTGCGCACAATCCGCACATCTGGATAAACCTTGGCAGCTTCGCCTCCTGTTCGTTGCAAAATCGCCGCTAGACGAAGACCGGGCACCGCGCGAATGACTTGCGCATGGAAGAATCGCCCGGCCAAACCAAATCCAATTAGCCCAACTTCGATCATTCTATGTGCTCCGACTTTCTAGTCGAACCGACAAGTTTACCGGCGCAGGGCAGTGTATCACTGACTCGCGATGCCATGGCTGCAAGTGGACGCAGCCTCCGAGTTGGTTCCACGCCTTTGCCGGTATATGCTTTTTGCGTGGACAAAAATCCTCCAGCGCAGATTGCCCCTTCACGTGGACTTTATCTTGGACTAATCGTCACGTTGATTGCGGTGTTGGCCTACGCTGCGTACATCACGATGCAATTTTCGGGCATTCGCAAATTGCAAAGTGAAATGGTCGATCGCAATCGCAAAGATTCGCTGCAACTGCTGCGCATTCAGAACGATCTCAATTCCATTGGACTGGCAATGCGCGACATGCTCGACACTTCCGCTCCCTATCCACTAGCCGCCTGGAGTGCGCAATTTGACCGCATTCGTAATGACCTCCAAGTTGCCATGGAACAGGAAGAATCCCTGGCAGAAGCGGAGCGGACCAGCGATCAGCGGCGTTATTTATCGCAATCTTTAAGCCAATTTTGGGATGCCAGCGATCGAATGTTCGCCTTGGCACTGGGTGGCTCCGACGAAGTTGCCCGCAACCAGATTCGTGACACGCTCCAGCCACGGCAGGCTGCCCTCAGTTCCGCTGTCTCCCGACTGCTGGTGCAGAACAACGAGGGGGAACAGCAAGCAGAGGCTAGCATCGAACAAATCTATAACCGAGTGCAGCGGCAACTTTATTTTTTTCTGGGTGGCATTCTGCTGGCGATCATACCGACAAGCCTTTATCTCATTCGTTACAACCGCCGAATCTTCGCGCACGTTGCAGAACTTTCTTCTCAACGCAGCGATCTTGCGCAGAAATTAATTTCCACCCAGGAATCCACACTTCGGCACATTTCTCGCGAACTTCATGACGAGTTCGGCCAGGTGCTGACCGCGATCGGATCGCTGCTTCGCCGCGCCAGCAAAGATGCTCCAGAGAACTCAGCCTTGCATGAAGACTTGCAGGAAGTCCGAGAAATCGCCCAATCCACACTGAACAACATTCGCAGCCTCTCTCAAGCCTTGCATCCCGTGCTTCTGGAAGAAGCGGGATTGGAGTCCACCCTCGATTGGTACATTCCGACTGTGGAAAGACAGAGCGGCATTGTGCTTCACTACCAGAAGTCAGGCGAACACTTTGCATTGGAGACTTCCGCAGGCGTGCAGGTATATCGCGTGTTGCAGGAAGCATTGAATAATCTAAGCCGGCATTCTGGGGCGAAAGAAGCCTGGATTCGCCTGAGCTTCGAACCCCAAGCGCTGCAACTCGAAGTGGAAGATCACGGCAAAGGATTCGTTTCCGTGCAAGGGCAAACAGGTATTGGATTGGTAGCAATGCGCGAGCGTGCCGAAATTGTTGGAGGAACACTGCGCATTACACCGGTGGACGCTGGCGGGACGCTGGTGCATTTACGAATTCCCCGCGAGAAGGTGGAATTACATGCCGAATAAGTTGACCGTGCTTTTGGTAGATGATCACGCGTTGGTGCGTCGCGGATTCCGGCGAATGCTGGAAGACGAGGCAACATTTGAAGTGGTGGGTGAAGCCAGCGACGGAATGGAAGCAATTAAGCGCGCGGAGGAGTTGCGTCCGAAGGTAATTGTAATGGATTGCGCATTGCCGCAAATGAACGGCATCGAAGCCACGCGTCGAATCCTGCTAAAACTCCCAGAGACCGCAGTTTTGATGTTAAGCATGCACTCCGAAGACACTTTGGTAAAGCAGGCTATGGAAGCTGGGGCACGCGGGTACATTCTGAAGAATGCGATGGATTTGGATCTGGTGAATGCAATCAAGCAGGTTGCGGAAGGCAAAACGGTGCTGGATTCGCAGATCACGCGGACGGGTGGATTGCGCGGGGAGCGCGACACCGGGTTGACGCCGCGCGAACTGGAAATCCTCCAACATATCGTCGCGGGACAATCCAACAAGGAGATCGCCACGGAATTGAGTTTAAGCGTGAACACGGTTTCCGTTCATCGCGCCAATATTATGGATGCACTAGGAATTCACAAGACTGCGGAGCTCGTCGTTTATGCCATCCGCAACGGGCTGGTAACCCTTCCGTGAAGCGTCGCAACTTCCTACAAAGTGCCGTGGGTGCCGGCATCGGCTGGGCTGCATTTCCTTCCCTATTGAAAGCGGCATCTCCTGGTATTCGCTTTGTGGACGTGACAGAGTCCGCGGGAATTCACTTCCGGCATAACAGCGGGGCGTATGGAGGAAAATTACTTCCCGAGACCCTTGGCTCAGGCTGCGCGTTTCTCGATTACGATGCCGACGGCTGGCAAGACATTCTATTGGTGAATGGGATGGATTGGACCGGACACAAAAGGCAACGCACCACAATGAAATTGTATCGAAACAATCGCAATGGTACGTTTGCTGACGTAACGAAAGCGGCGGGGCTCGACGAAGAAATGTATGGCATGGGAGTTGCCGTAGGCGATTACAACAATGATGGCTTTCCCGATATTTTCATTACCTGTGTAGGGCAGAGCCGGCTTTTTCGAAACACAGGCAAAGGGACTTTTGTTGATGTCACCAAGAGCAGCGGATTATCCGGCAAAGAGGGTTTAAGCACATCGGCAATCTGGTTTGACTACGATCGCGATGGTTTTCTCGACTTGCTGGTGTGCAATTATGTGCACTGGTCGGCAGACCGCGACGTTTTTTGCAGCCTGGACGGAAAGAACAAATCGTATTGCACGCCCGAAGCCTATCGAGGAGATACCTGCTGGCTGTACCACAATCGCGGCAACGGAACGTTCGAAGATGTAACTGCGACGAGCGGAATTTTTGACAGTAGCTCCAAATCGTTGGGCGTGGCGATGCTGGATTACGACCAGGATGGTTGGCCAGATGTCCTGGTGGCGAACGATACGCAACCCAACAAGCTGTATCACAATTCGCGGACCGGAAAATTTAAGGATATTGCCCTGGAGGCCGGGCTGGCGTTCAGCACAGAGGGAAAAGCGCGCGCGGGAATGGGCGTGGACGTCGCGGATTTTGAAAATTCCGGGAAGCCGGGGATTATCATCACAAATTTCGATAACGAGATGATTGGACTGTACCGCTCAACGCCAAAGGGCTTCGATGACGTTGCGATGCAGACAGGTTTGGGCGCGGCTTCGAGAAACACATTGGGATTTGGTTGCGTGTTCTTCGATGCGAACCTGGATGGATTGCTGGACATTGCGGTGGCCAACGGCCACATTGATGAGACGGTACGAAATATTCGAGGAAACGTGGGATACGCGCAACCGGCGCAGCTTTTCATAAATCAAGGAGGCGGAAAATTCAACGACGAAGCCGCGGAAGTAGGGGGCGGGTTCGATCTGCCGAAGGTTGGCCGCGGACTGGCGGTTGGAGATATCGATCGCGACGGAGATCTGGATGTTTTGTTGATGACGAATAACGGACCCGCGTACCTCTATCGGAATGACCAACTGGCTGGTAATAAAAGCATTCGATTTCATCTGAGTGGAACCAAATCAAATCGCGACGCAATCGGCGCGAAGGTGCAAATCCATTACGATGGGCAGATTGCATCGCGCATGGTACGCAGCGGATCCAGCTATCTCTCGCAATCCGAATTGCCGTTAACCTTTGGGTTGGGCAAACGAGATCACATCGAACGAGTGGTGATTGAATGGCCGAGCGGAGGTAGAGAAGAGCACCCCAATTTGGCTGCTGGCAGGGCCTTTCAAGTGACTGAACAGAAAGGAATTACGGAGCTTTATCAATTCTAATCGTTTCGCACTATTGTAAGTGAGTTTTGGGCGATTTATAACGTTTGCAACTTGTAGTCGCTTCCTTCAAGGGCGATTCTTCGCCGACCCCGGAAGCACCCCAACAAACTCAGCGGCCGGAGACCACCTCCGGCCGCATTTGTAATTGGGGGAAAGAGGCGAAGTGAGTGGCATGGGGGGGAATGGTAATGCAACGGTGGCGCTCGCTGAGCGTTTTTGTCCTGGTGGTAACTGCGGTTTATCTGTTCGCTTTTCCATCCGCCACAATTTTTTATGCCGTAAATGTGCTTCTTCACTCAGGATTGGGTGTACTTGTCGGTTTAGGTTTGCTGGCATTTCTTTTCCGCGGAATTGGCCGAGAGAGTTTCGCCGCAAAAATTGGCTGGCTGCTTCTGCTGGCAGGTGCGGTGCTGGGTGTGGTGTTGCTTCGTATTGGCACCGCACATCGATTCAAGATGTGGTTGTATGCGCATATTGCCGTTTGCGTGTTGGCGGTGATTTTTCTGACGATCGCCTGGCTGTCGCAGCGCGGATTACTCGGCGCAAGCGGCATGCAGCAGGCATTGCGAGTGGCTCTTGTTCTGGCGGCTACCCTTGGAATTTCCGCCGGAGCCTGGTGGGCTCGAGAGCATGCCGGCAAAGCCCACTACGCGGTGAACAATCCTGCAATTTCTCCTTTATCGATGGAGCATGAAGGCGACGGTCCACACGGGAAGTTCTATCCAAGCTCCGCGCAAACGACCGACGGGAAGTACATTCCTTCGGATTATTTTATGCAGTCAAAGGCATGCGAGCGCTGCCATGGCGATATTTACAAACAATGGGAAAGCTCGGCGCATCATTTTTCTTCGTTTAACAATCAGTGGTACCGGAAGAGCATCGAGTATATGCAAAGCGTCGATGGCGTGCAGCCGTCCAAGTGGTGTGCAGGCTGCCACGATCCAGCATTGCTATTCAGCGGGATGATGGATCAGCCGATCCAGCAAAACATAAATAAGCCGGAGGCCAAGGCTGGGTTGAGTTGCCTGATGTGCCACAGCATCGTGCAAGTGAAAGGCACGATGGGCCAGGGCGATTTCACGCTGGAGTATCCCGCGTTGCATGCTTTGGCAGCCAGCGAAAATCCGATGATTCGCAGGCTGCATGATTTTATGGTGAAGCTGAATCCCGAGCCACACCGGCGGGTTTTCCTGAAACCGTTCATGCGCGAGCAGGTGCCGGAGTTTTGCTCCGGTTGCCACAAAGTGCATCTCGATCAACCCTTGAACCACTATCGTTGGATTCGCGGCTTTAATGAATACGACAACTGGCAAGCCAGCGGAGTTTCAGGCCAGGGTGCGCGAGCATTTTATTATCCGGCCACGGCGATGATGTGCGCGGATTGCCACATGCCGATGGTGGCGTCCAAAGATGAAGGCAGCATTGATGGGTATGTGCACTCGCACCGATTCCCCGGCGCGAATACGGCGGTACCCACATCAAATGAAGATACCGAACAACTTCTGGCGAGCCAGCGATTTTTGCAAGACAAGCAGTTGACAGTGGATATTTTTGCAGTTTCCCCTGCGGGCAACGAAACCGCTAAGGACAAGGCCGCCGCGCTACCGAAGCAGGAACTTTCGACTACATTCGCGGTGGGAGAAGAAGCGGATGTAGCGCTGCCAACTGGCCCAGCCGGCGAGGCAAGACCATTGACTGCCCCACTGGGACGCGTGGATGCAGCGGTACGCCGTGGAGATGATGTGGTCGTGGATGTTGTCGTACGCACGCGCAAAGTTGGACACTTCTTTCCTGGCGGTACGGTGGATGCTGATGATGCGTGGTTGGAACTGCAGGCTACCGACGAAAAGGGCCAAATTATTTATTGGAGTGGGAAGGTCGATAACGATGGGAAAGGGCCGGTCGAGCGGGGGGCGCACTTCTACAAGTCTCTGCAGATCGATGAACACGGAAACCCGATTAACAAGAGAAACGCCTGGGCCAGCCGGGCGGTGGTGTACGTAAAATTAATTCCGCCGGGGGCCGCGGACACGGCACACTTCAGAATGCATGTGCCGGAGAATGCGGGTGACAAAATTATTCTGCACTCCAAGCTGAATTACCGGAAATTCCAGTGGTGGAATACGCAGTTTATGTTTGCCGGCAAGCAAGACGCCGCCGAAGGGAATTCGGAAGTTACTCCCAACTACGACGACAGGAAAGTGAGCTTCACCGGGGATCTGACAAATCTATCCAGCAATGTGAAAGGGATTCCGGATTTGCCGATTGTCGTGGTAGCTGAAGACACCAAGCGCCTTAGGGTGTTGCCGCGAGTTGCGAAAGAACCCGCGCCGGAAATAGTTTGGTCGAAAGATGACTGGACACGTTGGAACGATTTCGGAATCGGCTTGTTTCTGCAGGGAGATTTGAAGGGTGCGGAACAGGCGTTCACCGAAATTACCCAGATGGATCCGCAGAATCCGGATGGTTGGACAAACGTGGGACGTGTGCGAGTGCAGGAAGGAAATACGGAAGGTGCGAAAGAAGTTTTGCTGAAAGCTTTGGCATTGAAGCCAGGACTCGCGCGTGCAAATTTCTTTTATGGACGCGTGTTAAAAGAAGAAGGCAAGTATGAAGAAGCGGCCCAGGTGCTTCAGTCAGTGCTGGCGCAATTCCCGCGTGACCGCGTGGTGCGCAATGAATTGGGACGTGTTTTGTTTCTGCAAAAGCGATACTCGGACGCTGTTGCAGAGTTCCAGAAAACCCTGGCGATCGATCCCGAAGATTTGCAAGCCAACTATAATTTGATGCTTTGTTACACCGGTCTTGGTGACGAGACGCGCGCCAATGATCACAAGGAGCGGTACCTTCGTTTCAAGGCGGATGAATCGTCGCAGGCGTTGACGGGAGCCTATCGTCAGACTCATGCCGAAGATAACAATGAGCGGCAGGCGGTGCATGAACATCTGTCCGTGCCCCTGGACAAAGTTGCAGCAGCGAAGGGAACGAAGAAAATTGCGGCTGTGGATGTTAAATCAGCGAAGAAGGCTGCAACCGGAGCTGGCCGCTGATTCAATCTGAATTTTTATAATTGTAGATAAGTCGCAATGAGTCCGTCTCGGAAGGCGGCCGCTACACGAGAGGAATAAATGACCTGGATCAAGACAGTTGGAATGGAAGACGACGAGAACGTGCGCAATGCAATGATGGAGCAGCGAAAGCTGTATCCGCAGGAATATGCGACGCCGGTTCCGGCTGTTGACCATGGGATGGAAGCCGGAATCGTCTCCTCACACAGCTTGATCCCGCAGGCGATGTACCACTCGTTCAGTGCATTTGGCGCGATGATGTCACCGGACTTGCCGTTGCAGCGTCGACAGCATGAAATGATTGCCACAATCGTGTCGGTGACGAACAGGTGCCATTATTGAATCGAATCTCACGCAGAGTTTCTGCGTCGGGCGACATTGGATGACGAAATGGTTCTGGCTCTGCGGCGTGATTATCGCACTGCTCCGATCAGCGAACAGGAGCGGGCGATGCTGGATTACGTGGTGAAGTTGACGAAGGATGCCACCCAATGCAGCCCCGCAGATCACACGAAATTGAGGGGAGTGGGATTTGATGATCGCGGAATTCTGCAAATTACACTGATTGCATCGTGGTTCAATTACATTAACCGGGTGGCAGACTCATTAGGTGTGGGGCGGGAAGGAAAGGCGGAGAATCCTTGAGAAAGTGGTGGACGTTAGTTTTTGTATTGCTTTTGAGTTCAGGATTATTCGCGCAGACGCAAGCCAACTCTTCCGGGGCATCTTCGGTAACCTTTCGCGACATTACACAAAAAGCGGGCATTCATTTCGTTCATAACAATGCAGCATTTGGGAAAAAATATCTGCCCGAGACAATGGGGCCGGGTGTGGCCTTCATCGATTATGACAACGATGGGTGGCCGGATATTTTTCTCGTGAATGGAACAAATTGGCCGGGACAGCCACAGAAGCACTCCACGCCGAGGCTGTATCACAACAATCATGACGGAACTTTCACGGACGTAACCCATAAGGCTGGATTGGATGTAGAACTGTTTGGCATGGGCGTGGCGGTGGGCGATTACGATAACGATGGATTTGACGATTTATTTGTCACCGCGATGGGCCAGAGCCATTTATTTCACAACAATGGAAATGGAACGTTCACTGATGTGACGCAAAAGGCAGGGCTGGCTGGCCCGAAAGAATTTAGCACCAGCGCGGCATGGGTCGATTACGACAAGGATGGCAAGCTCGACCTGGTGGTTGCGAATTATGTGCAATGGTCGCTGGAAGGCGATTTGTACTGCACGTTGGATGGAAAGAGCAAATCGTACTGCACGCCGGAATCGTACAAAGGAACTGCGGTGCGGTTGTGGCACAACAAAGGCGATGGGACGTTTGAGGATGTAACGAAGAAAGCGGGCCTGGCTGAGCCGACTTCGAAAACTTTGGGAATTGCGATTCTCGATTACGACAACGATGGCTGGCCAGACCTGCTATTTTCCAACGACACGCAACCCAACAAGCTGTATCGCAATAATGGCAACGGAACGTTCACGGAAAAAGCGGTGGTGGCGGGCATCGCTTTCAGCGAGGATGGTGTAGCCCGAGCGGGAATGGGCGTGGATGCGGCCGATTACGATCATTCGGGCGCGCCGAGTATTTTGATCACCAATTTTTCCAACCAAATGCTTTCGCTTTATCACAATGAGGGAAAAGGACTGTTCGTTGACGAAGCGCCACGATCAGAAATAGGCCGTGCCTCTTTGCTGACACTTGGCTTCGGTTGCTTTTTCTTTGATTACGATCTTGACGGCTGGCCCGATATTTTAATTGCGAACGGGCATATTGATGCTGATATTCAACATGTGCAACCCAATGTGAAGTACGCGATGCCGCCCCATTTGTTTCGAAATGTGGGAAAAGGTAATTTTGTGGAAGTGACGAAGCAGATGGGGGCAGCTTTCGCGTCGCCGCGCGTCGGGCGCGGAGCGGCTTATGCGGACATAAATAATAATGGCCGTTTGGATTTGCTGCTTTCGACCAACGGCGGTCCAGTCTACCTGCTTGAAAATGATGTCACGCCGGGTAGCGTCGCGAGTAAAAGCTTGCGGCTGAAGCTGGTAGGCACAAAATCAAATCGGGACGGAATCGGCGCGATCGTAAAGATCACTTCAGGTGAGGAGACGCAAACTCAGATGCTGCGAAGTGGCTCGAGTTATTTGTCAGCTAGCGAGTTGGTCTTGACGTTTGGATTGGGTCAACGCGAACAGGTCGAAACAATAGAAATTCGCTGGCCCAGTGGGCAAATCGATAAGCTGGCGAATGTTTCCGCTGGACAAACTGTAAGGGTAACGGAAGGAAAAGGGGTCACCGGAAGCTTGAAGTTCGGCACTCACTAAGGCAAGGGCATCAAGCCTTTTCGCCGGAGGCCTGTAGAAGATGCGCAGCCACAAGGGCTTGGCCAAGGCTGATTCCGCCATCGCCCGCCGGCACCTCGCTATGAAAGTAAACTTCGAAATTCTGATTTCGTAAGGCCTTCAACATAAATTCAAAAAGTAGAACATTCTGGAAGCAGCCACCGCTGAGACACACTCGGTTGAGATTTCGCTCTTCCCGAATCTTTGTGGCAATGTCTGCCATTACTAAGGCCAGGCCATTGTGAAAGCGGCGGCTCATGTCCGGAACGCTGACCTGCTTGCGTAGATCAGCAATCAGCCAATCAAACAGCGAGCGGGTGCCAATTTTCCAGAGGGAACCTTCTTTGACCAAGCTGAACGGATAGGCTCCCTCATCGGTGGAATCGTGCGCAGCCATTTCCAGTTCGATGGCAGCCTGTGCTTCGTACGTTACGGAGTTTCGAAGACCGGTCAGCGCAGCGACGGCATCAAATAGCCTGCCACAACTGGACGTCCGCGGCGAATGAATTTCGCGCTCCATCATCTGCAGAACAACTTGTAGCTTCCGGGCATCAATTTCTTTGAGAAATGGAAGATCGAGCGCTTGCACATCCTTACCGTAGTTTTTCACCAAATGGCTGACGGCCATGCGCCAAGGCTCCTGAATTGCCGCGCTTCCACCTGGCAATGGAACATATTGAAGGTGCGCAGCGCGTTCGAAAGTTGCGTACTCCGCGATTAATACTTCGCCACCCCAGATTGCGCCGTCGATGCCGTAACCGGTGCCATCGAGCGCGATGCCGATAACTTTTCCATCAAGATGATTTTCCGCCATGCAGGACGCGATATGGGCATGATGGTGCTGCACGGGAATATGCTGAACGTCTTCGCGCTCAAGCGCCCATTTGGTGGAAAAATAATCGGGATGGAGGTCGTGGGCGACCATCTGGGGTTGAACTTCGAGTATGCGTTGCAGATGGCTGACAGCCTCGTTGAAAAAATTGTAGCTTTCGAGATTTTCCAGATCACCCACATGTTGGCTGAGAAAGGCTTCTGCGCCACGAATAATGCAAATCGCATTTTTTAGTTCTCCGCCCACAGCCAGAATAGGTTGCGATTCGTGCTCAATCGCGACAGGAACCGGGACAAATCCGCGGGAACGACGCAACTGTTGCGGCAGAGCCGCTGCAACACGAATGACGGAATCGTCACAGCGGCTCAGGATTTCGCGATTGTGGACCAGGAAGGCGTCGGCAATTCTCTGGAGGCGTTGCACCGCTTCGCGGTTATCGATGGCAATCGGCTCTTCACTGAGATTGCCGCTAGTCATGATCAGTGCTTCGAACTTGCCACTAGTGAAAAGCAAATGATGAAGCGGAGTGTACGGAAGGAAAACACCGAGGAAGCGATTGCCTGGCGCAATGTTCGGTGCGAGGCCAACGTCAGGTCGGCTGGGAAGAAGCACAATCGGGCGTTCCATCGAAAGCAATTGTTTCTTAGAAAGATCGCCTACAACGCAGAACCGTTCGGCAATTTCCACACGCGACACCATGATGGCGAATGGCTTTTCCACCCTACGCTTGCGTTCGCGAAGCTGGTCAACGGCCGCGGAGTTTTTAGCATCGCACGCTAAGTGAAAACCGCCGAGGCCTTTGATGGCCAGGATGGAACCTTGCTGCAGGAGCCGAGCAGCCTCGCGAATAGGTTCGGCGATGTTGACGATCGAACCATCCGAGGAGAGTAATTGGATTTGTGGGCCGCAATCCCAGCACGCGTTCGGTTGAGCGTGGAAGCGACGATTGGCGGGATCATCGTATTCGACCTGGCACACCGCACACATTTTGAATGCGCTCATGGAAGTACGGGCGCGGTCGTAAGGAATATCGCGAATGATGGTGAACCTTGGGCCACAATTAGTGCAGTTAATGAAGGGATAGCGGAAGCGGCGGTCGCGTGGATTGGATAGTTCGCGGAGACAGTCTTCGCAAACAGCAATATCTGGAGAAATTAAAGTTTTAGCGGATTGGTTCAGACGAGTAGAAATGATCCGAAAGGATTTTTCGCCGATGGAATCGACGTCGCGATCGGTAACAGCAGTAACTTTCGCAAGAGGAGGAATCTCTCGCGGTAGGCGGAGAAGAAACTCCTCGACTCTTTCGGGAATTCCTTCGACCTCTATGCTGACACCTGCGGGGGTATTCGCGATAAAGCCAGCCAGGTCGCATTGATTTGCCAGACGGTAGACAAACGGGCGGAAGCCGACGCCTTGGACGATCCCGGTGACGTCGATGGCTTTGCGAAGCGAAGTCATGATGGATGTTTCTATCATACTGGGTCGAATGAAAAAGTTTTAGCTTTTGGGAGACATTTGCGAATTAATTTTGCTAAACAAGACAACGCAACCCCAAGACGGGCACGGCAGTGCGGTGCCCCTTCAGAGCACGACTCCAAACGCCCAAGGTATCTGCCAATCAGCGGGCGGCTGCTGCTTGCGGGGTGATTTTTTCGCGCATTGCGTTTAGCCAGTCCAGCCAGTCCGAAAATCCTTCGCCGGTGCGGGCGGAAAGGGCGATGAAATCGATTTCGGGATGGATTTTGCGGGCGTTTTCAAGGGCTAAGTTGGGATCGAATTCAACATGGGGCAAGAGATCAGTCTTAGTCAGCAGCATGAGGGAAGAACGGAGAAAAATACCAGGATACTTGAGAGGCTTGTCTTCGCCTTCGGTTACGCTTAGAAGGACAATTTTTGCGGCTTCCCCCAAATCATAACTGGAAGGACAAACCAGATTGCCGACATTTTCGATGAAAAGGATGCCCGGGCCACGAAACCCAATTTCGTTCAGATGACGATCGATCATACGCGCGTCGAGATGGCAGGTGCCGCCGGTAACAATCTGCCGAACTGGAAATCCGTACCGCGCAAGGCGCTTGGCATCGTTGTCCGTCTGAATATCTCCTGTTAAAACAGCTACCGGACTATCTTTCGGCAAAGCTGCAAGAGTTTTTTCCAGCAGCATGGTCTTGCCGGAGCCTGGCGAACTGATAAGGTTCACACAGAGGATATTTTCGTTTTCAAAACGCAGGCGCAACAGAGCCGCCATGCGATCATTTTCGCTGAGAACTTTTTTTTCCATTACTTCACGCATACATCCTCCACTTCCAGGTAGGCAATATCGAGTTCCGTGCCACTTATACATGTCGTGCTGGCGCCGGCACACTTCGGGCAATCTAACTGATAGTTCTCGACAGAAAATTCCTCATTGCAGGTCAGGCATTTCTGGCGGCGTGGGCACCATTCGATTTCAATTTTCAAATTTTGCCAGTTAGAGTTTCGGGTAAGGGCATCAAAAGCAAAGCTAAGTGCGTCCTTGTCGATGTTGGACAGCTCACCGATACGCAGTCCGACGGCGATGATTTGCGAATCGGGACGGCGGCGAGCTTCGGCGTCTACCGTTTCCAGTATCGAGGATGCGATTCCCACTTCGTGCAAGAGTTCTCCTAGCAGATGCGGGGGAGCTGATCGCCCGCAAGCATGTCGACAATTCTGGTGGTGCCAAAGGGGGTACGCATTACGACCATCCGGGGATGCTCCCTGATAACGCGCCCAATCATACGGGCATCTTTACCAAGCGGATTGCTTTGCAGCGCGTGCAGTGCTTTCTCTGCCGCTCCTGGAGCGACGATAGCCACCAGTTTCCCTTCGTTAGCTACGTAGAGTGGATCGAGTCCCAGCATTTCGCAGGCACCACGAACTTCTTCGTGGACAGGAATGGATGTCTCCTCAAGTTCAATCCCGACCTTGGAAGAGTCAGCAATTTCATTCAATGTACTAGAAAGGCCGCCGCGGGTCGGATCGCGCAGGCAGCGCACTTCGTGAGTGGCATGGAAAAGATCCGCGACCAGAGTGTGCAGCGCGGCGGAATCGCTGACAATTTCCGTCTCAAACATCAGGCCTTCGCGTTCCGCAAGAATCGCGATTCCATGATCACCGAGTGTTCCGCTGACAATAATGCAGTCCCCAGGCCGTGCCAGGCTGGAAGAAAGAGTGATCCCATCGTGAACCATGCCAATGCCTGTGGTGTTGATAAAAATGCCGTCAGCGCTTCCCTTTTCAACTACTTTGGTATCCCCGGTAACAATTTGCACACCCGCATCTTGGGCGGCCTCGTGCATGGAGGCAACCACCAGCTTGAGAGTTTCAATTGGCAAGCCTTCTTCTAAAATGAATGCGGCAGTGAGCCAAAGCGGCACCGCGCCACCCATCGCAAGATCGTTAATCGTGCCGTGAACAGCCAGCGAGCCAATATTTCCACCGCGAAAGAAAAGTGGCTTGACCACGAAGGAGTCGGTGGAGATCGCCAGACGTGATTCTCTCAGCGATACGGTGGCTTGATCTTCCAGGCGATCCAGGATTGGATTGCCAAACTGCGGAAGAAAAACATTCTTGAGTAGTTCAGCGCTAAGTTTACCGCCGCTTCCGTGGCCAAGAAGTATGCGATCGCGAGCGGGGATTGGCAGCGGGCATGTAAAAGAGGCGAGATTTTTCGTTGCTTCTTCGGCCTCTGATTTAGAGTGTGACGAGATGACGTCGGTATTGGTAGTAAGCGGCACAGGCACCTTCCGTAGAAACCATCGGCGCGCCCAACGGCTTTTCCGGGGTGCACCGCACACCGAACGCGGAGCATTCAGTTGGTTTCTTCATTCCTAATAAAACTTCGGCGCTAATACACTCTTTGGGTTCTTCCGCGCTGATATTTTCCAGTTCGAAAATGCGTTCTGCGTCAAATGCAGCGTATTTTTCTTTGAGGCGAAGTCCACTGACGGATATCTTCCCGATGCCACGCCATTTGCGATCGGCAACTTCGAACACTCTAACCACAGCTTGTTGGGCTGCGAGGTTACCCTTGTATTGAACAGAGCGAGTGTATTGGTTTTGGACTTCGGCGCGACCTTCTTCGAGTTGCACAACGAGAAGGTGGATGGCCTCGAGAAGATCCACTGGTTCGAAGCCGCCGACC
>DASXIT010000180.1:0-2811 GCA_036497825.1 Candidatus Acidiferrum sp.
AAGATACCCGACGAGATTCGCGGCACCGAGATAGGCAGCTTGGGACGCAGCAAACCAGTGCGCGGCGATTAGCTCCGGGAGAAGTGGGGTGTAGGCGAAGCGCGCGAGGCCAATTCCGATAAGACTTGCGCATAGCCCGGAGAGCGTCATCCACCGGACGCTCACAGAAACTTCCCGATTAGTTATGGGAGATGACCGCTGCATTCTTCCTCCAGCATGGATACATCTTTGGGGAAACCCGCCATACCCCACTTCTTTTGGGAGAGAGCCTGGCGCCGTCGGAATTCCGCGACCTTATGGCGATTGCCGCACGTAGCCACGCTGCACCACTGGCGACGATGATTTTTTGTCGTGTCGTAGAAGTAGAGAACGCACGAGGTGGTATTTGCGCACTGATGCAGATAGCTTAAGTTGGCCTCCGCCAGGAAGCGGGCGATTTGGTGAGCGAGAATGGCTAGGGCAAGCCTTTCACCCTGATGCTGGGAGGCCGATCGGACAAGTTGAAATCCCTTCTTTCCGCTACATTGGAGTGTTTCGGTAAACGCGTCCGCTCCTAACAGAGCGTTGAGCTTTTCGAGAAATTCATCGCTGACCTTGCCGCCTGCGATGATTTGCGACAACACGCTTCTCCATGCCTGACGAATAGCACCCAACGCCTTGAGCGCTTCGGCAGCGCGCGCCTCTGGCACATGCAAGCTTGCCGCGCGCGTTAGTTTCGCTTGCACAAACCAGTCAATTGCGTCCTGCCAGGTACACAGGAAATCGATGTCCAGTCCAGGAGGAGGGGCAAGTGTATTGGCAAAATCCACGGCAGGATGGTCGCCAAGGAACAGAAATTTCGGGCGGCTCACACGGCCATTTTCAGAGGTAGAAGGCACAGTTACATTGTAACCGAATAAAGTTTTCTTGACAAGTTACATCTGCGCAATTAATACAGTAACCTATAAATTAAAACTTTAAACGTTACTTAGCATCAAACCGAAAGCCGCCACTGATGCGGTTTGGAAAGGATACTGTATATGAGTAAAAATGGTTGCAGCAATTTAGGTATTCATCATGTCGGTCTTTATGTCAAAGATCCACTCGTCAGTGCCCAATTCTACCAGGATATTCCGGGTATGCAGACCGTGGGTGGCACCCCAGATGGTACCCCCGACATTGGAGCAAGTGCCTTCCTGTCTTCGCGCCCCGGCGAGGAATCTCACGAGATCGCTCTGTTTTCCCAGCCCCAGTTCCGCCACGTTGCCTTCAAGGTAGCTTCATTGGCAGAACTGAAACGCCTCTACCGGCTGGTACTGGAAAGGGAATTGTCGATCAAACTCACATTTGATCACGGAGCATCCTTAGCCTTCTACTTTGACGATCCCGACGGCAACATGATCGAGGTTTACTGGCCCACGGGCAAACATGTTAAGCAGCCCTTTTTGAAGCCGCTGGATCTGAGCCAGAGTGACGAAGCAATCCTGGCCTCAATCGCTACTGAAACAGTACGACAACAGTCGAACACAGGAGGAGAAGTATAGATGATTAAAGTCAGTGTTTTTCTAACGCGTCGCCCTGACCTCACGCATGAGCAGTCGCGGATAGTCTAGCAGTCACCGTTGCGGTCAGGGCTTAACTACTCACGGCCGAAGCCGTAATCAACAGGTGGTCATTCACGAACTATGACTATGAAAATACCATTCACTGGGGGATGTGCGTGCGGTGCGATTCGTTACGAATGCAGGGCCGAACCGTTGGGAATGCTTAATTGCCATTGCCGGGATTGCCAAAGGTGGACGGGCAGCCCATTTTCGTCTGGCGTAGTTGTCCCGGCTGAAGCGTTTCGGTTGACGCGAGGTTCAATGCGTTCCTATTCGTCCTCTGGGGCAATGGGCGGCGAGACGAGTCGCAGCTTTTGCGCCGAGTGCGGCTCACCCATCATGGGAAAGAGCACGTCAGCACCACAGTTCATTGGCATCAGAGTATCAAGCTTGGACGACCCGAGTGGGTTTCGTCCGCAGTTCGACATGTTTATCTCAGAAGCTCAGCCGTGGGATTACATGGACCCGACATTGCCAAAGTTTCAAGAGTATCCACCATTTGCAAAGCCAGGTTAGTATGGCCGCGCCGCCTAATCGGCGATGGAGATAACCGTCTCCACATGTCACGCTAGCCGCTACGCACCTAGCTTAGTACAACTATTCGGAAATACGATGACCTATTTTAAGAGTCGAATCGGTGCAAGATGCTCAGCGCCAGACCGTGATTTCGGCAGAATTCTGCCGGCCGCAATGCTCTGCTTTCGAATTCACTTACCAGCCGCTTGATCCCTTCACGGCTTCGTCGCTTCCGCTCCGCAATTTCTTGGTTCGCCCTCATCTCCCAGTCCACCAAAAAAGCCCGCCGCCGAATAGATGGGGATGGTCAGACGCTTACCATTGAACCATGGCTCTGAATCGCTGCACTCGTAGGACAAACGGATGGGAGAGTACGGTGACCGCAGACTTTAGTTAATGGATAAAACTTTAGGTATCACAAGTAAGCAACGAAACCCAAGCTACTAAAAGCATCCTTATGAAAAGCATTTTATCTAACTCATCAGTCCTTGATGTAAATCGCTACATCGGCTTCGTAGCCGTTATGGCGCTGGCAGCTCTACCGGCTGCTGGTGCCGGCAGCGCAAAGCAGGCAGTACGAAAGGATAGTGATCCGTCGATTACGGTCTACAATCAGGGCGTCGAATTGATGTTGGCAAAGAGGTTTCCAGAAGCGCAGGCAAAATTTGAGCAAGCCGTAAGAGAGAATCCAAGGTTCGCAGAGGCACATAAT
>DASXIT010000181.1:0-42319 GCA_036497825.1 Candidatus Acidiferrum sp.
TAAAGACACCGAAAATGGCCTTACGGAGCCCTATAATTCCGTGAATTCTATTCGAATCGGAGACAATCTCATGCCCTCAAGAGCTATCCTCAGTTTGCTGCTGACGTCGATCCTGCTGTCGGCTCTCCCTGCCGGGGCCCAGGTTACCCACGGCAATAAGCCTCAGTTACCGGCTCCTTTTGCTAGTAAATCTGCTGGCAATGGACCTTCGGAAACCAAGCCGCCCGGCGGATTTTTGCCAACCGTGCCGGCAGGTTTCCACGTGAATATTTTTGCGAAGAATCTGAAGCTTCCTCGCTTTATGGCTGTGGCTCCCAACGGAGATATTTTCCTGGCAGAGACCGGAGCATCGCAGATAACGGTTTTACGCGATTCACAAAATACAGGCGGCGCCCAGCAGATCGAGGTTTTTGCAGGCAAACTAAATCGCCCGTTCGGAATTGCGTTCCATGACGATTATGTGTACGTCGGCAACACCGGTGAAGTTGTGCGCTACCGCTACGACAAGAAAACTTCGAAGCGTCTTGGCGAGGCCGAACACATTCTCGATCTTCCGCCGGGCGGGGGACATTTCACCCGCACAGTGGCGTTTAGCAACGATGGCACGAAGCTGTACGTAAGCGTTGGATCGTCTTCAAATATCGACATCGAAAAAGATAATCGCCGGGCGGCAATCCTGGTTGCTGATCCAGATGGCAAGAATTCCCGTCTTTTTGCCACGGGATTGCGCAACGCGGTCGGCTTGGCCGTGAATCCGAACAGCGGCGAAGTTTGGGCTGCTGTGAATGAACGCGATGAACTGGGAAACGATCTTCCGCCTGATTATTTGACCTCAGTGAAGGACGGAGAATTTTTTGGTTGGCCGTATAGCTACATCGGAAGCAACGTGGACCCGCGAGTCAAGTCGCAACAGCCGGATTTGGTAGCTAAGGCTGTGATCCCTGACGTGCTCCTTGGCGCGCACGTGGCGCCGCTGCAATTTGCTTTCTACACGGGCACGGAATTTCCGGAGTCTTTTCGCGGAGGAGTTTTTCTTGCCGAGCACGGTTCTTGGAATCGCACACCACGCGCCGGGTATCAGGTTGCGTTCATCGGATTCAAAGACGGAAAAGCCGCGGTGGATCCCGTACCGTTTCTTACCGGGCTGGTTCCCGATCCTCTCGGTAAAAATGTGAACGGGCGACCGGTAGGAGTTGCGGTGGCCCCAGACGGTGCGTTGCTGGTCAGCGACGACGGAGCTGGGGTGATTTATCGGATCACTTACAAACAATAGAAGGTTTATTTTAAGTTGAGATCCTTTGCCATGAGCTGCAAGGCAGCAGTTCTTCGTTCACGAGGGCACCTTTTATCTAGGTGCGGCTGACGGACCCCAAGACGGGCACGACGTGCCGCAGGGCTGTCCAAATTAGGGCGAGTTTAGCTTTAGCGCTGTTGGAGCGATTGGGTTTTTAGGTGAAGTAGGGGCATTTGGCGATTCAGGTTGCATTGGTGCTGTCCTAAACAGCGGACGAAAATTGCAGCGCCAGTTGGCCATCGTGCAGGCCGTCCAAGGCTGGCGGAGCTTGGAACGGTTCATCCAGCCAAGCTTGTAAATCGCGGTAAACAAACAGTTGTTGGCGCAGCAGAGCGACCAGATTGGAAAGCGACCATCCGTAGCGAGCCCGCAGTTGCAAGTATTTCAGCAGCAGGATGGCGATCAGTGCTGTCCAAATCTGGATATGCAGCGCGTTGGCGCTGGTGCCCACGAAGGTCTTGATGCGCAGATTCTGCTTCAAATAGCGAAAGAAGACTTCGATCCGCCAACGCTCTCGATAGATTTGCGCAATGGTGGAAGAGCCAAAGCTCAGGTGGTTGCTCAGTAGCACCAGGATTTCCTGACGTTCCTCGACCCACACTTTGATGCGGCGCAATCGTGCCGTTTGCCGGTAGTGGTGGCTGCCCAGCGCGATGATTTCATCCTGGAGGATGTGGCGATTTTTCGGGACCATCCGTGATTCGAGAACCCCATAGTGGGCGTCGTGGCGCAGGCGAGTCACAAAGAATACTCCGCGGTCGGTCAGCCGTTGATACCATCGGTAATCCACATAACCGCGGTCAAAAACCAGGATAGTGCCAGGAGCGAATTGAAATTCACGCGCTATTTTCACCTCGGAGGCTTTCCTTCGCTGATGACCGCATAGCACGGCAGATGTCCATCGTGGTCCAAAACCAAATGCAACTTCGCCGCGCCTTTGGCTTTCTGGTATTGGGCCCAGTCAAACATGCTGGCGCAAAGTTCGATGAGGGTGGCGTCGATACTCAGCAGTGGATTGCGAAAGCGAAAACCGTGCCGGGTCCCCGCTGCCTGCTGGCAGCGACCAAACAAAACCCCGAAGACCTTCTGATACAACTGCCACGGTCGATGTTCATTGGCGTAGGCCAGCGTGGACTTGTTGGGTGCCTGAGGAACGCCAAGGCGCTTCAACTTACCTTCACAACCCACTAACCCACCGCAAATTTCGCGTAGCGAACGGGCTTGTCCTAACTGGCAAAACAGCATGGCCACGAACTGGCCCCAACAAGTGAATCCCCGAGCATGCGCTCGGCACGGGTCTCTCGAACAGCTTGCTCGAATTCCAGACGAGGAAAGAACTGCAACAACTGCGAAAAAATGCTACATACTCGGTTCAAGGCGGAATCTCCTATCCTTAAAGTTGGTTCTTGTCACGGAACCCAACCAAAGGTAACAGGTCTTTCCGCCCTTTTCCGAAATCCTAATTTGGACAAGCTTGCGGCGTGCCGTGCCCCTACGTTTAATTTACGTTGAGGGTTAGCTGAATTGGGTTCACCTGCAAATGCTTTGGTGTGCCGTTCGGTGTAGCGCTTGGGGTAATGGTGATGGTATAGCTGCCCGGCCGCTTGTAGCTTGAATGCGGCGTTCGCTACCGGGCTTGCTGAATAGCCCGAAGCAGTCGCGATGGCCTGAACATTTCCCGCAGCGCTCAGCGTAAACGCCGAGGTATAGGTTGGTGATGAATTGGTCGGGGTTGAACCATCTGTTATGAAGTGAATCGCCGCTCCTGGTGTCGTGTCAATGACTGCTACAGTTGGAAAGCCGGTCGTGAACGTGCCGCCGTTTGGTGTGATCGCGGGAGTGGATGCTGCCTGAATCGATGGTGTGATATTTCCCGATGGATCCGCGGAGTTGCTTCCGCTGTTGCAACCAATACCTGATGTGATCAACGCAAGAATCAGCATGAACGACAAGGCCATTTGCAGCGGCTTCAGATTTTGCAGCGCTTGCTTGTTCAAATGAATGACAAGCAAGAAGGCGCAAAAACGCCACCAGTGGCAGAAGGGGGATGAGCGGGACGCGATGAGTAGTTCGCGGAGATATTGACGTCGATAGTGGCCCCAACACAAGGGCGCCAGAACTGCCTGTTGCGATGCTGACGCTGAAGTTTGCCGCGGCGCCGTTGGCAACCGCAATGCTCTGCAGAGAAACGGTCCAGGTGGCGCCGAAGGGAACGCCCGAACACGTGGAGGCAAGTGTGCCGTTGAAGCCCGTGCCAGGCGTCGCGGTCAAATTGTATTGCGCAGTTTGTCCTGCCGTCACGGACGCCGTCGTAGTCTGGCCGTTAGCCGAGGCAATACTCGCGGCGGCTGTGGCTGTTCCATTGATCGTCAACACTTGAGGAGAATTCGCCGCGTCGTCGGCTACGGTAACCGTGATCGAGCGGGTGTTTGTGTTTGCGCCGTCGCGAAAGTTGCCGCCGCAGTTAGAATTACCGCCAGGAAACACCATTTGAAGGGAATGACCGAAAGAAATGCGGCAGCCCGCAGCCGCATCGGCCTGGAAGGCGTCCAGTCGCGCATTAGAATTTTCCTTGGCTGATTGGAGCGGCTCAGCTTTCTTTTTGAGATAAAAAGGGGAACTAGGATGTACGGTAACTTGATATTTAGGTGTAGCTAACAGAAGATAACATAAGAAGAATATTAGAAATAATAAAAATGTCGTTCCAATTTGGAACAGTGCTCTTGGATGGCCGAATTTTCAAAAGATACCGCGGTTCGCTTAGGATAACGAAACGGAGAATGCGAGAAGCTGGCAGGGGTTCTGTCGCACCTACGGCGCTTGGGATCTTGCGAGATCTTTCCCATCCCTTTGATCGGCTAACTTCTGCTGGGCCTCTGGCGCTGAGTCGGAACAGGTTCTGTTGCGCTGCTGGCGCCCGTTGATGGATACAGGCGAGACCTGCTACGCGGGCAAACAGGCTGAAGCCTGTGCTATAGCAATGGCGGGGACTGGGTCATCCCGACCAGGACCGCGATGTTGGCGGTATCGAAAGTTGAAAGTTCGCGACGATCCCTTCGATCACGCCTTCATTGTTAACATTTGTTAATGTACGTTCTCCTGCTTTTCGCTACGCTCGCTCTCTTATGCAAGCATTCAAACTTGATCTCGATAAATTGCCCATCAGCACGGAAAGCGTTTCCGTTTATCAACCCAAAGGCAAACTAAGCCTGGAAACGGTCTCCGAAGCGATTCAGAAATTACGCGCTGATACCACGCCCCACATGATTCTTGACCTGAGTAGCGTCAATTATCTGGATTCGGCCGGAGTGGGCTCGCTGGTTTCGCTGTTTGTCAATCGGCGTAGCAATGGAAGAACGTTCGCGCTAGCAGCGTTGACGCAGCAGAGCAGTGCCGTGGTTACAGTTGCCGGTTTGCAAAATCTCTTGCCAGTTTATAAGACGCTGGAAGAAGCGCTCGCCAAGAAGCCCTAGTTATTTCAATCTAAATTTTCAATGCAGGATTACTGTGGAGTCCAGTTTGGATGGCTGGTGAACAAGCCGTCCACGAACCCGATGTGGTAGGTCACGAAAAGGCCGAATGCAAGGCTGAGGATTCCCGAACCAGTTACTAAGCCACGATTGAGCCAGCCAAATCGCGTGCCCGCATAGGAAAAAGGCAGCGACATGGCCATGGTGATCAGCACCATTCCGGCAATTGTGCCCACACCGAAAATCAGCAAGTAAATCACTCCCCAGCGTGGCTCTCGGATGGTGGCCAGAACCAGCAATGCAACAGCTGCGGAGCCGGCGAGCCCGTGGACGATGCCGATCAGAAATGGGCGCAGCGTGTGGAACAATCCCAGCTTGGAAAATGGTGAACTGATCCACTTCGGCGGAGTCAGTGATTCCGCGTGATGCTCTTGGGCCGGCTGATGCGAATGCCAATGATAATGTACGTGCGAGTTGTGCTCGTGGAGGTGCACATGTTCGCCTTTAACCTGCGGATGCGCGGGTGAAAATTTTTCGCTCAGCCATTTGGAAACACCGGTCAAATTCAAAATGCCGAGCAGAATTAACATGAATCCGACACACAGTTCCATGGTGAGGCCAACGCGAGGAGGAATGGTCAGATTGAAAAGGATGATTGCTGCGCCGACAAACAGGATCGTGACTGTGTGACCAAATCCCCAGAAAGCGCCGATTAGGGCGGCTTTCGACAAAGAACGCTCGCGGCTCACGATTGTGGAGACCGCGATGACGTGGTCGGGGTCGGTGGCGTGGCGCATGCCAAGCACAAAGCCGAAAAGTAGAATTGCCAATACGCTCATAATGCCACCGGCGGCGAGGCCGAATTTATTAAGGATAATCGAAAAGGCGCGTAAAGAGCGAGCATTTCTGTTTTGCGCAACACGGGCGCTTCTAGACGGTTGTTTCTTTCAACATGCGCATGAACTCTGAGGCAGCATGCGGCAATCGCGCCCCTCGGCGCGCTACAATGTATAGATGCCGGGGAATATTCAGTTGACGCAGCTTAATTTCCTTCAGCCATCCGTGTTCAATCTCCCAAGTTACGCACATGCGCGGCACGATCGCTACGCCCATCCCCATTTGCACGAATCGTTTAATGCTCTCGATGGTGGGCATTTCAATGGGCATATTGAGCGGTGTGCGATGCCGCGCAAATAGCTCGATCACCTTACGCCGGAAAGGAGACTCCACGATGTGCGCAATGAAGGCTTCCTTGCCCAGTTCCTCTACGTCCACTTCTTTACGTTTCGCCAGCACGTGCTTCGGCGGCACAACCAGGGTCAATTCATCCTTTAATATCTCGGTGGCCTGCAGTTGAGTTTCCCTGGGCACAAAGGAAACGGCTCCTAGATCGAGACGGTAATTCACCACTTCGTGAGGGATGTCGCGAGAAAACATGCGATGTACACGAACCTGAACGCCGGGATGCACTTCGCGATATTTGGCCAGGGCCGGTAGCAGGGCATGGATCGAACTTTCGTTGACGCCCAGAGAAAGCTCCCCGCGTTTCAACCCTTGGAGTTCCAGCAACCCCTTCTTTACCTCGTCACGAAGATTCAGCAACCGCTCTGCGTAGTCTCGAAGCAGCGTTCCTGCGTCGGTCATACGCACCGGGCGGGCCCCACGGACGAACAAAGGCTGCCCCAACGAATCTTCCAGCTTGCGGATCGCCAGGCTCACCGCCGGTTGGGTACGGTAAAGCCGTTCAGCCGCCCGGGAAAAGCTACCTTCCTTGGCAACGGTTAAAAAAACCTGTAGCTCACTCAAATCCATAAGTATTCCTTATCGGGGGACGGCACTGCTGGCTGCCCCGGTTGCTGACAGGCCCAAACGCATAGATAGCCCAGTCTGGGGACCTCTTGGGCTTTCCCCTAGTATAAGCCAGTATTATGATTTAAAGAATGAATATAAATTGGACTATAGTCTCGCAACGTGCGTTACTGGGAAGCCAAGCATTGGGGGTCTCATGAGTCACGTTCATATCTTCGATACCACCCTCCGCGACGGGGAACAGTCGCCCGGCTTCTCCATGAATACCCGGGAGAAGATCCGCATGGCCCATCAGCTTGCGGCTCTGGGCGTTGATGTCATTGAGGCAGGCTTCCCCATAGCTTCCCGGGGCGATTTGGAAGCGGTTATCGCGGTTGCGAAGGAAGTTAAGGAAGTTCCCATCGCGGCGCTTGCACGCGCTCGCAAAGACGACATCCTGGCTGCAGCCGAGGCCTTGAAGCCGGCGAAATTTCCCCGTATGCACGTTTTTCTGGCTACTTCCGACCTGCACTTGCAGGCCAAACTGCATATGAGCCAAGAGCAGGCATTGGAAGCGATCGGTTCGATGATCAAGCTGGCCCGCAGCTTCGTTGGCGAAGTGGAGTTTTCGGCTGAAGACGCCGGCCGTACCGAGATCGAGTTTCTGTGCAAGGCTTGCCAGATTGCCGTGGAAAACGGCGCCACTGTTTTGAATTTGCCGGACACCGTTGGCTACGCCGTTCCGGAAGAATATGGCGCGATGTTTACGAAAGTGCGCGAACATCTGGGCGATCCAGACCATGTAATGCTCAGCGCGCATTGCCACGATGATTTGGGCCTTGCGGTGGCGAATTCTCTTGCCGCAGTTCGTGCGGGTGTGCGGCAGATTGAATGTACCGTGAATGGCATCGGCGAACGCGCCGGAAACGCCGCGCTGGAAGAAGTGGCGGTCGCGCTGGCTGTGCGCAAAGAAAGCTTTGGCGTTGCCACCAATCTGAAGTTGAACGAACTGTACAAATCCAGCCGCCTGCTGGCGGAAATTACCGGTGCACACGTTGCGCCTAATAAAGCCGTAGTTGGCGCAAACGCCTTCGCTCATGAAGCCGGCATTCACCAGGATGGCATCATCAAGAACCCACTTACCTATGAAATTATTTCGCCGGAAGCAGTGGGGGTGCCCGCGCGTTCGCTGGTGCTGGGCAAGCATTCTGGTCGCAACGCCCTGCGCCAGACGCTGAAGGAACTGGGCTACGAACCAAGTGATGCAGAGCTGGCGGAATGTTATGCTCGGGTAACGACTTTTGCGGATCAATCCAAGGACGTTCGCGCTCGGGACGTTATGGCCATCGCGCATGAAGTCATCCGGCGCAAGATCGCACCGGTAGCTACAGGTGCTTCTCCCGCGGCTTAGACGGGTTAGCATTCTTAAAATCGCACAGTAAAATTGTCGCGCGATGGAAACCAGGCTATGAAGCTCAAAAAGAAAATTGTTCTTTTGCCGGGCGATGGTATAGGTCCGGAAGTTACCAAGGCCGCGGCCAGCGTGCTGCAGGAATGCGCGAGGGAATTTCAACACCAATTCGAAATGATCGAGATGCCCATCGGTGGGATGGCCATCGACAAGACAGGCAATCCACTTCCCAATGAAACGCTCGATGCCTGTCGCAAAGTGGATGCCGTTTTACTTGGGGCAGTTGGCGGAACTAAGTGGGATTCGCTTCCTTTGGGCAAGCGCCCCGAAACCGGCCTACTTGGTTTGCGCAAGGGATTGGGGCTGTATGTAAATTTGCGGCCGGTCAAGTTGATCGAGCCGCTTCGCGGGATTTCGCCGCTGCGATCTGACCTGGTTGGTGAACTGGACATCGAAATCGTGCGCGAACTTGCCGGTGGAATGTATTTTGGTGAACGTGGAAATGTAAAAGAGAACGGTGTTGAGCGCGCATTCGACACGGAATCGTACTCCACGCCAGAAATCGAACGCATCGCTACGTTTGCCTTTACTCGCGCGGAAGCCCGGTCGCGCAAGTTGTGTTCCGTTGACAAAGCAAACGTGCTGGCCAGTTCACAACTTTGGCGCCGCACCGTGAGTGCAATGGGCACGGTCTATCCCAACGTCAAACTGGAACACATGTACGTGGATAATGCCGCGATGCAACTTGCGCTGAAGCCTACGCAGTTTGACGTCATCCTCAGCTCCAATATGTTTGGCGACATTTTGAGTGATGAAGCCGCCGCACTGGTCGGCTCCATCGGCCTGATTCCTTCAGGTAGTTTTGGTTCCAGTGCGCCGCTGTTTGAACCGATTCACGGTTCCGCGCCGAGCCTTATGGGCAAAGACGTTGCCAATCCGATCGGTTCGATTCTCAGCGCCACGATGATGTTGCGCGACACATTTGGCTTGGGGCTGGAAGCGGACTGGGTGGAACAATCCATCGCCCGCGTTCTTGGCGCCGGATATCGCACCACGGATATTGCCGAACCTAACGCGAAGACCGTCTCTTCCTCTTCGTTCATGGAAATTTTGAACCAGGAAATGCAGCGTACCTTCGAACACGCCGAAAAATACGGTTGGGGCGTTTAGCTGGCTTCCTCAAATCGCTAAGTTTCTTGCGATAGGTCCACCTGGGATGATAATTTTAGGGTATCAAGTATGCCTTGATCGCGTGGTTATCTCTTGGGGACACGCGAGGGGCAGGGCACCTGCTCCACGGTATTCCAAGCACAAAATGCCATCCTCAAATACAATGGGGGAACTCTGGAATGGCAATTCCAGAGTGGGTAAACATTTAGCAGGAAAATGACTGAATCTACGAGCCAACCGAATCTTACGGAAGCCGGGCGTGTGCGTCCCGTGACCTACTGGCGCGTGGAGGGTTCGCTCTTCGAAATGAGCGCGCTGCGGAGCGTTGCTTTCTTTAACTGGAATAGCCAAAGTTTTCTGGATCGTTGGCTACGCCGTACCGCAATGGTTGCGATGACCTTGTTGCGACCACCTTCTTACCTGGCCAGCCGCACATTCGCCACGCGGTTCATGCACAGTGCTCTGCGCGGCATTACCAGAGACCGTTTCGAGTTGTTAGGCGAGGAATATTTTCAGTACGAGTTGAAACCTCGCATGCGTCGCGAATCCGTGGAAAAACTGATTGACTCGGTTCGCAACGGCGAGCGAGTAATTCTGGTCGGCCAACTTCTGGAACAAATCATGCGCCCCATGGCGGAGTATTTTTCCGCTGAAGGATTTATAGCGAATCGTTTGGAATTCCGTGATGGAGAAGCCACTGGCCGGCTGATGGAGCCGGTAATTCGTCCGCGAGGGCCCTTTGCGTGGCTGGCGAGTGGCGCGGCTGATGGCCGTCTCTCTCGAAAAAAATTGCTCTCGCAATTGGATTGGGAGAAAACTCCGGAGCTTTTGGAGCAGGCGGTCCAATCACCGGAACGGCCGGCGATGTCCACGGGTCGTGCCGTGGAACTGCTCAGCAGCACTCCACTCGTTACATCTCTGAATGTTCGGGAAACCCTAGCGGGGAAGCATCTGCTCTTGGTCGGGGTCACGGGCTTTATTGGCAAAGTCTGGCTGGTGGACCTGCTGGAGAAAATTCCCGACATTCGCAAGATTACCTTGCTGATCCGTCGCAATCGAACGACGTCGGCGCAGCGCCGCTTTGAAAAGATTGTTGAAGAATCGCCGACCTTCGACACGCTGCAGGAAATTCACGGTCCAAAGCTTGCTCAGTTTTTGCATGACAAAGTAGAAATTGTCGAGGGCGATGTCAGCCAGCCCGGGCTGGGGCTCGATCCGGAAACGCAAACTCGTCTGATGCGTTCGCTGGACGTGATTGCCAATAGCGCGGGTCTGACGGATTTCAATCCCGACCTGCGTGACGCTCTTTCCTCCAATGTCGATTCCGCGATTTATCTGCTCGACTTCTTGCGCAAGTGCGATCACGCCGGACTGATGCATCTTTCGACCTGCTACGTTGTTGGAATGCGCGACGGGCGCGTCACCGAAGAATTGCAGAACAATTACAACCCTGCGAATCATCCCGATTTCGACGCAGAAAGGGAAATCGCTTCCATGCGTGAAATGGTGCAGCGCATCGAAGAACGGTCAGAGAGCCCGGAACTCGCAAAGGCTTTACATCGGCAGGCGCTTGGCCGCGCTGGGGATTCTTCCAAAGTTGCTGCCACTGAACTGGAAGGTGTGTTGAAGAGGAATCGCGCTCGCTGGGTGCGCAACCGTCTGGTGCGCGTTGGAATGAAGCGCGCAGCGCATCTTGGCTGGCCCAATACTTACACGTTCACAAAGAGCCTTGGCGAATCGATGTTGGCGCAGCGCGGCCGCGACCTCGCCATTGCCATCATTCGTCCCTCCATCGTCGAAAGCTCGACGCGCACGCCTTTTTCCGGATGGAATGAAGGCATCAACACTTCCGGTCCGCTCTCTTATTTGCTGGGCACAAATTTCCGGCAATTGCCTTCGAACGAACGGAAATGTCTCGACGTAATCCCCGTGGATATGGTCACGAGGGGCATGACGCTGATCGCCGCGGCTTTAGTTCAACGCAAGAACGCACGGCTCTACCAACTTGCCACTTCTGCGATCAATCCAGTGAACATGGGGCGGTCGATTGAACTTACAGGATTGGCGCATCGCAAGCACTACAAAATGCAACATGGTCTTGATCAATGGCTGAAAGTGAAATTGGAAACGATCTCGGTCTCCAAGCAGCGCTACGAGCGGCTGTCCATCCCCATGCAAAAGGCGGTCGTCTCGCGCATCAATAAAACGGCGACGATGCTTCACATGAGCAAGCCGCCGCTGGCAAAAGCCGAACGGGATCTTGGCCGGGCGGAAAAATTGATCGAACTCTACGAGCCTTTTATTCTTCACAACGAACACGTATTTGAATGCGAAAATGCGCGACTGCTATCCGCCGCACTTTGTCCCGAAGAAAAGAAGATGTTTGATTTTTCGCCAGAAACAATTGATTGGTGGGACTACTGGATTAATATCCACATACCCGCGCTGCGTCGCTGGTGCTATCCGTTGATGGAAGGCCGGCCGCTGGAGGCGCGGGAGCCTCGCGCGTTAAATTGGCCGGTTCCCCCCGAAGGGGCGTCGGTGGCTTCACGATAGGCTTTGCGCCGTCCATTTATGGCTATTTTTCTGACAGGCACGACAGGATATTTGGGCAGCTACCTGGCGGCGGAACTTTTCACCAAACATCAGGACCGCTTGAATTTTCTCGTGCGCGCAAAATCCGAGCGGGAAGCGCATGAACGCCTTTGGCAATCCTTGCAGTTGCACTTCGCCTTCCCGGAATTTCTGGAATATTTGAATTCGCGCGTGCGGATTTTTCGCGGCGATTTGACCAGCGAACGTTTTGGTCTAAGGGACGACGAATATCACGCTCTTGTGGATTCCACTGACTCCATTCTCCACTGCGCCGCCTCTTTGAATCGCAAATCTGAAAAGCAATGTTTGAATGTGAATCTTCGTGGCTCGCTGGAGATGATCCAGTTGGCTCGTCGCGCGCAGAATTCGCATGGCCTGAGGCGTTATTCGTTCGTATCCACGGTAGCGGTGGCGGGTAAGCGCCAAAATGAAGTGGTTACCGAAGATGCTTCTATCGATTGGGCACGTTCGGATTACGATCCCTACGCCCGCACCAAGAAATTTGCAGAGCACATGGTGAATCAGTTGCTCCCTGATGTGCCGCATACGATTTTCCGCCCCGCCATTGTGATGGGAGATAGTCGGCGGCCAGAGACTACGCAATTCGATATGGTGCAAGCCTTCGATACGCTGGCTCGTTTTCCAGTGCTGCCGTTGCGGCCGAACGATCGCATCGATATTGTGCCCGCCAATTTTGTGGGTGCGGCCATTGTGAAAATTCACCAGAGCCAGAAGGCGAGCCACTCGATTTATCATCTTTCTTCGGGCACGAGTTCGCAGACATACAAGGAATTGACCGACGCGCTGGCGGAACTGGGTGGTTGGTCGAAACCAAGTTATCAACCCTGGCTGGGTGGACCATTTTCTGGCACTGTGAATTGGCTGGCGTATAAAGGCGGCGCCGTGGGTTACGGGGCTTCACTCTTGAAAGTATTTTGGCCTTATTTGGATTGGAATACAGTGTTTGATAATTCGCGGGTGGTTGCAGAGATGGGCCAGCCTCCTGCAAAATTTTCCACTTATGCGTATCCGTTGTTGCAGTTCAGCCGCACCAATAAATTTAAATATCCGGCGAAGCCGTGGCCCACGACTGCGCAAGAATCCACGGTAAAAGTAGCGGGGAGCACAGGGGCATGACCGATTTTCTTTTGGTCGCGTGGGTCAGCGCGATGATTGAGCTGCGCCGCTTTGGCTGGATGTTTGGTCTTGGCAAGCGCTGGGCACCTGGCGAACAGCTCAAGCTATTGTTCGCTGGTTATAACGGCACGCGCAATACGGGCAGCGATGTTCGCGTGCAGGAAACTTTGCGGCAGATTCGCCACGTTCTTGGCGCGAAAAACGTCGATTTCAGCGTAATGACCCAAAGTTTTGATCGCACCAAAGGGTATTTCGAAGGCTCGAAGCAAGTTTACCTGCCGGATGTTTATCCGCCTTTCTTGTTTCGTGAAGTTCATGCCAACCACGGCGTGGTGTCATGCGAAGGCTCGATGTTCAAGAGCAAATTTGCCAACGCGCTGACGACCATGATGATTGGGTCGCTGGGATTAGCTTCCGCGGAAAATAAATTGTCGGTCGCCTATGCGGGCGACGCCGGGCACATGGACGATTTGATTCAGCGGATGTGCGCTCGCTATACGAATGAATCGCTGGTGATCACCCGAAGTTTGGAATCTCAGCAATTGCTGAGCGGCCTTGGTGTGCCAAATGAACTGGGTGCCGATACCGCGTGGACATTTGAGCCGCATCCACCGGAATACTCGCGGAAGGCGTTACGCGAAGCGGGATGGGACGAGAAAACGCCGATTCTCGTGTTGTGTCCCATTCATCCTTTTGTTTGGCCGGTGCGCGCCTCCATCGGCAAATATTTAGCTCGCGTCACGACCGGCGCGTACAAGGACAGCCAATATCGCACCGTCTATTTTTTCGAGTCTGGCGCAGAAGTTGACCGCAAGTTGAAGCATTACATCAACGGCTACACACAAGCCACCAAGGCATTTCTGCAAAAACACAAGGTGTTTTCGATTCTGGTTGCGATGGAACGTTTGGACGCCGTGGCCTGCTGGGAAATCGCCAAGGAAATTCCAGGGATCCCGATTTTCACCTCCGACGATTACGACATGTTTCAATTGGTCTCGATTTTACGCCAGTGTACCTACATGGTTTCTTCGCGATATCACGGCATTGTCACCTGTATGCCCGCCCAAGTGGTATCCGCAGGAGTCACGATGGATGAACGCATTCGCAATTTGATGCGTGAACGCGGGCACCAACACTTAGTCTTGGAAGTCGACGATCCCGATCTCGAATCCAACCTGCTGCAGGTGATGGAATCTCTGGTTACTGAAGCGGCCCAGATCCGCAATAGCATTGGGCGAACGGTCGTATCGAATTTGAAAGCCATGTC
The DNA here is from genome assembly GCA_036497825.1 of Candidatus Acidiferrum sp. Taxonomy (GTDB): domain Bacteria; phylum Acidobacteriota; class Terriglobia; order Acidiferrales; family UBA7541; genus Acidiferrum. Next base: position 14,133 of record DASXIT010000181.1, read on the forward strand.
TCGCATGGCTATTTTTCTTGAGGATGAAGTTCGCCGCAAGTATCCGGAATTTCCTTTGCGGCAAGGCGTACTGAGTTGGGAAGATAATCTGCCACCGCTGAATGAAACGTTGCGAAAGCTGGCTGAGGAGTATGACGCGACGCCGTCCGTGCTTGCGGCTGGCCGCTAAAAAACATGCCGAATTTTCTGGAGAACATATTTGCGAGCCTGAGAAAGGCGGCGGATCGCGTTGTTCTGCGAGAGGTCTGTGGAGAAGAATTCGTCAGCGTTACGGGCAAACAGTTGCTCGAGCAGATAGCCAGCGCACGAGCATATATCCGGCAGAGTGGTGTCCACGCTGGGGATCGCTGCGCTCTGCTTGGTTCTAATTCCATACAGTGGGCTGCGATTGACGTGGCATTAATGGCTGAAGGTGTGATCGTTGTGCCGCTTTATTCGCGCCAGGCGCCCTCCGAACTGGTTGTAATGATGCGCGACTCCGTTCCGCGCCTTTTGTTTGTGAGTGATGCAGCATTGGGCGAAGGCGTCGCACAGATCTGGACGGAGGCTCCGCGCCGCGTTTTATTCAACGAAGCCGTGAGTCAAACGGGAGCAGGGCAGAGTATTTCGGGCGGCCCAAATCTGCGCGGGAACGAAGATCTTGTCACCATCATTTACACCTCGGGCACTTCTGGTGAGCCGAAGGGTGTTTGCCTGAACACCGGTAATCTCGACCATATGATTTCTTGCACCACCGCACGATTGGATCAACTGATGGCCGGTGTGCAGGAACCGGATCGTATTTTCCATTACCTTCCATTCAGTTTTGCCGGTTCGTGGATTCTTTTGCTTTCCTCTCTTTCGCGGACGAGCACGCTCACGCTTTCCACTGATCTGAATAAATTGGCTGATGAAATCCGGCTTGCCGCACCCCATTATTTTATGAACGTGCCAACATTGCTGGAACGGGTACGTCGTGGAGTGGAAGAGGCCATTTCAAAACGTGACGCGTTAAGCCAGGCGATTTACCAGAACGCTCGTAGCGCATGGGAGAGACAGGACCAAGGAAAATCACACGGCCTGGATTCTTTTTGGCTTTTCGTCGGCAAAAAATTAATTTTTGGCAAAATCCGCGAGCGCTTTGGCCCACATTTGAAGGCCCTAATCTGCGGCTCGGCGCCGCTGGCAACAGAGACCCAGCAATTTTTTCATATGCTCTCTGTACCGGTTTTGCAGGCCTATGGCCTTACAGAGACGACTGGAATCTGCACGATGGACGATCCACGTGTTCCCTCTGAGCCGGGACGGGTAGGCGTGGCGATTCCCGCCATTGAAATGTCCACGGCTGAAAACGACGAGATTATGGTGCGAGGACCGAATATTTTCTCCGGTTATTGGAACCGACCCGAGGAAACAGCGCAAGTTTTGCGCGATGGTTGGTTTCACACCGGCGATCAAGGCGAAGTGAATTCGCATGGTAATTGGAGAATCAGCGGCCGTATTAAAAACTTGATTATTCTAAATTCGGGACACAATATTGGACCGGAGCCAATTGAAGAAGAAATAGCCGAGCAATTGCCCGGGGCTCAGCATATTGTAGTCGTCGGAAATGGCCGCGGATATCTTTGCGCTTTAGTGGCGGGTGGCACTGACGCAAACTCCGTGCAGGCCGCACTGCACATCGTGAATTCAGAGTTGCCTCATTACCGCCAGATCAGGAATTTTACGATTTTGCCGGACGCTCTCACACCCGAATCGGGTTTGTTGACCGCGAACGGAAAACTTCGTCGTGACGTCATCAATGTTCGTTATCGAGAAGAGATTGAAGCAATGTACGCGAAAAATGTAGCGGCTGCCGGTGAAAGTAAATAGATTGTGCTGATCGGTATGGAGCACTCTTAAATGAGAGAGTTTCGTGGAAAAGCGTTACGCTGGGAATGGCGGGACAGCGTTGTCGAGCTGACCCTGGATCGCGAACCTCTCAACGAAATTGGCACCCTGCTGCTGGAAGAGCTGGAAAAGTTTGTGGCTGCGTTTGAAGTGTTGGCGCCCATCACCAGTTCTTGCGTCATTACCAGTGCGCGGCCCGGTGGCTTCTGTGCTGGCGCAGATTTAAAGGAGCTTTATTACGGAGCATTGCCTCTGCCGCAGAAAGAACGAGTGGAAGGTGTCCGGCGATTTCTCGAAAGAATTCACAAAGTAGCAAACGCTATCGATACTGCTCCCTTCATAACATTTGCCGCAGTGCATGGGCTTTGCATGGGTGGTGGACTGGAGCTCGCTCTGGTATGCGACCAAATCGTTGCCGATAAAATGGCGCGATTCGGTTTTCCTGAATTGCGATTGGGGTTGATCCCGGGTTTTGGGGGAATTCCCAGGCTACGCCGCGATGTCGGCAACAGTTTTATTCGCGATTTACTGTTCACCGGCCGGACTGTGAAGGCGGAGCGCGTCCACCAACTTGGCCTGGTCAGTCATTTGGCGGGCGAGGGTTTTGCGTTGCAAATAGCGCGCTCCATGGCTCAGCAAGTAACAAAATTCGATGCGGAGACCCGCGTCGCCGCAAAAACATTCCTCAAGCCCATTCCCCATGAAGAACTAAAAAAAGAAATCGATCTGTTCTGCGAACTGTTCTCACGGCCTGTAGTGATGGAAAGCTTGCGACGTTTTGTGGAGACAGAAGATCCAATGAAGCATCTCCCCATTGCAGAACGAAAGAAATAACCCGGCGAAAGTGTCGGCATTCGGAGGATTGTCTTGAAAAAGCGTATCCCCAATTATCTTTGTGCTGCTTTTGTTCTCCTCTTTGCATCAATTCTGTTGGCCTCTTGTTCGCATCCTGCAAAGACCGATTCTGACTCTGCCACATTTGACCCTGACGGCACTGCGCACATCGCCCGCATCGTTCCCATGCCTCCAACGAATAAGCCCGGAAGCGCAAAAGTGGTTGGACTCCCTTACGCGGCAGAAGTACGCGCCGCAGACGCTAGCAGAACGCCGCGCGACCACCGATAAATGGCGCGCAGAAGATTCCGCCGAGGCGGAAAAGTTGTTTCCCGTGAAAATCGCGGAACAGACAATGGGTGGCGTGCGCACGGACGTTATCACACCACTTGACCTGCCTGATGCGAATCGTCCATGTGTGCTCATTAACCTGCATGGTGGTGGTTTTAATTCCGACTCAGGCTCATTGATCGAAGGTGTGCCCATTGCCAATCTCGAGAAAATGAAAGTGGTTTCCGTTTACTACCGATTGGCGCCAGAGAATCCTTTTCCTGCCGCGGTGGATGATGTTGTTGCCGTCTACAAAGAGCTGTTGAAGGACCACAAGCCGCAGAGTATCGGTATTTTTGGCACCTCTGCGGGCGCAATTCTGACCGCTGAAGTCGCCGTCAAATTCAAACAGGCGGGCCTGCCTCTACCGGGGGCGCTTGGCATGTTTTCCGTGCTTGCTGATTTCAGCCGTCCGGCGGATTCGCAAAATCTCTTCGCGTTGAATGGATTTCCCGGAATTCTTTCGCCCGCAAGGGAGAGCGACGCACATGGAAATGAATATGCCGGCAGCACGGATCTTCGTGATCCTGTCCTTTCACCGATTTTCGCGGACCTGCACGGAATGCCGCCGACATTACTGGTTACCAGCACCCGCGATCTGCTTTTGAGCAACACCACGATTTTTCATCGGGCGTTGTTGCGTGCGGGCAATGACGCCCAGCTCGTTGTATTTGAAGCGTTGCCACACGCTTTCTGGTATCACTTCCAACTTCCCGAAACCCACGAAGCCCTGGAACTAATGGCTAAGTTTTTCGACCAAAAGCTCGCGCACTAACCTTAACCAAATCGGCCGAAAAATATTGCTGCCAGTTCGTCGCTCACCTAGTCGAATGGCTGATGTGGAGGTATGTCTCACTGATGCATTCTTGCTTTGGAGGCAAGGATATGTCAGCAGAATGGATTGGAATTTCGAATGAGTTAGCGGAAGCCACGGAGAAAGCGCGGGCCTATACAGTCGCCGTGCATGCTGAGCCGCGTGGATCGTCAAGTGGGGTTGTTTGGCGGCCGGGTGTCATCGTTACGGCAGAGCATGCCCTGCGGCGCGACGAAGATATCCAGGTAACACTGGCTGACGGGCGCGTAGTAAACGCGAAACTTGTCGGCCGCGACGCTCCGACAGATGTCGCGGTCTTGAAGTGCGCGGAAGCTCAGACCGCTGCGCCCCTTGGAAATACGGAAACTCTCAAAGTTGGCCATCTCACCTTGACCGTCGGACAGACCAGAGCGAGCGGCCCGGTAGCTGCACTCGGATTCGTGAGCCTGGCAGTCAAAGAGCGCCACATGTGGGGCGGCCTAACGCTTTCTCCTTACATCCGGCTGGATGTGGCGCTGCAAAGGATCAGCGTTGGCGGCGCTGTCGTGGATGGAAATGGACAAGTTGTTGGCGTTGCCTCGCCGAAATTTTCCCGAGGAGGCGCACTGGTATTACCGGTCGCAGCGGTGAACCGCGTTGTGGATGCCCTCCTTGAAAAGGGCCACATTCCGCGAGGCTATTTCGGCGTTGGCCTTCAACCGGTACGTTTGCCGGAAAATATGCGTGAAAGTTTGCAGCGTCCAGGTAGCCGCGCAGCCATGGTTCTAGAAGTGGAGCCGGACGGCCCCGCCCACAAAGCAGGTGTAGTCATCGGCGATATCCTGGTTGCGCTAAATGGCAAACCGGTGATGGGTCTGGAAGACGTGCAAGCGCATTTGTACGGCGAGAACATCGGAAAATCCGTACGCGCGCAATTCCTGCGTGGCGGGGTTCCACGCGAAGTCGAAATTATCGTGGCCGATCGCAAGAGCGAAGAATAGCGACTCAACTCGCGCGAAATCAGGCTGCGTACATCAAGAAGGGACGGGCACGGCCGCGCCGTGCCCCTACATAAACAATCGTTAGAATTGCGGGGAGAGGGCTATGAGCATTGCAGGCTTAGGAGAAATTGCAGAACGCTTGCGGCGGTCAACAGTTCTTGTCAGACCTCTTGGAGGTAAGGGAAATGGCTCGGGGGTAATCTGGTCGGCAGACGGGCTGATCGTTACGAATGCCCACGTGGTTCGGGGATCGCGCGCGGAAGTTTGCCTGTGGGATGGCCGGGAAATTCAAGCGGAATTGACGGGGAGGGACCTGCACTGCGATTTGGCTTCTTTGCGAATTGCCGCATCGAATCTGAATGCAGTGGAAACGGCGGATTCTTCACGCATTCGCGCGGATGAACTGGCGATCGCTGTAGGCAATCCAATGGGATTTGTTGGCGCTATGACCACAGGTGTGATTCACGGTGTTGGACCTATCCGCGGTTTGGGACGCCACAGTTGGGTGCAATCCGATGTGCGCTTGGCTCCGGGAAACTCTGGCGGGCCGCTTGCGGATATCCGCGGCCGCTTGATCGGAATCAACAGCATGGTAGCGGGAAAAACGTCGCTGGCGATTGCCAGCAACCAAGTGTCGCGATTTTTGCTTGGGCACAAGGAGCAGGGAAGCGCCCGCTTGGGCATTATGGTGATGCCGGTTCGTCTGCCGAAAACCAGTGGCCGAAAATTTGGATTGGTTCTCGCCGAGGTGCAACCCGGAAGCGCGGCGGCCAAGGCATCGTTGCTGCCGGGTGACATTTTATTGGGCACAGAGACTGCCTCGTTCGAATCGGTCGACGACCTCGCATTGGCATTAGAGAAGCCAGAACGCCCGTTGCTTCGGTTGGAATTTCTGCGTGGCGATTATGCTCGCGTTCGAAAAGTGACTGTGCAACTCGCCGGGAAAGTTGCCGCGTGATCAGCGTTTTCCTCGTCGCGGTTTCTCCCAGAAACCGGCGTGAGCTCGAAACAATGTTCAACAGGTCAGGCGTAGAAGTCATGGGCAGTACCTCCGACTTGGCGACCGCGGGAGAAGAGTTGTCGGAAAGGGAACCAGATATTGTGTTGGTAAGCGAAGACAGCGCTTTCCGCGAGGAGTTGCTTGACTCCCTTGAAGACATGCGGTTGCCAAGAGAAACTTCCATCGTGCTTTTGGTTGAACAAGGCTCCGCCAATTTTGTCCAACGAGCGATACGAGCCGGAGTAAGAGGAATTCTTGCGTCTGAAATCGATGCGAAGTCTCTGATCAGCGCACTAAAGGCTGTGGCCAATGGCCTTCTAGTGCTATCTCCCGAAGAGTCGTCTGCGATCGCAACCAGCGCCGGGACGGTTAGGGAAGCCCCAGAGGCAATCGAACCGCTGACCTCGCGAGAGAAAGAAGTGCTGCAAAGAATGGCCGACGGGCTGGCAAACAAGGAAATCGCTCTGCGCCTCAACATTTCCGAGCACACCGTGAAATTTCACGTGGCCTCTATCCTGGGCAAGCTGGGAGCATCTTCCCGCACCGAAGCCGTTTCGATCGGCATGCGTAACGGGCTAATTCTGTTCTGAAGGGCAGGTTATGCTTACACGAAGAGCACTGAAGGAATAATTTTGTTCGTGGGGAAAAATGGTCTAGTGTAAGCCCGTGGACCACTCCCACGACGAACTTGACGCACTGAAGGCGCAAGTTGCCGCATTAACTGCCCGCGTTTATCAACTCGAGCAAAGTTCCGAAGCATTCCAAAAGCTACCTGCCGATCCTCAGAAACCTATCCAACTCACTTCTCCCAATTCTCAATCACTCCAACCTGCCCTTCAGCCTCCCCCAGGGACAATGTTAGTGCCGCCGGCAGCCCCGACAGGCGCAGGTAAATCCTCGACCGGCCCTATTCCCCCCAATCAACCAGGGCCAGGATTGAAGTTGCCTTCTCTCTCCACACCTTCCCGGGAAAAGACCAGCATGGAAGAAAAGATTGGGCAGTATTGGCTCAATCGCGTTGGCATCATCGCTATTCTTGTCGGCGTTTCCTATTTCCTGAAATTTGCGTTCGACAACAATTGGATTGGCGCCGCTGGACGAATTGCAATTGGTCTGGTTGCGGGGATGGGACTGATTCTGTGGAGCGAACGTTTCCGCAAACGAAATTACGCAACATTTTCATATTCCCTGAAAGCGGTTGGGATAGGAATTCTCTACCTATCGTTCTGGGGGGCGTTCCAGGTTTATCACCTAATTCCTTCAGCGGTGGCTTTTATCGCGATGTGCATCGTGACGGCGGCCACCATTGCGCTGGCACTCAGCCAAAATGCGGAATTGCTGGTCAGCTTTGCTCTGGTTGGCGGATTCGCAACTCCGATGCTGCTTTCCACCGGAGAAAATCACGAAGTCGTTCTGTTCAGCTATGTGTGTCTGCTGGACATCGGGATTCTCTTGATGGCCATTTTCAAACCATGGAAACGGCTGCTGTGGGGCAGTTCCGTCGGCACCATCATCCTTTTTGTAGGCTGGTATGCAGAATATTATTCGAAAGGCCAGCGCGCCCTGACAGTCTTTTTTGCATGCGTCTTTGCGGCACTATTCGCGGTGATTCCGCTGGTTCTGCCTTCGGAGAAGCCGGACGAATCAAAGCCAATTCCCATAATTTTGACTCTGCTCCCCCTGCTCAATGCCACCTTGTTCTTCCTAGCCTTATTTGTGATGTACGAGTCCGAGACTTCCACGCTTACCTGGTATGCGCTGGTGCTTGCCGCTGTGTACTTGGCGATCGGCAATACCTTCAAGAAGCGCGCACAATCACAAGAAACAAATTTTGTGCACCTTCTGCACGTTGCCATTGCCGTGGCTTTTCTTACCATCGCCATTCCCGCAAAGTTGAATGCTCATTGGATAACGATCGGGTGGCTAGTGGAATCGGCTGCGTTATTGTGGGTCAGTGAGAAAACAAAAACGGATTTTTTGCGCTACCTCGCGGTTGCCTCCCTGTTATTGGGAATAGCCCGACTATTGTTTTACGATCAAATTCACGTGGACACCTTGGTGTTCAACGCGCGCTTTGCCACTTATCTGGTTGCGATTGCGATTCTCACTGCCATTGCATTCTACGGCCAACGCCACGCCTCCGAAAATGAAATGATCTTTATCAACATTTCAGTAGTTGGCGCAAATCTATTGGCCTTAATTGCGCTGACCTGGGAAGCTTCGGACTATTTCAATCGACAGATGGTAGGTCGTGGTTACAGGAATTACGCTTTCTATCACGAGATCGCCGTTGCGCGAAGCTTCACCTATTCCGCAATTTGGCTGGTTTATGGCGCCATCCTGATGGCCACGGGATTTTGGAAACGCTCGTCATTTGTGCGCTGGCAAGCCCTAATTCTGATCGCGCTGACGACCGTTAAGGTCTTTCTTTACGACGTCTCCCAGCTTGGTGGCAGTTATCGGATTGTCAGCTTTATCGTTCTAGGCGCGGTTTTGCTGGCGATATCCTTTGTCTATCAACGGGATTGGCTGAAACTGTCTTCCGGCGTACGGCATAAATCAGAGAGAGTTTCACAATGAAATCTGCTTGCGGAATCTTGCTTCTATTCTTATTCGCAAGCTCTTCTATTTCTTATTTCAAATACGAGCGGTCGTTACAGCCTGCCAATTCCGCCGGACAGCACTATGTCGTCGTAGATGAAACCATTTGGCGCTACTCGCGCCCTGATTTGGCGGATCTGCGCCTATACTCCATGCAGAAAGAACTGCCATACGCCATCACATTTGAGTTCGAAAGCCCGGAAGCCGAACAGAAGTCATTACGGATTCTCCAGCCAGGCACTATCGGCGGAAGGACACAGTTTCTTTTGGACATGTCTGGTGCGGCAGAATATGACCGTGTGAAACTTACACTTTCAGCGCAGGATTTCATCGCTCACGCCCGTATCGAAGGTCAGGACGATCCCCACGGAACCAAGTGGGTCACGCTGGGAACTACCACACTCTATGACTTGTCTGAGGAAAAACTGGGCCATAACAGCACGTTGCAAATCCCTTTGTCTGCGTACAAGTTCCTGCGCGTTACCGTGGATGGTTCGATAAAACCTTCCGATCTGGTTAGCGCAACCGCCGGCATAACTCGCCCGGAAAAAGTTATCTGGCGAGATGTCGACAGCCGGTTGGCACAAGAACAAAAGGGCAGGGAAACAATATTTACATTTTCCTCCCCGGAAAATGTTCCGGTGGAACGAGTGGTCTTTTCGATTGATCCGGGACCGCAAAACTTCAGCCGTAGCGTGGAAATTACGGAAGACAACGGGCAGGTCATCGCCGTGGGCGAAATTAGCCGTATTCACATGCTGCGGAACGGACAAAGAATCGACACGGAAGACACCTCCATTGGAATTCATCTGGCTGGCGCAGGGAGATACCAAGTGATCGTTCGCAACGGCGATGATCCGCCGCTAAAAATTACCAGCGCAAAGCTGCAGCAATATGAGCGACGAATTTATTTCGATTGCGATGCGGGGTTGCTTGTCCAGCTCTATTACGGCGACGCTAAACTGGACGCACCCGTTTATGACTATCGGAAATTCTTTCAGAAAGATCAGGCTGCGACACTGTTGCGGCTGGAGCCTGAAATACGAAACGCCGCCTATACTGGGAGACCTGACGATCGGCCCTGGTCAGAGCACCACCCTTCCATATTATGGGCCGCTATTATCGCGGCCGTTTTATTACTTGGCGGAATCGCGTTTCGTTCCGTCAAATCTCAAACCACCTAGGCTGGGCTTGACGCACGCATTGGAACCCAACCACCAGGATTTTCCTTCCTGGCTCGGGGATGGTAAATTGATAAATCATGCGGACATTGGAACAAACCACTCAGGAAGTGCTGGCCCTAGCCAGCAAGCATTTCAAAGTGGCGGAGGGGTCCCTGCATGCCCAGGATGATTTTTATAAGAAATTGGGAATCGATAGCCTGCAGGCTCTGGACATGCTCTCGCGCCTGGAAAATCATTTTCAGATTGAGTTGCCGGATTACGAAGTCCAAGGTGTAAGCGATTTCAAAACGCTTGCGGAGCGCATACAAGCCCGCCTCTAATGCTGGATCTAAGAAAATACTCTTCAATTGGTGAATCTCTGCGCGCCGCGCTGGATACGTTTTCCAACGAAATGTGCTTGATCGAATCAGACCGCGGCGAAGAAAAATTGCTCCTCACCTATAAAGGATTTAAGGAACGGGCGTTGCCGCTCGCCAAGGGTTTGCAGGAACTTGGCGTGAGCGCCGGAGACCGCGTCTCCATCATCATGACCAATCAGTCGAAGTGGCTGATCTCCGCTTACGCTTTGTTTTATTGCGGCGGAACGATGGTGCCGCTCGATTTCAAACTCAAGCCCGAGGAACACTGGCAATTGCTCAAGCATTCCTCGGCCAGCGTGTTGATCACCGAGTATGGCATTTGGCGGCAACTGAGTGCATCACCGGCGCGTGCCGAAGTTCACAACGTTAAACAAGTGTTGGTCACGGAAGCTCCCGCTGACGCCGATTTGCTAGGCGCACAGCGCTGGGAGAAGACACAAGGAACTGGCCAACCGGTGTTCGTCGAGCGAAAAAGGCAAGACCTCGCCAGCATTGTCTACTCATCGGGAACTGGCGGTAGCCCCAAAGGCTGCATGCTGACTCACGAGAATTATCTGGAGCAATGCACCGCGCTGACGGCGTGGTATCCCTTTTGGCCTGGCGCGCGCTACCTCAGCATTCTGCCCACAAATCATTCCATTGACTTTATGGTTGGCTTTTTTGGCCCTTTTGTATGCGGAGCTGCAGTGGTTCATCTTCGAACGCTGCGACCGGAATTTGTGCGCGAAGCCTTTGCGAAATATCAGATTACATATGTCACGTTGGTGCCTCTGGTGCTGAAGAACCTGCAAAAGGGGTTGCAAGCGAGGTTTGACGAACTGCCGGCGTCCAAGCGGCGAGCATTTGAGGCCATGCGAAAAATCAACGTCACGCTGACCAAAGATCGGCCGCGATTGGCTTTGAGCCGCAGATTGCTTAAGCAAGTCCACGAACGATTTGGCGGAAAATTGGAAGCCATCATTGTCGGCGGAGCGTTCTCCGAGCCGCAGACGTTGCAATTTTTCTACGATTTGGGAATCCCTGTTGTGAATGCTTACGGATTGACCGAAGGCGGAACGGGCGTCACTGTGAATGACTTGAAACCGTTCCGCGCCGACACGGTGGGCAAACCTCTGCCAGGAATCGAAGTGCGCATCTCCTCGCCCGATGCTGACGGAATTGGCGAAGTTGCTGTTCGTGGAAAAACCGTCATGGCCGGCTATCTCAATGATCCGGAAATGACCGCAGAGACGATTGTCGACGGTTGGTTGATGACCGGCGATATGGGTCGCTTCGATCCCAAAGGCCATTTGCAATTGTTCGGCCGCAAGAAAAACATGATTGTGACCGAAGAAGGTAAAAACGTTTACGCGGAAGACGTGGAAAGTGCCTTCGAAAACCTGAGGGTGAAAGAATTCTGCGTGTTCGCCGCAAATTACATCTGGCCTCAGCGCACCATGGTGGCCGAGCAATTAGTGCTGGTGATTCACCTTGAACCTGGACAGGCTTTCACCGAAGAGCTGAAAAACGAAATCACCGCCCGGAACAATCGTCTGACGAATTACAAGAGGGTCCACGGGATTGTGCTGTACCAAGAAGATTTTCCGCTCACGGCATCGTTAAAAGTGATTCGGAAGGTTCTGGCGCAACGTTTGGGCAATCTCGAGCGAGGCAAAGCTGTTCTGCCGATTTAGCTAAAGAAAAGGTAGAATGCCGAGTCCGGGTGACCGTGAAAGAAACATTTTTGGCCATTGTGAATCCTGCGGCGGGCGGCGGGCGAGCGGCGAAGCTTGCCGGAGAGGTCCTGGCGCGCCTGAGAGAAAAGGGCCTGCCTGTCGACGCAATTGCTTCGACCAGCGCAGGACATGTCACGCAACTTGCTAGCGAAGCGTACCAGCAAGGCTACCGGCGATTTCTGGCAGTCGGTGGCGATGGTACCGCACACGAAGTGATCAATGGAGCCTTCCGGGGCAGCGAATCCTCGCAGCGCATCGAACTGGGCTTTTTGCCAATGGGCACGGGCAATTCTTTCCTTCGTGATTTTACGCAAGAGGATGCTGCACAACATTCTGTTGAGGCCATTATCAGCGGCCGCAAACGCAGTGTAGACCTGTTGCGTCTGAGACATGCCGATGGAACGATTTACTCATTTAATCTCTTGAGTGTGGGCTTCACCGCGGATGTTGGAGCGCTGACGAATCGGATCTTCAAACCGTTAGGCCACCTCGGATATTTATTGGGCGTGTTCGTGGGTGTGGTTCAGCTAAAGCGAAGGGCGATTAAGCTGTGCTGCGATGACGATACTCAGTGGGACGAACGACGCTGCCTTTTCCTTACTTTCAACAACAGCAAATTTACCGGCGGAAGAATGATGATTGCGCCCGGTGCAGACCCCAGCGACGGCCGTATTGAGTTTGTGCGTTGGGGACCGATCGGTAGGCTAGGTTTGATCAGCATGCTTCCTCGGCTATATGACGGAACGCATACGGACCACAAACTTTGCGAAACAAGGAAAGTGAAGCGGGTGGAATTTGCGCTGAAAGAGCCCGTCGACGTGATGGTCGATGGAGAAATTATCAGCGTGCAATGCCGAACCCTGGAAATCATCCCCGGGGCCATGGATGTTTACGTATGAGCAGAGCCTGGGACGTCGCTCGCAGCACCCTGCTATGGTTTGCCAGTTGGCTCCATTTCCTGATTGCCGTTCCTATACTGATTGCGCTTGCCCTGGTGCTCGATCCGCGAAAGCATGATTGGCTGCAGCGCGGGCTATGCCAGAGGATAGCCTTTTTTTCCGGCGCAAAAGTAAGGGTAAACATGTCTCCGGGGTTCGATCCTCACCGAACCTGTTTTTTTATGGTGAATCACGTAAATCTCCTCGACCCATTTATCTTGTACTGCGCAATTCCACAGCTAGTTCGCGGTTGGGAGTTGGAATCGCACTTCAAGATTCCGATCTACGGTTGGCTGATGCAGCGCTTTGGCAATGTACCCGTCCCGGTTGGGCGCAGCCCAAAGGACCTGAAGAAATTGTGGCGGTTAACGCAAGAGACTATCAAGAGCGGAACAAGTCTGATCATCTTTCCAGAAGGAAAACGGACGCGAGACGGGAAGTTATTACCCTTTGAAGAGGGCGGATTTCGTTTGGCGCAGCAGTTGGGGGTCCCGATCGTCCCAGTGACGCTCGATGGCTCGATCCGTCACTTACGAACAGAGGATTGGATCTTGCATCCCACGACGATTACGGTTTGGCTGCATGACACCATTGAAACTGGCGATTTGAAGAAGGAGGATGTGCCCGCGCTGAGGGAGCGCGTGAGGGGATCCATTGCGGCACCATTGGAGGAATCGCCGAAAAGAAACACGTATCAGAATAATTCGGTGGAAGAGCCGAGTCTCTAGAATACCTATAAGCTGAGTTTCACGCCCGGAAGAATTCGGCCAGCCCTGGTTTCTTGCCAGGTATAAAAGATTCGATGGATCACGGTAATTGTGGAAATTACCGCGATGACCCACAGAACAGCGCCCATGCGGTTAAACAAGCCGCCAATGATCAGCAACACCAGCCGTTCCGGCCTCTCCATGAATCCAACTTTGCAAAGGGGAATGAGCGATTCGGCTCGTGCCCGCGCGTAGCTGACCATCACGGAGCCGGCCGTGGCCACGGCTGCTAAAACCACGTACGGCGTGCGGCCGCTAACGGAATAATAAACCAGCAACCCCATGTACAGAGCCATGTCCGCGTAACGGTCCAGCGTGGAGTCGTAGAAAGCTCCAAACGCGGTCACGCGATTCTGCCGGCGCGCCACTTGTCCGTCGAGCATGTCCAAAAATCCCGCAAAGAAAATGATGAGCGCTCCGGTGCGGAAATTGCCAACGGCAAAGCTTGCGGCGGCGCCGAAATTCACAAGCAGTCCAAAAAACGTGAGTAGATTGGGATTAATGCCGGTTGCGGCGAGCACACCAACGATGCGATCGAGCAGCCATTTTCCGCCGGTACCTATTGCGCCTGTGAATGTTCCCATTGTTTTTACAATTCGCCATGATACTGCAAAGGCAGAGGTTATCCAAATGAAGCGCTGGCGTTTCGGGCATGTTTTGCCAGGGCTGAAACAGTCCGGGCTATATCGTCTTCGGTAGTCCGTGGATTAATGGTGCACAGCCGCAAAACAGTTTGGCCGCGCAACTCCGTCGAGAGCACCAGCGCCAGGCCCTCGGTCTGCATCCGCGCTGCAATTTCGCGGTTCAACCCATCCAACTGAATCTTCGCAGATTCATCGCGAATCCCATCCCTCGTCAATTTCGGTGGAACTGCGCGAAACGTAACGACCGCCATTTGAGCTGGCGTGGTAATTTCCCACAACGAATCGGCGCGTAATTGTTTCTCGGCATACTCTGCAAGTTCAAACGTGCGGTCGATTGCCGCTTCGAAAGCGTCTGCGCCAAACACTTGTAACGACATCCAGAGTTTCAGCGCACGGAATGGCCGAGTAAGTTCCGGCGAGTAATCCCAGAGGTTGATCTCTTCTTCTTTGCCGCGCGCATCCTGCAGATATTCCGCTTCATCTTCACGCACGTGAAAGGCGTGTCGAAGCGCTTGTCGCTCGCGCACCAGCAGAACTGCACAATCGAATGGCTGGAACAGCCATTTATGTGGATCCAGCGTAAAGGAATCGGCGCGTTCCAGCCCTGCAAGAAGTTTCAGGCCTCTCGCGCTGAACAGCGCCGCTGCCCCATACGCGCCATCGGCGTGAAGCCAAAGTTTTTCTTGTGCACAGATATCAGCCAAAGCCGAGAGCGGATCAATGGCGCCCGTATTCGTGGTTCCCGCGTTGGCGATTACGCAGAAGGGAACTTTCCCGGCAGCGCGATCTTTCTGAATGGCTGCTCTCAACGCATCCGGCGGCAACCGAAATTCCCCGTCGCTGGTTATGCGGCGTAATTGTTCTTTTTGAAAACCAAGAATCCGCATGGCGCGGGTGATCGACGAATGAGCCTGGTCCGATCCGTAAACGACCGCGTTAAGATATTCTTGGGGTTGTAGCAGTGCATCGCGCGCGGTAACCAGTGCCGAAAGATTGGCCAGTGATCCACCGCTTAAGAACGTGCCACCCGCACTTTCCGGATAGCCCGCAAGCCGCCGAATCCAATCCAGCGTCACCAACTCCGCGATGGCTGGCGCAGAGCCTTCCAGCCAACTGCCAGAGAAAATGTTATAGCCAGTCCGGAGAAACTCCGCCAAAGCTCCTACGAAATTGCTGGGTCCAGGAATAAACGCAAAAAATCGCGGATGCGTCTCATGATTCGTGCTGGAGAAAATCTCGTTTTCAACACGATCGAGGACCGCAATTGGATCTTGCGGATGCGTCGGTAAGGCCTCCCATAAAGAGGACAGCAGTTGCTTTTGAGTTTTATTGCGAACCACAGGCAAGTTGGCTAAGCGAGCCTGATATGCTAACAAGCGATCCACGATCGAATAGCCAAAGTTTCGCGCTTCTTCGGGAGTGAGTTCCAGCAGATAATCCGGTTGTTTCATAGGTGTATAATTTTACCAGCTAGCAGGAGCGATTCATCGCTTCGGCGCGTCAAATTCAATGAATCCACAGAATGAATCAGCATTCCCTTGACGCCAGCCTCCGCAATCCGTAAATTGCTCGGAACACTGGGGGGAATCATGAAACCAATCGAGCCGGCACGTCGGCACTTCTTACAACAGCTTGGAGGGGTGGCGGGCGCCGCATGGCTGAATGCACAATGGCCGTACATTGCGGCGGCGGCGCAACACGCTCACGAAGCGGTGCAAGCCGGAAATCCCACCCACTTCGAGGTCTTTACACCTGCGGAAGCAATCGAAGTTACGGCCATCGCAGCGCGTATCATCCCCACGGACGAACAGCCCGGAGCGACAGAAGCAGGCGTTGTTTATTTTATCGATCGCTCTCTCAAAACCTTTGCCAGCGAAGATTTGCCAATCTACAAGGAAGGCTTGCTCGAAATAAATCGAGATACCAGCAAGCTATTTCCTGACGTGAAATTGTTCTCGGCGGCCACGGTTGAGCAACAAGATAGGGTACTCGCTGAAATATCGAAAGACCAAAAGCCCCCACAACGGGCCCGCAGGAGTGTGATTGGAAGATCCCCGGATTTCTTTCAAGTGATTTTGGGCCACACCATGATGGGATTTCTTGCCGATCCTGAAGCTGGCGGAAATCGAAATTATGTCGGGTGGAAAGTGATCGGCAGAGATCCGGCGCACACTTTTTCTCCGCCCTTTGGCTACTACGACAAAAATTACCCTGGCTGGCAGCCGGTCAACACTGCGGAAACGGGAAAGAAATGACTGATTCAAAGGTGAGTTATAAAACTTCCGACGAAGTGGACTTCGTCATCATTGGTTCTGGTGCCGCGGGCGGTGTACTGGCGAAAGAGCTTTCGACCAATGGGTTTAGCGTAGTGGTGCTCGAACAAGGTCCTTATCTCACGGAAAATGATTTTAGCCACAATGAGATCAAGATTTTGAACGAGCATTACCTTACCAACAATCCCAAGATTCAGCCCACAACGTTTCGTCCAACGCCACAAGATAAAGCCGTAAAGCAGCCCGCACTGGTCTATGGCCGATGCGTGGGTGGCAGCAGCGTTCATTTCACCGCAAATTTCTGGCGCTTTCACGAAATCGATTTCAACGAGCGAAGCAAAATCGGCGAAATTCCCGGCACTGGATTTACCGATTGGCCTATCAGTTACGCCGATATGGAGCCGTACTACACAAAAGTGGAGTGGGAAGTTGGCGTTTCCGGGCGGGCTGGTGCCAGTCCCTTCGATCCGCCGCGCTCCAAGCCCTACCCTATGCCCCCGCTGCCAGTGAAAAGTTCCGGGGTACTTTTTGAAAATGCCACTCGGAAACTTGGCTACCATCCGTTTCCCGCGCCGATGGCCATTCTGTCGCAGCCACGGCCCGGGCGCAGCGCCTGCGTGGCGTGTGGATTCTGTCTGGGATTCGGCTGTGAAGTGGGGGCGAAGTCTTCCTCGCTTGCTTCGGTAATCCGCACGGCAGAGAAATCCGGTAAATGCGAGATTCGCCCGAATTCCTATGTTCACAAAATTGAGATCGACAAGAATGGCCGCGCAACCGGTGCGGTCTATTTTGACGCGAAACGAAACACGCATCTGCAAAGAGCAAAAGCCGTTATCGTCAGCGCGAATGGGGCAGAAACACCACGCTTGCTGTTGCTCTCTACCTCCCCGCAATTTCCCAATGGGTTGGCAAATTCCAGCGGCTTGGTTGGAAAGTATCTGATGCCGAACAGTGGTGTCGTTGCCATGGGCGTGTTTGAAGAACCATTGAACGATTACAAAGGCTACGCGGTCAGCCGCATTGTTCACGACTTCTACGAATTGGACAAAGAGAAGCTTGGTTTTTACGGAGGTGCCGGTTTCGATGCCCGGTTCGATATTACTCCGGTTGCTTTTACGTCGTTCGGGATGCCTCCTGGAACTCCGCGGTACGGTTCACAATTCAAGAAGATCTTGCAGCACAATTTCGTACGCACCATGGAAATCTTCGGGCATGGCACTTCACTACCCATCGAAGCGAACAGTTTTTCGCTCGACCCCGACGTGAAGGATGCCTGGGGATTGCCGGCCCTTCGCATGACCTACAGCGATTCGCCTAACGATCTGAAATTCATGGAATGGATGAAAGATCGTGCCATGGAGATTCTTGATGCCGCGGGAGCCCAGACCAAATGGCATATGCCAATCGAGTCCAATAAGTTCGCGTTTCACTTGTTGGGCACCTGCCGCATGGGCAATGATCCAAAAACATCAGTAATTAATCCGGACCATCGCACCCATGATGTTCCGAATCTGTTTCTGTGCGACGGCAGCAGCCTGGTTACTTCCGGACGAGGCCAACCAACGATGACCATTCAAGCTCTTGCGTTCAGGGCTGGCGATCGCATTACTGCTCTTGCCAAACGCGGCGAACTTCACGGTTAATATTATTTCGGGCCTCGCGCTCGTCTAATTGATTTCAATCTACGGGAGAATTATGAAGACGAACCCGCAGTCGATTCTTTGTGTCATGGCGATTCTGTTGGCGGTGGTCTTTTTGGTAACTGTGGAACGGCTGGCCGCGCAAGCAAAACCCACTGCTGACGCAGCGCCTACCGCGGAGAAAAAATTCAAGAATATCCAGGTCCTGAAAGATATTCCGGCTGACCAGTTGATTCCTTCCATGCAATTCATTGCAGCATCTCTTGGTGTGGAGTGCGAATTTTGCCACGTCGAGCACGCCATGGATAAGGATGACAAGAAAACAAAGATGGCCGCGCGAAAAATGATCACCATGATGATGGCCATCAACAAAACAAACTTCGAAGGTGAGCGAGAGGTGACCTGCTACACGTGCCACCGTGGAGCTGCCCATCCCGTCGGAACGCCAATCCTTTCGACGGAGAATCCTCTTGCTCTTCCCACTCCGCACATGCACGAGGATGAGGAAGCCCAGCCATCTCTGCCAACTGCTCAAGCAATTCTCCAGAAGTATCTATCCGCTGTCGGCGGCGCCGATGCCTTGCACAAAATCAAGACTCGCGTGCAGAAAGGGAATATCGAAGCTTTCGGCGAGAAATATCCGATCGATATTTATTCCGAGGGTCCAGACAAGCGCATATCGATCTCTCATCCCTCCTCCGGTGCAAGCGTGACCGCATTTAACGGCCAAACGGGTTGGCTGGCCATGCCCCGTGGATTTCACAAAATGACCGAAGCAGAGCAGCAAGCAGCCGGCATCGACGCACAGCTTTACTTCGCCGCTCGTTTCCCTGAGCTTTATCCGGAATTTCACGTGCATCCCGGCGCAGTAATCGATGGGAAGCCCACTTATTTGGTTTCTGCGAAGGGGAAAGACTTGCCAAGCCTGGATTTGTATTTCGATCAAGGCAGCGGGTTGCTCATGCGATTGATTCGATATGCGGAAACGCCGCTGGGCAGAAATCCAACCGAAATTGACTACACTGATTTTCGCTTGAACGATGGGGTCAAAATTCCCTATCGCTGGACCTTGGCTCGTCCGAATGGACGGTTCACGATTCAGGTGGATGACGTCAAACAAAATATTCCCATCGATGAAAGGCTTTTTGTCATGCCGACGGGGCAAGACAGCCACTAGTAAAGAATCGTCTGCCAAAACAAAAATTCTGAACCCGGACCAAAATTCGATCCAGGTTCGGAACCAAGTTTCAACAAAGAGAGTTATTGCTAACTGCTAGAATTTGAAAATTATGCCACCCACAAAATTGCCGCGATTGAGGTAATTCGACGACTTCGCCGAATAGCAGCCATAAAAAGGATCGCAATACGTTCCGTAGGACGAACTTCCATACGTCGGCATGTACCGGATATCTCCTCGCAACCCGACATGGCGATTGATGTAATACTTCACGCCGCCACCAAGGCTATACGCGAATTCCGTTCGGTTTGGAGTTCCACTGAAATTGTTGTCATGGGTGAATCCCAGGCTTGCCGCGACATACGGCCGCAATCTATGCTCGCTGTTCCGCAACATGTACAAGCCGCCAAATTGAAATTGATCGATGTCTGAATTGAATGCCTTGAAATATTGACCGGTAAGAACATCGCGCGCGTTGAATGAGGTGTTGTTGCGATCCCACATGAATTCAAGTTGCGCATTTTCCGTCAAGTTGAAGCCCAGAAATGTGCCATACGATGTCGCACCGTTAACTTGAAAGCTGTTTACAGGTCCGGATGCTCCGCTATTTGAAAAAACGCTGACTGGATAAGACCCACTCGTTTCATACCCAACAAATGGCGTCACTTCAAAACGTCCCTGGGCGCTCGCCCCGGCCGACGTAAACAATAACGTTATGAAACCAAGAAACATTATCGTATGGATCTTCATTGACCGACTTCTCCTTGGAATGAATAAAATATTCTCGCGCACTCACAGTCGCGCAGGTGGAAAAGCTGCTTGGATTAAACCCCTTCAAATTACGCCAGACACTACCGCAATCCCCCAGTGTTAAACCCCAAAGACGCAAAAATGTTTCCCGTAAATATGTTGATCACCATAAAAATAAGATGTCCACAGGAAGACCGGGAGCTATATCTTTCGGGCGGGCCAACCTATTCTAAATAGGGATCTTAGTGGAAACTGCCTCAATGGGCTGTCACTCTTTTTTGGGCTCTGATTTTTGCCTCGGAAGCAGACCCTGGACCATGTTTCGGCTCTCCCGCGCCGCCGCCTTCGCCATTCCCCCTAGACGTTCCTTCTTCCGCAGGCTCCGCACCCGAGTCAGTTTTTGACTCGTACTGCACAATTAGCGAGATGCCGCGATTCGAAGGATCGAGCGGATCCTCCGATTTGCGCAAACGCCGATCCGCAAATCCACGAATCTGGGTCACCTGGCCAGGATGCAACCCTGCTTGTTCCATAAAACGCCGCGCCGCCTTTTCGCGATCCGCGGAAAGTTCCCAATTCGTGTACGTCGCCGTCACTGGACCCAAAACGTCCTGCCGAAGATGTCCCGTGACTTTCTCCGTGGTCTCATTCCAGAAAATAATCTTGCATTCGCGATCCACCGCGCATATTCCGTTGGGAACAATTTCAAGGATGGATCGATAGAGATTCTCGTTTAAAGGTTCCATTTGACGCACGTCCGACACTAAGCCTACGAATGAATAGGCATGTCGAATGCCAAGCCCTCGCAACGAATGGGTCCGAATCATTGGAGATTCAGCCCGGCCAACAACTACAACCATCGAGTCGAGTTTCAGAATTGAGAGACAGTGCGGATTTGGAACGACTCCACGGCGAAACTAAAGCGCAACTGCTCGCGCTCTTCAATCCGGTAATAGGACCGCCTTCCAGCCCTGAAAATATCGATGCTTTGTATTGAATTAATGCGTGGGTCAGTCCTCACACCGCTTGATATGGTTTCCCGATGACGGCGGTACCCACACCTATGCTGGATCGCGGGCTATTCTCTGGCTATGCCCTTGGCTCCTTCTATGACGAGATGTTTTCGTCATCGGGCACCGCTCGTTCACACTATGTTCATTTGTTTGAAAAACTGGGTGGCATGGCTCCCAAGCATTTTCAAGATCGTCGCAAGTTGGCCGATCTTTCGTTTCTTCTGCAGGGAATTACATTCACCGTTTATAACGATGGCCGCGGAACAGAGCGTTTATTTCCATTTGACCTAATACCGCGCATTCTCCCAAACTCCGAATGGACCAAGATCGAACGCGGGCTGAGCCAGCGCGTTATCGCGCTCAACTTGTTTTTGCAAGACGTCTACGGCAAACAGAAGATTCTGAAAGACCGTAAAATTCCTGTCCCGTTGGTCTACTCCTGCCGCCACTTCCGTCGCGAAATGATTGGTTTGGAAGTGCCTCACGGAATTTACACACACATTTGCGGAATCGATTTGGTGCGCGATTCCAAGACTGGCGAGTTCCTGGTCCTCGAAGATAATGTGCGCACTCCCAGCGGAATTTCCTACGTGTTGGAAAACCGTTTGGTGATGACTCGCGCGTTTCCGGAAGCGTTCCAGGAGCATGAAGTCCTGCCCGTGAACCACTATCCCGCTGAACTCTCCCGCATTCTGCGTACTCTTTCGCCGCGTGGCGATGCCGAAGCGCAGATCGTCCTGCTGACTCCCGGCATTCACAACAGTGCTTACTTCGAACACAGTTTTCTCGCCCAGCAGATGGGTATCGAACTCGTCGAAGGTCGCGACTTGCTGGTTGATGGTGGCGTTGTCTACATGAAAACTATTTATGGTTTGAAGCGTGTCGACGTCATTTACCGCCGGCTTGACGACGATTTCCTTGACTCACTTTGTTTCCGTACGGATTCCATGCTCGGTGTCCCAGGATTAATGGGAGCCTATCGTGCTGGCAACGTGGCCTTGGCAAACGCAGCAGGCAATGGAGTCGCGGACGACAAGGCGATTTACGCCTACGTACCTACTTTCATCAAGTACTACCTGGGCGAAGATCCGATTCTCAATAGCGTCGACACTTTCTTGTGCGAACGCCACGATCATCTTTCTCATGTCATGGCTCACTTGCCGGAATTGGTCGTGAAAGCGGTGGGCGAATCGGGTGGCTACGGAATGTTGATTGGGCCCAGTTCCGATGGTGAAATGGTGGAGAAATTCCGCGAAAAAATTAAAGCCGATCCGCGGAACTATATTGCGCAACCAGTAGTGCCGTTGTCGCGCGTCCCCTCTTACGACATTGCCACGGAACGCATTGCCGGTCGCCACGTCGATTTGCGCCCCTACTGCTTGTACGACGGAGAAAAAGTAACAATTGTGCCCGGCGGCCTCACTCGCGTTGCCTTGAAAGAAGGCTCCCTGGTTGTGAACTCTTCACAGGGCGGCGGCAGTAAGGATACTTGGGTTTTGCGAGGAGAATGCTGAGATGCTCTCGCGAATTGCCGAATCGCTTTTCTGGCTGGCTCGCTACATCGAGCGCGCGGAAGATACCGCGCGCATTCTCGATGTTACCTATCACACCTTGCTCGAACAGGCCCAGCAGCCCTATCGCTTGCGTTGGGATCCCCTGGTTTCCATGGCTGGGGAAGAAGCTATTTTTCGCCATCTCTATGACGAAGCAACCTCCACCAATGTATTTGAGTTTCTGGCGTTCAATGAGGGAAATCCCAGCTCCATCATGCAGTGCGTGAAAAAAGCGCGAGAGAATGCCCGCACCATTCGCGACCGTATTTCCCGTGAAATGTGGGAAGACCTAAACGGCCTCTACTTTACGCTCGAGCGTTTCCATCCTCGCGATGAAATTGCCGCTGGGCCGCACCGCTTCTGCGAAAAAGTTATTTTTGGCAGCCACCGCTTCCACGGTGTCACCGATGCCACTTTGCCCCACGACGAGGGCTGGGACTTCCTGAAAGTAGGCTGGGCGCTGGAGCGCGCCGAAATGACTGCTCGCCTTGTGGATGTGCAATATCACACCCTGCTCGACGCTCCCATAAGTGTCGGAGCTTCCCCAGACAATCATCAATGGATGGCTGTATTGAAATCCGTCGGGGCGTATGAGGCGTATCACCGCCAATACCATTCGCCGATCGAGCCGGAACGCGTCGCGGAAATGCTGATCCTCCATCCGCAACATCCTCGTTCAATTCGCTTCTCCATGACCGAAATGCAATCGAGTTTGCGCGCAATCAGCAAAACCTCCTCGGGTTCTTACGCGAACGAAGCGGAACGCCTCACTGGCAAAGTGCTCGAGCGCTTGCGCTACGACAAAATCGACGAAATTTTCCGCCAGGGTTTGCATGCCTACTTAACCGAACTCATTCGCATGCTGAATTCGATTGGCCAGTCTATCGCCCGAAGCTATTTCTACTACGCGGTGAGCGCATGAATCGTTATCGCTTGGTTCACGCCACGGAATTCTTGTACGACGGTGCGGTCAGCGAGAGCTACAACGAAGTGCGCCTTCGCCCCATCGATGATGACCGCCAAAGTTGCTTGTCATTTCGCCTGGTAACCAGCCCGCCTTCGCGTGGTGCTTCTTTTCGCGATGCCTACGGAAATTGGATCCACCAGTTCAATATCTTGCCGGATCACCGCCGCCTGAAAATCGAAGCGGAGTCGGTCGTATTGGCCCATGACGCGCCCGAGCCTCAACCCGACGGCACAACTCTTGCCGGTCTTGACACCCAACGCAGCGCACTGTTTGAAGAACATTATGATTTTGTCGCGCCGAGCGGCTACGTACCTTATTTGCACGAGCTGAAAGAAATCCTGAATGCCGCGGAAGGGAACAGCGATGGCACCGTATTGGGTTTTGCGCAAGCCGCTTCCACGTACATCCACGAGAACTTCAAGTATGTAAAGGGCGCCACCCACGTGCATTCTTCCGTGGAAGATTCGCTCTCTCTCAAAGCAGGTGTCTGCCAGGATTTTGCCCACTTGCTCTTGGGCGTAGTTCGCATGCGCGGGCTACCCGCTCGCTACGTTTCCGGATACATGGTGCCTGGCGACACCGCCAGCGCCGATACAAAGCAGGAAGAAGTAATTGGCGGACAAGCCTCGCATGCCTGGGCTGAGGTGCTGGTGCCGGGAATGGGCTGGATGGCCTTTGATCCGACTCTCGGCAAACCCGTGGGCCTCCGCCATATCCGTGTGGCCTACGGTCGGGATTATGGCGACGTTCCTCCGGTTCGCGGTGTTTATAAAGGTCGCGCTGGCCAACATCTTTCTGTCGACGTGCGCGTCAGGCCGGCACTGGACGAAGAAGGTCACGAGCGCTTGACGGAAACCAGCGAAGGTCCGCATGAACCTCCGCGAACGACCGAACTGCCGCAACAGCACAGCCAGCAGTAGATGAATTCATCAAAAATTAGGGATGACCGCTTTCGCGATATTAGAGTCCGGGCTTTCGTTGCCCTTCGCATCCACGGCCCTCGCGGAATAATAGTAGATCTTGTTCCCTTCTACCGTATTGTCTACATAACTGGTTTCAGGAATGGGCGTGGGATTCAAACTTGGCGGGGTAAATTTATTCGGGTTGGTGCTGCGATAGATGTTGTATCGAACACCCGGCGACGTGCTGGGTTTCCACGTCAGTCGCACGGAATGAGTCATAGGTGCAGCGGAGACAGACCTCGTAGTTGTCGCATAAAACCAATAGGCCCACAAAAGTACGGTGGCAGCCACTGCCGCTGCTGCCCAAGCGCGCGGCCCCAGCGAAACCTTCCGGTTTTGAAATGCCAGAATCTGCCCCACTAACAGGACTACGCAACCTATGCTGCCCAACACAAACACAATGATCCATTCGGCTGTTCCGGGCTCAGTTAAGACAGGAACCTCAAAGCTCTTGGATCGTAGCCACGGAGTTACCCAAAGCGAAAAAATAGGCAGGATTGCGAGAATGGACGTAAGCCACCAGGTAACCCGGAGAGTCCGGGACCGGGCGGCAGTCTGGATCGGCAGGGAGGGAGCCATGTTGTTACTTCCTACGGCAGTGCTGAACCTTGGTGCCCCTTAATTTAATGCATTTTCACTTGGAGGTCTACAATTCAGAAGACTTCATCCCGCCAGTAGGGAATTCTTCCGACACAGATTCTCTCCAACACTGTTGAGATGTCGCACAAAAACGATTATGCTCGCTGACGAATACGTCGGGTTGGGGTGGTGCTTGTCCTTGGTTCTCGCCAAACGAAAATCTAGCCAATTTTCCCTGTCCTGATTTTTCTTGCCGTCGAGGAGAGAAAGATGAACTTCGTAAGAACTACGATGGGTGCGAAATTTGCTGTGTTCTTGCTGGTGTTGTCCCTATGTATCGGAGCGCAAGTAAGTGCGCAGTTACCTGCCGCCGGATCCACAACCAATGCGCCTTACATGGATCCACAACTTCCCATTGATGTCCGCGTGGATGATCTGGTTTCTCGCATGACATTGGAAGAAAAAGCTTCTCAATTGGTCAACCAGGCTCGTGCGATTCCGCGCTTGAATGTTCCCGAATACGACTATTGGAGTGAAGGGCTTCACGGTGTAGCTAACGCCGGCTTTGCCACTGTTTTTCCGCAGGCCATCGCCCTTGGTGCAACTTGGGACGCTCCACTTCTTCACGACGTAGCCATCGTGATCGGCACAGAAGCCCGCGCCAAACATCACGAAGCCGTCCGCCAGGGCCGCCGTAACATTTTTGAGGGCCTGACTTTCTGGTCGCCCAACATCAACATTTTCCGAGATCCTCGTTGGGGACGTGGCCAGGAGACTTATGGCGAAGATCCGTTCCTGACAGGTCGCATGGGCGTCGCGTTCGTAACCGGGCTACAAGGCGATAATCCAAAATATCTGCGCGTCGTCTCAACCCCCAAACATTTTGCCGTTCACAGCGGCCCGGAATCTACGCGGCACAAGGCCGACGTACAGGTTTCCAAGCACGATGAGGAAGACACATACCTCCCTGCTTTCCGCGCCACCATCGTTGACGGCCGTGCCGCCTCCACCATGTGCGCTTACAACAGCATCAATGGCGAACCCGCGTGCGCCAACACTTTCTTGTTGGAAGATACCCTTCGCGGTTCGTGGCGCTTCAACGGTTTCGTAGTTTCTGACTGCGGCGCAGTCATGGACATCTGGTCTGGCCATCACTTCGCAAAAACGAAGGAAGACGCCGCGGCAATTTCTCTGAAGCGCGGCATGGATAACGAGTGCGTCGACTTCACCCACAAGGTCCCTGACAATTTCGACTACGTGAAATATATCGATGCTGTGAAGCAGGGCTCGCTCTCCGAGAAAGAAATCGACATCGCGCTGCGCCGCTTGTTCCGCGCGCGCTTCCTGCTGGGCATGTTTGATCCTCCGGAAATGGTGCCTTACGCCCAAATCCCCATGTCGGAAAACGATACTGAAGCGCATCGCCAACTCTCTCTGAAAACTTCGCGGGAAGCGCTGGTGCTTCTGAAGAATGACGGCATCTTGCCGTTGCTAAACGCGCCGAAGAACATCGCCGTAGTTGGCCCGCTGGCCGACAATAAGCGCGTCCTGGAAGGGAACTATAATGGCACGCCATCGCGAGCCACTTCTGCTCTCGAGGGTATCAAGAAGCAGTTTGCCACCTCCAATGTTAACTTCGTTCCCGGAACACACTTTCTTCGCGATCCGAAGCCCGTGCCAGCGTCGCTGTTCACCACTCCTGATGGCCAGCCCGGTCTGAAAGCGGAGTACTTCAAGAACAGGGAACTGTCCGGCGCTCCCGCCGTCACTCGCACCGACAAGACCATCAACTTCAACTTTATTGTTCAACCGATCCCCGGATTTTCCAACGGAGCCTTTTCGATTGAAAACTTTTCGGCTCGTTGGACCGGTCTCTTCACTCCCACCGAATCCGGAACCTATCAACTGGGTATGCGCGCCGATGACGGCTTCCGCTTGTGGCTCGATGGAAAATTGGTCGTAGAAGACTGGACCACCCACGGCATCAGTTCGAAACTTGCTCCTGTGAAACTGGAAAAAGGGCACAAGTACGCAATCAAGGTTGAATATTTCCAGGCTACCGGGGATGCCATTGCGCAAATTGTGTGGAACAACGAACTCGTTGAAAACCCCATCAACGTTGCTGTTGCTGCGGCGAAAAATGCGGATCTCGTGATCGCCGTTGTCGGCATAACCTCCGATCTCGAAGGCGAAGAGATGAACGTTCAGGTGGAAGGTTTCCAGGGCGGCGATCGCACCAGCCTCGATCTCCCAAAGGAAGAGGAGCAATTGCTTGAAGCTGTCAAAGCCACAGACAAGCCCCTGATCGTTGTTCTGATGAACGGGAGCGCCCTCTCTGTAAACTGGGCAGACAAAAACGCCAACGCCATCATCGAAGCCTGGTATCTGGGTGAAGAGGGCGGCACGGCGATCGCCGATACACTCGCGGGTGTAAACAATCCCTCCGGCCGTTTGCCGCTAACCTTTTACACCGGCGTGTCGGAACTTCCATCGTTCGACGATTACAGCATGACCAACAGGACTTATCGCTATTTTACCGGCAAGCCGCTCTATCCCTTCGGCCATGGATTGAGCTATTCGAAGTTCGGATACAGTAACCTGAAATTGTCCACCTCGCAGTTACAAGCGGGTGACCCGTTGCGCATTGATGCCGATGTGAAAAATAACAGTCAGCGCGATGGAGATGAAGTCGTGGAAGTCTATCTGACTTTCCCGAAGGTGTCCGGCGCTCCCCTACGTGCTCTTCGTGGATTTACTCGCGTTCATGTTGCTGCGGGCGATACTGCGCACATACGCCTGAACCTGAACCAGCGCGATCTCAGCATCGTCGATGAAGCCGGCAACCGTATCGTTTCTCCCGGCTCCTACAGCCTCTCGGTTGGCGGCGGTCAGCCCGGCACCTCTGCACCCACTGCCGAAGCTTCCTTCACAATTAACGGAAAATTGGCCCTGCCGGAATAACACTGAACAACCTTAGATCACCAAACCGGAAAGAGGCCCGCACCCTGTGGGCCTCTTTTCCTTGTGTGCCGAGCAGGGTCGAAAATCACCTTCCGGCCGAGTTGGCGGGTTGCGAATTTGGTAGCTCGACTTGGTAGCGGAGTTGGCGGATCATTCTGGCGGTGCGTGCTTGCCGAGATTGTTTTGTAACCGCTGGACCGTGTTCCTCGTAACGGACTCCTTGGTGCAGGATCAACCAGATCAACCGACACTGTCGATGGGCAATGGCCCCAATGAC
>DASXIT010000182.1:0-9822 GCA_036497825.1 Candidatus Acidiferrum sp.
CGAGCGCTGCCGGTCAGGCAGCTAAATACCAGGAGCAGGGCTTTACAAACGTCAAGGTGCTTAAGGGCGGTGTCGAAGCGTGGAGAGCTGCCGGCTACCTGATGGCCGTGTAAAGAACCGCCCACAAGCCCTATTCTTCAGGGAGAATGCACCTCGATTTGAGGACACGGCCTGTCCGGTTGTCTTCCAGCCAAAAGTTCAGCGTTTTTCCCAGATCTTCTTCCGAATGTTTAACCGAGCGGCAAATCGGGACTCATCAGGAGAGCTATTTAGAGGGCACAGACTTCTCGTTGAGACCCACGAGTTTTCGAAATTCAGGCTCGTCGTGCAGGCAATCGAGATCGGTGTCCTGGGCCGCCCAAGCCAAGTTGCCGTAACCGGCCGCAAAAGCCTTCTTAAGGGTTTCCAGCGCGGCCTTTTTTTCTGCAAGGACCCCGTAGGTGCAGGCGGCGTTGTAAAGGGTATTGGGATCGCCTGGACGAAGTGCTACAGCGGTTTGAAGGTGACGCATGCTCTCCTGTACGTCTTCTTTGGAAAAGGCGAGATTCGTAGCCAGCAGGATTCGGGCCCGAACATCTTCCGGCACCAATTCCAGTTGTTGGCGGAGGACCTTGATCATGCGCTCCCGGAGGTGCTCGGCTTCTTTCTTCAATCCCAGTCGTTCCACGGCCCGGCTATATGGAACATAGGTGTTATAGTCGTCTCCATTGGCTTCGAGGGCTCGTTCAGTGAGAGCCGCGGCCTCTTGATAGCGGCCGGAAGCAAAATAGGCGCGACCAAGAATGTTCCATGATCCTTCACAGTCGTGCTTCCGCTCGATGGCGTGCTGCGCTAACAGCGCGGCCTCGTTATATTTTTTCTGCGCATAAGCGATGCGCGCACGCGCAACCAGTACTTCCGGCTGGTCGGGCGCAAGGGCCGTGGCTTTGTCGCAAGCGGCTAGTCCCCGTTCAATCCATTTCAGGTTCTGTTCACGGATTTCGTAGATGAGCCCGCAGAGGTGCGCGATGCCTGCATGTGCTAGGGCAAAGTTGGGATCTAGCTGGATGGCCTGTTCGAACATCTGCAGGGCATAGTCCATGTTTTCGCGGCGCGTGTAGCTCCTTCCACGAAGGTAAAAATCGTAGGCCTGGGGATTTTCCGTCGGCTTTCGCGCGATGGTTTTTTCCTCCTGAGGTGTGAGCGTGATGCGCAGAGCCTGGGCGATACTCCGCGCGATTTCCTCCTGGATGGCGAAGACGTCTTCGAGTTGTCGGTCGTAGCGCTCGGCCCAGACAGAATGCCGAGTCGAAGCCTCGACGAGCTGGGCGGTGATGCGGACGCGGTTGCCGGCGCGGCGGATGGATCCTTCGAGGACGTAGGCAGCACCAAGCTTCTGGCTGACCTGCTGAGCGGTCACCGGCTTGTCGCGGAAGGCGAGCATTTCCGAGCGGGGGAAGATTTGGAGTTGAGCGATTTTCGAAATCTCGGTGACAATATCTTCAGTAATTCCGTCGCGGAAATATTCATCCTCTTTCGCGCCACTCTGGTTTTCGAAGTAAAGGACAGCGACGGATTTCTGCTGGAGAGCAACCGAGTGGGAACCGGAACCGGTAACGCTATTGCCTGCGGCGAGCCGGGGGCTAGAGTCGAGGTCGCGCTTTAGTCGCTTCAAGTCGGCGCGGAACTCCGCGGCCGTTTGGCAGCGCAGGTCGGCATCCTTCTCTAGCGCTTTACCGAGAATGGCGTCGAACGCTAGGGGAAGACGCGGGTTGGCTTCCTTTGCAGGCGGTGGCGAAGAATGCAGGATGCCGTCGAAGACAAGCGCGGCGGTCGAGCCGGAGAACGGAACAGCACCGGTGGCCATTTCGTAGAGTACAACACCGAGGGAAAACAGATCGGACCGCTGGTCCAGTTCATCCCCACGGGCTTGCTCGGGAGACATGTATGCGATTGTACCAATCGAGCTTCCGGGACTTGTCAACTGGTCATCTTGGAGCCCATGCGCATGCGTACGAACAGACGAGGCGGCAATGGTTTCGGCGGCGGGCCCGAGGACCGGCGTGAGTTTTGCCAGACCAAAATCGAGGATCTTTGCTTGCCCGCGTTCAACAAGGAAGATGTTCGCAGGCTTGATGTCGCGGTGGACGATGCCCTTGGAATGCGCTGCATCGAGGCCGTTCGTGATCTGGATGCCGATCTCCAGAAGTTCTGAGATCTCAAAAGGCTTTCCAACAATCCGGTGTTTTAGGGTTTTGCCCTCGAGTAGTTCCATGGCGATAAACGGTCGACCTTCGAACTCGCCGATGTCGTAAATCGTGCAGATGTTAGGATGATTGAGGGCGGAGGCGGCCCGCGCTTCGCGGCGGAACCGCTCAATTGCCTGCGGATCGTGGGAAATGTCGTCGGGAAGAAATTTCAAGGCGACACTCCTGCCTAGGCGCGTGTCTTTTGCTTTATAAACGACACCCATGCCGCCACCGCCGAGTTTATCGATAACGGAATAGTGGGAAATTGTGCGACCAAGCATGGACGATGGATCCGTCATGTGGAGGTCATATTAATCTCCGCAGCAGAGGCAAGTCAATGAAACGGCTTAATTAGCATTTCGAATTCAACGCCAGACCTGATTAGGTCAGACGCTTTATCGGATGCGGGTTCTCGCGAAGAAGTGTAGCGGTGCAGGAAGTTCCGCGCGCGTTCGATAAAGCCGTTTGAACGTGGCCGCCCGTGGTTGCAGCGTACGCGGTTCGCCAGATAGAGACGAAGGAGCGCAACTATGCCGACCGGATTAAGGCAAGGAAGGAAGCTGAGAAAGCAAAGAAGGCGGCAAAGGTAGTTCAGATGAAAGCAACGAAGAAGCGGCACGGTCCAAAAGGCGACGGGTTAGACTCAATAGGATTCCGGGGAACGTGCGGAATTGTAAGGCCCGCGCATAAAAAGCTCGTCAAATGGCGAAAAACTTACATATCCTCACTTGCATGGTTCGGAGTGCAATGCAGACCGTTGTCACTACCTTGTCAGAAATCATGACTGGTTTTTCCGTCTCAAAGGGCCAGCCTACGACGCCGTAAGGAAAATGATTGTTGATGCTATCGGTCTCAAAAACTCTCCCAACGTTCCTTCCCCGCACGACCCATTTGAAGCGCAATCAATTGAGAGGATTTATCGTGACCACCGAGTGTTCGCGCGGCACGGGGATATTTTCGACCCGAGTAATTATGAGCACAACCGTGATGCCTCATCCTTAGGGGACGAGGCAGGCCGAGCGCGACGTCGATCCACCGCTTGTATACCGGAATGTTGTGGGCGGAAGGCAAGGCGTGGAATGGCGTGGGGAAATATCTGGTGTTCAGTGATATTCCCAATAACGTGCAAATGCGCTGGCTGGAAGAAGATGGGCATGTCAGCACGTTTCGCAATCCTTCCAACAATTCGAACGGAAACACCTTTGATTTTCAGGGGCGGCAGGTGAGCTGTGAGCACGGCACGCGGCGCGTGGTGCGCTATGAGCACAACGGCGAAGTGACCGTGCTGACGGACAAGTTCCAAGGCCAGCGGTATAACGCACCGAATGACATTGTGGTGCATCCAGACGGCGACGTTTGGTTCACTGATCCGGGATACGGTTCGCTGGGCAACTACGAAGGGAACCGAGGCGACCTGCAGCTGAAAGAAGCGGTGTACCGGATTGACGGGAAGACGGGAACGGTGGAAAAAGTGGAAGATGAAATGTACAAACCGAACGGGATCTGTTTTTCGCCGGACTACAAAAAGGTCTATGTCTCCGATACCGGGGCTTCGCATTATTCGGAAGCACCGAAGATCGTGAAAGTCTTCGACCTGGTGGACGGGAAGAGATTGAAAAACGGAAAGACTGCGTTCTCGATGGGGTTAGAAGGGAAGGGCGCCGGATTTGCGGATGGGATTCGCGCCGACGTGGATGGGAATTTATGGGTGGGTGCCGGTTGGGTCGGGCCAGGCTATGACGGCGTGCATATCTTCACGCCCGCGGGCGAACGCATGGGCATGATTCTGCTGCCGGAGATCTGCGCGAATCTATGCTTTGGCGGGCGAAAACGGAATCGATTGTTCATGGCCGGGAGCCAGTCGCTGTACAGTGTGTACGTTGAGACGCAGGGAGCGCACGTTACTTGAAGCAAAGCGGGACCACTCTTGTGATTCTCGATGCGATGGTCGAGGCCACTTAATCGCCCGACCCCTACGCCACATATTCGTTTGACCCTTGGACTAGTTTTCTCAGGGACAATACTTTAATCACCGTGTATGCGAGTGGAATGGTAGAGATCACCGTTCGGGGAAAGGACTTTCTCAAGTATCTAACGCACTGCGGCCGCTATGCAGATGATAGATGTTACTAGAAGTTTAAGAAAGTTGCGGTCGATTTCTTCTCCGTTGAGCTACGGGTTGTGCGGCAATTCCGCTCGAATCGCGCCAGCAAATGATTCTAGCTCTTGAACTTAGAGCCGCTGGGGCGTGGCGCGTCAAGTCCAAGCAACTTTGCATAACGTTCACTGATACGCAGCAACGTGTCAACGACACGGGGATTATTCTTGTGCGGATCGAGTTCGAGGCGATAGCGATCCAGGCGCATGAGTTCCACCTGCCGCACACGTTCCGTGTCTCTTGACACTCTCCAATCAGTTCGTCCAGTGCCTTTTTGACGATCCTCCAAGCCCGTTGGCGTGAAACGGACGGATCGAGTGATTTTCCAATCTGCTCAAACGTCGTCCCAGCAACGGATTGAAGCGAGTGGGCCTGACGGCCGGCCCATCCAGACTCAGGAACAGGATCTTGATTTCAGCAAGTTGAGCCTCGAAGAGAAGCTCGCATTGGAGCACTTGATGATCAAGGCTGGCGCGCCAGCTACAGAGGCTACGGAAACGCTACCAGCGATGCTTCGAGGCGCTGCATAAGGATTACGAAGACCATTACAACGACATCTGTCTGAACAGCACCATCGGCTACATCACGCCGAAGGCGCGACAGATCGCCCAGACGGTCTACGCCAAATCAGCCAGCTCACCGTCACGACGAGTCCGAGCGACAACCCGCTTAACCCAATCCAGGCAAGCTTTTCCGGATTCATCGCCACCCATCCTGAAACCCCTGGCGATTCGGCTCGCCCCATCCATTTCCGCAATTCCACGGCATCCCAGTCCACGTCAACCAGTGTCGCTCGCCAATGCAGATCGTGCTCCAGCAGAAAAACCTGGTTCGCGTGAACCAGCACCGCCCCATCTGTCATGATCGGGTAGTGGAAAAAATCACAGAATCGTTGAATTTCTGCACCTCCGGCCCGTACCAGCATCCATTTCGCGGGGAGCTGCTCGCGTTCGCGGAACGCTCGCAGACTTTGCGCATCCTCTGACGGATCGAAGGAAAAAACCAGGACCCGATAAAGTGCGCCATCACCGAGGCGCGCAGCTTCCTGTTTCAGCCTGTGCGTTAGCACCGGACAACTCATCGCGCACCGCGTGTAGACCGGCAAAACGATCACCGGACCAGACCCGGCTCCCCGCAGTGTTTCCCATAGCGAAGCCTTCTGGTTCGCTTCATCCCATATCGGGATGTCTGGAATTCGTCCTGAATTGCTTTCTGCAGGGACCACTGCGCCTCTGGCGCCTGAAGCCGCAAGCGAAAGAGTCAGCGCGGTCAGCCCAAGGAAAGTGCTGCGCGCTCGGCTCGCCGGCTTCACCGTATGGTCTCGACCGCCACCGGGCTATCAGGTTTGTAACCTGGCGCTTGCTTGAAGTTACTCTTCGTGATGTCGCGAATCGGTGGGTAGTACGCCAAAACGCACAGCAATACAGCGGCCGCAACCCACGGCGTGAAGTTTCTTACGGCCGCAATATCTTCATCGTGATACGGCTCGCTCAGAGGGATGGTAAACGGTTCCTGTTCGCGCGCGGCCTCTCGCGTAGCCGCTATACTCCGAATCAAGACCACGAAGTATATAAGGATGGCGAGTCCCATAATCAACCCGCCCACCAGCCCCACATGAGTCGAAATCCACCAGTCAGGTCTGTAGCCGGGCGATGTGGGATTCAAGTAGGTCAAGCCCAGGTTTGTCCGCCGCGGTTCGCCGCGCAACCCTCCCAGGAATAGTCCTCCCGAAAATATGAACGTGCCCCCCATCCACAAATAAGGCACGGCCACAGCCATGCCCGACGCAACCACCGGCTTCTTCAGGAGCCCAGTGATCAGAAAAAGGCTCCCGCCTAAAATTCCAAGGAAGATTGGCCCGGCTACAGTCAAATGAAAGTGCGCTGGAATCCACGCCGTGTTGTGCACAATGTTATTCAAGTTATACGAAGCATTCACAATGCCCGTGATTCCCCCGAACAGAAAAATCACCAGGCCGCAGATAAGATAAGAGAACAGCCAGTTCTCTCTGTCAAAGTAAGGCAGCTTCCTCCACCAGGCGAAAAGCCCCGTCCCGCCTCTCCTGCGCGCCGCAAATTCCAGCGAAGCGGCTATCGTGAATGCCGTGAGCAAGCTCGGAATCACGATGATCAGCGTGAGAACTCCCTGTATTCCCTTCCAAGTCGTTGAAATTCCAGGATCCGCAAACTGGTGGTGCAAACCCAACGGGCAAGACAGCAGAATCAGCGACATAAACGTGAATCGCCCCGCGAAGTCGCTAAACAGCTTTCCCCCTGCCAATCTCGGCAACATCGTGTAATACATCACGTAAATCGGAAGCAGCCAGAAATAAACAAGCGGGTGCCCAAAGAACCAGAACAGCGTCCGGCTCAACACTACACTCACTCCGGCCGTCCACCCCAGGGACCACGGCACAAGCTGTACCAGCACTTCGAACGCCACGGGCAAAGTCGCCATCTGCCACACAATGAAAGTAGCAAACATTCCCACAACCGCCAGCGGAGTCTTCTTCCCAGGATTTTCCTTCCGCCAACGAAGGTATACGGGAATCCACATATAAAGCGGCACCCACGAACCCACGATAAAAATCGCCAGCCCAACGTAAAATATTGGGTGCGCTTTGAGCGGTGGATAAAAAGTGTAAAGCACGGTGGCCTGGCCCGTGTAGATCATGGTTGCGGCCATCACGGCTCCGAGCAACATCAACCCCATTGAAAGGCCCGCGCCAAAAATGGAAAGTCGCGATTTCAACTCCTGGCTGATCAGCGCATGACCCAGCGCAACCGCGAAAAACGCCGTCAGCACGATCGCGTTGATCACCCCGTGGGCCGTCAGACCCTGGTAGTATTCGATTCCCGCAAACGAAGTCGCTCGAATTACTCCCGCCCGGAACATCACCTGCAGTACGCCATGGAAGTTGCCAAAGAGAAGAAGCGCAAGCGGGACCAGCAGCTCAACCAAAATTATTCTCTGAAGGCTCTTTTGAAGTTCCATTTTATTTCAAGCCCTTCAAGTATTCTTCGATCTGCTTGATCTCTTCGTCTGTGAGTGGCAGCTCGGGCATCAAAGGTTGGTATCCCTTCACCACATTTTTGGAGGGATGAAGAATCTTCTCCCGAAGGAAGGCAGCGTCCATTGTGCGCGTGTTGCCATCAGTCAACTCAGTAGTCGTCCCCCAGCTGCCTTTCAAAGTCGGACCCACACCAGGACTTCCATCCACGCTATGGCAAGCTAGGCAGCCCTTCTCCTCGAGAATTTGCTTTCCCGGCGATTCCGCCGTCGGAAGTCCTTCTGCCGAAATCTCCTTTACCTGATCGCTGACTTCGATCCTCCCGAACATATTCTGGTGTGCCGTACCACAGTATTCGTGACACACAATCGTATAAGTCCCCGGCTTTGCAAAGTGCACCCGCCCATTCGCGATGGCCCCCGGCACCAACATCAGGTTGACGTTTGTGCCCGCAATCTGCAATCCGTGCGTCACGTCCTTCGTCACAACGTACAAATCCAGTGTCGATCCCGTCGGCACTCGCACCACGCTCGGCTCAAATGCCCACATCCGTGAAACGTAGTGGATCTCGTAATTCCTCCCTTCGTGCCTGGTGACCGAGGCTTGCTCAAACCCCTTCGACGCCGGCACGCACGCGGGCACGTTGATCCCCAACCCCCATGTCGCGTAGGCAATCAGCGCCAGACTCGCCCCAATAAACAAGGTCGTGCCGAGAAACACCCGCTTCTCAGTCGTGTTGACCCGAGTATTGTCGCTCGCGAACCCTGTCGCCATGACTCTGCTACCTCTCTACAGCCTCAATTGCCTTTGCACCAGCAAAAGATAAAGCCCCAGCCAGATCAGCCCAAAGCCAGCGATCACTGCCACAAAAAACGCAATCGCCCCTTTGGGGAAAAAATCTTCGTTGCTCGCGATTGTACTTGGCTGTTGAATACGGGGTGCCACTCTCGTCCTCCTACCTCGTTCGAATCGATTCAGGTTCGCCAGAAGAGTCCGGCCCTACTTGCGGCTTGGCCCAAGAAAATACTACAAGGGTGTGTTCGCCGCCGACTGGCAAATATGACAGCCGGAGACCATTCACCTGGGTAATGAGCCGCGTTTCCGGTAACCGCGCTTAATCTGCCCTTGGGCGGCCCGCATGAATGCCGACCTGCACATGTCTGAGGAACTAAAAAACACGGGCGAAGTCCGAAGTGACGGTGCCGAGGGAATCGCCTGCTGGTCAGCTGAGCTGACTCCGGCTTTCGTCCGAAAGGCGGCACAAAAGGACCCTTCCGTTCAATGTGCTGATCCTAGCTATAAAATGAAGTTCAAGACGATCTCGAATAACTATGTAGGATTGTTCCTAAACAAACGAGTGGCCTCAAAGCAGCTGGGACCTTCCAGCCCCGAGGTCACCCGTGATCGTCAGGAATCGCGACGTCGATGCCTCGCAAATGGAATATCTGCAGCTCATTGCCCTGGGGCCTAACCAATCGCTATATCCTATGCTTCGGTTAGCCCACTCGCTGCATTTAAATTAGGCGGATTTCTGGGCCGCTGGAAGGAACACGCGAAAACAGGGTACGGAATACAGTGAAACTAAGAAGCCGAGCTCCGAGCGATTATCAGGTTTCGATACGTGAAGTGGTGGGTACCTCGACCGCAGATGATGAGATCATCCAGCTTGAAAATCGATGGAAAGAAAAGCCAAGAACCAAAGAAATGGGGCTGAACGGGAATTAGGAGATTTGCGGCGCAGCAGAAGAGAGCGCCCTTCGTAAAGCTCACGCAAATCGAACTAATCAGTTAACCGGAATACACGATTGCTTCGGTTCGATGAAATTTTAGTGCAAAATTCTGGAGAGACTAGCCCGCAAAAAATCGGCGAGATACAGTTCACCTACGAGCCCTAATCGTTGCGTTGAAAATTCATGGCAGACATGGGCAGAGACTTGAACATTCAGGAGTTATTCGCGTTTCGAAGCGGTAGAGAACAGCGGGGGAGGGTGGGATAAATGGCAAGCCTAGGAGCACAGAAGAAGCGGACACCGATTTGTCGGCGTCTTCTTGGGCTTACCGCCGCGCCTATAACGGACTCCAGATTTGAGCGCGGTCGTACTCCGACAGACCGAAGAATAGGTCACGAAAGAGCGACTAGCGCAGGGTCAGTTCGCCTGCACCGACGTGCGCCACGAGTTTGTACTTTCCGGTTCCAGACTTGCGGAACGAACGGAACAGACCACCATGCGACTCGCCGAATGGCTCGGGGTACTCCATATTTCCCAATCCAGGAGCGCAGCACCCCTACCGCGGCCCACATCGTTTCCTGCTCCCCCAGACGCGACTCCGTAGTTCCCGTGGCGTCGTCCACCATATTCATCAGGCAACCTCGTGGTCCACGTTCCTCGAACCAGGCGTGAAAGCTTCCATCCAGTTGCACCAAG
>DASXIT010000183.1:0-78497 GCA_036497825.1 Candidatus Acidiferrum sp.
ATCAACCGCGATTCTTTTCGCAGCGCTCCACTCGCTGGTTCCACCAACATCCCATATAACTTCTTTCCGTTCTCGCCGCTACCATCTTGCGCATCATGCAGACTCCGCATCTCCGCTCGATACGCCTTTACCAGCGGCACAATCTTTTCCGCCTTCGCCAACGCAAAATAGTTGATCTTTTCCGGTGTAATCACCCAAACATAGGATTGATTTCTTCCCATCCAATAAAACAGCAGCGCCTGTCTCACTTTTTGCGCCACCTGTTCCGGGCGCAGTGCCGCTGCATTCATGTGCTTGGCCGCTTCCTGCGGCGTTAACCCCTCCACCAGCGTTCGTGCCCGGCTCAACTCCGCCACCTTCAACGCATCTACAGTTCGCCCGTGCGCCACCAGAAAATCCACGTAGTCCTCGTAAAACTCAATGCTGCTGGTTAGAAAGCTGAATTGCAGCTCTTCTCTGCCTCGCTCCATTCTTGCCGACTCGATCTTTCGGATCGCTTCTTGATACTGCGTTTCTGCTGCGGAGATCTTTCCCTCATCATCCAGAGTCTTCGCCAACCGCGCGTGTGCTTCCCACTTCAAGGGCATTGCTGCTGTCGGCGAAGCAATAATCTCGCCCAGCAAGTGTTCTGCCTCTGCAAATTGTCTCTTGTGTGCCGCAATCCGCCCTCGAATCAGTTGCGAGTCCATCACTGCGGACCGGTCCAAGCCTGCCTTCTCAACCTCCAACTCTTCCTGGTTGTACCGTTCGGCCACCTCCGCGCGCCCCGTCTCCAACGCCACCTCCGCTAAATCATTCAGGCATTCCGTCAGCGCAGTCTTTTCGTCCAGTTGCCTCGAAATTCTCAGCACTTGCAGAAGAATTTGTTCCGCCTGCCCATATTCATGCTCCGCGTAATAGCATTCCGCCAGATTGGTCAGCCAGTGCGCTTGCAGGTCATACAATTTTCTCCCGCCGGAATCTTCTGCCGCCTCCTTGAACAACGGTATGGCGTTCTCGAAGTCTCCCAACTGAAAATAACTCGATCCCATGTTTCCAATGATCAGTTTGGCTGTACCGCCCCGCCCCATGGAGTTGGCCAATTTCAGTCCCGCCTGATTCCATTCCAGAGCTTCGTCAAATCGATCCATTTCAATATCCGTAGCGGCCAACGAGGCCAGCGCGGTAAGCTCCATCTGTCCATTCTTATCTTTCCGGGCAAGGGAGAGCGCTCGGCGAGATGTCGCCTCTGACTCCATGAATTTTTTCTGATTGGATTCCAGAACCGCTCTGCTGTTCAACACTTCCGCCAGCAGTTCTGGATGATATTTTTCAGCCAGTGAATATCCCTCAGCGAAGCTCTTCTCTGACGCCTTGTACTGCTGCGCCAATCGATAAGCCACTCCTTCATATATGTTTTTTCGGACGGCGATCCGCGCTTTTTCCAACGAAGCAGGCAGGGGCTCCGCCAGTTCTGCCAGCGTTTTCTTATACTCGCCTCGATATATGTAGACGTGCGCCCTTAAGACGCGGAAGTTCCACTCCCAATCCGCGTCTTTCCCTCCATCGCGATGGCTATCCCGCTCGATGTCGGCCATCGCGGCATCCAGTTCGCCATGTTGTATTTTTTGTTCGATGCGGTCGTAAACCGCCTTGAGCGGCGGTGTGGGTTGACACCCGCCGAGAAGCATGAACATCGACAACAATAGAATGCTTATTGCCGCATACTTCAGTGCGGCGGTGGGTACTGTGGTCCGTTTACCACCGCTTCCGTGACTATCCCAATGCCACCATCCGGCGAACCCAAATCGAACCGCAACATCGTCAATGTCTTTGTTCCCGGCGTGAACAACAGTTCCGCAAACGTTATCGTCCCAAAATGCGGAATCTTCACTATATGTTTCTTCTTGTCCTCGTCCGACAATCCGGGAAAATCCGTTTCGATCTCTTCGACCAGCGTGCACAGCGCCACCTTGTTTTGTGTACGCCCATTTTTGTTGCTTTTCTTTCCGGTTGCAACCTTCTTAGCCAGTTTTTCAAACGTCTCGTTCTCCTGCAGCAACTCGTGCTTCAGCTTTATCTTGAATTCATATCCCGCTATCCGCAAATTCTCAAACCCGCTTCCGATCGCCAGGATGTGCGGTTCCTCCGCATCCCGCTTGTGCTCCGAAGTCAGCCGGGCCGTGACGCGGTCCGCAGTGATTACGTCCAGAATGTTTATGCCCAGAACCGTCGAGGTCGCTTGCGATGTTGCGGTATCTTCATCTTGATACCCACCCGATACATGAGAGTGTGCACTCTTAAACTTTGCCAGTCGGGGTACTTCAAAATCATCCACTCGCGCATGACCATGCCCTCCGATTGTCGGCAAGTCTACGGATGCCTGCACCGGTACATGTACGAGCTCGGGGCGTTCAAAAATTGCGCTGAACGCTTTACC
This sequence comes from Candidatus Acidiferrum sp., assembly GCA_036497825.1. GTDB lineage: Bacteria > Acidobacteriota > Terriglobia > Acidiferrales > UBA7541 > Acidiferrum. The sequence goes on from DASXIT010000183.1 coordinate 2,420, forward strand.
TCCTGCGTGAAACTTTATGAACGGATTGCGGGGAAAGGGGCTCACGGGCTACACCTCAATGGTGGATTTGGACCTCTAGATGGTTACGAAACTAGGGAAGAATTACAACGGTAAAAGCATATTTTGCTACTGCCGACTTGGCGCCAGCTTCACCATATATCCATAAAACGTAATTTCCAGGCCGCAACTTCCCGCCCGGCACCACGAACTTCACTTCCTTATTGATTCGCTCCGCGGGAATCGCCACCTGCATCACCGTGCGTCCTGCCTCATCTTGCACTTCGCCCAGATATTTCTCGAACGTTTGCGACGGCGTGAAATCAAAGTGCAACCCAAATGCTTGCTTGTCGCGTACTCGCAGAACCGTGTTTTCATTTGCTTCCCGGTCGCCGCCCCGCAGTCCAAAATCCGCGCTTGCCACCAGGTTCTGCTCTGCCGTTCCCTGCGCTTCAGGCGCTTGCTTCTTTAGGTTGCGCCCTTCATAAACCATCACCATCACCAGAGCAGCCATCGCCGGTACTGCAATCAGTGGCTTCAGCCATCCACGCCAGCCATGCACCCTCTTCGGCTCGCGAGCCGCACCCACCGGCACGGCAACCGGCATCTCTTGGAACACTTCCTTGCTTGTCGCGATAAAAGCAGCCGCCGCACGCACGTCCAGCGCACATTCCGCGCAATCAAAGTAATGCTCCTCGAACTGCTCGCGCAGGTCCACCGTCAGTTCTCCCAGAACATACTTTTCCGCCGCATGCATGCTTTTTGCCTCTAGGTGTTCCATAGCCCCTGTCTTAAATATAGTGTTTCTCGTCCCTCAATCGTTTCACCGTATCTCCTTGTTCACCTTTCCCGCCATCCCAGTCATTCCCTTCGCATAAACCTCTTTGAATCTTTCTTTTGCGCGGTGTAGTCGCACCCTCAAATAATCCCGATCCACCCCAAATCTCCGGCAAACCTCGTCCTTGTCCCCTTCCTCGAGGAAAATGGCCCGCAAAAGCTCCCGGTCCCGGGCGCTCATTTCCCCAAGAATCTCTCTTACCTTCGCCTTGGTTTCTTCTGTGATCAGCGACCGTTCCAGGTCCAATATCTTATCTGGGGTCTCCAGGTGGCTATCCATCAGCGGCTGACTCCGGTAATTCTCCCGATTGCTTTCAAAATATACATTTTTGCATACTGAATTTACGAACGCCCCAAACCGTTCCGGCTGCTTCACCCCGCCATCTCGCCTTAGTATGGCAATCACCCGGCTATACGTCTCCTGCCGTATATCGTCTACTCGCTCAGGCTGTACCATCCGCGCTCGCAGCATAATCCCCAATATTTGTCCAAAATAGGCAACAAAATGCTGCTCGGTCTGCGGATCACCATCCCGCAAACGGTCCACATATCCCTTATCGAAAGTGAATAGCTCCACGCAAACTGTCCCTGACCTAGTGCCGGGCAGTATAGCCTTACCCCCTCCCTTGCACAATGATACGAATGGGTAGAAATGCCACGCTCCGATCCTGTTAGCCAAATACTCTGACTGCACTTCCCTTTGTTGTCGACCGGAAACATCATTCTGGCTGCTTCCATTTCATTCTCCCCAACTGTTGTACAGTTATAAGGATGTCATCTACCAGGTCTGGTCCCAGCGGCCTTTTCTTCATTGCCGCCTACAAAATTTTTGAGGGGCTTTTGCTCCTCGCCGCTGCCATAGGTGTCTTGAGACTCCTGCATCACGACGTTGCGGGTGTCGTCTACCGCTGGGTTAACGTCGTTCGCATCGACCCGGGAAATTTCTTCATTCATCGGCTCCTCGCCCGTCTAGCCGATGTTGACGATAACAAGCTGAGGCAGCTCAGCGTCGGCACTTTTTTCTACGCTGCGTTAGCGCTAACCCAAGGCGTTGGCTTGGCTCTCCGAAAACGTTGGGCTGAATATTACACGGTCATCATCACCATCTCTTTCATCCCCCTCGAACTCTGGGAAATCTACCGCCACATTGGTCCCTTTAAAATCATTCTCCTGATCCTCAACCTGATCGTCGTCGCCTACCTAATCTTCGAACTCCGCCGCTCCAATCCCCACCACCCCAAATAATCGATCTCCTTCTTATGTAGGTGTCGGACTTTAGTCCGGCCATCCGATTTTTCTGCGTGTAGTATACTCACCGGTTCGTTCCAAGGAGACTGCCCCGATGTATCACGCTATCTTCACCAAACGCCGCGCAACTTTCTTCTTCCTCTCCCTATTTTTATTCGTCATTCAGCTTCGCGCACAAAATCCTTCCCCATCCATTCCCACCTTTGAAGGCAGCCAGGACGTCGGCACGGTTCTTCATCCCGGTTCCATCAAATATGATTCGCAGGCTCGCACCTACACCCTCTCCGCCAGCGGTGAAAATATGTGGCTCACGAAAGACGCGTTCTACTTCGCATGGAAAAAAACTTCCGGCGACGTCTCCGTCTCCGCCGACATTTCCTTTATCGGTAAAGGTACCAACCCGCATCGCAAAGCGGTCTTGATGATTCGCCAGTCCCTCGAACCAGATTCACCTTACGTTGATATCGCTCTCCACGGTGTTGGTCTAACATCTCTTCAAACTCGCATCGCACCAGGCAATCTGACCCAACAGATGGAAGCCGCCGATAACGCACCGACACGGCTGTTGCTTGAAAAGCGCGGCGATTATTTCTATATGTATCTCGCCCACGGCGACAATACTCCGCAAATTGCCGGTGGCTCCATTCGCGTCCCGATCACTGGCACTTTTTACGTCGGCATCGGCCTTTGCTCCCACGAAAAAGACATTGTGGAACAAGCAGTTTTCTCAAACGTAAAAATCGGCACTCCGGAGGCCATTTCCACACCCAAGCTCTACAGCACTCTCGAAACGATTGCCATCGATTCCAGCGAACGCCATGTGATCTACGTTGCTCCAGAACACTTCGAGGCTCCCAACTGGTCGCGCGACGGCAGCTATTTCTTTAATCGCGACGGTCTCATTCAGAAAATCCCTGTCACCGGCGGCGCTCCAGAAAAAATCGATACAGGTTTCGCTACTCGCTGCAACAATGACCACGGCATCTCTCCCGATGGCACTTCTCTGGTCATCAGCGATCAGTCGCAGGAAGATCATCGCTCGCTCGTTTACGTTCTCCCCATCACTGGCGGCTCGCCGCACCGCATCACCAAAAATGCGCCTTCTTATTGGCATGGCTGGTCTCCCGATGGCAAGACGCTCGCCTTCGTTGGTGAACGCGATGGGAACTTCGATATCTACTCGATTCCAGCCGAAGGCGGTCAGGAAACCCGGCTCACCACCGCCAAAGGTTTAGACGACGGCCCCGAATATTCTCCTGACGGCAAATTCATTTACTTCAATTCCGAGCGCACTGGCCAAATGCAAATCTGGCGCATGCATCCCGATGGCAGCGCCCAGGAACAAATCACCAACGATTCTTACAACAATTGGTTCCCGCACATTTCGCCCGACGGCAAATGGATGATCATTCTCTCCTATGAAAAATCCGTCACCGGCCATCCCGAGAACAAAGACGTCGCCCTTCGCCTCATGTCTCTTTCCGATGGAAAAATCACTGTCCTCACGACTCTTTTCGGCGGCCAAGGCACCATCAATGTCCCTTCCTGGTCTCCCGACAGCAAGCAACTAGCCTTCGTCAGCTACCAACTTGCTCCGTAGGCCCTTGTGGGTGCCGCACCCTTGGTTTTTAAGGGTGCGGATTTTCTCTTGAGTTTCTCTTCTCTGCGCCAACTCCGCGCCTTCTGCGTCTCTGCGTTGTCTTTCGTCTGCTAACATCAAATTTCCGTTAATTTTCCGGTATCCAATTGACCCTTCCCCAGCACCCGAATTACTCTGCTCTCCTTATGAGCAAACCTGACCTTGATTCTCTGCGCCTAGCCTATAAAAGAGCTACCGACGAATGGGTTGACACTATTCGCGCGGAAGAAGCCTTAGCCACTCCGGATCACTCCATGGTCGCCATGCAACATTGGGATGACGCCCACTTCAAAGAACACGATGCTCACAACAAAGCCACAGAAGCTCGCGAAGCTTACAAAGATGCCCTTCGCAAAGCCAATTACGGCATCTAGCCGTTCTCTGCTTGCCCAATCACTCCTGTTTATCTTGCCGCTCAAAACGTCCTGCATCTCCTAGTCTGATTTTGCGAGTTAGTACCGCGCCTTTGCCTCGAGTCCTCTCGCAAAAAAGACTCTATCTTTTCTAACGGTCACGTTATAACGTTGCTGTTAGGGCAAACTCACGGCTCCTCTCCAATTCCTAGCCCCAAACGCTAACTTTCCTGTTCTGAGCCGTGATCTTTCTTTGAGCTTCCTCTTCTGAGTACCCTGTTCGCGACGCCTCTTTGGTAGCGCTGGCTTTTACGCCAGCGCCCTCTTCTACGTGGTTCTTGTCGGCGAAGTTGCAATGCCGTTTCGGAACTGTGTTGTTTACTGTACTGATATATACCTATTAGTACATGCCGCCTGCGGGATCGTCAGATGTAGATTCCCGGTCTTCGGGTCCAAAGTGTCGCGTTGTCTGATGGTCTGAAGAAAGTGCTGTTCCTCGGAAAGCGAATCAGCTTTGTTCGGTGTCGTGGAAAGCAGAACGTTGCCAGGGCTTCCATCCTCAGTGAGTTTGAAGACCTTTCCATCGCGAAGTTCGTAGGCGCTCAGAATCGCGAGATCTTTGCCTTCGTGAACTTGTCGAAGAAAGAACCCGTACCGCCCTCCAGCATATGCCTGACCTGGAAAGTCGATCCTAGTGCCATAACGAATGACACGACCGGAAGGCATCTTCATCGCGCCTCCGATTTGGTCTGTGATCAGGGTTAGATCAGGTGGACTGAACCCTTCAGGACTCTTGAACACTTCCTCGATCTGAATCGTGGTTTCCGTGTAGATGTGCGTTCGGTCCGCTGAGAGATACGGCTGTACTTTCGTGACCCTGCCCACGAGAGCAAGCGCACGCTCTTTCAACGGAATCAGGGGAAGAGGGCCTGGTGCAAAATGCTCAAAGAAACAGTCTCGGCCAGGAACTGTTAGATTACAGCCCCCACCGTTGTATCGTGCACTCTTCGCCTCGCGCGCCATCCGCTGTTCTGGCTGCGAAGATTCGGGTGCCCATCCTTGCGGTCTGGTTCATGCAAGGGTACTCTTCTCTCCGATTTTGCAGTTACATCCCAGATTCTTCTCTTCGAATTAAAATACTCATTGACACTGAGTACTAAATGATATACACCTGACCATGTATTGTCGGTCACTCTTCGAACACTCACCTTCACTCCGAATTCCGAGGAACAACTCCTCCCAATATCTACATCCTGCCGGTGGTTCCAATCGGCTAATCGACTCTATGTCCTCTCGACTTTTAGGTTCCAACCTACACCCCCAACTTCGTGCCGCACTTTCTTAAGCCCACATCTATATAAAAATAAAGACTTTATAACTAATTTACTTTCATATACAGCCGCACGCCTGTGCCAACAAACCTTTTCCTTTGATATACATCCACAAATCAGCCAGGGGTAGGGGTCCTATCTACCTGGTCAACACCTTCCAGCCCTCTCCTCCCCGAACTGTGAACTGTCGACTGTAAACTTCCGACCGCCTCACCTAAGCCCTTTAGATGCCACTCATAGGAGCCACCCCTCCCATAACTCCTTTACTTGCCATTCTTACGTAAAACAGGTGTGGGTAAGGGCTCCCGCTGTTCGTTCATCACAATCCCTCGCCCAATTTGCCTCAGATACTAATTTTCATTCCGAAATGAAACGATTCTTAGTTTTGCTGCACTACTTGGCAATAGGGCCCCTTGAACCTAGGGTCACACTGCTCCGTGGGGAACGGTCACCGTCTCCACGTACCCTCGGGCGCGTCTTGGCTCACCCTGACCACGCGAAGATGCGCCCTTCCCCCTTCACCGCGGGGATCGGGCTAGAGAGGACTTCATGGCATCGCAAGTAGCAGTGCTCGCTCCAAGGAAACCGCTTTCTAGTGTCCTGACCAAAGACCAGTCCGCGCCTTGGCAACCCTCCACATCCTGTAGCGATTCTTTGCAACCCGAGCGCTACGGAAAAGAGGGATCTTTACCGGCGGCCATCATGAACCCAAACGCGATTGCGCAGGCTTTCGACATCTCTGCGCAAAGCGTGCAATTCGTGGCCTCGCCGGGACAAACTCGCAAGCTCCAATCCGTTCTGCCTGATGCAATTCAAAACGCGTTTCGTCTTGTTCCCGCTTTTGCCGGATGCATGGTCATGGTGTCTGATCAGGAGGCGCGTCGCGTTACCATCGTCACTCTATGGAAGGGCAAAGAGCGCGCTCGCCAGTGCTCGGAAAATGCGGAGCAAACGAGGATGCTGCTCTTCCCCTACGTCGACCACTGGCTACGTTCGGAAAATCATGTGGCGCATTTTTCGACGTCTTCCCCGGCAGAAGATACAGCGAATAGCCGTTCTACCGTGAACGCCTGATGGCAAGGACCAGCAAGTCTACAGATACTAGTCCCTCCCCAAGGACGGGGAAATATGAGTACCGCAATGGAAGCAATGCACAGAAGTTCAAAGCAACCTGTCGAAGCGCACAAAACGAACCTGCTCGACGGCCAGCAGAGTTGCAGTGTGGAGTTCTGTGAAGCGGCAGCGCTGATTTCCCTGGGACAAAAGCCGCTGTGCTTGAATCACTTTATTGTTCGTTGCTACGAGTGGCTGGATTATCTCGATCCCTTGATCCGCGGAAGAATTTACGTGCAAAGAGAAATGGAGCGAGTGCAAGCTCTGGTGGAAGAATGCTCGAACCGCACGTTGTTGGTAAGTTTGCGTTGCGAAGATCTGACGAATCTCGACCGCTCGCGTTTGCTGGACATTTTGTTGCTCTCCAGCGATTTGCTATTTCAATTGCGCGTTCCCAGAAATGAATTCCCCACGTTATTCGCTCACCAGGCAAAATCGCGAAGCAAATCTCAGTATGAAGCTCCTGGCGCCAAATCAGCTTCTTCTCTTGGCTGATTTTTCATCGTTAATCTGCGGCCTGCTTGGCTGGAATCAGCGCTGAAGTTGTCGCGACGCATTGCCAGCTTCCATTCGTTTTTATCCAGGTATCGACAAATCGTTCCCGCCGGGCGTACGCCTTCCCTTTATCCGTTCCTTTGATACGAAAAATTCCCACGACCACCGCCGCGTCGCCTCCATACACTTGCACGGTGCTTTGCTCCGTCACTGCTTGCGATGGCTGGTAACTCGGCGCTTTGATGCTGGCCAAAAATTCGCTCTTGGTCGCAATGCTCCCATCAATATCGACGGACACCATCGTGTTGGCCAGCAACATATTCAGCGCATTCGCGTCTTTCGATTCCAATGCGTGATTCCATGCAGTTTCCAGCGCCAGAACTCTTCCGCCTTCGTCCGACGTGCTCGTTTGTGCCAGCGAAAACGCTACACTCAGCAGTAATACACTTCCAGCAATGATGGTCCGTTTCACGGAGACCTCCTCACAAAGCGGCAATGCTTAATCCCTGGGACTCAAATCAAGCGTAGGACAAGCAAGCAAGAGTCACGAGCAGAAAATGCGTTGGCGTTCCTAAGTTGCTATCCACGCGGAAGAAATGACGGATGATTGCTGGAACTTTCCTATCCGCGACTGGCGAAGAGCTCGTTGACCGCGCGAAACGCCTGGTCAATCGCCACATCTGTGTAGGCGCTTGCACCCGCATCGGAATTCGCAATGGTGATATTTCCAAATGGCTGCCGCCCGATAACCCATGGCTGCTGGCCATCTTTCCAGCCGGGGAGGTCGAGGCCAAATGGAGTGAAGGCATAGCCGTGCGCCCAGCGATTGACAGTGATGCCAGCGATGTCGCGCGCAGGATCAAAGTCTGCACCACCCAACATGGCGCCTAATTGTTCGCGGATGTTGCGCTCGAATTGGGCGTAGGGAGTCTGCAGCAATTCCGCGCGGCCTGCCCGGTTTTGGTCGCGCACCGGCAATCCCGGCTTACATGGCGTGCGTAACATAAAGAGTACGGCCGGCTCTTCCGGCTTACTTGGAAACCTATATTGGCCGAGGCTTACCGGAAAATCGAGCGCGGTGTAAGTATGATAACCGGCGGGAGAAACAATTTGCCGGATGCCAAGTTTGGAAAACGACGTCCAGTTATTGACGGCAACGTGCGTATAGACGAGTGGAGCCTTGACCATATAGGAAAGCGCTTCTTTTTGCGGGTCGGGCAATTCCGGACAAATGTAAGGGATCATCACGTTGTAACAAGCCAACACACAGCTTTTGGCGGTGACAATTTGCATTTTGCCACCGCGCATGTAAGAAACTCGCACGTTTTTTGCAGATGCTGGAGTGGCATGTTTCACGTTTACTACCGTGCTGTTGAGTCGCACACGAACCGGATTTTCAGCGCGATCCAATTGGGCGTAATCGGCCTTCGTTGTGACCACATCTTCCATGGTGCTTCCCGGCACTGCTGCTGGAATCAGCGAGCGCACCAGGAGTCGCGCCACGGATGCATTGCCGTCGGGAAAGTGAAAAATGTATGGCTCTTCTTTTTCGTGCTCGGGCAGGCCCAAACCATCGAAGCCCGCGTAAGTAAATGAGCCGTAATCGTCGCCGGCCTCGTAGCAGAGATAGGCGGGAACAGCTTCAATCCCCACACAGAAGAGATCGTGGGTAAACGTCTGAAAAAAGGGCAACGCTTCGGGAATTAGCTTGCAATATTGCGTCAGATAATCCGAATAGCTGATGGTTCTAAGCTTGGCAATTTTCTGCTCGCGAGACAATCCCGGGAGGTAGTCCACCTTTTGGGTATAAACGCGCGCAATATCTTTGCGCATGGCTTCCGAGAGTGGCGACTTGGCGAGGAATTCAGGCCAGGCCATACTATTCATTCCGGTAACCAGGCGATCTTCGCCGAATGTTGCTTTGTCAAAAAAAGCGGCGGTGCCGAGCTTCGTGTACAAATGCTCGTCGTATGCTTTGTAAAATTCCTGCGTATCGATGCCAATTTCTTTGATCAGCGCTTTTGCTTCCTTGCTGTAATTGCTGGGACTCTCGATGGATTGCGTGCCGCCGTAGCCCAGGACCATGCGGCCGCCAACCTGAAATTCATTGCGCTTGGCGTGACCGCCAAAATCATCGTGGTTGTCCAGGATCAAGATCTTGACGGAATCTCCGGCTTTCTTCCGAAAGAAGTAAGCCGCAGATAGGCCGCTGATGCCCCCGCCAACGACAACCAGGTCGTATGTTTCGTGGGTATCGGTGCTGTCGCCAAACGTATCGGGATTGTCGCCATCGCGCAACTTGTGCGCGAAGCCGAAAGAGCCATCGTGATTTCCGCGCATTCCCATTTTTGCGGGCGGATAGTAATCGGGAGATTTTTCGTGTGCGAACTCGTCGAAAATCGCAGCGCCAAGCAGATTTTCCAGGCTGAAGCCGCCAGCGAGCAGGCTAGCGCCAGCGCCGACAGCAACGCCATTCAAAAAATCGCGGCGGGTTATTTCATGCGTCATGCCTAGCTCGATGTCACTTTTCGGCTTACTCATTCGCGTCCTTGCACGGTAGATTTCCTTCAGGGGCTTAAAAGCCCATTGGTTGTGGGCGCTTTACGCCGAAGCCCTTCGGGGCTCAGGGTGAACTGAAGCCCCGGCCTCCTAAAGAGAAGCGCAAGAAATCTCCGGGGGAGCTCGCTGGCCGGATAGTATAGCGCGGCTTGGTCATCCCTACACATTTTCAGCAGGCTTCGGATAGCTTCGATTTCGTCAAATTCGCTGCTACTCTTCTTAACCAGTGAGGAGCGCCTGGCGAATGCAAGTGGAGAAAGAAACGATTCCCGAAAAAGAAACCGGGCGGCTGGAAGCATTCAGCGACGGGGTGTTTTCGATTGCCATCACGCTCTTGATTCTCGAGTTGAAAGTGCCATCGTTGGTCAAAACGGATCTGAATTCTCCTAATCTTGCGAAAGCATTGATACAGCAATGGCCGAGTTATCTTTCGCTGGTGACGAGCTTCTTCACGATACTGGTCATGTGGGTGCATCATCATTCCATCTTTAAGCATGTGCGCAAATCGGACGCCTGGGTGCATTTTGCAAATGGTTGCCTGCTGCTGGTAGTGACGTTCGTTCCCTATCCGACCTCCGTGCTTGCGACGTATCTGCAGACGGGAGCTGCAAAAGCGGCAGCGGCATTTTACAGCGCAACGCTGATTCTGGTTGCGATCTGCTTTAACCTGTTGTTGAGAGCCGCGTTTCGCAAGAAGCTGCTTCGGTCCTCGACGCCAAATAAATTTGTCGAAAAGTCTCGGCGCAATTATATGTTCGGCCCGGCATTTTACTTTGTGGCGTTCATCGCGGCATTCATTGATGAACGGCTATGCATGGCGATCTTGACGGCGTTGTGGATTTTTTGGGCCGCAACCGCGATGTCTCCGGAAGAGGAGTGATGGCACGGCCAATTCGGGAGGTTGACAGACTTCTTTCGCGTGCGGTACTCTCTCGCGCCGCATTTCCGGTCAAATTGTGAATACAACATCCGAGACCCTTATCGAAAGCTCTTCCGCGAATAAGACTCTGCTCGCTTACCTGGCGCTGATCGCGGCCATTTTTTGTATTGGCTGGTCGGCCATTTTTGTACGTTGGACGGACATTCCGGGCTCGGTCTCGGCATTCTACCGCATGCTGATTCCGGCAGTGATACTGCTTCCCACATTTTTCACTCGCAAAGATGTGAAGCCGCTGAGCCGCCGGTCGCTGGGCATTATTGCGCTAGGTGGAATCTTTTTTGCAGGAGATCTCGCGCTATACAACTCTTCGATCCTGCGCACTACTGCGGCGAATGCCACGCTGTTGGGCAACAATTCGCCCATATTTGTGGGATTACTAACGTGGATGGTTTTTCGGCGACGCCCGCAGGCTTCCTTTTGGATTGGATTGCTGATGGCGGTGAGCGGTTCCCTGGTGATTCTTCGCTCCGATTTATTGCGGCACACGCAATTTGGATTGGGCGATGCGATGGCGGTGGGGGCGGCGGCCTTTTTTGCGATGTACTTACTGGCCACCGAAGAAGTGCGTACGACTACCGGCACGCTGCAATTTTTGCGGCTGGCCATGATCTCTACCACGGTGGCGCTCTTCTTGCTCAATCTCGCATTGGGGAACTCATTCCGGGTTTGCAATGCGCGGACATGGGGAGCGCTAGTTGGATTGGGGCTAATTTCGCAACTTGCCGGGTACATGGCTTTGACTTATGCACTGGGACATTTGCCGGCAACGGTGACTTCGGTAAGTTTGCTTACGCAAGGCCCTCTGACCGCGGCGCTTGCGGCCGTGCTGCTGCGAGAACCTCTGTCGGCGGCACAAATTGTGGGCGGAATATTAGTGTTGGTCGGAGTGGGAGTAGCACATCGGCAGAAACATCCGGAAGAAGAGGCGAACGTTTGATCGAGGGTGGTCATATAAATCGAAGAGGGATCACTCTACTTCGATTCGGCAAAGTGCGCCGGTTCTCCGGTCGGGATGACAGGTTTAGGACCCGATGCTGCTGGCATAGCTAAAGCCATGGGCCTACATTACGAACGGATTCGTGGAGTTATCGCCGTTCCTTCCCCCTCTCATAAACATGCGAAATAGCCAAAACTAGATTCTTGCTCGTTCCTCGAGAGTGATACAGACTGGTGGCGATTCTTCGGCCGCCCCGGCCACGATACGTATCAAGGAAACCCTATGCGAATCACACTGAACTTCATCGGCGCTATGCTTGTCTGCGCACTCCCTTTGGCCCTGCACGCACAAGACGCATCACCGCGGCCATCAGTCTCCCCCACCGTCTCGCAGGACACTAAGCCAAGTTCGCGATCGGCGGTTCGCATCGGGGTCGCTTTGGAGGGTGGAGGCGCACTGGGCGAAGCGCATATCGGCGTCCTGAAGTGGTTCGAAGAGCACCACATTCCGATCGACTATCTGGCGGGCACCAGCATGGGCGGATTGGTTGGCGGTTTGTACGCCACTGGGAAATCTGCCGACGACTTGCAAGGGATCGTAAAAACGGCAGATTGGCCTTTACTGCTTGGCGGGAGCACGCCATATGAGGATCTAGCTTTCCGGCGCAAAGAAGATGCGCGGCAAGTGCCTAATTTATTGGTATTTGGTCTGAAGAATGGATTCAAATTCCCACCTGGGCTAAACACTGGTCACCAGATCAATCTGTTGATCGATCGGGAGACCCTGGGTTACGGATCGCTACAGTCGTTCAACGAACTTCCCATTCCCTTCCGTTGCGTTTCTACGGAGTTGATTTCGGGCAAAGCGTACGTCTTCAAAAGCGGATCGCTCTCCGATGCTCTGCGTTCTACTATCTCGATTCCCGGACTGTTTGCTCCCGTTCGGAGGGGGGATCAAGTGTTTGTCGATGGCGGATTGGTGGACAACCTCCCGACGGACGTGGTCAAGCAGATGGGTGCGGATGTGATTATCGCCGTACACCTGCAGATTTCGAAAACCAGCGCGAAGGAAATTCAATCCGCATTCTCCGTATTGGGCCGCTCGGTGGAACTGGTGATTGCAGAGACCGAGTTGCGTGGCATGGAAGGCGCTGACCTGATTGTGCGGGCAAACGTGGAAAAGTTTACCAGTATGGACTACGAGAAGTCCGATCAAATAATCAAAATAGGGTACGAAGCCGCGGAAGCGAAAGCAGAAATCCTGAAGAAATATGCCCTGAACGATGCGGATTGGGCGGAATACATACGCGATAAGAGAGCAAGGATCCGAACCATTTCGGGCACGCCGCAATTCGTCAAGGTAACAGGAGTAAATCAGGAAGCGACCGATAGCATCGTGGAATTCCTATCCCAACTTCTTGGGAAACCACTAAACCCGCGACAGATCGACGCCCTGCTCGACCGGCTGATCGGGGTGGGCCGTTACGACAGCATCACGTACGGCATAGTTGAGGAAAATGGGCAAGAAGGTCTGCAGGTGCAAGTGCACGAGAAGAGTTACGCACCACCCTTTCTGCAGCCGTCGTTCGTAGTAGATGGTGCGCAGACCGATGATGTGACATTCACGATGGGCGCGCGGTTGACGGTCATGGACGTTGCCGGATATCGCTCGGAGTGGCGCACCGATCTGCAATTTGGCAATACGTACGGAATAGCGACGGAACTTTACAAACCAATCCATCCGCTGAGCCGGTGGTATGTCTTGCCGTTCGTAAATGCTTCGCGGGGCGCGTTCAATATCTATTCCAAAAACGATCCCCGAGCAATCTACCGGTTGGATAACGTGTTGGGCGGAGCCGATTTGGGATACCTGTTCAACCGGTTCAACGAGCTGCAGGCTGGCTACGGCGTAGGGTATATCAGTTCGACGTTGCGGCTTGGCACCCCGGAATTTACTTCCTTTAGCGGAAGAGTAGGCGCCTTCCAGATGCGCTACATACGGGATCACACGAATGCGGCGATTGTGCCCACGGCCGGTCATTACCTCGAAGGCCGCTTTTTTTGGTTCGATAGCAATCCGGGGGCAACTTTAGCATTTCCTTCTCTTGAGCTTCTTGCCGCTTACTATCATCCACTTTCGGAAAAGAGTTCGCTTTTCTTCCAGGCTCGCGGCGGCAGCACATTTGGATATAAAAACGTCGGCACCCCACATTTCTTTCTCGGCAGTCCTGGATTGCTGAGCGCTTACGGGGTGCACGAACTTTTCGGCAACCAATATTTCTATGGGCGAGCAGGCTATCTTTACAAACTGTTCACATTGCCTCCGCTTCTCGGGAAGGATGTATATTTTTCCGGCAGCGCTGAGATTGGGAAAATGTACGGTGACCCGACAGCACCCAAACTATCCGGCGACGGAGCGGGCGGACTCATTGTGGTCACCTCCTTCGGACCAGTGTTTATTGGCGGAAGCGTTGGGGATACCGGCCACCAAAAGTGGTTTTTCCAACTGGGGCGATTGTTTTAATCCGTTCATCTACGCGTAACACTTCAAACGTATAAGTTACGACGCAACTTGCGAACTCAACCCTGCAAATCGTCGCACGGGTGTTCGTGCGAGAGTTTTCGCTCCAGAAGGGAGTTTTATGGCTACAGCTTCAGCAACTCCACCGGCTTCAATAGCTCCATCAACCTCACACCCATCAGCGATTCACGCGAAACTGAGTAAGGGTCCAAGCCGTGTTGGGATTCTTATTTTTGCGCTGGTTTTCATCGCCGGAATCGTTTTCATTGGCACCAGCATTGCCCGCGATTTGAATGGAATTGTGCTGGGATCGGCTTGGCCATATATCTTGTTGGGAATCGCATTATTTGTGGCGCTCGCTTTCGAATTTGTGAACGGTTTCCACGACACCGCCAACGCTGTGGCCACCGTAATTTATACCCATTCGATGGACCCAAATATTGCCGTGGTGTGGTCCGGCTTCTGGAACTTTTTTGGCGTGGTGACGTCAACGGGCGCAGTGGCGTTCGGAATCGTTTCGTTGTTGCCGGTGGAATTGATTTTGCAGGTGGGCAGCGGCGCGGGATTTGCGATGGTGTTCGCACTGTTAGTGGCCGCAATTCTGTGGAACCTTGGAACCTGGTGGTTCGGGCTGCCCGCTTCCAGCTCGCATACCCTCATTGGTTCGATCATCGGAGTTGGAATCGCCAATCAGTTGATGAACGCGCGCTCTGGGACCAGCGGAGTGGACTGGGCACAGGCGGCTACCATTGGTAAGTCACTGCTGCTTTCGCCGCTGTTTGGATTTGCGCTGGCCATGATTCTGTTTTACACGATGAAAGCGTTGATCAAGGATAAGCGGCTCTACGAAGCGCCGGTGGGAGATGCGCCGCCACCATTCTGGATTCGTGGCATGTTGGTGTTGACATGCACCGGCGTGAGTTTCTTTCACGGCTCCAATGACGGCCAAAAGGGTATGGGACTGATCATGCTGATTCTGATCGGAACCGTGCCGACGACTTATGCGTTAAACCATGCGGTAACTCCAAGGCAATCCGAGGATTTTGTGGCGGTTTCTCGTCAAGCCGCAGATACGCTCGGAAAATATGTGGAACCGCAGGCGGTGGTGGGCGATCCACGAGACGACGTTACCGACTATATCCGCACCAAAGAATTCAAACCAAATACGATGCTGGCGTTGCGCGTGTTGGTGAACGATATCGGTACGGAAATGTCTCAGTTTAAACAGTTGGCCTCCGTACCGCACGATCAAGTGCGTAACTTCCGGAATGACATGTACCTGGTGAGCGAGGCGATTCGCTTGATGCAAAAATCCGGAAAGCCGGAGTTTTCGGCTGGCGATGTGGCGATCTTGAAAAATTATAAAGGGCACATCGACAAAGCCACGCGGTTCATTCCCACTTGGGTAAAGGTGGCCGTGGCGCTTTCCCTGGGGCTAGGCACAATGATTGGATGGAAGCGCATTGTGGTGACCGTGGGAGAAAAAATTGGGAAAAGCCACCTGACCTACGCACAAGGAGCATCCGCGGAAATTACCGCGATGTGTACGATTGGAGCGGCCGACGGACTGGGATTGCCGGTGAGTACAACACACGTGCTATCTTCAGGTGTTGCGGGAACAATGCTGGCAAACGGCTCCGGCCTGCAATGGGGGACCGTGCGCAACTTGCTGCTGGCGTGGGTGCTGACGCTACCCGCGGCTATGACACTTTCTGGATTTTTGTTCGTGGGCTTCCGGAGACTGTTCCACGCGTAGGTTTTTGACGAAGCGAGAACACAACAATCTCAGCCATACCATTTAGTGAGCAAACGAAGCCATTCAATCGAGCATTTGCGCCTCTCAAAATTTCAACTTGCGTGAATTAGAAATTATACATGGGCGGCGTAAAGCCGCCCCTACGGTGGTTGAATCGAAGAAGATCTACAGATTTGGATCTTCGGTTTTTGGTGGCAGTATCACGTCGGCTGGTAGGCCTGTTCTCTCAGTTGGGAGCACCGTTTCCGTCTCGACAAATACAGGCGGAGGGAGCGGCGCTGGCGGCAACTGCACTGGCGGGGCGTGTAGCTCTGCGTGGTTGTCGTACCAAAGGACCATCGCGGCGCGTTGCCACAGACGAATGCCAATCAGGAGCAGACTGAGCACTTCTAGCAGCAACCAACTGGCACCAAACGAGGTATGTGGAATACTCAGCCACAAATACCAGGTCAGCACGATAGCGATCGCCGCGACAATTGTGGTCGCCAGGTAAATGAAGAGAATGCGCGGCAAATTGCGGAGCGCGAGCACGAAAGAGCGGAAAGTTAAGACGAACATGCCGCGCACGTGATCAATGACAGTGCGAGCCTGCGCCAAATCAAACCAGGCGCGCACAAAAAGTCCTATGACGATCACCAGAAACGTGCCAATCACTTGAAACCAGAAACCTTGCATTTCGTTGGGCGCGTCAGAAGACATCTTGCTCGAAAGTGTTCCAACGCCGGAAAGCAAGCCGAACACGATGCTGAATGGAATGATCGAGCAGAGCAGCAGGCGCACCATTCGCCAGAAAAAATCTCCACAGAATTCGAAGAACTGGCCGCGAGTAAATTTGCGGTCATGATGATAGACCGACAGAACTCCGCCAGATAGAAACAGCATGTAGAAAAGGAAGATCACCCCGACGACGACCGAGCCGGTTAGCCACGGGGTCATCGAGATGTCAGGCTTGGCGAGAAATTGCAGGAAAATGTCGAGGTCGAAGCGCTGACTCAGGTGCTGAGAATGAAGACTCTTGTCCAGAGCGGGATGCAGGATGGTGCGTGGGATAATCGAGGCCAGCAATCCCAGGAAAAGGTTGACGAAGAAAATCCACCAAACCAGGCGCTGATGGCTCCATACCAGGAAAAATCCATCTCGAATCGGTCGTTTCATCATCGCTCCTCAGACCAACCAGGACAGCAACTGCGAAAACCACTGCGTAAGGATCATCCAATAGCCGGCAATCTTTCCGGTGGCGTGACTGTCGCCCTCAGCAAGCCAACTGTTATTAAAGTGGTCGCGATCGAGTAAAATCGCGTCTTCCGGATCAATTTGCGCAGAAACCAGCTTAGCCTTCTTCTGCCAAGTGAAGCGGTGCCAGCGATCCTGGCCATCCCACTGCTCACGAACCGTTTCGCCGTTGTCGAACTTCACTTCTAGGGTGACGGGGAAAATGAAATCGCCCTTGCGGTGAACGACCACATTAGAGATGTACTCGGTTTCGCCTTTCTTCTCTTTCTTCGGAGCGTTCTTATCGGCCCAGTCGGCGCGCTCGCTGCCGGCACTCAAAACACGGTAATCGAGCACCTGAGTCCCACGCACAGCCTGGTTCCAATACGAGTCGAGATTCTGGCCGGCAACTTCGTTCACGGTATTCATGAAATCGTCGCGCGTGGGATGCTTGAAGCGGTAGCGTTCAAAGTAGACGTGCTGCGCCTGACGAACTTTTTGCTCGCCGATGATGTGCTCCAGCGTGAGCAGCACGAGCGCCGTTTTGTAGTAGGTGATCCCACCATAAGAATTGGAATCTAGAAACTTCCAGCCAAAACGGGTCATCGGGTCGAGGTCCGACACGCCAATGTATCCGGAGAGGTCGAGATTGCGTTCGCTGGCGGTCGCGACGCGAGTGTTCAGGAAGTCCACATCGCGCCCGTACAGGGCATCCATGATCTTGCATTCGGTGTACTGATTGATGCCTTCGTCGAGCCACGCTTCCTCAAATTCATTCGTGGCCACCATGCCGTACCAATATTGATGGCCAAATTCATGCTCGACAACAACCTCTGGAAGTTTTAGTCCATCGGGAATCCACCAGGTGGTGTCCGCGGTTATGAACGTGGGATATTCCATACCTCCGGCGGGACCGCCACCATGCGGGGGATCGACCACGGTGATTTGCGAATAGGGATATGGGCCAATCCATTCGTCAAATTTTTTCATGGTGCCTTTGAGTGCGTCCATGTAGCGCGGCGCGCTGGCCATGTGCCCCGGTTGCATCAGCAGGCGAATTTTCACGGTGCCGCTGCTGATGGTCACATTGTCCTCGATAATTTTTGTGCCAGGGTCGGCGGTCCAGGCAAAATCGTGGACGTCTTCGGCTTTGAACTCCAACGTCTTGGTGCCGTCAGAGTTTGCGTTTTCCGCGACCTGAATTCCGGTGGCGCCGACATTAAAATTGGAGGGCAGCGTGAGCTTCACATCGAAGGTGCCGAAGTCGGCGAAGAATTCGGTGGTGGCATGATATTGGTGGCAGTTCCAGGCATTTTTCCACCACACCCCGATTTTGGGGAACCATTGTCCAGCGAGCAGGAAATCGCGCTTATAGCCCGAGCGCGCGACCACTTCCGGAAATTGATCGTGAAATGCGATTTTGAACTTGATGCTCTCGTTGGGAGCAACCGGACGGGGCAACTGCACTTCCACCACGGTCTTGTCTTCGGCATTGTCGTCATCAGGATGGATAAAGTGGAGATTCCCGGTCAGATCACCCATGCCGACCACTTCAAACGATTTGATTACGTCTTCGCCGAATTTCTTTTCTTCCCACTTCGCGCCGATTTTTACGTCGCGGTTGCCACCTTCAAAGCCTTCGCGTGTAAACGTGGACTTCGGTTGAAACGCGTTTAGATAAAGATGGAATGGGAGATGATCCTGAGGCTGGCCAGTGTAATTCGTCCAGGTGAGTGTTTCCTGAGCGTCGAGGCTATGGTTTTGGGGGTTGTACTTGGCGTCGATTTGATAAGCCAGCACGCGATCGGAAAGCGGGGCCTTTTGCGATGGCAACAGCGGCGACATTTGCGCGAACAGAGGGATAGCGGATGCCAGGCAGGAAATCACGGCGATAAGCAGGGATTTGCGAACAGGGTTCATACTTTGTGCCTCATGGTCGGTGATTGATTGAAACGCACCCGATGACTGAAAGACATAATACGCTGGTATGGGCGAATTAGTTTCATTTTTGATGTAGCGACCGCCTTCTAAAGCGGTCGTCGATAGGGTAGAAGGGCCGGTCCGAGGAGCAGTTTTGGAAAATCGATTCACAACTATATTCAAAATGTTATGGAGGTAAATGGAAATCCCCGCTGGTGAGGCGGGGATATATCCCATCGCGTTTTACGTACATATTTTGCTTAGGCATTTTGCAGTGCTACATGTTTATGTCGGCCTTTGCATCGAGCTTCTGCAGCAGCGGTTCGAGGAACTGTTTATTGCCGTCCGGGGCTGTCGCGATCGCAAGCTTCATTTCCTTGGAAGCAGCGGCGAAATCTCCGGTGTGCGAGTCAATGCGCGCCAAGGCCAGATGGCTCAGCCAGTGGTTCGGATCCTTCTTGGGCACCTGCGCGAAAAGTTCGTATGCGCGCTTGGTATCTCCCTGGCGTTGCAAGCCCCGCGCATAAACATACAACTGTTGTGCGTTCGCCTTTTCCAGAGCAGCAGCCAAGGTCTTCGCGCCTTCCTCTTTCTTGCCCATCGCGTCGAGGATGCGGGACTTCGTCTCCAAATTTTCAAAACGGTCTTCATTTTGGATGGACGTGTCTTCCCATTTTAGCGCTTCCTCCAAATTGTAATTATTGTCCAGACACCATAGTGCAGCCTCGTCATAACCCATCCAGGTAAATCCACCGACGCTGCGCAATTGATTGCGAATGCTTTTCAGGACGATGGTTTTCACGTCAAAGGAAATTCGAAACGGCACTGTGAACTTGCCCCAGCGCAGTGTTGCGACTGCGGAATCGGGCTTCACATCGTCAAAGGTATAGGTGAGGTCGTTAAACATTTCTCCGCTACCTGGCTTCACGGTCACGCGCAGAGAGTCTTCCTTTTCGTCGTAGCTGAAGCTGCCCCACGACGTGGAATTCTTGGAAAAAATAACGGTCCACTGGTCCTTGTCGGGAATCATGTGCAGGCCGTACGTTCCAGCGGCCAACGGCTTCCCTTCCACAGTTGCATCATCGGAAAACTGGATGGTGCTGTTGTCGTTGGCACCGGCGCGCCAAACTTTACCGTAGGGAACGGTCTTGCCCAGGATCTCGCGGTCTCCCGCCATGGGCCGGTGGTAATTAATGGTGATGGTGGAAATGCCGATGGTTTGCTCCACGATGGCGTGTTGGCTAACACGCGGAATGTTCAGCTCGGTGGCCTGGCTGCCATTCTTAAATTGCGCCGCAGCTGTCCCTACAAAAACGAAGGAGCTAAGAATCACACTCTGAGCACACTTGTACGCTATACGCATAAACACACCATCCCCTTTATTTATAGAGTTGTCTGGACGAGTTGCCGATCCCCTCGGCCTTCACCTAATTCCCAATAGACGCGCTGCTGCAAAGATTGTGAGCAGGCAGGTTACGGCAAAGGAATGCTGGACGGAGGTGAGGTTACAGATTCGGAAGCGGAAGAAGACTGCGCCATGGCACAATTCGTGGGAATCACCAAGGTTTGCCCCGGATAGATGTGCGTGGCATCGCGTAGCTCGGGATTGGCGTGCGCCAGGCAGGGCCATTCAGAGCCTTTGCGAAGGTGCTGCGCGGCAAGCTTCCATAAGGAATCCCCAGGCTGGACAGAAATGGTGCCGGTTGGTTTCTTACCAGTTCGAGAGTCTCCTGTTCGAGAATCGGAGGGGTATTTCGTACGAGACTCAAGCGGCGGTATCAAGAGTACTGCGCCGGGTTGCATTCGCCGTGGATCGCCGAGGCCTGGATTGTGGCTGAGCCACCCGCGCCAGAGAGAACCCTTGCCGAGATATCGCCTGGAGAGATTCCATAGCGAGTCGCCGGATTGCACCTGAATGGTGCCGGGACGGTTTTTCGAATCGATGGGCGAAGGGTGTAGCGTCGCGGGTGTCGACGGTTGCGGTTGCACAACGGACCGCGACGACGATGTTAGTGGGACAACTGGCATCGGCGCAGGCGCAGAGGATATAGAGTTGCGCGGCGCTGCGGAAATTACGTTATGAGAAAACGGGTCGCGCTTCACGGCCACTGCTCCGGCCGTTGCGCGAGTCTCTGGTCGGATCGATTTTGTGGCTGGCGCTGGCCGCACAACAACTAATGGCGGGCTCAGCGGCTTGGGATGCGCGAGAGTTGCGGCCTTCGGCAATTCTATAGGGAATGGAACAGGCGACAGAGATTTGCGCGCTTGCTCCGTCTGGCGCGCGGCTTTCTCTCGGCGCAAGCGGCGGGCAATCTCTCCCAAAGATTCGGGAGCGGTGGAATCACCCGCGGCAGTATCTTGCGTGGGCGCGTCTGCAGGTGAAGTTCTGTTCACCGATGGCGGCGCGGAATTTTTCTTGCGTGCTTCGACAGGAGCGCGATCTTCTGGTGTGAGGATTTGCGGCTGTTTCAAATCATCGTTGGTGTAAACGTGCGGCGGTTGTTTCTGCGATTGTGCTGCCTTGCGGGCTTTTTCCTGGCGGGCGGCTTCAGCGACATCCTGCGCGTTAGCGATCAGCGGAACGAACAAAAACAAAGCGCACATCATCACCATCGCGCACGCCCACGAAAAATGCGAACGTGACAGGTCCCGTAGGGCTAGACACTGACGACTCATGCACTCTCAGGAATCCGCTCCGGGGGACAGCCGAAGCAAGGGACACTCGCGAATCTCTGGGCTGATTGTAACCCCGAAAGGGGCACCGTGAAGGGTACTTTTTCCAAAAAGACAACCTGGATGCTCACTGCCTTAGTGGGTGCCTACACGCCGTACTTGCGTGTGGGGCTTGTTTTCCAATGATAGAAAGATTGCATTGCTGTCTGAGTCGATCGATCCAGCCGATGACTGGGAGTGGCGCATCTTCAGCAACCCCCACACGAAAAACCGACGTGTTGGGCACCCGGCGATTTGACACTGGGGCAATTGAAGGATTACCGGTGACACCTCCGAGTTAGCGTCAAACCGGGTTCCGCCGGACTTCAATCTTGTGCTGTATTCAGAATTTGATGTGTTCGTTGGAAAAAGTAATGAATGAGGTCGCGGCCGAAGAAGAAAATCAGTACAAGAGACCAAAACATAAAAAAGAACATACCGGGAACAACCCTCTGCCATGGGCGAAATCCTAATTCGTAAACTATGCCATGCGAACATAACCACAGATCTTCGCTCGCGCCAGCGAAGAATATCCAGCGCGATCCAATACCAAAAAAGACCGATCACTACAATCAATATCGCGCCGTCCCAGTAACCCGGCAGATAGCGATATATAAATCCTCGTACCAGAGCTAGGGAAGCGTTGATGGACATCAAGAGCGTGAAGGCGGGAGCTGGGCCAGGCATATCACTAATTTTTGCCTGGGATCTGTACCAAAGATGGGACCAGCGGAGCAGTCCAACGGCCAGCGCCATCTGCACGAGGGGTAGTGCATATTTTAGCTTCAGTCGCATGTCGCAATGGTTTTAGCACGATAGAGCAGAACAACAAATGTCCGCGGTCACATCGCCGGGTGCTGCACACGCCGTCGTTGCATGTGGAGATTGGATTTTTCCATGACGGAGAGATTCAGCGCTGCTTAAAATGATTGATCAAGCTAGTCACTGGAAGACTGGGCATATCTCAAGAAAACCCCCACATGTAAAAACCGACGTGTGGGGCACCCGGCGGGCGTTGTTAGTCTTAAAAGTGGAATGCCTGATAAACGTATTTTCTGGAGAAAGAGAATTGTTCAAAAAAGGTGACGCTAGTCGGCATTATAGGCGCGGCGCGATTTTCTCGGCTGCCTCTTTCGATGTGAGTACTGCGTGTACCTCGAAATTCACAAGGTCGCTCCAGTTTGCCATCCACTGCTCCAGCAGCTTGCGGTCGTGGGTTTCCATGAGCTGATAGCAACACTCGAGCTTGTCATCGACCCAGCTCGACACATAGATCAGACCTTCGGGAGCCATGCGGCCGCTGTCGCGAAACCGGCGATACACGGGCACGGCATCTTTATTCTTGAAGTGTTCCACCACCATATACAGAGTGTTTGGCATCGAGAACCTCTCCGCGGCCTTCAGGCACGTCCCGCAGGATAACAACTTTACGCTTGGAATACCGGGTGCCGCACCCTTCGTCTCTAAGGGTGCGGATTTTGACTTACTCAGCTTTACTTCCTCAACCTACTTTCTCCGCCACTTTCCTTTTTCACCGAATCAATCAGGATCAACCCTTCTGCTCTGAATGCATAGTATGACCAACTGCTCCACGGCCAATCTTTCGGGTGTTCTACCAGATTCCGCTTTACCGGATTTGCGTGCATGTACTCTAGTTTTTCTTTTACTTTCTGCGCGCTCCACACATTGAAATCGTAGAATCGCCTTTGCCAAAACACATCCGTATCTGCTTTTTCCGAGGAAAATCCCTTGGATGTTTGCGCAAGTTCGTGCAGTTCGCGGGAGACTTTCTGCTTCAGCACCTGCAATACTTTTGAAGGATCGATACTTTCGCTCGCTTAGAAGCAGGTGTACGTGCTCTGGCATAACAACGTAGCCAATCAATTGAAAGCCATGCCGCCGACGGATTTCGTCAAGGATTTTAACGAATATATCGCGGGCTCGGGGTGTTCCCAATAGCGGTCGTCTGCGATAACAGCTGAAGGTGACGAAATGGAGATCGCCTTGGCCGTAATGACGTTTGAGAGGGTTGCGCATGGTTGGGGAAAACCCGCACCCTTAAAACCGAAGGGTGCAGCACCCAGTTTATCTAAAACGTTATAATTGAAGAGGAAGAGAGGGTAGAGCCGGGGGAAAAAACGTCTTGACTTTCGCTTTTTGTTCGCCTACAGTCGGAGGCGGTAGAGGAAACGGGAACGGGTGGCTTCGACTCCATTGCCTTTGGGCTCTCCCGAGCCGTCGCCACCCGTTAAAAGTAGCGCAGACCGATTCCCTTGCCAAGGAGCCGCCATGAATGCCTGTGTCGAAAACGCCGACCCCACGTTCAGTGCTGATAATTTGGAAGCAAACATGGCGGAAACGGCCCGCCTCCCTTCGCAACACAGGGCAAACGGAAGTCAGGCGCTACAAGAAGAGGGCGGCATAAAGCCGCCCCTACGAAAAACGGATGATGAATTTGTGGCTGCGCCGGAAAAGCGTTCGTGGTTCCCTACGCGCTGGCTGGGGCGCAACACGGCGCGCGCGGCGGAAAAATCGCCGCACATTGTACACGTGGACGTGGATGCGTTCTTCGCTTCGGTCGAGCAGGTTCTGAACCCGAAGCTGGCGGGCAAGCCCGTGCTGGTGGGCCGCGGCGTAGTGGCCTCCGCAAGCTACGACGCGAAATTCCGCGGCGTGAAAACGGCGATGAGTTTTCGCGACGCGCTGCGCATCTGCCCAAAAGCGATCGTCGTGCCCGGGCAATACGAGCATTACGCCGACTTCGCCGAACGCGTGCGGCGCATCCTGGAAACCTATACACCCGCGGTGGAAACCGCCGCGCTCGACGACTTCTATCTGGATTTTGCGGGCACGGAGCGACTCTATCCTGATTACGAAGCGACGCTGCGCCGTTTGCAGGCGGAAATTTTGGGGCGCACGGGATTAAGCGTGTCCGTGGGCGCGGGACGCACCAAAGTGGTGGCGTCGATTGCTTCGCGGCTGGAACGGCCGCGCGGGTTCCGCATCGTGGCGCCCGGCATGGAAGAAACTTTTCTTGCGCCGCTGCCAGTGGAGAAGCTGCACGGAATTGGGCACACGCACGCCGGAGCTCTGGCAGAGCGCGGCATTGCCACCATCGGGCAACTGCGCATGGTGCCGAAGCCGGTGCTGGTGGCCGCGTTTGGCGACGTGATCGGCCAGCAGATTTGGGAGCGAGCGCGCGGGCTCGATGGCCGCGAAGTGAT
This sequence comes from Candidatus Acidiferrum sp., assembly GCA_036497825.1. Taxonomy (GTDB): domain Bacteria; phylum Acidobacteriota; class Terriglobia; order Acidiferrales; family UBA7541; genus Acidiferrum. The sequence goes on from DASXIT010000183.1 coordinate 27,213, forward strand.
GCTGCCCTCCACGCCAAAATCGGTTTCGCGGGAAACCACCATCGAGGGAGGCACCATCGACACGGAGTTTCTCAACGGCTTGCTGGAATATTTAAGCGAGCGCATTGGATCGACATTGCGCGAGTACGGTAAGCAGGCGAATACGGCCGGCTTGCGTTTGCGCTATGTCGACCATTTTTCTGCGCATCAGACAGTTCGCCTGATGCATCCTACGAATGACGAGCGTGAATTGCTCGTCGCTGCCAAGGAGTTGTTTGCCAAACTGTTTACGCGCCGAGTGGCCATTCGCCATGTGGGCGTGAACGTGACCAATCTGGATGTGGACCGTCGCCAGAATGAGTTGTTCGACGCCGATGCCAACCGGCGGTGGTACCTCAACCGCGAAGTGGACCGCGTGCGCGGGCGCTATGGGTGGAACGCGGTGTTCTACGGCAAAGGCCTGGAGCTGCGCGAACATTACGCCACGAAGAAAAATGGGCTGGTGCTGTCGACGCCGTGCCTGTCGCGATAGATGGCGGCACAGGGGCGGCGGACGGCCTCAGAAGGCCGTCCCTACAAAAGTAAAACGATCACCGTTCTTGGGGTTGTAGGGTCCGCCTTCTGAGGCGGACCGCCAACACAACATTCGGCACGAACAAAATGTAGTGGCCAGTCTTTAGACCGGCGCTTTTGATTTTTCCGTTTTTATTGGCTCCTATTTCCGGTTAATGATCGATTTGAAGAAATGAAAATTCAAAGACGAAGAATAAGAAAAAGAACCGATCTAAAGATCGGCCACTACAGATCAAACGCTAAGCCTCGTAACACGTCCCGTTTTAAAACGCTTTTGTAACGCTCTCCCTCTCGCCACTACCAGAATAAATCTTCGACCCTGGATACCTCATGTTCGTGCATCTGCATTGTCATAGCCATTATTCGTTTCTGCAGGGAGTGAATCCGCCGGATGAAATTATTGTTGCTGCCGTAGAGCAGGAAATGACTGCGGTGGCGTTGACGGATAGTAATGGGATGTACGCGGCGATTCCATTCTATCAGGCGGCGCTGGCGGCGAAGATAAAACCGATTGTTGGCGTGGTGGTGGAAATAGATGCGGATACAGAAAGGAGAAAAAGAGAGATCCCTCCACTGCGAGCCGATAAAAACCATCGGCCCTCCAGTCCCTTCGCCCATGCTCGGGGCAGGCGGGATGACGGTGCATGTAGCGTGCCGATGGTGCTGCTGGCGATGGATATGGCGGGGTATAGCAATTTGTGCCAGTTGACAACGATTCGGCACATCGGCGCAATGCAACTGGAGCAGGCTACGTTTTCGGAGGCCGAAAGTGATGGACAGCCGATCACGTTGGAAGAATTAGCAGCGCATAGTGACGGCGTGATTGCGTTGTGTCCAGCGGCAGCTATTTTACGAATGGAAGGTAATTGGGAAGGAGTAGAGAAAAACCGCGCTCTTAAAGACAACCCTTCGACTTCTCTCAGGGCAAGCGGGCACGGCACCCGCAACCTCGGTATACGCGCGGGAACGGCGCCCGACTCAGAAGGCGGCCGCTACATAAGCTTACTTCAGGAGATTTTTGGCAATCGGCTGTATCTGGAGGTGCAGCATCTTTCGGCCGGCGACGGACGCACCTTGCGGGAAGCGCAGCGCCTGGGCTGCGAACTGGACATTCCGCTGGTCGCCACCAACAATGTGCATTTTCTGCGGCCGGAAGAGCATCTGCCTCATCGCGCGGTGAACGCCATTCGTACCGGCAATTTGCTAACGACGGTTGCTCCCCCGGAAATCACAACGGAAGAAGCATGGTTCAAGCCCGCGGCGGAGATGCAGCGGCTTTTCCCAGATCACCCGGAGCTGTTGCGCGCCACGCTGGAGATTGCTGATCGCTGCAACCTGGAACTTGAGCTGGGGGAGTTGATCCTTCCGGAATTTCCCGTACCGGAGGGCCAAACTCCATCTTCCGTCCTTGAGAACTTATGTTTTAGCGGTGCAAAGAAGCGTTATCATCCACCGCGGCCGGAAGTTCAAATTCGCCTGGCACGCGAACTGCAAGTCATCGAAAAATGGCATCTCGCACCCTATTTCCTTCTCGTCTGGGACATTGTAGAAGAGGCGCGGCGCCTTGGCATTCCTGCGGTCGCGCGCGGCTCGGCGGCCAGTTCTATGGTGACCTATTGCCTTGGGATCTCGCGTGTCTGCCCGCTTCGTTGGGGACTCTACTTCGAACGCTTTTTAAACGAACAGCGTGGTGATTGCCCCGATATTGACATCGACATTTGCGGTGCGCGCCACGACGAACTTCTTAATTATGTTTACAAGCGCTGGGGTGCCGAACATGTAGCCATGATTGGAAGCTTCGTTACCATGCACGCGCGCTTGGCGATTCGTGAAGTCGCCAAAGTGTTTGGCGTGCCACACAGCGAAGTTAATCATTTTACGAAGCGGCTGCCGCACCGGCCGGTGAGTGAGATTTTGCAGGCCATTCGCCAACTCCCCCAGTGCCGTAATCTGCCGGTTGACGAAGAGCCGTGGCGGACAATCCTGCAAGTAGCTTTGCGTCTCGATGGAGCGCCACGCCACCTAAGTATTCATCCCTGCGGCACGGTGATTTCCGCAAAACCTCTGGCGCACCTGGTACCCCTGGAGCGCGCAACAAAAGGCATCGTGGTCACGCAATACGATATGAACGCGATTGAAGCGCTGGGACTAATCAAAATGGATCTTCTCGGCCAGCGAGGCTTCACCACCATGGCTCTCGCGCTGGATAACATCGAGAAAGAAATTGAGGGGATAAAGGAGGTAGAAGAGAAGAGTAGCGTGGCAGCGGACGGAATAACGCCGTGCCCGAAGCCTCGAGAAATCGATTTCGACGTTATTCCCGAAAACGACCCTTTGACCTGCAAGGTTATCGCCTCTGGACGCACAATAGGGGTTTTTCAGGTCGAGTCGCCGGCGATGCGCAGCATGCTGCGTATGATGGCGGCGCAGACTCTTGAAGAGGTTGCCCTCGCTCTGGCGCTGATTCGGCCTGGCGCGGCGGAGTACGGTTCGAAAGAATTGTTTATCAAACGGCTGCGCGGGAAAGAGCCAGTCGCGTACGCGCACGAACATCTCGAGCCAATTCTGCGTGACACCCTTGGCGTGTGTATCTATCAGGAACAGGTGATGCAGATCAGCCAATTGGTTGGGAAATTGTCTCTGGCTGAGGCGGACCTTGTGCGGCGTGCATCTGCAAAATTCTCTGGGCGGAGTGATCGCGAACGGCTGCGCGGCAAATTCCTGAAAGCCGCGGGAATGATGGGTCTAACCACCCAACAACGCCAGGAAACCTGGCAGATGGTGGAGAAATTCGCTGGATTCGGTTTTTGCAAAGCGCACGCCGCGACTTATGCGGACATCTCTTATCGTATGGCTTATTTGAAAACGCATCACACCGCGGAATTTCTGGCAGCGATGTGCAGCGCAGGCGCGGGGTTCTATCACGTGTCCGCGTATGTGGAAGAAGCCAAACGCTGGGGAATTTCCGTGCGGCTGCCATCGGTGAATCGTTCGCGCATGGAATACACCACGGAGCCGGTAGAAGAAGATGAGCGCGTCGCCGATGGCACGCGAACGCAAACCGGCAAGCGCGCCATTCGCGTGGGCTTGCTGCAGGTGCGAGGCCTGCGCATCGAAACCATTCGTGACATTGTGAGTGCGCGCGAATCGCACGGCCCATTTCGCTCGCTGGAAGATTTTCTGCATCGCGTTCCGGCGGAGCGCGATGAGATCGAATCGCTGATCAAGTGTGGCGCTTTCGACGATGTGTACCGCATGACGCGTCCGGCCATGTTGTGGCAATGGAACCTGCTGCAATCACGCGGGCAACATAAACATGCGTGGGGGCAGGTTGGGTCGAATCAAAAGCAGATCCCTCACCCGCAAAATGCGCGGGTTCGGGATGACAATTTGGGTGGGGGCGCGGGTTGGGGTGGGGACAGAAACTGGAGCGCCGGTACGGGGACGAGCGGTGACACGGGTAGGTATAAAAGCGGTGGCGCAGGTATAGGGGTGAGGAGTGACGCAGCAGTTGGCGGCGGCGCATCCGTTGAAGCATCGACAGGCACTACGATTGGACCCAGAGCAGGGGCAACAATTGCCAACACAATGGCAGTCGTTGCCGCAATACCGGTTTCGCCGGTACTGTTTGCGGAAATGGAGCCGGATGACTTACTAGCCGCCGCGCTGAGCGAAATGCGCACCAGCGATTACACGCCGGAGCAAACGTTGCGTTATGAGCGCGAAATCCTGGAGGTTTGCGTCAGCGGCCATCCGCTGGATTTTTTGCCGCGTCACGGCGAGGTGTGGAGCGACGAGTTGCCAAAGCTGCATGGCAAGCGCGTGACGTTATGTGGCTGGGTGGTGACCTATCGCCACGTTGGCACCAAGAATTATCGCAACATGATGTTTGTCACCCTGGAAGATCAGCGCGGCTTGTTTGAAGCGATTCTCTTCCCTGACGTGTATGACAAATATGGCGGACTGGTTTACGAAACGCGGGCGATGCGCGTAACGGGATTCGTGCAAGACGATGAAAACATCAACGGTGAATCGCTGGAGAAATTACGCGAGTGAGATGTAGGCGCCGGGCTTTAGCGCGGCACGTGGATTTAATGATTGATTTAAAGAAACGAGAGAAACCAAAACGCAAGGAAAAAAGCCGATCTAAAGATCGGTCACTACAGGAATGCTGGCCGGGCTAAAGCCCGGCGCCTACAGGAAGAGCAGAGGGCGACGTAAAGCCGCCCCTACGGGATCGAGGTAAAAATGATTCGACAAACTGGAAATATAACTCGCGCGGAGGAACCACAAACAGGGCGACCCGCCGAGAGCGGGGAGGGATGGCTGGGGCGGAATCGCAGTGAAAAGCGGCGGCTGTGGGAACGGCTCAATCCACGCCACCGAAAAGAGCTGCGCATGTTGGCGGAAGCGCTGGCCATGCAGCAAAATCACGCGCAATTGCCAGAGTCGGCGCGCAATCGGCTGGATGCAGCCATCGCCGAACTAGGCCGTGTCATCCACCGGATCGCGGCCATCCTGGCGGAGGTAGCACGCCAGACACTTCCGCCACGCTGAGTATTGCAGCGGGTAGGCCAGCCGCCGCATACTTTCCCCATGGCCATATCCAGCAATTGCCGTATCGGTTTAAGCGCCCTCGCGCTTGTGGCCGCGAGCCTGTCTGCGTCCGCAATCCACGCCGACGAAATTCGCCTGAAAGATGGCAAGAAATTGTACGGCGTGATCGTCGGCTACGACGACAACATGTTCAAGGTGAAGACGGACTACGGCTACGTGCTGGTTGAAAAAGATAAGATTGCGCAGATTATTCCTAGCTCCTCGTCGCCGAACGATGCCACAAAAACGACGCCCCCAGCGCCGGCTCCAGCTCAGGCTCAGCCAGCAGCGGCAAAGCCAAACACGAATGCCCCAGCGAAAGTTGAGCCTGCGGTAGAAACAACTACCACGAATTCCACATCAGCCGCTTCCAATCGTGACAAAACTGCCGCTGTCATCACCCACACGAATGCGCGGCCAGAAATTCCGACTGCGACGCCGGTAGCGCTGGAAGAAAATGCGCCCGCATTAAAGGGAGCGCACGCCGCGCCGAAAACAACAACTTTGTCGGGCTCGACGGCACCCCCGCCTCCTCCGAAGGAAGAACCACCACCGGTCCACGAAGAAATTCAGGGCAATTTGTACATCAACCATGAATACGGATTTCATATGTACAAAGCGCCCAGTTGGCAAATCATCGAAGGCGCCGGACAGACTCTGCCCAACGCCATCGTCGCCATGGGCACGTCCAACGAATCCACATTGATGGTGATCGGCCACGAAAAAACCAAAGCGCCGCTGGAATCCGCCGCGCAAACCGTGGAAAAGCGCCTTCATGATGTGTACGACAATTATCAGATGATTTCCGAGCGTAAAACTGTGGTTGGCGGACAGCCTGCCGTGGAATACCACTATCGCGGCATGGCCGATGGGCACGATTGGTCCGGCACGCTGGTGGTGGTTTCCCGCGCCGGAGATATTTTCACAATTTTGGGAATGACCTTCGCCGATACCGACCTGATCCAGATTCAGGAAAACGTAATTGCCCGCTCCATCGCCAGCGTCGATCTCAACTCTAAGTAGCAGGTTCGGTCCGTTCAGTATTGGCCAAAGTTTCTCTCTGTGTAGAATCTGCAGTTTCCAGTTCGCTTCACTGGATTTGGAGGTCCACTTGCCCGCCCCAGATATTCGTGTGCATGAAAATCAACCGGTACTTGTGGAAATGTTGGACGAGGTTTCCTTTCGCAGCGATGTGCTGTATACGAACGAGAAAGGGGAGACAAACGCGGGGGTGCAAAGGCGCACAAGCAAAATAGTGCGGAATTTGGGCCCAGGATTGGAGCGAATATTACAGCCTAAGGAAGTAGTCCTGTATGCAATGCCTGCACGAAGTCCGTTGTCAGTGCTGGAGCAGTTTACGGCCACGTTGTGGACCGCGATGCTGGCAGCTTGCGTGGTGGTCGTTACCGACCAGCGGATTCTTTTTTTCCCCGTGAAGCGCAACGGAAAGTGGCGAGAGAGTGTGCGAGCAGTGGCGTGGGGTGACTTGGAGGAAGTCAAGCCGATAGGCTTGCTGATAAAGAACGTGGCGTTTAAAGCGCGAGATGGGGCCAAGGTGACCTTCACAAATGTTCGCTCAGGCGACGGCAAGAAAATCAGGGCGATTACATCCGCGTTGCTACCGGGGGCGGCTGGTGAACAAACTTCAGCGCACGGGATGGTGCAACTCTGCCCTGATTGCAGCGCAGTGTTAGCACCCGGAAATTATGAGTGCCCGAATTGCGGCCTGATTTTCAAGAATGAAAAAACAATGATTGTTAGGTCGATCTTGCTTCCTGGTGGAGGGTACTTTTATACCGGTCATCCCCTGGTGGCAATTTTTCCCGCGATCGTGGAGGCGATTTTTCTGCTGGACGTTGTGGTGATTCTACTGGTCGGGTTTTCCTCGCCAAAAGCAGCACCCGAACTGGTACATGGGATACTGATACTCGGGGTGTTTTGGGCGTTGGAGACGGGGATCACGATCCTCCATTGCAGGCGTTTTGTTCGAGAGTTTATTCCGCTTAGACTCAAGGCCCGTTGAGCGAGACAGAATCAGATGACGATGACGTCGATGGGTAACGCGGACTCTTAACTTTTAGAGTTTGCTTGGCCTTTGCCGGGTTCTTTCCGACATATTTTCAGAAGGTCCACATCGGGCATTCCCGCGTCTCTCAAAAAAGTACTTGACAAATTATACTGTGCGCCACATAGTGTGTATCGCATCCTATGTGAGGCACCGTAAATGACCCTGGATGGCTCGCTCTTCGAAAACCTTCGGCTGGAGTTGCGGCGCGGCTCATTGATCCTCGCAGTGTTGACGCAGCTCCGCACCGAGCAGTACGGCTACACGCTGCGCAAAGCCCTGGCCGACCACGGAATGGCGATTGACGAAGGCACTCTTTATCCGCTGCTACGGCGCTTGGAAACCCAAGGCCTGTTGGTCAGCGAATGGCGCGAAGAAGATAAGCGCAACAAACGTTTTTACAAACTCTCTGCCGACGGCAAGCTCATTCTGAAACAACTGCTGGCCGAGTGGAGGAGCATCGACGCATCTCTGAACGGGATTTTAAGGGGGTAGGCACATGGAACTTGTCGCTCGTTATTTAGAAACGGTAGGCAGCTATCTGCCTGCGGCGCAGAAGGACGACATCATCAAAGAGCTGTCGGAGAACATTCGCTCCGAAATCGAGGACAAGGAGGTGGAACTTGGCCGGCCTCTCACCGAGGCCGAGCAAGAGGCCGTCCTCAAGCAGCACGGACATCCCCTGCTGGTGGCAGGCCGTTACCGGCAGGACCAGCGAAGCGTGGCATTCGGCCGCCAGTGGATCGGCCCGGTATTGTTCCCGTTCTATATCAAAGTGTTGTCTTTCAATCTGGGGATTTCTTTCAGCGTGACATTCATTGTTTTTGTTGTCCTGTTTGCCGCTGGGCAGGCAATCACCTTTTCAGACGCAGTTTTCGCTTTGTCGCTTCAACTCATCATTCAATTTGCAGTCGTCACTGTTCTTTTTTCGTTGCTGGACAAGCACCTGGCCAAATTTCCCGACCGGTGGGATCCGCGCAAATCGCGAGAACTGAAATATCCGAAGTTCATTGAGGCGATCCCATCCATGAGAACGGCATGGATTCCGCGGCTGGAATCTGCCTCTCAAATGATTGCGTCGGCGGTGTTCCTGGCGTGGCTCCGCGCTGCGCAGAAATCGCCTCACTTGATCTTTGGTACCGCGGTTGGGATCTTTCGCCTTGCGCCCATCTGGCACCAGATTTATGCGCCAAGCGTGCTGATTATTCTGATCGCCATAGTGCAAGGCGGGATCAACTTGCTTCGCCCCGACTGGGTGCGTCTTGGCACTGCGGCACGCCTGGCGATGAGTTCGATTACGTTCGTGGTTGTTTATTTTCTTATTCGGGCTCGGGAGTGGGTAGTCCTGGCAAATCCAAACGGAAATGTGGCGGGCAACTATCCACACGTGCTGGAAATCATCAACCAAACTGTTTTTTATTCTTTGCTGTTTGTTGGCCTGATCGGAATCGTGCAGATTCTTCGCGAATCTTGGCGGCTGGTCCGCATTTTGCAAACTCCGCGCAATGTGTCGCGCGCGAGTGACCGCTAGTGTTTTAATTGAAGGGATTTACAGAAGAGCGGACCGCCTCGGAAGGCGGTCCCTACAAAAGCAATTCGTGGGCAAATTCATTGGGGGAACGGCGCAGCGCGCTCAGCCTGCGTGCGCTGCTTCTTGCGGTTTGCGGAGTTCACGAATCATGCCGATCAAAGCTTGCACACCACGCGGCAAGCTGCGATCCCGGCGGTATACCAGCGCTAACTCTCGCCACATGTCCACGCCATCCACGTTGAGCAGCTTCACTTCCCCGCTCTTCACCAAATCCTTCGCGAAGCTTTCGCTAATGATCGACAAACCAACATCGGCCGCCACGAAAGTCTTAATCATGCCGATACTGGGCAATTCCATCGGCACGCGCAAGCGCGAACGGTATGGCCGGAAAAGTTTGTCGAGCACCTGCCGCGTATATCCGGTTTTCGGGAAAATCAGCGGCGCCGAGGCAACTTCTTCCAACGTCAAATGCGTTTTCTGGGACAAAGGATTCTTGGTGCTCACCATGAAGCGCAGCCGGTCGCGATTGATCACATGCATTTTTAAATTCGGCGACTTAACCGGCAAAGTGACAATGCCAAGGTCGAGAGATCCCTCTTCCAGACGCTGCAATATTTTGTGACTGAAATTGCGATAGATGCTGATATTCACTAACGGGTAGCGGCGCTGAAATTCGCTGAAAATATCGGGCAGCAGGTACAGGCACGTCGCTTCGTTCGCACCAAAGGCGACAGGTCCTTGTACCAGATTCCCGCGATCGGCAACCACCTGCATCGATTCATCGCGCAGACGTAATAGCCGCTCGGCAAATTCAAACAGCACTTCGCCGGACGGAGTGAGTTCGACAGACTTCGCCGAACGGTCTAGTAGCTTGGCCTTATAGGCCTGCTCCAGTTGGCGGATCTGTGCGCTCACCGCCGATTGCGAGCGGAACACTTTCTGACCAGCTTTGGAAAAGCTCTTGAGTTTAGCAACTTGAACGAAAGTAGTTAGTTGGTCAAAGTCCATAGGTTAGGGTCTCGCGTAAAAGTATACCTAATCTGCATACAGAAACGATTAACTTCCTGTGGAACTCATGCATAATGCGGAAATGTGACCGGCGGCACAGCTAAGAGACTGGAAGTTTGATCGGCCAGGGAGACTGGCGGTGCTTCCGGCAGAAAACGCCACGCCGCTTCCAGCGTGCCTTGAAAATGGATCGGTTGAATGCGTACAAGAGGAAGCATGGTGCTTTGCAAGAGCAGGCGCAGCGCCACTGGGCTGGACGTTTCCGCAACATGCATTTCCAGCAGGCGGCGCAAATCGCGCTCTTCGTTTTGTTCCAATTCGTGTGACTGCACAAATTCGCTATTTAAGACGTGCTCTGCTTCCCTTCGCAACACGTAAGCCAGTCCGCCCGTCATGCCAGAGCCAAAATTTAATCCAACTGGTCCAAGCACGACCGCGATTCCCCCAGTCATATATTCGCAACCGTGTTGCCCAACGCCTTCGACAACCGCGATAGCGCCGCTATTGCGCACCGCAAACCGTTCGCCCGCTTGCCCAGCGATAAATAATTGCCCGGACGTCGCACCGTAGAGAACGGTGTTGCCTGCAAGCACGTCGCCGCGTTTAGAGGCCGATTTTCCTGCGCGAATGATAATTGTGCCACCGGACATGCCTTTGCCGACATAATCGTTGGCTTCGCCAAATAATTTCAGCGTTAAGCCCTTGTCCAGAAAAGCACCGAAACTTTGCCCGGCCGAACCGTGAAATTCGCGCTCGCCGGTTGATTGCGCTCCGTTCAGGATGCGCTGGCGCATGCGTTCGCCGCTGAGTTGGGTGCCGACGCTGCGATGATAATTGTGAATAGGGGCAACGTCCCCGTCCGCGGGATGCACTTGCTCGAACCGGCGTTCGCTTTCCAAAGTTTCCGCATCAAGCACAGTGGATTGCTGCGGCATGACGCTGCGCGGCTTTGACGCGGGAATTACCAGCAAAGCATCCAAGCCTGAATGCGTTTCCAGCCGCTCGTACCATCCGCGCAATTCTGTCAGCGAGCGGACACCCAATCCCGAAAGACCTTTGCGCACTTCTTCGCCAAGCGCGCGGAAATAATCGATGACCATTTCCGGCTTGCCATTGAAACGGGTGCGCAGCTTTTCATCCTGCGTGGCAATGCCAACGGGACAGGTATTCAGGTGGCACTGGCGGGCCATCACGCAGCCAATCGCCAGCAGCGCCGCGGTGCCAAAACCAAATTCGTCTGCCCCAAGAATTGCGCCAATCAAAATGTCCCGCGAGAATCTCAGGCCACCGTCGACGCGAAGAGCGACGCGCGAGCGCAGTCCTGCACGCAACAGCGTTTCGTGTGTCTCGCGCAAACCGATTTCCCAGGGTAGGCCCGTATTCTTGATAGAGGTGAGCGGGGAAGAACCAGTGCCGCCATTGTGCCCACTGATCGTGATGACGTTTGCGCCAGCTTTCGCAACACCCGCGGCAATCACGCCAATTCCTGTGCCAGAAACCAATTTTACCCCGATGCGAGCTTTCGGATTCACCGCGTGCAGATCGTGAATCAACTGAGCCAAATCCTCAATGCTGTAAATATCGTGATGTGGTGGTGGAGAAATCAGCGGCGTGCCTGGCGTCGCGTGCCGGATCCTGGCGATATACTCCGTAACTTTGGTAGCGGGCAACTGCCCGCCTTCGCCAGGCTTTGAGCCTTGCGCCATCTTGATTTCCAACTCTTCCGCACGCACCAGATATTCTGCGGTGACCCCGAATCTGCCGGAAGCCACCTGCTTGATCTTATTCGCGGCATTCACAGCCAGATACAAATCCGGATCTTCGCCACCTTCACCGGTATTGCTGCGCCCGCCCATCTGATTCATGGCCAACGACAAAGTCTTGTGAGCTTCAGGACTGAGCGATCCAAGTGACATGGCTTGCGTACTGAATCTCCGCAAGATGGAATCCAGCGGCTCGACTTCGCCAAGTGGAATAGCAGGATCGGAAACCATCTCCAATAAATCGCGCAGAAAGGTGACGCCATTTCCTTCCGCGAGCTGCTCGACCGCAGCAAAGTGGCCACCCGCCGGCTGCTTCACGTGCGCTTGAAGCCTGCGAACCAGTTCAGGCGAACTGGAATGAAGTTCCGCCCCTTTGCGAAAACGATATAGGCCGTGATCGGCAAGATCATCCGTGGAAGGATCGTATGCGAACGTATGCATTTTCAAGTAATCCTGCAGCAACAAGTCGAGCGTTTTTGTTCCAGGGTAGCAGCCAGCATCCTCAAAATATTCGCGGCAAATATCTTCATCGAGGCCAAGGGCTTCAAATAAGTGGCTGTTGCGATAACTTGCCAGCGTGGAAATTCCCATGCGCGCCAGCACTTTGCGCAGTCCAGCAAACATAGCCTTGCGAACATTCTCAAATGAGCCTTCTCCTTCACTCTCCGCAAATTCCTCTGCGAGGTATGGCACAACCGCGCTAGCACCAGCCGCAATGAGCATCGCCACATGATGCGTGTCGAATACCTGCGCCGTTTCCACGACAAGCGGCACACCAGCGAGACCTTCTTTCACCATGCTTTTCCACGTGCTGGCAACCGCCAGCAACGCAGGGATCGCAGCGCGCTCTGGACCAATCCTGCGATCGGTCAAGAGGAGGAGCCTCGGATGCTCATCGCTACTCAGAGGGGTAGTTATGCACTGAGTCAAACAGCGACGCGCACCCGAAACTCCATTTATGGAGGGAAAGCTAAAATCGACAGTTTGTACCGGGGTGTGTGACGCAGCCAACATGGCCAACTCACCAGCGCTCAAAATGGGTGATGTCAAAAAGTGGCCCTGCCCCAGCGGTACATCGAGTGACATGACGTGTGCCTCGCGCAACGGATCAATCGGTGGATTGGTTACCTGCGCGAATCGCTGTTTGAAGTAGTCCCAGAGCGGCCGTTGCAACGTCGACAAGAATGCCGGAGGTGCGTCGTCGCCCATGCTCCAATCCGCCTCCTTGCCTTTCAGCATCGGGCGAAACAGAATTTTGTATTGATCGTCAGACCAGCCCGCCGCCCCGGCCACGCGACGCGGGTTTTCCACTTTGACGCGCGGGGCTGAGCTTTCCAGAGTCACTCGTTTCGGCTGTGTAGCGGTCTTGCGCGGATACTGTTGTGCCACGCTCTTCAGCAATTCGCGCCAACGCAATAAAACTCCCTTGGCCGGATTTGCAACTATCATCTCACCAGGTCCAAGGCGATAGCGTTCGGCCACGCGGCTTTCGTCAAGATCGACCAATCCCGTTTCCGAGCCGGCAATCACCAATCCGTCGTGAGTCACGGTATACCGCATCGGCCGCAATCCGTTGCGATCGAGCTTCACGCCGACAGAGACGCCATCGCTGAAGACCATCGCGGCAGGCCCATCCCACGGCGCGCCATCTCGCGACAAAATCTCCAAGGCCGCTTGTACGTCCGCCGATAGAAACGGGTCGTGCTGAAAAGCCGGTGGAACCAGCGCCAGCATCGCGGCTTCCACACTCTTGCCTTCGAGCAGCTTGATCTCTAAAGCATTATCGAAGCTGGCGGAATCGCTAACATTTTCTTCCAGCAAGTGAAACCATTTGCCAACACCGATGCGTTTGCGAATTTCGCGCTCCAGAGCCCGCAGCCAGCGCCGGTTGCTGATAACCGTATTAATCTCCCCGTTGTGCGCGATATAGCGGAATGGCTGTGCAAGCTGCCAGGAGGGTTGCGTGTTTGTTGAATAGCGCTGGTGGAAAATAGCAAATTTCGCCGTGAATTCGGGGCTACTCAAATCTTCGTAATAGCGCGGAAATTGCCAGGGCGTCAGCAGACCTTTGTAAACAATCGTGCGCGAAGAAAGCGAGCAGATATAGCAGCGCTCCGGCAGCATCGATTCCGCCCTTTTGCGTAAAAGGTGAAGGCTTCGTTCAAATTTAGCGGCGCTGACTTCGTCGGTTTTTTGCGAGGTAGGACCGATGAAAAATTGCCAGATTTCCGGCATGGTCTCAAAAGCGCGCTGCCCCAACGAATTTGCATTTACGGGGACGCGGCGCCAACCGGCCAGCCGCAATTTGCCACGGCCAATCGATTCCTCAATCGCCGCTCGCGCATCAGTGACGCGGGTTGGCGGCACGAAAAGCATGCCAACACCGAAGAGCTCTCCCAAATTGAGCCGCTCTTCCGCTGCTCGCGCTCGAAAGAAATTGATCGGCAGCGAAGTGAGCAGTCCTGCGCCGTCGCCGCTCGCACCATCCGCGTCGACTCCACCACGGTGCGATAGCCGCTCCAGCGCCTGCAAAGACAATTGAATGATTTCGTGGCGCGCGGGCCCGTGCAGTCCCGCGATAAACCCGGTACCGCAAGCATCATGGTCTGGGTGACCCCAGTTGGGCTGGCGACCTGCAGACCTTGGCACCGCGAGAAACTCCATAATTAGTTTAATAGTCGCCGCGCTTCGGAATGTACAATGCAGATTTTCTATGCAATGAATCTGTTTTGCAGGGGTAGTTATGAGCCAAGTACCTTAGAACTTGGTCACTTCGCTCATGTGGAATCGGGCAACCTTCATCGCAGGAACAACCATCTCGAAGGACTCTTCCGCGGTGGCGCGGTGGGATGGCCCGAGCAGCTCAACATTCCTAAGCATCACTAAAATCGATTGATTGAATCGAAAATTCCGAACTGATTTGCCGACTTTTCCCTTCTCCACCAGAAACAATCCGTCCCGGGTCATGCCGGTCATGATCTTCTCGTAGGGGTCTACTTCGCGAATATACCAGAGGCGCCTGACCAACAGGCCTCGATCTGTTGAGGCAATCATCTCCTCGATCGACGACTTCCCTCCCGCGATAACTAGGTTCATCGGAGCTTCGCCATATTCGTTCGGCAAGGCAAAACCGTGCCCGGTTGGTTTGACATGGGCTTTCTTTGCGGAACGTCGCGAGTACACCAAATCCTTGATCACGCCTTCGTCCACGAGCGTGACTCGCCGGCGCGGCATTCCTTCCCCATCGAAAGCAGCACCTAGCTGTTCCGGGTGATACACGTCATCGGTAATCGTTATGTTTTTGCCGAGCAGCGCTTTGCCAATCCGTTCGGATAAACAGGAGCGCTTATCAGCTACCGCGGTAGCCGAGAAATCGTAAAAAAGGAAGCCAATCAAATCGAGGACGGCGGCCGGCTCCAGAATCACTGTGTACTTGGCGGGCTCAAGTTCGATCGGATCTTGCGCACGCGTGGCCTTATCACTGGCAGTTTTCGCCAGATTGATCGGATCGATCAATCGCACATCTCCGGCATTTCCTTTTGCCCAGCTTGCCGCGGAGCCTTGTTGCATCGTTACCGAAAATTCCGCTTGGGTTTGCCGGTAACTTGCAAACAGCCCATGCGAATTGCCTAACACGGACTGACTTTGCCCGGTAGAAAAAATTCCCGCGGCAACTTGTCCATTCTTGTCCGCCAGATCGCATGCGCGTTTAACCGCGCGGGCTCGATCTTCCGCCGAAAGCTTTGCAGTCGCGGAAGTAAAGCGATTGATCTTGCGATACTTTTGTTTCCCCGGCAGGGGTAAAAGCGAAGGATCTTTCGGCAGGCTGGCGGCAAGCGACAAGCAATTTTCCACCGCCGCGCGCAATGCATCATCTTCCACGCGGTTGGTAGTGACGCGAGCGGTACGCCCATCGAGTACTGTGCGAATCGAAACGGTCACGCCGTGTTCCGCAACATTCTGATGGATGCTGTTGTTGGCAAAGCGGGTCAACGCATCGACCACTTCTTCCACGTGTACTTCGGTTTCTGGCACACCCCGCGCCCTGGCGATGCGCAACACGCTATCCACAATTCTTCGCAGTTCTCGTTCGTGCCGCAGTTGCGGTTCGCACGCGGAGATTCTTTTTGCTTTTTGGCTGCTTATTGTTTTCGCGGGGCTCATTCGTTTGAAAACGCTGTTCCAATTTTTACATTTCGAAAACGTGCTGGTGATGCCCCGTGTCCGGTACCCATCGTCTGCATGGGCTGGCCCTTGCCGCAATTCGGTGTGCCCCAGAGCACCCAATGCTCCGCGCCGCAGATCGCATCGCAAGAATTCCAGAATTCCGTGGTGATCCCGCTGTAACTGGGATTTTTCAGCATGCGGCCCCTTTTGCCGTTCTTAATTTCCCAGCCAATTTCCGTGGAAAATTGAAATTGATAGCGGCGGTCGTCGATAGACCACGAACGGTTGGTTTCTACAAGAATCCCATCGTCAGTGTCTGCGATAAGGTCATCAAATTTCCAAGTGCCGGGCAACAAACTCACATTGGTCATCCGAATCATCGGCAGGCGATTCCAGCCTTCCGTGCGTACCGTGCCTCCGGACCGCTGCAAGCCAATCAAATGCGCGGTTTCGCGGCTGGAGAGATATCCGCGGAATTCTCCGTCCTTTATGATGTCGATGCATTGCGCGGGCACGCCCTCATCGTCGTAGGCAAATGTTCCCAGGCTCGAACCATGCTCGATGCGCGCATCAGCGACCACATTTACGATCGAAGACGCATAACGCAAATGGTTCAGTTTATCTAGAGTGAGAAAACTTGTCCCGGCAAAATTTGCTTCCTGGCCCAACACGCGATCCAACTCGATTGGATGGCCTACTGATTCATGAATCTGCAGTCCCAGTTGGCTGCCACCCAGAATCAACGTGCCCGTTTTTTGCGGGCAAGCAGGGGCGGAATGAAGCGCGACGGATTCTTCCGCGATTTGCGGGGCATGCTTCACTAACTCCATCGCTTCGATCAGTTCGTATCCGCCAAGTATGTGCTGACCGCCGAAACTGTTCGGGTAGGAGCGCTTCTGAATGGCGTCACCCTGAAAACTGGTCGCAGCAATTCCGCATCCCGAGGTTATCCGCCGCTGATGAATCTTCGATCCGCTGGTGGAGGCGAACCACGAATCGATCTTGCGGAATTGCATGTCGGCCTCGGTTAGAGTCACGCCTTTTACGTCGCGCATGGCGGCGTCCGCAGCCAACAGCAAGGCCAATTGCGTTTCCAGTGGAATCTCAAATGGATCCTTGCGGCAAGGCCCTTGCCAACTATCGATGTAAGAAGCTTCCGGCGCTAACTGCACATTTTCTTTTTTGGCCAATGCCGATGCTTTCGCAATCGCAACGGCCTGCGCCGCACACGCCGCAACACCTTCACGCGTCATCTGGTCCGTAGACGCAAATCCCCAAGCGCCATTGGCCACCACGCGAATGCCCAAGCCGATCGATTCGCTTTGTCCCAGCGTTCCCACTTCACCGTTCTTGGTAGTCAGATCGCGCTGACGGTGATGCATCACGCGCACATCGGCATACGTCGCGCCGCGCAACTTGGCAATGTCCAAAGAATGTCCGCAATAATCCCACATAGCAGGCACCAAAATTTAAGGGCACGATAAATCGTGCCCTTAAGAGATTATCCCATTTTGCTGACTTCGCGTTGCCAATCGCAGCCTGAACTAGGTGCCTTCCTGCCATGAAGCAAGATACAGTTCCTGCTCGGCAGTCAGCTTATCCAAACGGTGGCCCATGGATTCCAGCTTCAACCGCGCGATTTCGCGGTCAATGTCTTCCGGAACCACGTACACCTGCGGTTTCAAGTTTTTGTAATTCTTTACTAGATATTCCGCGGAAAGCGCCTGGTTCGCAAAGCTCATGTCCATCACCGAAGCAGGGTGGCCTTCGGCGGTAGCCAAGTTCACCAAACGGCCTTCAGCGATGAGATAAATCTTTCGTCCATCTTTCAGAATAAACTCGTCTACCAGCGGACGAACTTCCTTCTTGCCAGCGGACAACGATTCCAGCGCGGGAATTTCAATTTCTACGTTGAAGTGGCCAGAGTTGCAAACGATAGCGCCGCCCTTCATTACTTCAAAGTGCTCGCGGCGAATCACGTTCTTATTTCCAGTCACTGTGATGAAAACATTGCCTTCTTTCGCCGCCTCAATCATCGGCAATACGCGGAACCCATCCATCACGGCTTCAATGCCTTTCACCGGATCAATTTCCGTAACGATGACGTCAGCGCCCAATCCCTTGGCACGCATGGCAACTCCACGCCCGCACCATCCGTAACCTGCAACCACCAATTTCAATCCCGCAAGCAGAACATTGGTTGCGCGAATTACACCGTCAATCGTCGACTGTCCCGTGCCGTAGCGATTATCAAAAAAGTGCTTGGTCATCGCATCGTTCACGGCAACTACCGGATACTTCAGCGTTCCATCCTTGGCCATTGCGCGCAAACGAATCACGCCTGTGGTGGTCTCTTCCGTGCCGGCCAAAACATTGGACACCAAATCCTGGCGCTTAGTCAGTAGCATAGTTACCAGGTCGCAGCCATCGTCCATGGTGAATTGCGGCTTGTGCTCCACCGCAATCTTCATGTGTTCGAAATAAGTCTTGTTGTCTTCACCCTTGATTGCGTAGGTGGGAATATTGAAGTCCTTGTTCAAGGATGCAGCCACTTCATCCTGCGTGGACAAAGGGTTCGAGGCGCATAGAACGATGTCCGCTCCACCATCGCGCAGCGCAATCATCAAGTTCGCGGTTTCGCTGGTCACGTGCAGACAAGCAGAAACGCGCAGTCCCTTCAGCGGTTGTTCCTTGATGAAACGCTTGCGGATATGTTGCAGCACCGGCATCTGTTGGGCCGCCCATTCGATCTTGCGCTTGCCCGCTTCTGCAAGCCCGATGTCTTTCACATCACCTTTTTTCAGTTCTGCCGTAGCCATTCGTGTACTCCTAGAAGTTGAGATTCAAAAGATCCGGGCGGTTTATTTTCTGACTATCCCACCGGCAAGTGGGATACACCTGCAAGAGAGAGAATGTTTATGAACTCTAATTTCGAGAGCGCACGACGAGGCGCCTCATGCAACCTCAACCTATCGCCGTGAAACCGCTTCTGCGACTGGCGCGCTTAGTCCCGCGGCTTTCCGCAAAGCATCGGCGCGATCGGTCTTCTCCCATGTAAAGCCCGGGCCGGTGCGGCCGAAATGTCCGTAAGCTGCGGTTTGCTTGTAGATAGGCTTGCGCAGGTCGAGCGTTTCAATGATGGCCTTCGGTGTCAGCGAGAAATGTTCACGCACCAGTGGGGTAATTTTCTCTTCGGGAATATTCGCGGTGCCGAAAGTATCGACCATTACAGAGACCGGCTCAGCAACGCCGATGGCATAAGCCAACTGAACTTCTGCGCGGCTCGCGAGTCCCGCGGCGACGATGTTCTTCGCAATGTAGCGGGCCATATAGCAGGCCGAGCGATCCACCTTCGAAGGATCTTTGCCAGAGAACGCGCCGCCACCGTGACGGCTGTATCCGCCGTAGGTGTCTACGATGATCTTGCGGCCGGTTAATCCCGCGTCGCCCATCGGGCCACCGATTACAAAGCGCCCGGTCGGATTAATGTGGAATTTGGTTTTCGCGTCGAGCATGTGTGCAGGAATAATTGGCTTGATCACGTGCTCCATGATGGCGTGGCGCAGATCTTCGTTCGGCACGGTGTCGCTGTGCTGGGTGGAAATAACGACGCAATCTACGCGAACCGGCTTGCCATCGCGATATTCAACAGTGACTTGGGATTTTCCATCAGGACGGAGGAAGTCGACTTTCTTGCTCTTGCGAATTTCAGAGAGGCGCTGCGTGAGGCGGTGAGCTAACTGGATCGGCATCGGCATCAATTCATCGGTTTCGTCGCAGGCGTAACCGAACATCAGTCCCTGGTCGCCCGCGCCACCGGTGTCCACGCCCATGGCGATATCGGGAGATTGGCGCTTAATGGTGCACATGACGGCGCAGGTGGTGGAATCGAAGCCGTAAAGAGCGTTATCGTAGCCAACCTGCTCGACCGTCTTACGAATCAATTCATCGTAATCGACATGAGCCGTTGTGGTGATCTCGCCGGAAACAACTACCAGTCCGGTGGTAACCAGGGTCTCACAAGCTACGCGGCCCTTCGGGTCTTGACGCATCACTTCGTCGAGAACCGCGTCGGAAATCTGGTCGGCGATCTTGTCGGGGTGGCCTTCGGTGACGGATTCGGATGTGAACAGGAAATTCCTCTTGGCTTCGCTCAAAACTACTCTCCTATGAACTTAGACTCATCTCAGTTGTCGCGGCGAGTGGAGGGCACACACAGCGAACAGTTTACCCAGGTGAAAGAGCAAACTTACATCCCAAAAAGCGTACCATCCCAGCAACGGGGAATCAATGTACTCATTTCCGGCGGCTTAGTCCTGCATTAAGTGGTAATTTTTGCATAGCGAATGGGTGATTGTAACCGTTGACGGATAGTGACCCATGTTGCTTCCGTGCGGGTCGTACGGTAATTTGAACGTCTTGCCGCAAGGCAGTCAGAAACTCCATCACCCGTTCCACGGAAAAGTTACCCCCAGGATTCCGCGACAAACTAAACAGTTTGACCGATGGCTCGAGAGCCCTTCAAGAAAGCGATTCGTTGCAGAAAGATTCTGCGTTGTACATTCCTGTTCCCTCGCGCTAATACACTGAGTATGTAATCGCCCGGTGCGCTTGACCCACCAATTGGGCATGACGCAAACACTCGCTTCCAGGGCACCGAACGAACAGGAGACTTCATGACATCCTTTCTGCCGGCCATGAGAGTGAAACTCCTTACTCTGACCTTGGCTTCCCTGCTGCTGGTCCCTCAGCTTTTCGCTGGTGAATCGTCATCCATGGTTAAATTTGCGGTCGCTCCGAAGTATCCGACTCTTCCGCTGGAAGGCAGGGTTTATGGCGAGGTTACGGTTCGCGTCACGATTGATCGCGGGGGCAGTGTGAAAGTGGCCACTGTGACCAACGGACATCCCATGTTGCGAGAAGCCGCTGTGGACGCAGCACAGCAATGGAAATTTCAGACCAGCTCTGCGTCAAAACGTATGGTGGTCTTGAGGTTCAGTTTTGTTCTGCTACCAGAAAATTCAGCGGTGATTTCGCAAACCGTTTTTCTGCCGCCCACCGGCATTGAGATTCGCCAAAAGCCGGCAGAGCCCCTAGTGCAGGACCAGGAAGGCGAATTCACTCTTGTTGAGCACCCGATCTCAACGACTTGAGATTAGAGCAGCCACTTCGATTAGCAGCAACCTGAATGAATACTAGCCTTTCACGCAAACAACCTGCCGCAGCCTGTGCACAATTTCCACCAAATCAGTCTGCGCGTTCATTACGTCGTCGATAGATTTGTAGGCCGCCGGCGTCTCGTCAATCACGTCGGCGTCCTTGCGGCACTCGACGCCTTCGGTCATGCGCTTATGATCTTCAATGGTAAAACGGCGCTTGGCTTCCCCACGAGACATCGCGCGCCCCGCGCCGTGGCTGCAACTCGTAAAGCTTTCCGGATTTCCTTTGCCTCGTACAATATACGAACGTGCGCCCATGCTGCCGGGAATGATACCCAGGTCACCTTCGCGCGCACGCACTGCTCCTTTGCGCGTTACTAAAATGTCCTGGCCGTAGTGGCGTTCCCGTGCCACATAATTGTGGTGGCAGTTGATGGCCTGTAGGTGCGCGGTAAATGGCCGCACTTCGCCGGAGTTTTTCACCCCTGCAATGATCTGCTCCATCATCAAATCGCGATTGGTGCGCGCAAAATCTTGAGCCCAGTCCACCGCTTCCACGTAATCCCCAAAATGCTCGGTTCCTTCTTCGAGGTAGGCAAGATCCTTGTCCGTCAGATTCCCGACCAGCCGCCCCATGTCGCGCTTGGCGAGTTCGATGAAGTAGCTGCCCATACGATTGCCGACTCCACGCGAGCCGCTATGCAGCATGAACCACACTATCTCCGACTCGTCGAGACACACCTCGATAAAGTGATTGCCAGTGCCAAGAGTGCCCAAATGATTGGAATGGTTGCCGCGATCCAGTTTCGGATGCTTCTCTAGAATCGTCTCGTACCGTTCCTTGAGTTTTTCGCCCCACACATTCAAACTGCGCTCGGGGATGTGGTGCCATGCTCCTTTATCGCCGCGGCCGCCATGACTTGTGCGTCCATGCGGCACTGCCGCTTCAATCGCCGTGCGAATCGCGTGCAGATTATCAGGCAAATCGCGCGCGTTCAGGTCTGTCTGCACCGCCATCATTCCGCAACCAATGTCCACGCCCACGGCCGCGGGAATGATCGCGCCCTTGGTGGGAATCACGCTGCCTACGGTCGCGCCAATGCCCCAATGCACATCCGGCATCGCCGCTACCCACTTAAAAATAAAAGGCAGTTGCGACACATTGATCAGTTGCTTCCGCGCCGCATCCTCTAAACAGACACCCTTCACCAACGCCTTAATCGGCACGCCCTGCTCAGATTTCAGTGTTTGATAACTCATAACTACCGCAGGATTCCGCTAAGCCGCGTCAATGTCCGTTTCGTCAGCCTCAATTGTTAACTTACCCTTGGTTTTCTTGGCCATCAGGTACGCGCGAATGAATGGATTGATGTCGCCATCGAGCACCTTATCCACGTCGCCGACCTCAAACTTTGTGCGATGGTCCTTGATCAATCGATACGGTTGCATCACGTAAGAGCGAATTTGACTGCCAAACGAAATATCCATTTTCGATTCGTCGAGTTTGTCGGTTTGATCGCGCCGCTTTTGCATTTCCAAATCGTACAGCTTCGAACGGAGCATCTTCATCGCCGTCTCACGGTTCTTGTGCTGGCTGCGCCCGGCCTGACAAGCCACAATCACGCCCGTGGGGATGTGCGTCAGGCGCACCGCGGTTTCCACCTTGTTTACGTTTTGCCCGCCCTTGCCCCCTGAACGAAACGTGTCCAGCTTGATGTCTTCCGGCCGAATATTCACTTCAATACGATCGTCGATTTCCGGAATCACGAACACCGACGCAAACGAAGTGTGCCGCCGCGCCGCCTGATCGAATGGCGAAATGCGCACCAACCTGTGCACACCGGTTTCTCCCGCCAACAATCCGTACGCGTTTTCCCCCGTGAATTGCACGGTGGCGTTCTTAATCCCCGCTTCTTCACCGGGTGTTTCGTCCAGCACTTCCGCCCCAAATCCGCGCCGCTCTGCCCAACGCAAATACATGCGCAGCAGAATCGAAGCCCAGTCTTGCGATTCCGTGCCGCCAGCTCCCGGCTTGATGGTCATGATCGCGTTCAGATGATCGGTTTCGCCGGAAAGCAACGTCTGCGTTTCCAGTTCGCCCACAAACGTATCCGCCGCCGTCAACTCGCGGTTCAAATCTTTCAACAATTCTTCTTTTTGGTCGGCGTTGGTTTCGCCTTTAGCAAGTTCGATATACGCTTCCAGGTCACCGGTCAACGCGGCAAGCTTCTCATCCGCAGCCAGCGGAGCTTCTGCGCGCTTGCGTTCACGCAAAACATTTTGTGCTTCTTCCTGATTGTTCCAGAAATTGGGATCGGCGGCGCGTTCTTCCAGGGTTTTCAGCTTCGCTCGATTTTGCGCAACGTCAAAGATAGCTCCGCACAAGAGTCACGCGTTGTTTCAATCCTTCATACTGGTGCTGCAAATCTTCGAGAATCATATTTAGCGCAAGATCACCTACGAGCGCGCCGTAGGCTTACTTTCCCTTTCGAAATGTTGTACCCACAAGGATAGCGGAAACGATTACGCACATCCAGGCGAACCAATCGCCAAAACGGGTATAAAAGGTCTTGTCGGTGCGAAAATCGTATGGCAAATCATCGGAATTGCGTTCGTCGCGGTGCATCACGCGCTGCACATTTCCGTACGGATCGATGGAGGCCGATATTCCACTGTTGGTATCGCGAACCACCCAGCGACGGTTCTCCACCGCGCGTACACGAGCCATGCGCAGATGCTGCTCGGCAGCCTGCGAAGTTCCAAACCACCCATCATTTGAAATATTGATCAACAATTCCGCACCACGATTCACAAACTCTCGTACTTCCCCCGCATAAATCGCTTCATAGCAAATAAAGACAGAAAATTTATTGCCATTGGAAAAAGTTCCGACGTTACGTTCTTTTCCTTTGTGGAACCCACCCACTTCCTCCGAAACGCTGGAGACCACCTGGTGAATCAGCGGAAACGGTTCGTACTCGCCAAAGGGCACGAGATGAATCTTGTCATATGAGAATCGGCGCTGGCCATATTCGTCAATCATCGCCGCGCTGTTATACGGCACCGCGCCATTTCGCTGCATTCCATTCACTACAATCTGCTGCTGCCTCCATTCGATCACCCCAACTATCACCGGATGGTGAAGCTGTTCCACAACAAGATTCATCGCCGCCCCAAAATGTGGATCTTGGAATGAAAACGGCGCTGGCGCTTCGGGCCAAATCAACAAATCAGGCTGCTTCGTGCCGGACGATGGGCGCAAACTGAGCCGCTCCAGTTCCGCCATCTCGGCCTTATGTTCAACGTACCAATCACCTATATATTGGGTATTTTCTGGGAAGTTGGGCTGTACTATGCGCGCAAGATGCGTTGCCGTCGCCTGAGGAACAAATCGCGGCCCGATTGATTCGACCAGCACTACCACTACGATCACGACGGCAAAAATTCCCGATCGTCGCCTAATTTCTTCCGCGTCTTTCGCGCTAGCAGTCCAAACCAGTAGCGCATTAAATGCCACGACCAGGAAAGACACGCCGTAAATTCCCGTGATTGTCGTCAATTGCACCAGGGCAGGATTTCCAGCCGCTGGATACCCCAGCAGCGACCACGGAAAACTAATTTCTGGCAAGTACGCGCGCACAACTTCCGTGTACACCCATAGAAATGGGGCTCCAACCAACGCCAGCCCAATACTGCGCGTCGACAAACGCTGCAATGCCCATGCAAACGTTGCGATGATGATTGCCCAGACGGTTCCAATCAGCAGCAACACTCCCCAGCCTGCCGCCGTCGACATCCCTCCGTGCACCGAAAGCGTTTCTGCGATCCACGACACGCACGTCAACACGAAAGTCAGTCCGTGCAAGAACCCGCACACAAACGCAACCCACGCCTTGGCTCGCAATATCGTGACCAGCAGAATGGCAATGCAGAACCAGGAGTACACGCTCCAATGCTCTCCGCGATAGGAAAGGGACAGGACGCCTCCGCTGACGACGGCCAGCAGAAATCGGATTCCGTTTGGAATTTCGGTGGAAAGGTAGGGGCGCAAATAAAAATGCCAGGGCCGTGAAGACATCAGTGCTTTACGTAGAACGCCCGATATCCTGCGCCTTCCAAGCCCTTTTTCGCGGCATCGGCCGCCTTCTGATCCTTGAAGGGGCCCACTTGCACGCGATAAAACTTATCTTTTTGTGGTGGCTGAACGTACGCCGCAAAATGTTTCTTCTGCAGACTGCTGGCAATCTCCATCGCATCATCCTGTTTCGTCAATGCGGCAACTTGCAACAAAAGGGCCCCGTTCGGAATCAGCGGTGCATTCACGGAATTTCTGCCGCTCTTCCCCGAAACAGGTGGGGTGTCCACTTTTGCCCTTGCATTCATTGTTTTTGGCGCAGGTGCCGCGACTGGAGCAGGCTTCGGTGGAGGCTCGAGCCGTGGCTCACTTTTTGCCGGGGATCCCGTTTCCGAGAAATCCCATCCTCCGGCCTTCACTGGCGTCGAGGGATCCGTGACGGATTCATTCGAAGTGGGAGCTTCAATAATTTTTTTCGGTGCAGGCTCGTTCTTTGCGCTAGGAATGTAAGCGGGTTCGCCGGTGTGAACGCCACTGGTTGCGGCGCGCACTTGCCCATCATATTGATTACGTCCCATAACGTAACCAAGGGTAAAAAATACCCCAGAGAACAGCAGCATCAGCAAAAATAAGCCAATGACGTGCTTTCCCTCCAGCACCCGCTCGCCCGCACTGCGTCTTCCCGATGCCATGTCTATTTTGACGCCCCCCCGAGCGCCGCTGTCCACTTATTAATAATATCGATAGGCAGCGGAAACACAATCGTTGTGTTCTTTTCGACACCTATCTCCGTCAAGGTCTGCAAATAGCGTAACTGAATGGCCGAGGGCTCCGTCTCCAAGACTTTAGCCGCATCCGCCAGTTTTTGGGAAGCTTCAAACTCGCCTTGCGCGTGAATCACCTTGGCGCGCCGTTCACGTTCCGCTTCGGCCTGCTTGGCGATTGCTCGCTGCATCTGTTCCGGGATATCGACCTGTTTCACTTCCACTTTGCTCACTTTGATGCCCCATGGCTCGGTGTCCTGGTCGAGGATAATCTGCAATTTGGCGTTCACCTTGTCACGCTGCGACAAAATCTCGTCCAGCTCAAATTGTCCTACAATGCTGCGCAGTGTAGTCTGCGCAAGCTGCGAAGTCGCGTACTGATAGTTCACCACTTGAGACATCGCCAGGTTCGCGTCCACTACCCGAAAATAGCAAACTGCGTTCACTTTTACGGAAACGTTGTCACGCGTGATGATGTCCTGCGGCGGAACATCCAGCGTGACCAACTGCAAATTGATCCGGTACAACGTCTCAATCGGCCAAAATACCAAGCAAATACCCGCACCCTTGGCTTTCGGCATCAATCGTCCCAGCCGCAACACCACCCCGCGCTCCCACTCTTTAATAATGTAGAGCGAATTCCAGAACCAAATCAAAAATAGCCCGATTACAAATATCCCGCCCAAGCCGAAAAGTTCAAACATGTGATGCCTCCCGAATTTCTTCGAACTGGTTACACGTTGCTGGAGACGGTGGCCACCATGGGCTCAATCTCAAGCTTCAAACCATTTACTCGTAAAACTCGCACGGCCGTTCCTTGTTGTATATCCTCTTTCGAAGACGCCCGCCATAATTCTCCGTGAATGCGTATCATTCCTTCGCCGCCGGCAGGCACCGCAGTGGTAACCACACCCTGTTCGCCCAATAACTCTTCTCTTCCCGTGCTGCTTTTCCATTTGCGCGATTTCAACACTAGTCCCATCAGGAAAACCGAAAGCAGCGCGAACGGAAGAGTCGCCGCAAGTGCTACACCGACACTCACTCCTCCGGGCGTCAGCGGCGAGCGAATCAGAAACGTTGCGCCCAACAACATCGATACAATTCCGCCGGCCAACAAAACTCCATGACTGGTAAGCTTCGCCTCCAAGACAAACAAGTCAATCGCCAGTCCGATCAGCAGCAATCCAGCAAAGTTCACCGGTAGAAGTTGCATCGCATACATTGCCAGGACAATACAGATCCCGCCAACCACGCCCGGCGCAACTACCCCGGGATGCGTAAACTCGGTGTACAACCCCAGCACTCCAATGATCAGCAATAGAAAAAATGCATCCGGCTGCACGATGCGCGAAAGAAATTTCTGCCGCCCGGAAAGGTGAAACTCCGCCACCGTGTAATTCTCCAACGAAAGCTTTGTCGTCTTCCCATTAAAGCGAGTAATCTCTCGTCCGTTTAATTGCCCGAGCAGGTCTTCGCGATTCTCCGCGATCAAGTCGATCATCTTGCCATCCAGCGCTTCCTTTTCTGTGAAGGCGCGCGCATCGGTAACCGCCGTTTCGGCTAGCTTGGGATTGCGCCCGCGCTTTTCCGTGATGCTGCGCAGAAATGCCGTGGCATCATTGTTGATTTTCTTCCGCAGCACCTCGTCAATCGGCATCGAAAATCCGCCGTTAATAAAAATTGGCGTCGAAGCCCCAGCATGCGTACCCGATGCCATTGCCGCGACGTCCGCGGACAGCAAGATAAAAAATCCGGCCGAAGCGCCCCGCGATCCGGTGGGTGCAACGAAAACGGCAACGGGAACGGGCGATTCCAGAATGTGCTGAATGATGTCCTTCATCGAATCGCTTAGCCCACCCGGGGTATCCATGGTGATCAACACCAGCGCAGCGTGCCGCTTGGCAGCGTCTGCGAGACCCTCATCGATGTACGTCGCCAGAATCGGTTCGACTTCTCCATCCAGTTTTAATTGCAGAACCACTGGCGAGCTATGCTCCTCCGCAACGGCCGCGAACGGCGCGAAACACAACATCGCCAGTAGCGGGAACAAGCCCGCCACCATCCATATCATCAATGCACTTTGCTTATTCCTACTTTTGCCACGAGCGTTCACTGCACACCTCCCGTGGATTTGTTTCGATCCAAGTGTTCCAGCAGTTCTTTTGCTTCCGCGTAATTCGGCGCCAGCTTCACAGCCTTTTCCACTTCCGCGCGCGCCAAATCTGTTTTCTTTTGCTCCAGATAAATCCGAGCCAGCACGATGCGCACTGTTGCGGAATCGCGCGCAGCCAGCGACAACTTCAACTCCCCTATCGCATCATCAAGCTTTCCGCGCCGGCGGTAAATATCCGCCAGTTCACGATGCGCGGTTGCGTTATTCGGATCAAACTTAAGCGCCGCGCGAAATTCCTGTTCGGCGGCATCGAATCGCCCAGCATTTAGTTCCTGGCGCCCAATTCGGATGTGTTGCGCTGGCTCATTATCACCCGGCGTGCTGCTTGTTGCAGTGACGGCGTGTTGTGCATGCGGATCCTGCAGGTCCAGCCGCAACGCGGTAGTATCGAGTTCGCTCTTCACTCGTTCGAACTTGTTCAGCGAATCCGCTTTTCCATCCAGCTTTAAAGTCGGCAGTGCCTTGTCCCCAAACGCTTCCGCGGCCAACCCGCGCTCCTGCTCCGCTTCCGTCTTTTTCCCAGCCTTATCCAACGAATAAATCAGGAACGCATAATCTTCCGCATTATCCGGCTCGCGATGCACCGCTTCGGAGAAATGAGTAGCAGCCGTCACCCATTCGTTCTGTTGCATCGAGACCAATCCAAGATTGAAAGGGTAATCGTCTTCATCCGGATCTATATCGCGCGCGCGTCCGAGCGCGGTCATCGCAGCGCTCAGATTGCCCAATCGAATTCGCGCCAAAGCCAGGTTGTTCAGAATTTCCGGCAAGTCGGCGCCACTGACACTGTTGTGCTGCAATCCTTCTTGCAGGGAGGCAAACACTTGTTCCGCCTTATCCGGTTGGCCCAACTTCAACCGGCATACTCCCGTGGCAAAAATGGCTTCAACACTACGCTGATGAGTAGCGGGAACGCGCGCAAACCAGGGTAATGCCGCAACGCAATCGTTCCGCGCGTAGTACACCTGACCCAACGCAAAATCAGGATCGGGCCAATCCGGTTCCAAGCGGGCTGCCTCTTTCAAATCGCGCAACCGCGTTTCATCATCGTTGGCCAGTAGTCCTCGGATATATTGTTCGAATGCGTCGAGTCTCAGCGGCCGTTGGCGTTTGCTGAATTCAGCAAGACTAAGATAATAATTGTGGTCGCTGCTCGCCAACAGTCGCCAAATCACTTTCGACTGAAGATCAATCAATGTTTCTAGCGGCCCGCTTTCATGCACGACCGGCAACAGCGCCACCGGATTAACCCGCAAAACCCGCGCATTCACACTCAGGGTTTTGCCATCCGAAGTGAAACTGCCGAACACCACAAAATCAGCGTCCATCTCTTGCGCTACGTGGAGCATTGTTGCGCGAGTCAACTTCCCCGTTGACGGCAAACCAGAGCGGTCCATTTCGTTCAAACGCCCATCGTGCGAGTAGACTAGCTGGCCGGCATTGGAAAGCGTTTGAATCGTCAATTCTTCCAGTCCCTCTCCAATCCAATCCAGCCGCGGCGAAGTTCCTGGATTGTCGCAATGCACCCCACACGGTAACTGTTCGAAGGGAAAAACCACGTAAATCCCTTCCTCGGAATGAGTGTGATTTTGCGGAAGGGTCGTCGTATCCGCTGGCAGCGCAAAAACCTGGACTGGGATGAGAATGAAAATAACGAAAACAGAAATCAGGGCGAGTTTGCGGAAGGATGGATGCCGCTTCTTCATCTGGCAGTATTCTAACAGAGTAAGGGACTGGCGAAGTGTTCAGAACTGCACTTTAGCAGTTTGCCGAAACCTCAGGGTTGCGCGGCGTCCGCAGCGGTGGCTTTGGGTTCAAGTACTTCCTGCATCGCGGGGAGTTTCAACAGCGCGGCAAAAGAGGGATCCGATTTGACCGAGTTGAAATCCGCGTATCCTTCATCCTTCGCCTTCTTCAGATAAATGATGCAGCGGTCAATGTTGCCGGCTTCGGCAAAAGATTTTGCCAACATGAAATAGAACCGGCCGCGCTCCGTACTTACGGAACGATCCTGTATCACCGTTCCCGATCTGGATCGACTGGGATCAAACGCAGATGGATCGATCTCCAGGGCCTTCCGGAAGGAAGCAATCGAATCGTCGTATTTCTTATCGTTAAAATAGGCGAATCCCAGGTTCAGATAAAAGGGTGCGAAATCAGGCTTAATGCCAATCGCCTTGTGATAGGCGCGAATCGCCTTAGCGTACTTCTTCTCTTCGTACCAGATCGTGCCCGCATTGTTTAACGCGTCCGGATAGTGCGAATTCAGCTTGAACGATTTTTGATAGCACTTCAATGCCGCGGCCAACTGCGACTGATTATGCAGGCTGATCCCCAGTTCATTCCAGTAAACTGCGTTCTTTGGTTCTTGGACCGTGAGCCGGTAAAAAATTTGCTGGGCGTCACGATATTCCTTCCGCACCAACAAGAGCCTCCCCATATCTTCATCGCTCAATGGAGCTGGCGCTGTCGGAGTAGGCGCAACGCTAGCGCTCGCTAGTTGGGTTTGTGGATTATCGCGAAAAATTTGCGCGCGAGAGGGAGGGAATGCCGCGAGGAGGACGAAAGCTGCTACCGGAATCGCCAAGGAATGACTTGTCATGGCGAGTCTCCTTTGTCCCGAGGTGGTTTCTCGGGCTCTTTCTTCTTCTTATCCCCAAAGATACCAAAAATCTTCTGCAAAGTGCTCTTTTTCTTTTCGGGAGCCTTGACTGCTTGAGCACCCTGATCCCCGTCGCCATTTCCGGGGTTTTTCGCCGCCGTCGTGGCATTGGGATCTGTCGGATCTACTGGAGGTTTGGGAGATCCCCCTCCGAAAATGTGCGACAGGAAAGAACCGGAAGCTGTGGCGGGACCATGGCCGCCATGCAATTCGCAAAATTGTTTTGGCTCAGAGCCCGCCACATACACTTCTTCACGGGTAACCGGGCAACTTGGCGTGGCCACCTGCAACGTTTCCGTATCAATGATTGTGGAATCGATGCCTTCGGGTTTTTCAAACTGACCAACGTCACGATATCCGGGGAGCTTGGTCGCCTTGATCATAAAATCCGCCCAGATCGGTGCAGCTGCCACGCCCCCGGCCAATCCTAAATCGTGATTGTCGTCGAACCCAATCCACACCACGCAAACCAAGTTGGTTGTGAAGCCTGCAAACCAGCCATCCCGCGACGTTCCCGTCTTTCCCGCAGCCGGCAGCGTAAATCCCTTCGCGCGCACTGTTGCGCCCGTCCCACGGTTCAATACATCCTGTAGCACGCTGTCCACCAGGTATGCCACTCGCGGATCGAGCACCTGCTTATTCACGGGCGTGGACTTCTCCAAAGTGTTTCCGCCCGCACTAGTCACATTCTTCAGGAAATAGGGTTCTGCGCGAGTTCCTTCCGTGGCAAATCCCGTGTACGCTCCCGCCACTTCCAACGGCGTCATTTCATAAGCGCCAAGAGCCACAGCTGGAGTCGGACGCACGTTTGACGGCACGCCCATCTGTCGCGCGATTTGTACCACGCGTCCATATCCCACCAATTCGGCAATTTTCACAGTCGCAATATTCAACGAGTTGGTAAGCGCCTGCCGCGCGGTAACCAGGCCCATAAACCTTTCGCCATAGTTATTCGGCGTATATTCCTGGCCGTCGAACTCGAACACTGTCGGCTCGTCGTCAACAGTTGTCGCCGGAGTCACGATCGGCTGCGCGCCGTCCACTGCATTATTGAAAGCCGCCGCATACACAAATGGCTTAAACACCGACCCGGGTTGCCGATGCGCCAGCGCGTGATTCAACTGGCTCTGCCCGTAGTCTCGTCCGCCAATGATCGCCTTGATTTCTCCGGTATGCGGATCAATCGCTACCAGCGCAGCCTGGGCTTGCGGGATTGGCTCGTCGGGATTCGCTTTCTTCCCCTTTGCTTTTCTGGCCTTTTCGTATTTCTTTTCCAACAGCGTGTCGACATTCTTCATGCCATTTTCAATCGCTACGGCCGCAGCCCTCTGCAACTCCGGATCCAGCGTCGTGTACACACGATAGTTCTGACTCTGCAGTTCGATCTCGGTGTAATTCTCCAGCAGGTGGTCTCTCACCATATCCACCAGATAGGGCGCTTCATTTCCCGCCACGGAGGTGCGTGCCAACTTCAGCGGTACGCGCTTGGCGTCCTGTACGTCCTCCTCGGTAATGTATTTGTTCTCCAGCATCTGGGTCAGCACGCGGTCGCGAGCCTGCGGCGCGCGTTCGGGATGGCGGTCAGAAACCGAATAATAGTTGGGCGAGCGAATCAGCCCGGCAAGAAACGCGCACTCTTGCAAACTCAGTTGCCGCATGTCTTTGCCAAAGTACGCGACGCTGGCTTCCGCAAATCCGCGAATGCCAAAGCTGCCGCGATTGCCCAGATACACTTCATTGGCGTACATCTCGAAAATTTGCTGTTTATTGAACCGCTGTTCCAGTTCAAACGACAGCATCGCTTCAGAAAGCTTTCTCCGCCAGGTTCGGTCCGTCGACAAAAAGAACGTTCGCGCCACCTGCATCGTGATGGTGCTGGCGCCCTGCAGATGCTGGCTGTGCTTCACGTCGGCCCAGGCTGCGCCGAAAATGCGAATAAAATCGAAGCCGGGATGCTCAAAAAATCGCTTATCCTCTGCGGAAAGAATGGCGTGCACTAGCGTTGGAGGCAGATCTTCGTAACGCACTGGCCGGCGCTTTTCTCGCGCGCTGTCGAACAAATTCGTAATCAGTTCCGGCTCGATTTCGGCCGTCCCCAAATCCGCCCCGCCACCCAGCGGACGAATCGATCGAATCACTTGCCCGTTGAACTGCACGGCCAGCGCGTTGCCCCCTGCAAAATAGGAAAGCTTTTGCGGCCGGACATCAATCGTCGATCCTTCGACCGTGTATTGCCCAAGGGAATTTTCGTCCGCAACCGGGCGGTACCCAACTTTTTGCAGGTAGGTAATTAGGTCCGACTGGCCCCAGGCTTGTCCATCCGAAATGTGCTCCGGCGCGGAAAAGATCTGCGTCGTATTCTGCAGCACGTGGCCGGAAAGTCGCGCATCGATGATTTTGGAATATTGTATGTAGTAATAGGTGAATACGCTGGCTGCCACCAGGAAGCAACCCGCCACAAAAATCAATATTCCCAGACCGATGCGTGAAGTCCAGAAACCCTTTTTCAAGCGAAAGCGCAAAGATTTACTCCTGCTGGGTACTCCAAATCATTGTGACTCATTGACAGGCTGGTGGGAAGTCGCGGCCCATACATAAATTAACACGCCGCCGCGCTTGATTTTACCGCTCATGCTATTTCATCAGATCGATGCCCTGGCTGCTCGGCGAAAAAGTTAGATCCGTCTTATAGACCATCAAGTCGACCGGTACCGTATACGAGACACTGATATTTAGTCCCGAACTCGTGTTTGTTACTTTGATGTCATCGCGTTTTACGGGGATGTCCAGATCCTGCACGGTCTTGTAGAGGATATCCTTAATCTGATCTTCGCTGTAACGGTTGACCACCGCGAATCGGGCTTGTTCGCTCATCTTGTCCTTTAACTGGTATTCCGCCACGTAGACGGGCACAAGCTTAATCGCCACATAGACACCGATGATCAAAATCGCGGTGTAGATGATCGCTTTCAGTTTCCCTTCGCCCCGTTCGCGGGAGTTATAACGCTTTATTGCGGAATTCAAGGAAATTTCTCCAGTTCCGCGCTGCTTAAGCGCGAAGTATTCGTAATCCCGATATTTCAAACCTAGCACTGGTCCAGATTTGTGTCGAGATTTGCCGCAACCCAATGTTCTCTAGGCATAACGTGCGGGCATCAGGCTTCTAGCTCGGTAAGCGGGTGCCCACGCCGTTTTTTGCCTGCGGGTCTGATCTTTCCTCGGGTGCGCGCCCTTGGTCTTAAGGGCGCGGGTTTTCTTGATCTTCTTCTGCGACCCAGCGCGTATCTCAGCGCCTCTGCGTTATCTTACTTATAGTCGCTTTCTCAATACGCCCGAGCAAAAATCGCTCGCTCTTTGGCAGCTTTCCCGCAATGCACGCATGTTCCGCTGCCGCTGCCGCCGCCGTTCCCGAGCACATCCGCCTGATCTAGTGGGATGCACCGCATAGTCGCGCGGGTTTCTTCCTTAATTTTCTCTTCGCAATCGCCACTTCCACACCAGTGCGCAAACGCAAAACCGCTCTCCACGGCCTTCTTGAACTCGTCATACGTCTTAGTTTCGTATGTGTTCGCCCGCCGAAACGCCAGCGCCTTATCGAACATAGACTGGTGAATGTCCACCAGCAGCTTTTCGATCGTCACCGGCAAATCCGCCAGAGACGCGCTCACTTTACTCTCACGTCCCGGCCGATCGCGCCGAGCCAGCATCGCTGCCTGTTTGGCAACGTCCTTCGGCCCCAACTCCACGCGCACGGGAACGCCGCGCATTTCCCATTCGTTGAATTTCCAGCCAGGGCTAAACCCTTCGCGCTCGTCCAAATTCACGCGCAGATTCGCCTTAACCAACTGTGTCTTCAACTCACGCGCCACTGGCTGCACTGCCGCTTTCTCTTCCTCTGTCTTGTAGATGGGCACGATCACCACCTGCGTCGGCGCCAATCGCGGCGGCATCACCAATCCCTGGTCATCCCCATGCACCATGATGATTGCGCCGATAAACCTCGTTGAAAGCCCCCACGAAGTCGTCCAGCAATGCTGCAATTGCCCGTTCTGGTCCAGATACTTCACGTCAAACGCTTGCGCAAAGTTCTGCCCCAAAAAGTGCGATGTGCCCGATTGCAACGCTTTTCCGTCGCCCATCATCGCTTCAATCGAATACGTCACATCCGCGCCGGCAAATTTCTCTGCATCCGATTTCGCTCCCGGTATCACGGGGATCGCGGCATCATTTACCGCGAAATCTGTGTACACATCCAACATTTGCTTGGTCTCGAACACCGCTTCTTCCCGCGTCGCGTGCGCCGTGTGCCCTTCCTGCCAGTAAAATTCTAGTGTGCGCAAAAACAATTTCGTACGCAGTTCCCAGCGCACTACGCTGTTCCATTGATTCATCAGCACCGGCAAATCCCGGTAAGACTGAATCCACTTCGCCCACATGTGCCCGATAATGGTTTCCGAAGTCGGGCGCACAATCAGCGGTTCCGCCAATTCTTCTCCGCCGCCAATGGTGACCACCGCCAGTTCCGGAGAGAATCCTTCCACATGATGCTTTTCTTTTTCGATGAAGCTCTTGGGAATCAGCAGCGGAAACGCCACGTTCTGATGACCTGTCGCCTTGAAGCGTCTATCCAATCCCGTTTGAATGTTTTCCCATAGAGCCCAGCCATACGGCCGTACGACCATGCATCCGCGCACCGGCGCGTAATCGGCTAATTGCGCCCTCAAAACCAGTTGGTTGTACCACTCCGAAAAATCTGCCGCCCGTGTCGGTAACTTCTCTTCAGCCATGCGTCTCCCTGTCCGTTCCTGCGCTCATCTGCAAGCTTTTCAGCGTAACGGACCCCCTCGCACACTGTCAACGCACCACGGCGAGCCAATGTTCTCTCCATGGCCAACTTCCTGCGATTAGGGCAATCGCCAATCCAGGGCATAGATTTCCTGATTGCTGACGTCGCGAACCAATAGCGGCGAGCCATCTGCCGCAACACCGCTCCATGCTCCCAATTGACTGTAAAAGCGAGTCGAGTCCTTCAGGCTAACGATTGGAGCGAAAGTAAAATCTTCCATGCGGAGCCGATAGAAGTAAGGGTCCTTCACTTCCTGGGTATCGAACACCAGGGATTTCGAATCGCGTGTAAAAGTAAAATACCCCACAGTACCTATACCCTTCACGGCAACTCGCCATTTCTGCGCAACAAAATCGTAAATCACGATCTCATCCCAGGAATCTGCTTTCTCTGCGGCGAGATACCGACCGTCGGGAGACCATCGAGGACAGCACAGGCCATCGGAACCTTGCATTGGATTAATCGCATTGTTTTCCAGATTGAGCAGTTGAATGGAGATGCGAACAGTTTCGGAGGAAGGAAAATTCTGGCCAAACGCCAAAGTCTTGCCATCCGGCGACCAGGCAGGATCGAGATCGGCAACCGTTCCAAATGTGATCTGTTCGGCGGCCCCTCCGGTAGAAGGCATGAGATAGATGTTCCAAGCGCTCCCTTGTTTTTGCGCCGAAAAGGCAATGCGATTCCCATCCGGGGACCAGTGCGGAAGCGCAACATGCAGCAACGGGCTGGTAAGTTCCACTGGCTCGCTGCCATCGGCCCGGCTCCGCCAAAGTGTACGATCGGGATAGCGTACGTACACATAGGAGTGTGTATCCGGCGAGGCTTCCACATCCCCTGCCGAGATACCGGAGAGAAATGGCAGAAATTGGCCAGAGTTGGAGTCGTAGCGAATCAGCTCGGCACGTGGTTGCTCCGCCAAGACGAATAGCTTCTTACCATCGCGGCTCGGGGCTGGAGAATTGAAGATCAAAGGGACCGTGGTGAGCAAGACTGGTACGGGCGGCGTTTTGCGCAAAGCCTGTTCTTTGTCGGGGATGACCCAAATCTTGCTGGAGCCCCGCTCAAAGCTTTGAAAAACATAGTAGCGCCCGTCGGGAGTCCACGCTCCACAGCATTCCTGCGGTATAGCGTGCCACCCGGGCAGAAGTTCGTGCAGTCCGGAACCATCGGCTCGAGCTTCCCAGATTGCGCCGACAAATTTCAGGTGATCAACCACGCTCATACGAATTCGCGTGCCGTCGGGTGAAAAGCCCACCGAATGGATCATTCCCGAAGCGGTAAGCAGCTTGCGTCGGCCCGAACCG
Source organism: Candidatus Acidiferrum sp. (assembly GCA_036497825.1). Taxonomy (GTDB): domain Bacteria; phylum Acidobacteriota; class Terriglobia; order Acidiferrales; family UBA7541; genus Acidiferrum. The sequence goes on from DASXIT010000183.1 coordinate 63,878, forward strand.
TCCTGTCCCGCGATGAACAGATCCGGGCCTTGGGCATAAACCAGTTTATTCCCGGGAGCCCAAGACGCTGTCTCAGTGTGAATTCCAGAGACCTCCCGAACCGAAGCCGATGCTAAATCCATGATGCGGATAGTTGGTTCGGGAGTACCCATCTTATGCGGTACCAATAGGATCTGGGCTCCATCAGGCGAAATCTCCCCCGGCAGGAAACCCGCGCTGGACGAATCCAGTTCACTAGGCGAGCCTCCACCAATGGGGATTTGAAAGGTGGTAAACCGGCCGTCGCGGCGTTCACTATAGAAAAGCGATTCTCCATCGGTCCGAAGGTCTCCCTTCGCCAATCCATCCCAAGTAAGTTGCGTAGAACCGGTAATTTGCGGAGACGGCCGCGGTGAACGCAACCAAACGGCCAACGCGCCTACCCCTGCTGCCAGCAAGAGAGCTAGCGCTGCGGTCGCAAGGTGGGCCGGAGAGAAGACCCGTGTGGATTTATCCGCCACAGCAGTTGTTTGAGGTCGCGTTTCGTCAAGAGGAGCCGCGCCGTTAAGGGAAGCCGTGTCGTTAAGTGGCGCAATGAAACGATACCCGCGACGCGGGACGGTTTCGATGTACCGGGGCACGTCGGCGGAATCGCCGAGTGCTTCACGTAGACGCTTGATGGCACAGTTAAGTCCAGTGTCAAAATCCACAAAAGTATCCGCAGGCCAAAGCGTGGAGTGCAACTCTTCGCGTGTGACCAAGTTGCCGGGGTTCTCCAGCAGCTTGATCAGGACCTGAAAAGGCTGTTCCTGCAACTTCAGCCTTGTGCCGTTGCGCCGCAGTTCGCCTGAAGTGCGGTCCAGTACGAAGGCTCCGAAGCGGAATCCAGGGACAAGTTGTGGCGCGGCTGTCATATGTGTGTCTCGCTGCAGGTATAGACGCAAAAAAGCCGCCATCTTTTCATATTTCTTGTGTCAGCAGAAACCGCAATCCAAGGTAAAACCAGCTTTTACGACGTCAGATACGTGCCAGAACCATTGCAGAGGTCACCCATGGTGCTGTTAAAGGGCTTAGAGCACTCTCGGCGCGACCGCAACCAGCGGCCGAGGTCGCTCCATGAAGAAAATTCTTGCAGGTTTACTTGGATTGTTCCTGTTTTCTCAGACTGCTACGGGTAGGACCAGGGCGGATGCTGCCCAGGGATCGGCAAACGATGAAGTATCCTTTGAACTGGTTTCAGGGTACTTGGTGGTCGTCGACGGGAGGATTGGTCCGTTGCACGGCCTCAAGCTCCTGCTGGACACGGGGACAACCCACAGTGTGGTCAGTACCAGGATTGCGGATCGACTTGGGCTGCAAAGCGTGACCGGGAAGGTTTTTAACCTCGATCGAATGACAAAAACGGACTGGGCAGCGATACCGGAAATAGAACTTGGGCCGATTCGTGCGACCCAGGTTCCGGTGATGGTCACGAATCTGGACTATTTCAAAGCGTCGACGGATCGTGTGGATGCGGTAATCGGACTGGACTTGCTTCACCTGAAGAATTTCAGCATCGATTTTGTCGACAAGAAAGTAAGATTTGGCGCCGTAGAAACAGGCCGGTACTCCATACCCATGTCCTCCGACGGAGTCTCGCTGAATGTGGAAGCGGAAGCGAATGGAAGACTCATCCACTTGATCCTGGATAGCGGAGCGCCCGGTCCACTAATGTATGAAGAGCGTCTGGAAAGCCGGGCGGTGGATTACAGCGTTGGCCAAGAAGACCACTGTTATCGCATAGGTGGAATTTTGAGACTGACGCGGGCCAGAGTGCGAAGGCTGCAGTTGGGCGGAAATGATATTGACCACACTGTCTTACTAATGCACTCGCCAGAAAAAGGCGTAATGGATGGAATCGACGGACTTCTTGGCCTGGCCGCCCTGAAAGCCCGCCGAATCAATTTTGACTTCGCAACCAATACCTTGAGCTGGACAAACTAAACGGCGCGCTTTTTTGCGCGGTAGCCCCTCGCACAACGTGGGCAGTGTGCGATGTAGAACATGTCGCTACTCCGCTGCTCTTGAAGCCAATATTTTCGTGCTTCCTGCCTTCCCATTCCAATTGTCACGCAGTTGTAAATTCTGTTTCTCTCACCGAACTATTCTTCGCTGAGCCTCGTCTACCACCTTATCGCCTCCGGCGAGCGCAGTGGTCCAGTAGGGCATCACGATTTCGGCGTGCCTTGAAGGGCTGTGTCTCTTACCGCATTTCACTGCGGCCTCGCCACCCCGCTTGTCAACGCCTGCGTTGTGGTGTGCCTCCCGCTCCCCTTCCGACGGCAGCGTGCACGTCACGGCTTGCCGCTCAGTAACGGGGAACGAAATGACGGAGCCCTAACGGAGGTCCCCGTGTCTACAGAAGCTCTAGCTCTTATTCGTCTTCTTCGATTTGCGTTCCTTGTAGTCATCTTCTGTTTCTGTTTCGCAACTCAATATTGCGTTGCCACTTCGCACGCGCATGCCCAGCGGACGAAAGCTTCCCACACCGACATTCCCGCAATGCCCAGCCCCGGAGACGCCGTAGTACAATACAAACTGGCGTTTTCCCTCCTCTTCGACACGCACTCAACTCCCGATTACGTTTCTGCAATTCGCTTGCTCCGTTCCTCGGCATCGCAACATTTCGCTCCAGCGGAATTCCTCCTCGGCTACATCTACGAACATGGCCGAGGCGTGCCCATCGATTACAGCAAAGCTGCGGAAAACTATCTGGCCGCGGCACAGCATGGCGATGCTGGAGCAGAAAACAATCTTGGAGGGCTGTATCAATACGGCCGCGGCTTCCCAAGAGACATCAATCTTGCATTTAAGTGGTATAGCGCCGCTGCGCAACACGGAAATGCCGCGGGGCAGTATAACCTTGGCACGCTCTATCACCTCGGCTACGCGACGCCGCCGGACATGGTCCGGGCCGCCGAATGGTTTCGCGCATCCGCTGAACAGGGATTCGCCCGAGCGCAAGCCGAACTAGCCGTCTTTTATTTCAGAGGTACGGGGGTGTCAATCGATTACGCCCAGACCGCGCATTGGGCGCTCCTGGCCGCCGAGCAAGGACTGCCCCATGCCGCGATGAACTACGCCTACCTCTGCGAGCACGGAATGGGTGTTCCTCGCGATTCCCTTACCGCATATATCTGGTATTCGCGCGCAAACGCCGCCGGAGACAAAACGGGCGCAAGCCACGCCAAGGCTGTCGCCCACAACTTGTCCCGCGCCCAACTCGATCAGGCCAAGTCCCAACTTACGGCGGTTGCCCCTCATCCTCCGCAGTCCGGCACTACCGCCGCAAACGCGGATGTGCCATTCGTCGAAAATCCCTAGGGACGGCTATACTCCGGACTGTCTTGAGTCGCGCACTTCGCAAAATGTGAACTCTGCAAGCGCTCGTCGAGATTGAACAGCCCGCGTAGACTGCTGCTTTGAAGACTCCCGGCGTGGCTAACACCGATCCAAACCTCGCGTACCAGTGTCTTGATTACAGCTTGCCGGCTAATGTTAAGTTCGTCTGCGGCATTGTCCGGTTCGTCCAGCATGGAGTCTAAAGTAGAATAGTTACTTCTCAAGCATAAGAACAGCCTTTAACTTAAGGTTCGGAGCTTCAAGCACTACTAGAAATTCGCTTCAATTCGGCGTCACAGGAATAGATAATCCGATGAATCCAAAACAGTGGCGCCCCAGCACGGCCCTTCGAAAAAGACGCTCCGCTTCCGTCTCTTCGTTTCTGGCCTCTTGGGCATAATGCTGTTCTTTCTCGTTCTCTTCATGCTTCCGGCTTTTGTAACATTTCCCCGTCTTCTAAGTGCTGATTTGGCAATATCCCACAATGGCAAGGCTTAGCCGGGAGCACTGAAGGAAGATGCATTAGATATAGTCCTGACCCGAGATGAAACCGTTTTTTTCTCTTATCACAGGGTGGCGGCTAGTGATCTGCCTGGTCTCATAAAAGAAAGCGTCCAAGCCGGCTCAGAACCGAAGGTATATTTGCGAGCCGACGCACGGTGCAGATATTCAGCCGTAAAAGCCGTGTTAGATCAAATTCGCCTTGCTGGAATACGAGATGTAGTTCTCATGACCGAAACGTTTCGTGATAAACCTTCGCCCTAGATCGCGCTGCCTAGAAACCACTCTTCGTCCGACCCTTTCGAGTTGCTGCGAATTAGTAGCTCCGGATCTTTCATGGTTACGCGGCTATACGGCGCCACCGAATGCGTGAGCCAAACATTTCCGCCAATGATGCTGTGATGGCCAATCCGGGTGTCGCCTCCCAAAATTGTGGCGCCAGGATAAATCGTCACTCCCTCTTCAATATCCGGATGTCGCTTATTGGAATGCCCGCGCACCAACTCCCCTCCCGCATCGCGCCGGCTTGTTGGATTAAACGCGCCCAGCGTCACCCCGTGATACAACGTCACATTTTTTCCAATTGTCGCGGTCTCGCCTACGACAACTCCTGTCCCATGGTCGATAAAAAAGGATTCATCAATATGCGCTCCCGGATGAATATCAATTCCCGTGCGGCTGTGCGCAATTTCCGTCATCATTCGCGGTAAATACGGCACTTTCAGCAAATACAATTCATGCGCCAAACGCTGCACGGTAATCGCTTCTACTCCGGGGTAGCTGAGCAATACCTCTTCGTATCCGCTGGCTGCCGGGTCGTTTTTTATCGCCGCTTGTAAATCAGTGGCCAGCAATTGCGCCAACTTAGGCAACTTGTCTCGTAATTTCTGCACTAATTCACTCGCCGTACCCGCAAGATCGGCAGGAACCTGCTCACCACAGCAATGAAAGTCGAAGCGCATCGCATAAACGATCTGCTCCGCCAATTGCAAATCCAGTTGCGCCAAAAATCCTATCGCGTTGGATCCCTCGACATCGTCCTTTGCGTAATACAACGGAAAAAGTCCATCAAAGTACGCGCGGCAAAATACCGCTACTTCGTCCTTGGAAGGCAGCCGGTATTCCCACATCGACGCTTCCGCCAAACGGGCTTCCAGTGCCAATCGAAATTCCTTCGCCAGCGATCGCAAATCATTATTTGGTGTAGTCATAGGAATTCTCACGCCAAGATAGAAAAATGCAAGAGGAGCGGCGACCAACCAGGCCGCCACTCCCTTCACACTTTCAGTCTTTGCAGTTATTAGCCGATGCCCTCAAACAGAATCGTGGAGATGTAGCGTTCACCGGAATCCGGCAAAACCGTAACGATCGTTTTGCCCGCGAATTCAGGCAGCTTCGCCAAACGCACGGCGACGGCCGTGGCCGCTCCACAGGAAATGCCCGAAAGAATGCCCTCTTCCCGCGTCAACCGGCGCGCAAATTCCACGGACTCTTCGTTGGTCACCTGCTCCACGCGGTCCACCATGCTCAAGTCCAGGTTCTTCGGCACAAAGCCTGCGCCCAGCCCTTGAATTTTGTGTGGTCCCGGCTTTAGCGGCTCTCCCGCTCGCGTCTGCGTAATCACAGGACTCGCGGTCGGTTCCACGGCCACTGTCAGGATCTTTTTCCCTTTCGTGCCCTTGATGTAACGGCTCACGCCCGTCAATGTTCCTCCGGTCCCCACGCCGCTGACGAGCACATCAATTGCGCCGTCAGTGTCGTCCCAGATTTCCGGGCCGGTGGTCTTCTCATGAATAGCAGGGTTCGCCGGATTATCGAATTGCTGTGGCAGAAAATAGTGTGATGGATCGGAATTGTAGATTTCCGTCGCTTTGTTGATGGCGCCCTTCATCCCTTCTGGTCCAGGCGTCAGCACCAAGTTTGCACCGAAGGCCGCCAATACACGCCGCCGTTCCAGCGACATCGTTTCCGGCATCGTCAACGTAATTTTATATCCGCGTGCCGCCGCAACGTATGCCAGCGCAATTCCAGTATTTCCGCTGGTCGGCTCCACGATTTCAATTCCCGGCTTCAACACCCCGCGCTTTTCCGCGTCCCAGATCATTGCCGCCCCGATGCGACATTTCACTGAGTACGCAGGATTCCTACCCTCAATTTTCGCCAGCACTGTAGCTTTCGCGCCATCGATCACGCGATTCAGTCTTATGAGAGGTGTTCTTCCTATACTCAGCGAATTGTCGGCATATACATTTGCCATGATCAACCTCATTTAATGGATTTGCTGTATCGGGAACAGCTTCCTAAAGTATATGCCACCCCGCCGCGAGATGTGGAATCCCAAAACCTAACTGGGCCTCGCGCCAAGCGTCATCGGGTCACTTAAAACTTATAACTGATTACAGAAGACTTTTACGGCCCAAGCAATCCATACACGGCCACCGTGCTGCCCGTCCCGAAAAATACTTTGCCATTACTGATGGTCGGCGTAATGAAATGCCCGGAAACGGAAGCAGGTTTGTCACGATTTCCGGTGGCCTGAGTCGAATCGTACAGTTCATTCGCCAGGTTGCTCGCGCTTAACGCGAACAAGCTTCCACCCTGATACACGTTATCAACCAGCCAGACAATCCCGTTCGTAGCTCCATTCGCGGAAATGCTTGGCACAGTGCCGTTGCTAATGCCGTTGCTCCCAAAAGTATGTGTGCTAATTGAAGTCGGCGTTGTCGGCAACATGGTCTGTACCATCGCGTATGCCTCCAACGGCGTGGAGATCGGCCCCACATAAACGGTTCCGTTGAAATATACGGCACTGGAATGATTCTCGTTATTTGCAATCTTGATTTGTTGATGAATTTGATTCGCCATGGCGTTGAACTGTCCCATGTTGTCGCGGCTTACCACGTACATATACCCATCCTTGCCGGCGCCGATGGCAAGATGTTGCGTCACGTGATTGCCATCCACCAAATCAGGAAGCAGCAGTGGCCCGGACGATCCAAAATCAAGATCCGCGTTGTCCAAGTTAATGGCATTCTGAGGAGTAAAGTAATCGGCCACGCTCAGGCTCCCCACGTTGGATAGCTTCACGAACGAATCGCCAAAACTCTGGTTTGTTCCGGGCGTGTCGTTCAGTCCATTCCCCGTGATAACGTACACATTTCCTGCGGAGTCCGCAGCCGGACCTCCTCCTCCCATCCACATTCCGCCCCGAAAGTTATCTGGCACCAGATCGATAGCTCCCGCTGGCGCCAGCGTGTCTGCGTTGTAAGCGATGACCCACGCGGAATAGCTGCCACAATCGCCGTAATACCCTGACCATGCCGTGTAAATAACACCGCCACTTTCCAGCAGTGCTGCGCGGTCGTGGTGGACTAGCGGCAAGAACGTGACCGTTCCGTTCTGGCTGTTGCCGCCTGTTCCCGGATACGTCGCGGTAATGACGGTTGGTCCGCCAAACAATTCACTTCCCGTAGTCAAATCCAGTGCATGAATCCGGTGAATAATATTCTTGGCGCTATCTTGGGTCATGGCCACCAGATAGATCGCATTGCGGCCACGGTCGATCACCGGAGTGGCTGTGACACCGTTAAAAGGAAGATTGCCGCACGGCAGGCTGGACGCGGCCACCGGCGCTTCACCGCTCGGCACCAACGACGCCTTCCACAGGAGTGTGCTGCTATTCCCGCTCACACTATCCGCGTCAAACGCATACACGGAGTCCACCTCCGTGGCCGCATAAATCACGTTCTTCGTTCCATGTCCCGGAATATTCACCTGGTTGAGGTACAAAATCTGCCCATCGATCTGTCCGTCCACCGCAAATTCGCCCAGCTTCCCGAAAGTCGTCGAATTCACATTCGCTGTGGTCAGAATTGTTTCGTGCGCATTCACACCACTGCGCATGTTGTCGTTGTGGTACGTCGGCACGTCGCTCGGATTCGACACGGTAGTAGTAACTGTTAGCGCATCGTTCGGGCTCACCACATTCCCCAGCATCGCCGTAATTTGTGTTGTACCGGCCGCAATTCCAGTCGCCAGTCCGGTACTCGCGCCAATCGTCGCAACCCCGGCATTCGACGACGCCCACGTCACGCTCGCGGTAATATTTTTCGTGGAGCTGTCACTATAAGTTCCAGTAGCGGTGAATTGCTGCGTGCCTCCCACGCTTACCGAAGGCGAAGGAGATGCTGGAGCCACCGCGATCGATTGCAATGTTGCCGTCGGATTTACCGTCAATGTGACCATCGCGCTCGTTGTACTGCCGTACTGATTCGTGACCACCACATCAAACTTCTCTCCACTATCGCCGCTGGTCGTCGCCGGCGTCGTATAACTAGCGCCGGTGGCCCCACTGATGTTCGTCCCGTTTTTCTGCCACTGATAGCTCACAGTCGAATTGCTTGTAGCGCTCACCGTAAACGTGGCCGTCTGGCCAATCGTAACCGTAGCGCTAACCGGCTGCTGCGCGATTACCGGCACAGTTTGCGAGCCGCTACTCGGACCATTGTTCGAGCAGCCTCCCACAAACGCTACGAATATGAGGATTCCAAGAATTTGACGTAGGTGAGAACAGCGCATGATCCCTCCGTTCACATTGAGCGGCAATGCATGTAACGCAGCGGGGGGTAGCCGTGATTTGAATCGCGATTGTTTCTAAAATCTACCTGAAACTGTATGACGCATGCAACTGCTTGGTAGCATGCACATAGCGCTGGTTTCATGACAGCGGCCTTTCGCTCTTGGTCATCCAAAACTGAAAACTGATAAGCGATCGCCGATAATTTTTGCCTGCCTCGCCTCTCCACATTGCGGCCTCTCCTGTACTCCGATAGAATCCCATTACGAGGCGCGCATGCCCGAACTTTCTAGCAAGCCACGAATTGCTCTCGGCTCCGATCACGCTGGATTTCCGATCAAAGAAACCATCCGGCAATTCCTCGAAAACGCTGGCTATCCCGTCGACGACTTGGGCACCTGGTCCGAAGAATCCGTCGATTATCCCGATTACGGAAAAGCTGTTGGCGATAAAGTTGCCGCTCACGACGACAAATACGGAATTGCGGTATGCGGGACGGGCATTGGCATCTCCATCGCCGCCAATAAAGTCCCGGGAATTCGCGCCGCGGTAGCCCACGACCTCAACACCGCCCGGCTTGCGCGGGAACACAATGACGCCAATGTCCTGGCCCTTGGTGGCCGAATCGTCAACGGCACGCAAGCCATCGAAATGGTGCAAACCTTTTTGAACACTGCGTTTCTTGGCGGGCGTCATCAACAGCGCATTGAGAAAATTGCATTGATTGAACAGGAAGAGCGCGCGCAGCAGCATTGAAATTGTGCCGCACAAATATTCCGCATGCGCCACACAAGCAAAAATTCGAGGAGAATTGAATGACCACCGAAGCCAACACCAGGATGCAACGTCCACTGAACACCGTCGATCCGGACATTGCCGAACTATTGCGCGATGAAGCACAGCGCCAGGCCACCGGCCTCGAACTCATTCCTTCGGAGAATCTCGTTTCCGAAGCCGTCCTCGAAGCGATGGGTTCCATCTTCACCAACAAATATGCCGAAGGCTACCCGGGCAAGCGGTACTACGGCGGCTGCGAATATGCCGACAAAGTCGAGCAGCTCGCCATCGATCGCGCCAAGCAACTTTTCTCTGCTGATCACGCCAATGTGCAAGCGCACTCCGGCACCTCTGCCAACATCGCTGTGTATATGTCCGTGCTGAAGCCTGGCGATACCGTGCTCGGCATGGCTCTTGCGCATGGTGGCCATCTCACTCACGGCCACTCGCTGAACTTTTCGGGGCGCATGTACAAATTCGTCGAATATCATGTGCGCCAGGAAGATCAACTGATCGACTACGAGGAAATTGAAAAACTCGCTCATGAACACAAACCCAAAATGATCGTCGCGGGTGCCAGCGCCTATTCCCGCATCATTGATTTTGAGCGCATCGCTAAGATCGCGAAAGCCGTTGACGCGCTCTTCTTCGTAGACATGGCGCACATTGCGGGCCTCGTTGCCGCAGGCGTCCACCCAAGTCCGCTGCCGCATGCCGACATCGTCTCCACTACTACGCACAAAACTCTTCGTGGCCCGCGCGGCGGCATGGTTCTCTGCAAGCAGTCCTTCGCCAAAGAGATCGACAAGCTCACCTTTCCTGGCACGCAAGGGGGCCCCCTGGTTCACACTATTGCGGCCAAAGCCGTTTGCTTCAAGGAAGCTATGGAGCCGTCTTTCCGCGAGTATCAGAAGCAAGTCGCGGCTAACGCAAAAGCTCTCGCCAATGCCATTTCCAAAGAAGGTTTTCGCATTATTGCAGGTGGCACCGACAATCACGTTTTCCTTGTCGAAGTTCATTCGCGCGGCATAACTGGTAGCGACGCCGAAAAGGCCCTGGACCGTGCCGGTATCACCGTCAACAAAAATTCCATTCCCTTCGATCCACTTCCTCCTATGAAGGGTGGTGGCATCCGCCTCGGCAGTCCTTCCATCACCACCCGTGGCATGAAAGAACCAGAAATGCAAGCCGTCGCGAAGTGGATCGCGGATATTCTTCTACACGTAGGCGACGACGCCGTGGAGCAACGTGTCCGCAGAGAAGTGGCCGACCTAGCCGCCCGCTTCCCTATCTACCAATCGCGCCTCCGAGCCTCCGCCGTCCCGGCCCGCGTCTGATGTGGCACAGTCACTCTTGACTGTGCTCTTGGGTTTCCAAATGGTAGCGCTTGGCTTAGCCATGCCGGCAATGCTGCGTGAGTAGCATCAATGGAAAACGCGTTTCTCTTCTGTGCTAAACTCCGCGCACTTCCGAGCCTCTGTCTTATCCTTAATTCCTTCTCCTTGAGTCCATCCTTAACCCGTGATAAACCCTTGTACTTAAAGGGAAACGCACTGCAATGCCCGACCGCGAAAAAATTGTCGCAAGAAAAAATGAATTGCCCGACGTGGTCTACGCCACCGCCGATTTTGAAAAATGGGCTGCTCGCCACGTCAATCTGATCCGCTCCGACGTTGATTTGAAGCACGCCAACATGGCCAGGTCCGCCTTCGCTTTTTTTCGCGCTACTTTCTATCGCTGGGCGCAATGGTGGCCGCTGGTTTGCCCGGAACTTTCCCGTGCCACACAAGTACTTGCAGTCGGCGACCTGCACATTGACAATTTTGGAACCTGGCGGGACCTTGAAGGCCGTCTCATTTGGGGCGTCAACGATTTCGATGAAGCCTGGCCCGCGGCTTACACCGTCGACCTCGTGCGCTTGCTCACCAGTTCCTATCTCGCCATCGAAGAAGAACATCTTTCGCTGACTCGCAAAGAGGCTTATCAGGCTCTGGAAGAAGGCTATCGAGATTCCATCGCCAAAGGCGGCAATCCGTTTGTCCTGGCCGAACATCACCGCTGGCTTCGGCTCATCGCTCTAAACAAACTGCGTGACCCTGTCGTCTTCTGGGAAAAAATTCAGTCTTGCCCCAGATACAAAGGCAAGTTGCCCGTCGAAGTTCTGAAAGTGATTCAGGGATCGATGCCATTCCGAGCCAAGGATTTTGAACTGAAATCGCGCATCGCGGGACTGGGCAGTCTCGGTCATCCCCGCGTCTTGGCTGTCGTCACTTGGCACGACGCCCACATCGTTCGCGAGGCCAAGCAAGTGACTCCTTCAGCCTGGACCTGGGCCAAGCACATTAAAACCAACGAGGTGCTCTCTCACAAACTCATAGACACCGCAATCCGCATCCGCGATCCTCACGTTCACTTCACTTCGCACTGGTTGGTTCGCCGCCTCGCTCCCGATTGCAGCCATATTGAGATCAGTACCCTCCCCGAAGAGCGTGACGAGGAGCGCCTGCTCTATTACATGGGCTGGGAAACAGCCAACATTCATCTGGGCAGCTACAAATCGATTCCGGCGCTAAGACGCGACCTCGCCAGGCGAAAAAATCGCTGGCTGCACAAAGCCGCCAAAGCTATGCTCAAAGTCACTCTCGACGACTGGAAATTCTGGCGCCGCAAATACCAGCGCAACGCCTCCGGCAAATAATTCCATTGGTGTCTTCCACGCCTGCTCTTCCTTCCCCTTAGAACTTTCAGTCCTTGCACCACGACTGTCCCACGGGTCAGTAGATTCTCATCTCGTAACTCCGTAGCGTAGGCAGGACCGGTAAATGAGCACTCCAGCCGCAATTTCGGTTCACTTCTTCTGCCAATCGGCATGCGCTGTTTCTGTGTTGAGCCTTGAGGGCGCTTGCCATTTCGGGGTAGAAACGAAACCAGCCGCTTACGTGCTTAGGACAGTTGCCAGCCTCCCGGTGGAGTCCTCGTCTACGCTAAGCACAATTGAGGTGGGATCATGATGGATACGGAAGCTTTTCGTGAGTTCAAGACTGGTCTGACCTATTTGCGCGACAATTCCGCGACTCGCGCTTTGCAGCACATTCAACGCGCCGCGGAACTCGAGCGCAACAATCCTTATTACATGTCTTATCTCGGCGTCGCTCTGGCCCGCACCGAACAGAAGTGGGCGGAAGCCGAACGCATGTGCGACACCGCGGTTCGCATGAAGCGCAATCAGGCGCAACTCTATCTGAATCTCGCCGAAGTCTACATCTCGGCGGGCCGCAAAGAGGATGCCCGCGAAGCGCTCTTTGCCGGCATGAAATATGCTCGCCGGGACATTCGCCTGAACATTGCCATGGCCAAATTGACGCCGCGCCGTTCGCCGGTCTTCACTTTCCTGGAGCGCAAGCATCCGCTCAATCGGCATTTCGGGTTGCTCCGCCACAAGACGCTGGTTGCACTGGGCAAAGAATAATTTTCGACTCAATTTCCCCAAACCCCCAAACGCAAAAAGAGCGATTGGCTTCGCGGCCAACCGCTCTTTTTGTTTCTAAATGTTCTTGTAACCCCAATAAGCAAGACTGCGGCAGCGAGTTCACTTGTTTACTTGCGCTGCCAACCACCGAACGAATAGCCGCCCTGAAATCCCATTTCCATCAAAATTTTAAATCCAACGCCATACAAGCCATTCGGCAAAGCATCGCGCCGCACCACTTCCGCAAGATATTCCCGCTGCATGGAAGTCGGCTCCTTGGTGTACGGCATAGTCACAAAAAGCCGCATTCCAACTTCGTATCCGGTTTCGCTGCTCTGAAAAAACACTCCGCTGCGCGAAACGCTCAACGAACCGCGAATGTCGTCGAAATTTTCCCTCTCAGGATCCGATGGCCGAATGCGCATTAATTGATTGATCTTGCATCGCCTGCTGCTGCGCCGTTCGGTCTGCGTTCTGCCTGACGTTGCCATTCCGCTCATTCCTTGCTGTTGCTTCATCATCACTTCGATCGGGGATGCCATTGACTCCTACCTCTTCCGGGAAAGAACTATGTCCTGATGGGAAGAGAATAGCCCGTCTCAAAAATAAAACCTATAGCGAGCCCGTACCTGCCAAAAAGTAAGACCTCCCAACCGAATGGTAGTACGGAAGTACTAAGGGAGCAACTTCGCCTGAGGAAAACCTTTGGCCGCGCTTCCACGGCACGTGACTTGGCGGGCTGTTCTATGCGATTCTCTTCCCTTAGTTTGCGGTAACAAAGGGTGCCATGCTCAAGAAATTCAAGGATTTGACCGAACGTGAAATCCTGGCTATCGCCATTGCCAACGAAGAGGAAGACGGCCGCATCTACGGCGAATTTGCCGACGGCTTGCGGGAGTCCTATCCAGCCACAGCCGAGATGTTTGAGGAGATGCGCGAGGAAGAAGTGGGCCATCGCGATCGCCTCCTGGCCCTGTTTCGGATCCGTTTTGGCGAGCAGATTCCCCCGATTCGCCGGGAAGATGTGCGCGGATTCTTGAAGCGCCGTCCCGTCTGGATGATGCGCCCGCTCGGCGTAAAGGTCGCGCGCCGCCAGGCCGAAATTATGGAGATGGAAGCCAGTCGCTTCTACTCGCGAGCCGCCGGGAAAGCTTCCGATGTGGCTACCCGCGAACTGCTCAACACGTTGGCTGATGAAGAGCGCAAGCACACCGCGGCTGCCGGCCAATACGAAGAAAAGCACCTCACCGAGCAGGCCAAAGATTTGGAGGAGCAGTCGCACCATCGCCTCTTCGTCCTGCAATATGTGCAGCCCGGCTTGGCTGGCTTGATGGATGGCTCCGTTTCCACGCTCGCTCCGTTGTTTGCCGCGGCTTTCGCCACCCACAAAAGTTGGGACGCCTTTCTGGTCGGCATGGCCGCCAGCATTGGTGCGGGCATCTCGATGGGCTTTGCTGAATCGCTCTCTGATGACGGCTCGCTCACGGGACGCGGCTCGCCGTGGATTCGCGGCACCGTAACCGGGCTGATGACCACCGCCGGCGGTTTGGGTCACACTCTGCCCTTCTTGATCCAACAATTCCACATCGCTCTGGGCGTCGCCATTCTCGTTGTGGCCATTGAGCTGGGGATCATTGCGTGGATCCGCGCCCGCTACATGGACACGCCATTCTTGCAAGCCGCGTTTCAAGTGATCGTCGGCGGAGTGCTGGTGTTCCTAACTGGCTGGCTAATCGGCAGTTCGTAAATCGATGAGATTCCTGCGGCACATTATCAAAAGCGGTTTTGCAATTCTCCTAGCCCGGAAATCTCACAAGGGATGAGAACAAAACGTTAAATAGAACTGGAAAAAGGCCACTTTCTCGGGCATAACTGCGTTGTCTAAGCGTAGTTAAAATCCCAGGAAAAGAGGCCTTTTCAATGACAGAGTGTAGCGA
>DASXIT010000184.1:0-4878 GCA_036497825.1 Candidatus Acidiferrum sp.
CTTCTCTACTCAGAGACGTCACCACGAACCGCGGATTCTCGCCCTTCTCCAGATGCTCGGCCTTGGCCACTACCCGTCGTGCACGGCTCCAACTCTCCCGCGTCTGATAGACGAACTCTGGGAACAACCGGGCGGCGCGTCCGGTCTCCTGGTACTGCGCTTTCGCCGCCTGCATCTCTTTTTCGATCTCCGCCTTCAGACGTTCGTTTTTCGCCAGCCCCAGTAGGTAGTCCACGCCTTCTGCTTCACACCAAGCCATCAGCTCCTCACGGCAAAATCCAGAATCTCCTCGCACCGCTATGGCTATCTCCGGCCAGGCACAACGGATCTGTTGCACAATGCGCTTCAGTTCTTCCACGCTCCCCGCCGACGCATCGAGGTTCGACGGCCGCAACCGCGCACACAACAGGAACTCCCCGCAGAAGATGTACAACGGCAGATAGCAGTAATGCCCATAGTAGCCGTGGAAGAAATACCCTTCCTGCTTCCCGTGCAGCGGATCATCGGTAGCATCCAGGTCCAAGATGATTTCTTTCGGCTCCTCCCGGTGGGCTTGCAGGAAGACCTGCACCAGCAGGCGGTCCACGGCTTCGTGATTCAGCACGATCTTCTTGTAGCGCTCTTTCTGACTGGCTGTCTCTTTGGTCAGTTCCAGCCGATTCAGCGTGCTCTTTCCTGCTAAGGCTTCGTTACCATGATCCGACTTCTCCACCAACACGGCCAGCAGCGGATCGTTTCGCAACTCCTCGTGGTCGTTCAAATCTTCGTAACCCAGGGCCAGGCCATAGACGCGCTGCGCCACCAGTTCTTCAACCGTGTGCTAGAGCTCTACCCGTCCACGGTGCAGCCAGGCCGGCCGTGAACCATTAAGGCGACGGAATTTCTATTGAGGGAGCCTTTTTCTAGGCATAATCAGAGGTTCATGAAAAGGTTGGCCATGAAGAGTAATTTGTCAAAACAGTTAGCGATTTGCGGATGGGCTATCGCCGTTTTGTTTTGGTATTTTCATCGCTTCACACCGGCATTTATACCCATCGTTCGTGGTGTTTTGGAAAAAATATGGCGTTAGCACAGTGCTTGCTAACGTTGGTTTTCCTCTTTGGCTTTTACCTGTCTTTCGCCAGTTTGGGCAACGGCATCCTCAGATTGTTGCGTTTTGAGATCGACAGTGATGTTGATCATCTGCTCGTAAGCCTTGGGATTGGTTTAGTAGTTTTCGAAACTCTCCTCTTTCTGATTCAGTTCACCGGCCACATCAGGATCGCTAGTTCCGCGATAACAATTTCGCTCGGAATACCCCTTTTCTTTGGATCCGCTGCGGTTTTCTGTAAGGTCCGGAGCATCGTCCGAGCTGTACGCTCAAGGTCTGCCTTCATCCATTTCTTGCTTTTCTTCACGTCGGCCGTCCTTTGCGTGGAGTTTCTTACGTCCCTGGCGCCTCTCACTGGGTCCGACGCGTTACACTACCATTTCACCGTACAGAAACTGATTCTGGAACAAGGATTCCATCCTCTCTTTTCAAATGCTCACAGTTTCCTTTGCGGTCAGCATCACTTGCTCATCCTGTTCGGATTAGCGCTCGGAAGCGAAAAGCTGGCACTCGGATTTATCTTTGCGGGCGGGGTTCTCAGCGCCAGTGTTCTGGCGAGTCTAGCCGCAAGTGGAGCTTCGGACCGATTGGTACTTGGAGTGACTGTGTTATTTCTCCTTACGCCAATCGTTTTCTGGCAGATAACCGCTTCTGGGGCTCCGGACATTTATATGGCGTTCTTCGCCGCAAGTGCATTGATCGTGCTGACTAAGAAGCGTAGCCCGGATATCAATTGGCGGCGAGCCTTGGTTGCCGGACTGATGGTAGGCGGCGTTGCCGGCGCCAAATATACTGGCAGCCTCATCGCTGCGGGCCTAGCTTTTGCTTTCCTACTTGAGTTTCGGAGCGTGCTCCAAACTGCCATTTTGGGTCTGGGTAGCCTGATCGTGGGCATTTGGCCCTATTTGAGGAATACAATTTGGACAGGCGATCCCGTCTTTCCTTTTCTGTCTAACAACCTCTCGCCCCACCTAGTCACAGGATTTGCACTGAAGAGCTTAGCGGACGATACAGGCGCTTCTATCGGTCACAATTGGGGCCAATTTCTCCCTTTTGTATTCTTTGCCGCCATACGAGTTAAGAATGTTGGCTTTTGGGACTTTTTTGGCCCAACCGTGTTTGCGATGGCTCCTCTCATATGTCTAACATTCAAAAATACCCGAGAATGGAGAATTCTCGTTCTGGTATGGCTTACGTCAAGCTTGGAAATATTTTGGGCCTCAGGGCTTACGCGGTTTCTACTACCAGTTTTTCCAATTGCGCTTGTCTGTGTAGCTAGGGGCATTGAGGGTTCACTCAGAAGGGATTGGAAGATCGCGAGCAGTGTTTCTGTGGGCATCATGGCACTCATGATCGTCTCAGGAGCACTAGGATTGGCTCTTTATTGCACTGAACCTTTCTTGACTGCAATCGGGTTGAGGAGCGCTACAGCTTATCTCGAAGATAGATCACAGGGCTACAATGTGGCTCAGGCTATAAACCATGTCCTGACTGAACCAGAGAACGCGGGAAAGGCACTCTTGTTTCTACGGCACGAATACTATGTGCGCGTTCCTTACTTAAATGGAGATCCGGGCACGAGCTTCGAAGTGGATCCTGAGCAGCTGAAAACGCCCGAACAATGGGAGGAATTTCTCAAACTGAAAGGAATAACCTACGTAGTTAGAGCTCCCGATTTCCCAGCCGTAATCGCCTCGCCGCTAAAAGAACTGGAGAGAAGCGGATTATTGATACCCATCCAGCAGCTTGAAGTGGAGGATCTAAAAGGCATGCGCATTGACCAGGTGCGTACAACTATTTCTGTTGTCATCTTAAGAGTGAACTTCTAACGATCCCGTCTGAAATTGGACTACGATCGTTTATCGTGCCCAGTTCCGAACTTCGAACAATCGAGGCACCTTAGCGCGTACTCCACAGTTACCCATTCTCCTTCTGTTCTAAATGTATTAACTTCTCTGATTGCTCTGGAACGCTTTGGGGAAGATAAACCGATGAACCGAATTGGATTTCTTCTGGCTATTAATATTGCGCTCAGTTGCCTGTGCTACTCGCAAACATCGAGCCCTAACGAAAGTGGGCCGCTGCGGGCCAAAATGAAGGATTTTGCCCAGCCAGGAGCGCGCGCGACTCGCGCCGGGGGACTGCCCACCCTACAATATGTATCACCATCTGGTACAGATTCCAACGACGGGCTGTCGTGGACGACCCCCAAACGAACAATCTTTGCAGCACTTGCTGCGCTGCCCGGCGGTTCGGTCGCGCCGCCTACGTCCGGAAGCGGCACGGTATACGTCTCAGAAGGGGCGTCCGCAAATCCAATCCCGGGAGCCGGAATTTGGATCATGGGGAGTAGCGACCCTAATTATGCTAGTCCTCCTGTCGGATGGCTGAGGACCGACCATGGCTCCATAAGCATTATCGGTGTCGGTTGTCAGTCGTACTCGTCAAACACGCCGACGCCAAAGTGCCATATCATTTCGGGCGACAGTCACACCTCATGGCGTCCCTCGATTTGGATCTCGGGGTCATCCTCGTCAATCACATTTCAAAATCTATTTTTTGCCTATCCCGGCAAGGTCATCGCTTTAGGGATTGCCTCAACGCGTGATCGTAGCAGCGGAGCGGGTGGCGCAGTGAACGTGCGCTTTGACAACGTCGCAGTAGGTGTGAACCAAGTCGGTGGGTTAGGACCCACCGTAGACATTGGCTCAAATACGTTCAACATTTACTTCGAACATTCATCATTCGCTGGTAATGCAGCCGAAACGGCGTCAATCTCTCACACCGGATTATCCAGATCGGGCGGTGTTCTGACTGTTAGGACCTCAGCTCCAACACCCTTCACGAAGGGAGAAAAATGCGGAATCTTGCAAGCTTCGGATTCCACATTCAACGGAAGTTTTGGAGGGCAGGGGATCACAGTCAAATCAGCGACCGAATTCACCGTTTCGGAAAACGGGCCGAACGCTTCCAGTGGGGGAGGCTACGTCATCTGTGACCGAGCTATCCCCGTCGTAATGGATCCCGGGGAAGGGGCCAATCTGGGTTTAGTTTGGTTTCGGGATACTGTTTTGAACGGCGGGGGTATCCGCACCTGGAGTTCAAGTGCTGGTTCTACACTTTATGTCGACGGTATGCTCTTGGAAGGAGATTTTAAGCACGTAACAAGTGCCCCGGTTTGGATCGGAAGCACTGTAGGAAACCAATCTGTTATCGTTGCAAAGAATATCGTAGCTGCTGACACCATAGGCGATTGGAATTTCACAGTTCAGAATGACGCGCACAATCTCTCCGACCAAGTGCTTGTTGAAGGCTGCCCTGCTTCTTTCAATTGTCTCTCTGGACCAGGAACAATTCTGGGCGGCTCTGCCATAAACAGTCCTTACAATCCACTGAAGGCAGGGCAGGTAGGATTTTTTAATGGGCACGTTGTCGGACAGCTAGACGCCGCTAGAAGCGCTCCGCAATTCGTAAGATTTCCCAATCTAGCGAAAAGCGATCCCAAGCAATGGTCATTGAGCAACGCGAAAAATGGAAACGTCTTAAGGATCGGAATAGCTGATCGTGACGGGGGTACTCAGGCTGCACGGGCTTCTGCGACAACCACAGCTCAACAGAACCTTCTTTTCGGCGCCCCAACGTTCACTCCCGCTGTTGGAGATATTGTCTTCTGTGGTGTTTGGGTGCGTTCGCTCGCTTCATACAATTATGCAAGTATGAAGGGCGCTGGGTATTCCGGAAGTCCCGTCATGCCGCTGAGCTGCACTCCACATGGAGTTATTTATACA
>DASXIT010000185.1:0-7032 GCA_036497825.1 Candidatus Acidiferrum sp.
CAGTCATCTCTTCCACTCGCTCGTGTGCCTTCTCCACACCATAAATTCCTATCGACTGTATGGCGTAAATTGGGCGTTCAGTTTGCATATGTCTAGCGAGTTCTGAAAAATCAAGAATATCGGCGCCAATTCCATGGGCCAAGAAAACTGGCGGTCCTTGGCTGCCAGCCTTCATCAGGACTGGTGATTCGAACTGAGGTTTGCCGGAGTCTTCTAACACGGAAGCCATAGTTGCCGGGCTAAGCATGTGATAGATACCGACGGCCGGAAATGCGCGACCACAAATCTTGGCCACTTCCGCGAATAATTGTTCCGCCAGTATCCGATTTCCACCCAAATCAAAAAATTTATCATCCACCCTGATGGAAGAACGTTGCAATACTTTCTGCCATATCGGCAGCAAGAGCTCGACCATCTTACTAAAGCCAGGTTGCGTCTGCACAATTCACCCTAATCTATTAATTCGAGATTTCGTTGACTCGAGCAGTGGGGGGGACATCGATTCGCTCAGTTTATTGCAAGCGCATTCACTAATCTACAAAAACTGTTTGAACGCCGCATCAAGAATGCGCGAACGCCCAATAAAGTGCGCGCGCCCTGGTGTAAATAGGTCCAAACTCAAGCTTACGATCTTCAATTCGCGTGATGGGCACTACCTTTGAATAATTGCCTGTCGAAAACAACTCATCCGCAGCAAGAAAATCCTCATACTTCAGAGTTTTCTCTACAACCGTAAGCCCATCCTTTCGCAATAGTCCAATTACCCGCTGCCGGGTAATGCCTGCCAGAAAAGTCCCATTTAAGGCCGGCGTATATACCACTCCATTTTTCGCCATAAATATATTGGAAGTCGCCAGTTCCGCAACGTTCCCCAACATATCGCACATTATCGCGTTGTCGAATCCCTTCGCCCTTGCTTCAAAGATTGCCCGAGCGTTGTTCGGATAGAGGCATCCGGCCTTCGCATCAACCGGCATGGTTTCCAAGGTCGGCCGCCGGAAGGCCGATAAAGTTACCGAAAAGCCGCTGGGCGTTCTCATCGGTGCTTCAAAGAGAACCAGACACCAACAAGTAGATTCGCTGTCTGGTTCCTGAACCCACGGCCCTCCTTTTTCCGCCCAGTACATCGGTCGGATATAAAGCGCGGCATCTTTCTCGAACTTTGTTATGCCTTCTCGAGCCAATTTCATCCAGGTTTCCACTGAAACCACAGGCTTCAGGAAGAGTTTCGTCGCTGACTCATTTACTCTTGCGCAGTGAAGATCCAGGTCAGGCGTGACTCCTTCGAACGCACGGGCGCCATCAAACACCATCGAGCACATCCACGCAGCATGCGTTCGTACTCCCATAATCGGGAGGTTGCCCTCATGCCAGTTCTCTTTAAAAAACGTCCATGTCCTGGACCAATCGGTGGCACCTACCATCTAAATCCCCCCTTGCCGCGTTGAGTGACGGTCGAACGTCGTAAAACGCAATAATATGTGGGTGCAATACCAATACCACGAACCAAGTCCAATAAGTCTAATCTTTGCAGCTGGCTTCGAGTAGTTAGGGAATGGATTTTCCTGCGTTGAGCAGACTTTGTTCTGTCATCACCTGGCAAAGTGACGAGGACCAGTGGGCTATGGCCTTGCTAAGTGTATGTTTTTTATATGCTTACATCAAATTTTGGGGACTTCGACCCATAGTTCCTGAATTGGTAATTTTGGTAAACAGATTGCACTCTACCCCAGCCTGGATTAGCTGGAATGGTGTGTATTGCTTCTATCGACCGAAAGTTAGGATAAATTGAAACCGATTGCTCTCTTGGTCACGACGTGCCGCTGGGTTCCGGGTGCCAGACTAGCGATGTCTTTAGCGCAGGCCGGATTCTCAGTAGAAGCTGTCTCTCCTCCAGAGCACCCATTTGAAAAGACCTCAGTTATCCGGCGAACTTATGTTTACCGTGGGCTCTCCCCATTGAATTCGCTGGCAGAAGCGATTACGGCCGCAAAGCCGGATCTGATCATTCCAAACGACGATCTTGCGGTTGAGCAACTTCATGCTCTGTACGCGCGGGAGCACAAACAAGCCACTCCCACTGCGCAGGAAATTTGCGCTCTCTTAGAAAAATCACTGGGGACACCGGCCAGTTTTCGGACGGTCTATGAAAGAGATTCCTTTATCGAAGTGGCCGGTAAAGAAGGAATTCGCGTTCCAAGAGCTTCTGCGATTAACAGCATTGATGATCTAAAACGATGTATTAATGATATTGGTTTGCCATTGGTCCTTAAATCCAATGGTTCGTCTGGGGGCGATGGGGTCCGCATTGTCCGTTCTCTTGATGAAGCTGTTAGAGCTTTGCGCGCGCTCCAAGCCCCTCCTCTTCTGGCTAGAGCCATAAAGCGGTCACTCGCTGACCAGGATCGTACTTTGATTTGGCCCTCTCTTGCGCGACGTCGCTCGGCCGTAAGCGCTCAATCCTTCATCGCTGGGCGGGAAGCTACCAACCTAGTTGCCTGCTGGGAGGGCAAAGTCTTGGCAGGCCTTCATTTTGAAGTTCTGAACAAGGGTATTTCTTCAGGCCCAGCCAGTGTGCTGCGTTTGATTGAAAATGCTGAGATGCTTGACACCGCTGAAAAAATGGTCAGCCGGCTCAACTTATCTGGTTTGCATGGTTTCGACTTCATGATCGAGGCAAACACCGGACACGCCTATTTGATAGAAATCAATCCGCGCTCCACGCAGGTTGGACATCTGACGCTTGGTCCGGGACGTGATCTCCCCGCTGCGTTGTATTCCGCCGTCACGGGAAAAGAAATTCAGGAAGCGCCGAAGGTTACAGAAAAAGACACGATTGCTCTTTTCCCGCAGGAATGGTTGCGCGATTCGGAAAGCGAAAATCTCAAAACTGCTTATCACGACGTTCCCTGGGAGGAACCCGAACTGGTTCAAGTTTGCATTTCAAAATCTCAGAAATGGCGCTCCAAAACGCTTCAACAAGAGCGCGTCAAGGCCTTTTGGAAGCTCGCCGGCTCTCCCTACGCTACCTCAAAGAGTTTAGGCGCGGAAAGCCTCACTCCTGAACCATCCAAATCGCGCTCGCAAAGGTGAGGTTATGGCATCGAACGATATGCGCTCAAATATGTTCTTGCATCCGACGCCCTCAAATCGGAACGTACGATCTTCTGAATCTCCTTCAGAACGTTTTCCAGCGCACCACCTTGTGAAACGAAGAAAACACAAGGACTCAAAAAAGCCTCTTCGGATAATGAAATTTGGCGGAACCTCCGTGGGAGATGCCTCCTGCATAGAACAAGTCATTACCATTATTCGAAAGTTCTCACTCGAAAACGATCTCGTCGTCGTTGTCTCTGCTATGAGCGGTGTGACAAACAAACTAATTGAAGCGGCCACCAAAGCGGAATCGGGTAATTTGCCGGTGGCCCACCAAATGCTCGAATCAATGCGAATTCAGCATTATGCCGCGGCCGACTGTCTGATTCACTCGGTCTCGGGCCGCGAAAATATCAAATCAAGATTTAGAGAAATTCTCGCTGAAGGCCAGCATTTGTGCCAAGGCGCTATGTTGCTTCGGGAATTGAACACCCGTGTACGCGATGCGATTTCAGGCTTGGGCGAGCGTCTCTCGGCTCCTCTTGTTGCGGCTGCACTGGCGGACTCGGGGGTTGCAAGCGCTTCGGTAGAGGCCTCCAAAATTATTGTGACTGACTCTTATCATGGATCTGCCGAACCACGTATGGAACTGACTCGCGAACGATCCGAATCTCTCCTTCGGCCCCTCTTGAAAGAGGGAGTCATTCCGATAGTGACGGGATTCATTGGCGCCACTGAAGAGGGTGTGCTCACAACTCTCGGTCGGGGCGGTTCCGATTATTCCGCTACTATCCTGGGTGCTGTATTAGAAGCGGACGAAGTTATAATCTGGACCGATGTGAATGGTGTCTTGACTGCCGATCCTCGTCAAGTGCCGGATGCAACCACCATTCCTGAAATCTCTTACCGTGAAGCTTCTGAACTGGCCTATTTTGGCGCAAAGGTTTTGCATCCAAAAACTCTTCGCCCCGTCATCCAGTCAGAGATTCCGGTCTGCATCCGTAATACATTTAAACCAGAGCTTACTGGAACAAGAATCACTTCTTCCGCGCTGCCCATTGAACGAGGAGTGAAAGCCCTCACAGCCATGGTCGATGTTGCTCTCATTACCGTGGGTGGACCAGGAATTGTTGGAATGCGAGACGTTTTGGGGCGGACCTTCACAACCACCGCCGCGGTTCGTGCCGACGTGCTCTTAATTTCTCAATCTTCTTCACAGAACGACATTTGTTTTGTTGTTCCGGCGGCAATTGCTAAACAAACAGCCGAAGCACTTCGTTCCGAATTCGCTCAAGATCTCTTGCATCAGGAAGTTGAGCATATAACCCTTGATGAAAATATAGCGATTATTGCCGTTGTCGGCGAGAAAATGCGCGGAATTCCTGGCTTGGCTGGGCGGACTTTCAGCGCGTTAGGGCGTGAAAACGTAAATATCATTGCTATTGCTCAAGGTTCATCTGAGTCCAATATTTCCTTCATGGTTGAACGCAAAGACACTCAGAAAGCCTTGAGCATTGCCCATCGAGAGTTCGAACTTAATGTTGCCGGCTTTTCACTCACGCCTGCCGTGACCTCGCTATAAACTATAGTTTGGCATTTGTTGTATCATGCGTTTTCAGTCTAGTTGTAAGCTCAAATGCAATGCTAATCCACATCCACATGAGAAGAGCAACGGCTTATTTTTATTTCATAGCTCTTAGTCTGTCGGGACTTATGGGCTGCTCTCACTCTGAAACAGCCTCTCCGAAGTCTTGGAACCCACAGGCTGCGGCCACCTACCTTGACCTGAGAGAAGATTGGTGGATCCAATGGCCACAGACTACTCGCGATCACGGCACCTTTTGCATTTCATGCCACACCGCCATGCCGTATACACTGGCCAGGCCAGCTATTCGAAAGGTCCTCGGTGTAGAAACTCCGACTGCAAATGAAATCAAGTTATTAGAGAATGTGCGCACTCGCGTTCGGATGCACAATCAAATCGGTCCTTACTACACAGATTCATCGGATGGAAACTACAAAACAGCTGAAGCTCGGGGAACGGAAGCGGTCTTGAATGCCCTCATTCTCTCCAGTCACGACGCAGAAAATGGTCGACTTAGCGATGATGCACGTCTCGCATTCGAAAACATGTGGAACTTGCAACTCAAATCAGGTGACCGGAAAGGTTCATGGGCATGGCTCCAATTCAATTTGGAACCAACGGAAGCTAGTGATTCAGCCTACTATGGGGCTACCCTTGCCGCGGTCGCGGTTGGCTTCGCCCCCGAAAACTATCGCGCGTCTCCTGAAATCCAAGCAAATTTATTGTCCTTGCGTGAATATCTGAACCGCGAATATGTAAATCAATCGATGATTAATCGCGTGGGATTGTTGTGGGCTGCTGCAAAACTACCCGGTCTGATCGAGCAGCCCCGCCAACAGGAAATCATCAAGCAAGTTCTTAGCCAGGAGCGTCCAGACGGCGGTTGGGCTCTTTCAAAAATGTCTGGAACTTGGGACGGCTGGAATTTGTACTCGCTGCAAAGACGACTCCAGAGGATGGTAGGAAATGCTATCGAAGTAAAAAGCGACGCTTACGCGACTGGTCTGATCACCTACTGTTTGCAGCAAGCAGGAGTTTCCAGAGAGAATCCGCAACTCCACCGGGGACTGGTATGGTTAGAGAACAATCAAGATGACACAGAAGGCCGTTGGGCTGCATATGCCTTAAACAAGGCACCTAAGCCAAATTCTATCAGCGATCATTTCAGAAGCGATGCTGCAACATCTTTTGCCGTGTTGGCGCTCACGGAGAAAAGCAAGTCTGAATCTAACCGCGCTTCAATTCGATAAGCTCCATGTTTGAATGTTGGGAACACTCGAGGGAATTTGGAGAGCTCAGAATGAAAGACTGTCGGCAATTTTATATTGACGGCCACTGGATCAACCCCGTCAAAGCTCATGATTTCCCGGTCGTCAACCCGGCAACGGAAGAAACTATAGCTACGATTTCTCTCGGCAGTTCGGAAGACGTTGATAAGGCAGTCGCCGCTGCCAAGAGGGCTTTCGAAACTGTTTCTGAAACGACGGTCGCTCAGCGCCTTGAACTTCTCAAAAAAATAATTGATGTCTATAAGTCAAAAATGGATGAGATGGCGGAGACCATTTCAGAAGAAATGGGCGCTCCGATTTGGCTGGCGAAGGCCGCCCAAGCTCCTGTGGGCCTCGCGCACCTTACGGAAATTGTGAAGGTCCTTCAAGAATTCAAGTTCGAAGAGCTCAAAGGTTCGACCTTGCTTCGGAGGGAGCCAATCGGAGTCTGCGGGTTCATCACTCCATGGAACTGGCCAATGAACCAAATTGTCTGCAAAGTCGCGCCAGCGCTTGCGGCGGGTTGCACCATGGTCCTCAAGCCCAGTGAAATTGCACCACTCTCCGCTTATCTGTTCGCCAAGATTCTTGATGCGGCGGGAGTTCCTAAGGGAGTCTTCAATCTGGTGAACGGCGATGGCGCAACCGTCGGCACTGCTATTTCTTCGCACCCGGATATCGATATGGTTTCGTTCACTGGTTCCACTCGTGCCGGGATCGCCGTAGCCACTGCAGCCGCGCCCACTGTGAAACGAGTCACTCAAGAGTTGGGCGGGAAGTCGGCAAATATTATTCTGCATGATGCGGATCTCAAGAGTGCTGTAAAGGAAGGTGTACAGACCTGCTTCAGGAATAGCGGACAGTCGTGTGATGCACCGACACGGATGCTCGTTCCGCGCGCCAGGATGGAAGCCGCAAAAAATGCTGCCAAGGAAGCGGCGGAAACCACGAAGGTTGCCGATCCCTCTGCTAGCGGAAGCATAGGTCCGGTGGTCAGCGAGAGCCAGTTCGAAAAGATCCAATCCCTGATAAAAAGGGGAATCGAAGAGGGTGCGAAGGTGATTGCAGGCGGCCCAGGCAGAC
>DASXIT010000186.1:0-24982 GCA_036497825.1 Candidatus Acidiferrum sp.
TTGCGCAACTCCATTCCGATCTTGGACGCAACGTCCGGCAGATCATTTAGATGCTCGACGGCAAAAACGCGACCTCCCGTTAACTCAGTAATATCAGCGAGTAAAGAAGGGCCGTTGAGTTCCTCGGTCGTACGATTGCGATAGCCAAGCGGGTCATAGAGGCCAATGGCATAGAGCTGGGTGTCTGCTTCCTTGACCAGGCGCTTGATGTCGTTCTCGTTGTACCTACTATGATTATCTCCTCCATCGGAAAGAATGAGCAAGGCACGTTTGGCGTTATGTGCACCCCTCATCTGACTGAGACCTAAGTAGATAGCGTCCAAAAGGGCAGTCCTGCCCTTAGGGGCAGTCAGCATCATGCGGCTCTGAAGATCCTCCACACTGTTGGTAAAAGTGCTGGTAAGTTCGGCGCGTTCATTAAAGCTGACTAAGAAAAATTCATCCTGTGGATTGGCGGTTTTGAAGAACTCAAGCGCCGCTTCGCGGGCCTTGTCGATCTTATTGGCCATGCTGCCGCTGAAATCAAAGATTACGCCTATGGAGATGGGAACATCTTCAGAGGAAAAGGTAACAATTTCCTGCTCATTATTGTCTTCAAACACGCGGAAATTATCCTGGTCGAGACCGGTAACGAGGCGATTGAAAGGGTCGGTGACCGTAACATTGACCAGAGCCAAGTCCACATCCGAGCGAATAACTTTGCCAGGAACAATTTTAACGGCAGGAGTGTCACGCTTGGCATCAATGAGTTTTGTTGTGGAGGGTGGTTCGGGAACAGAAACCGGCTCTCTCGGCTGCTCTTGAGACAGGACAGGGATTGCCAGACAAAGAAGGAGGGTGCAAGCAAACGGGCGGGAGCATGCTAGCGAAAACCTGATGCCAACCGGACTCTTCAACCCTGGGCCTTTCACGGCTCCCCCATTCTTTCGGTTTCCCGAAAGTGCCGCGCGGAGACCACATCATAGCATTGGTAAGTAGGAAGGCAAGAGGGTTAAGCAGAGTTGACATCAAATTTACAAGTTTCATGATGCAGAAAATTGGGGGAATCTGGTAGATGACTGCTTGAGTGAAAAGCCTTGTGCTAGTATTCGTGGTCGGTAAGAGAATTATCAGCAAGGCAGGCTACTTCTGTGGATGACCAACAGGTAATAGTAGTAATTCCCGCGCGCTATGGCTCGACAAGGCTGCCCGGCAAACCGCTGGTGCCGCTTGGGGGAAAGCCTATGGTGCAGCACGTTTATGAGCGCGCTAAGCGGGCGCAGACCGTACGCCGGGTGATCGTGGCTACCGATGATGAGCGGATTGTCAATGCAGTGAAAGCATTTGGCGGTGAAGCGCGGATGACGCGTTCGGATCATCGCACGGGGACGGAGCGGATTGCGGAAGTAGCGGCACACGAGACGGGCGATATCTTTGTAAATGTGCAAGGCGATGAGCCACTAATTGATCCGGTGGCGATTGATACGGCGGTCGCCGCACTGTTGGAAGAGCCCGTGGCCCAGATCGCGACGGTGGCTACACCAATACGCCACGTAAGCGACATTATGGATCCGAATATTGTGAAGACGGTGCTGGATTTCGACTCGAATGGGATGTACTTTTCGCGCGCGCCGATTCCGTGGGCACGCGATACGCAACAGAAAATTCATGTGAGCTATTGGAAGCATCTGGGATTGTATGTATTCCAGCGTGATGCGCTGTTGGAGTATCCGACTCTGCCACAGGGAGAGTTGGAGAAGATCGAGCAACTGGAGCAGTTGCGGTGGCTGGAGAATGGCTGGAAAATTCGCGTTGCGGAAGTGGAGCACGATGCAGTGAGCGTGGATGTGCCGGAAGATGTGGCGCGAGTGGAGAAGTTGCTGAAGGCGTTGTAGAAGTTTGAAACGAAAACAGAAGATACCCTAGGAACAGCCTACCCTTTCAAATCAAAAAATAGCGCCCTACGTGAGTGATCAATGTGAAAGCGCCCGCCTGGGAAGGCGTCCGCCACAAGAATTGATAGCGCTAAGGGGCTTGTTGCGCGGCGATGCCTGCGGTGATGCGGGTGCCGTCGGTGCAAAGCACGTATGTTGTATTCGTGCTGACGATGTAGGCGACAAAATTAAATGTGGTGGAAGATGGACTGCCCCCGACAACTTGAAAAGTATTGTTGGCGGAACCGTCCGAATTGATGGTCAAATGACCGGCGATACCTATGTTCGAAAAAAGAGTGCTGCCGGTAGTGCCTTCTTCGGTGTAATCCATTACGCCCGTCAAATTATTTGAAGTTGCCGAAGACAGCGTATACAGGCCAACGAAATTTTCGGCTAGCGGCACGAATGTTTGCGCGCCTGTCTGGATTCCGCTCCAGTTGAAAGCGTAATTGCCCGCCAGATTCGTGTTACTGAAAGGTGCGCCGGTTTGCGCCTCCATCGGCCCATCGGCAACTATATTGACGGTGGTATCTTGAAAAACGGCTTGCGTCGGGGAGAACAAATAAAAGACGTAGTTGAGTTGGCCTAAATTTGAATCTTTGAAACTGAGAGTGCCACGACCGGAGCCCGCGTGAGCGGAGTCGATAGCATAAGTTGCGTTAGAAATGTTGTTCCCCTGAGAGACATGAGACGTGTTGCCATTATTATTCTGATCGAGAGAAATCGAGCCGAGGCCGCCGTTGCCGTCGGCAGCGAAGCGGGCGACTTGTGCAAATGCTCCTTGATTTGCGAGAGTTGACGCGCCCCCTACCAGATAAACGAAACTGCCGGTGAAGCCAGAATTTTGCGCGGGAATATTGGTGGATTGCAGAGCGGCGTCGCCCTGAGTGGCAGCGGCCGTATCTTCTTCGAGAATCTTGATGCGGGTGCTGTTCACAATATAGAAGGCGAAAGTGCTACCTGCGAAAGTCATCGTGCCGCGACCAAAGTTGGTGCCATTCCCCGTGGTGTCCATCTGATAGGTTCCGACAGGAATGGTCAGTGGGCCGGAGCTGGTACCGTTGTTTTCATCTTGTAGCCCGCCAGTCACGTTTCCATTGCCATCTAGATTGACTTCGCCAACGACAGAGAGAGGGGCAGCATTTGCGCCGGAGAAGGAAATTCCGGAAAAATCAAAAACGTAATTGCCCTTCAATGCGTTGACACTGAAGGTGGAGGGCGTTTGCAAAAGGAAGCCACCGTTGGTGGATGCAGCTAGATCGGTTTGCACCATGATGCCCTGGCCGGGGGAAAGCAACGCAATGTTTAGCTGCAGCCCACCGCCATTGGTGTTCTGAAATACCAGGAGGCCTCTGCCGTTCGCTTGAACCGTGTAAGTGCCGCCGGAGAAAGTGACCTCGGTCGCGCCCGAACTGCCTTCCACAACATCTTCCAGGCCGGCAGTGATTGCTCCATTTCCATCGGCGACAAAGCTACCCACGCGAGCGATGTAGGCACCGGAAGTATCGACGCCGCTCATGGAAAATGCGTACTGGCCTTTGAGGCTGGCATTAGAGAAATTGCCAGCGGGTGGGGGTGGGGTGATGTTAGAACCACCACCACAAGCCGCGAGAGTAGCAGCGATTGCGAACAAAAGAATGAGATGCAGGCGCTTCACATGACACCTGCCTGTTTCTTGGCGTTGCTGGCATCGATGGGGTGCGATGGAGGAATGAGAAAGCCTCGAGTAGTTCGAACGGCAATGGCTTGAGTTCCCTTTTGCAAAATTCGCGCGAGAAATTGTGTAGTGTTATTGGCGAAGCTCACATTTTCTCCGATGATGCGGAGGGTGTCGCCAGGTTGAATTGTGAAACGATTCACAGAGAGTGTGCGGACGTCACCGAGATGCACGTCAACGACGCCCGAGGAAGTTTGCAGCGTCAGGCGGGGGCCGTGAGGAGCGGTCTGGGAGGATGCTGTGTAGGTGAGCACGATGCCAACTAAAGTTCGCTCTCGGTTTATGTCATAAGCTTGGATGGAAGCGGAACTTTGAACGGAAGGCGCAGAATTGCTCTGCGCAAGTGCGGAATTGCCTGGAAGGAGGAAAAGGCCAGCCGCCGCCAGCGACAGCCATTTGGTGGTCATGATCAAGTTCGCCTCGTAAGAACATGTTTTCTCGAGAATTTTCTTCGAGACTCCGCCGACAAGAGTCTTCTTGCCGCAGAAGCGTTACGCTCAATATTAATAAAGATTAGGGATCATCGCACTTAGATAACACAAGAACGCCAAAAAGGTTCTTTCAATCAGAAAAAACTTGAATGGCTGGGTTGAAAGAGTTCGCATTGACAGACTGCGACGTTGCGGACATAATTCTATGTACGTCAATCCTGCTGAGGTTTAAGAAGCTCCATTCCGCTAACGGCGGAAGCGAAAAACCCGGATGGCGCCAAAATACATCTTTGTAACCGGCGGTGTTGTTTCCTCTCTCGGCAAGGGCGTTGCAGCATCCTCTATCGGATGCCTCCTCGAAAGTCGCGGCTTTAAAATCACCATCCAAAAATGCGATCCGTACCTGAACGTAGATCCGGGTACGATGAGCCCATATCAGCATGGTGAAGTGTTCGTAACGGAGGATGGAGCCGAGACCGACCTCGATCTTGGGCATTATGAACGCTTCACGCACGCCAAACTAACACGCGACAATAACTGGACTACCGGACGTATCTACGAAACGATTCTCTCCAAAGAGCGCCGTGGAGATTACCTGGGCAAAACAGTTCAGGTGATTCCGCATGTTACCGACGAGATTAAACGCTGCATCAAGCGCGTAGCCGAAGGCGTGGACATCGTCATCGTGGAAATTGGCGGGACGGTAGGCGATATTGAATCGCTGCCATTTCTGGAAGCGATCCGGCAGATGCGATTGGAACTGGGTGCAGAAAACACGTTGTTTGTACACGTGACGCTGGTTCCCTACATTGCGGCCGCGGGCGAGTTGAAGACCAAGCCTACACAACATAGCGTCAAGGAAATGCTCGGGATCGGAATTCAGCCGGACATTTTGCTGTGCCGGAGCGATCGTCATATTTCCGCTGATCTGAAGCGCAAGATTGCACTTTTCTGCAACATTGCTGAATCGTGCGTTATTTCCATGGAAGATGTGAAAGCAATCTATGAAGTGCCCGTGGAATTAAACAAGGAAGGTTTGGACGCGCAGATTCTGAAGCGACTGCATTTGGAAGAACGACCTGCGAACATGCAGCCGTGGTTGGATATGCTGCAGCGGCTGCACCACCCTAAGGGCGAAGTGCGCATCGGCATTGTCGGGAAATATGTGCAGTTGGAAGACGCTTACAAGAGTTTGCGCGAGGCTTTGCTGCACGGAGGGTTGGCGCACAACCATAAAACCGTTATCGAATGGATCGAGTCTGAAGAAATCGATTCGCTGGAGACCGCAGAGAAGCGCTTGGGCGGATATGACGGAATACTGGTGCCAGGCGGATTTGGAAAACGCGGAATTGAAGGAATGGTGCATACCATTCAATTCGCCCGCGAAAACAAGATTCCCTTCTTTGGGATTTGCCTGGGCATGCAATGCGCAACGATTGAATATGCGCGCGATGCGGCTGGCCTGAAGCAAGCAGACAGCACGGAATTCGATCCGCAGACACCTCACCGCGTAATTTATAAGTTGCGCGAACTGCTTGGCGTGGACGAGATGGGCGGCACGATGCGGCTGGGCGCGTGGCAATGCAAGCTGGAGCCGGGATCGTTTGCGTATAAGGCTTATGGCAAAGCGGAGATCAGCGAACGGCACCGTCATCGCTATGAATTTAATCGCGAGTATGAGAAGACGCTGACCGCGGCGGGGTTGAAGATTACGGGGCGGACGCCGGATGAGAATTACGTGGAAATTGTCGAGGCGCCGGAGCACCCGTGGTTCCTGGGCTGCCAATTCCATCCGGAGTTTAAGTCCAAGCCACTGGAGCCGCATCCGTTGTTCGCGGCATTCATTGGGGCTGCACTAGAACATAAGATACAAAAACAAAAGCCCACAGCGGTAACTAGCGCCGTTGAGACAAAGCCGCCAGCACCCATATTGCGCGCCACACCGCAAGCGACAGCATAAAGGGAATACCTATATTTGTTGTTGACTTGCGCATATCCGTTTTCATGCACTACACTGTAGTGCATGAAGACCGAGGTTTACAGTTGGCGACTTTCCCGTGAGCTTAAATCGGACCTGGAGCGGGCCGCTCGGCGGCGCAAGGTTCGAATCTCCGCTCTTCTAGATATGGCTATGCGAGACTGGTTGGCCAAGAACGCAGTGGATGTCGACGACGACGACGAACAAAAGAGGCTCCACGCTGCCGTTGCTCCCTACCTTGGAGCCATTCGAGGCCGTAAACCCCGTCGTTCGGAAACTGCGAGCAAAGTAGTTGAAAACATTCTCCGCCGCCGCTATGGGCGCTAATTTCCTTATCGACACAGGGGCTATTCTCGCCATATTAGATAGGAAGGATCGCTGGCATTCGCCATGCCTCGCTACATTTCTCCAATTGCGATTACCCGCACTTACTTCGGGAGCGGTCTTGACCGAGGTGTTCCATCTTGTTAAGCGTTCACGAACTGAGATGGAGACAGTTTGGAATTTCCTCCGTCCGGGTGCAGTTGTCCTAGCCCCATTTGATCAATCGGAATTGCCTCAGATTCACGCACTTATGGCACGCTACGCGGATCGTCCCATGGATTTTGCAGATGCTACCCTTGTGTACCTCGCTTCGCGGGAATCCATTGATACAATTCTCACCGTGGATCAAACTGATTTCTCGGTCTATCGGATCGCTGGGAAGCGTCGTTTTCGCATCCTGCCGATGGAACGCCCTTAGCTCTTACTATGATATCTTCGATTAAGGAATGACTCCTCGCGAAATTACTCTTGGGTCTCTGCGCCTTGGTAGCGGCAATCCACTATTTTTGATTGCCGGGCCGTGTGTGATCGAGTCTGAAACACATGCGCGGAGTATGGCGGAGAAGATTGCGAAGATTGCCGCCGATGCCGGCGTACCTTACATCTTTAAGGCGTCCTATGACAAGGCCAATCGCTCTTCTGTGAAGGCGTTTCGCGGCCCTGGGCTGAGTGAAGGGCTGCGCATTCTGGGAAAAATCAAGACCGATTTGAAGCTGGCAATTTTGACGGATATTCATGATAGCGAGCAAGCTGCACCGGCTGCTGAAGTGGCGGATATTTTGCAGATTCCCGCGTTTCTTGCGCGACAAACAGATTTACTGCTGGCGGCAGCAAAAACCGGGCGGATTGTGAATGTGAAGAAGGCGCAGTTTTTGTCTCCGTGGGATATGGGAAACGTCGCGGAGAAAATTGCGTCGTCGGGAAATAACAAAATTATTTTGACCGAACGCGGAGCGAGCTTTGGGTATAACAATTTAGTTGTAGATATGCGCTCGTTTCCGGTGTTGAAGAAATTCGGGTATCCGGTTGTTTACGACGTGACGCACTCGGTGCAATTGCCCGGCGGGCAGGGCCACGTGAGCGGTGGTCAGCCGGAGTTTATCGAGCCTTTGGCGCGCGCAGGCGTCGCAGCCGGGATCGATGGGATATTTCTGGAGACGCACGACAATCCTATGGCTGCACTTTCCGACGGGGCGAATGCACTGCCACTAGCGCAACTAGCACACCTACTGATGCAATTGAAGCAGCTGTCCACGCTGGTGCGTGGTTGGGGAAATTCATGAGTTTAGATTCGGCTCGACGAGTGTTGGGGATCGAGGCGCAAGCATTGCAAGATCTGCAAGCGCGACTGGATCAGTCCTTCGTGAAAGCAGTGGATCTTTTGTTGGCGTGCAAAGGACGGATTGTTGTTACGGGCATGGGCAAATCCGGTTTGGTGGGTCGCAAGATTTCTGCAACCTTATCCAGTACCGGTACGCCTTCCTTTTTTCTGCATCCAGCCGACGCGCTGCACGGTGATTTGGGAATGCTGGCCAAGGGCGACGCATTGCTGGCAATCACCTATGGTGGCGAGACGCAGGAAATATTGAACCTGCTGGAGACTTTGAAACGGCTGGAGATTCCAATCGTTTTGCTGACTGGCAAGGTGAAATCCACGTTGGCCGAGGCTAGTGAAGTTGTGGTGGATGTCAGCGTGAAAGAGGAAGCTTGCTCGCTAAATCTGGCGCCGACAGCCAGTACAACAGTGGCCATGGCGGTTGGAGATGCGCTAGCCGTTTCATTGTTGGAGCGGCGCGGATTCCAGCCGGATGATTTTGCGGTGTTACACCCCGCCGGACGACTCGGGAAGAAATTACTGCGCGTGGAACACTTGATGCATTCTGGCGATTCCCTCCCGCGCGTGGCGCCGGACACTTTGATGCCGACGGTGTTTCACGAAATGTCCGCGAAAAAACTGGGGATGACGACAGTTACGACCGCAGACGGAAAGCTGGTCGGAATTCTTACGGACGGCGATTTGCGGCGGCTGATGGAAAAGCATGGGGGCGCTACCGTTTCTTTGCGAGCTGAGGAATGCATGGTGCGCTCACCGCAAACCATCAGTCCGCAATTGCTGGCCAGTGAAGCCCTGAACCTGATGGAAAAGAAAAAGATCACCTCGATCGTGGTAGTTGACCATGCAACGAAAAAGGTTCTTGGAGTTGTGCATCTGCACGATCTTTGGACTCTGCAGCTAATCTAATTTCTGATTAAGGGGAGCGGCCTGCCGAGATGAAAATGGCGTGGGGCAAGCCGCTTCCTGTTCTCAGTGCGACTATTTCCCTGCCATCTTGAGCGGATTTTTATTAAAGGCCAGGGCTTTGTCGATAAAGCGTTGAACTTCGGCCGTGGCCGGTGACGCCTTTCGAATTTCGGCGGGCCAATTGGCTTGATCGGTCCACATGGCTTTGAATCCCTTCAAAATTTCCGGGTCACCACCCGTGAAATCGTCCAGTAAGGCTTGCCAACGAATCGCCAATGCCTGGGCTTTTGGCCCGGTGGGATCCTGGTGAAGAGATTCTTGAATTTCAGCTGTCAGTTTTCGCCAATCTTTGGTCCACTTTTCTTGTTGTTCTGGCGAGAACTGCAGACGTCGAGCAGCAACCTTGGCCTGCGCCTCGACACTAAAGTACTTTCGCTTCCAATCAATCGTGTTTTGCATTTCGATCTCCTGGACTATAAGTTGAAACAGTTTCCAGTCCGGTTCTTGCTTCGACTCACATGCTTTCCGCGCATTGCGAATCGCGCGAATTGCCCTATCGAGTTGTAGCCGCTTGCCAAACAACACATCCAACTGCCGCTGCAAGACCGCAAAGAGATTTGCGTCTGGCTCCAGTAACCGGCGAATCTGCTTCAGAGGCATGCCGAGAAACTTGAGAACAACGATTTGTTCCAGGCGCGCAAAATCGCGGTCGGTGTATAGCCGATAGCCTGCTTGCGAGCGTTGCTTAGGCCGCAGTAGTCCCATCCGATCGTAATGGTGTAAAGCTCGGACGGTAACGCCTGCAAGAGTGGCAAATTGCTTCGCGCGATAGAGTTCGCCGGTTCCCGTGTTCACAGTTGCCTCCGAGGAAATGTTCGAGCCTGACGTTGCGTCAGGGTCAAGCCCCTTTTTTACAACCTTCTTTGTGCAGCGGCAACTTGACCATTACTTGCTCGGCATTCCTGATAACATTGTGAAATCATTCACATTAGGAGGCTTCGTTGGCTGGGATCATGAAAATTTCGACGGCACTGAAAAAGCGCGCATCGCAAATAAAATTGCTGTTGATGGATGTGGATGGAACGATGACGGATGGCGGAGTCACGCTACTCTCTCAACCCGATGGGTCGGCCTTGGAGATTAAAACGTTTGATGCGCATGATGGGCAAGGGCTGACGTTGGCGCACACAGCGGGAATCCGTACCGGATGCATCACGGGACGCGAGAGTGCCGCATTAATGCGCCGTGCTCATGAAATGAAGATGGACTACATTTACATGAAGATTCCCTTGAAGATGCCGGCTTACGAGGAAATCCTTAGAAAAGCAGAGTTGCCGGATTCCGCGGTGGCATTTGTCGGCGATGATCTGCCCGATATTCCATTGTTGCGGCGAGTAGGATTGGCAGTCGCGGTGGGCGATGCCGTACCACAGGTAAAGGAAATTTCGCACTATACGACCAAGGCTCTCGCGGGACACGGCGCGGTGCGAGAAGCAATTGAATTAATCCTGAAATCCAAAGGGATTTGGGAAGAGATGATCGATAAAGCCCGAGCGTAGTGATATTCTTTCGAAATTATGCGGCTGGTAAAATATTTCGTGGCATCAAGCCTGGATAGTTACATTTCCCGGAAAGATGGAGGCTTGGATTGGCTGTTTCTGGACCAGGA
Organism: Candidatus Acidiferrum sp.; assembly: GCA_036497825.1. Classification (GTDB taxonomy): domain Bacteria; phylum Acidobacteriota; class Terriglobia; order Acidiferrales; family UBA7541; genus Acidiferrum. The sequence continues at coordinate 10,275 of DASXIT010000186.1, forward strand.
TTACGGAATGAAGGAGTTTTTTGCCTCCGTGGATGTGTCGGTGATGGGACGAAAAACCTATGCCAAGGCGCAAGAGCTTTCACCGCAAGGCGTGAACTTCCCGGGCATGAAGAGTTATGTTTTTTCACATTTATTGCCAAAGGGAAAACAGGACAACGTTGAAATTGTTTCGGACAGTCCAGAGAACTGGCTGAAATCGATTCGCGCCAAACACGGAAAAGACATCTGGCTGGTCGGCGGTGGAGAAATGGTTCGGGAATTTCTGCAGAAACGGCTGGTGAATGAAATTGGGATTTCGATTCACCCGCGGCTGCTGGGCGATGGGGTGGCGCTATACGCGCAACCCTATCCGGAGACAGAGCTTCAATTGATCCGTTCAAAGGTGCATCCAAGCGGACTGGTGCAGGTGTTTTACCGAGTGAAGTAGCTTGACTTCAAGGCAGGCCGGTTGCAGACTCGCCACAACAATCTGCCGCCTGTTCCTCTCTCTGGCGGCGTTCAGAAATGAGGAATCAACGTGCGCACAAATTACCCAGCCGTTTTTGTCGCAGCGATTGCCTATTGGGTTCTGGGAGCTCTTTGGTACGGAGTGCTGTTCAGCAAACCGTGGATGGAGCTAGAGCACATGACCATCGAGCAGGCTCAGAGTGTCAACCCCATCCTTCCGTATATCGTTTCGTTTCTGCTGGAACTGTTAATCGCATATTCGGTGGCGCAACTCTGCATTTGGCGGAACGCCAATACGGCAGCCCGCGGAGCTTCCGTGGGTGTGCTGGTCTGGATCGGGTTTGTGGGACCCATCACGTTCATGAACTACATGTTCGAGATGCGGCCCAAGACATTGTTTGCGATCAATGAGTTTTATCCGCTGGCAGGACTGGTCTTAATGGGAGCAATTCTGGGTGCATGGAAAAAGAAAGTGGCCTAGGGAAACGCGCTTACGTTTAAAGCACTCTCGGGGGATAATAGTTCGTCCCAAATTCGAGAGTGAGGATCCCAGTTGATGCATCCATGGCACGACGTTTCACCAGGAAAGGAACTACCGCGAGATTTTCAGGCGCTAATCGAAATACCGCTGGGATCAAACGTAAAATATGAGCTGGATAAAACCAGTGGATTGCTGCGAGTCGACCGCATCATTCACTCCGCGGTATTTTATCCAGCGAATTACGGGTTTATTCCGCAGACGTATGCCGAGGATAACGACCCCTTGGATGTTCTGGTGCTTTGCCAAGAGCCGGTGCAGCCACTCGCGTTGATTAAAGCCCGCGCGATAGGGGTGATGACCATGATTGATTCCGGCGCGGTAGACGATAAGATTATTGCGGTGGCAACGAACGATCCGGAATTCAGCAGCTATCTGGAAGCCCGAGATTTGCCGCCGCACCGCTTGCTGGTGTTAAGAAGATTTTTTCAGGATTACAAGCAACTGGAAGGCAAACAGGTCCAGGTGGAAGATATTCGGCCGGCTTACGCGGCGATGTCGGCAATTGAGAAAGCTCTGGTACGCTACCAAGATCTGAAGGATAAGTTGCGGGCTGGAGAGGAACACTGAGGGGCGATCCATTGAATCCGATTCTGAAATGGGGCTTGATCTCGCTGCTGGTGCTGGTCGTGGCTATTTTTGTCGGGCTGAGCGTCTTGGCGGGCAGCCCGAAGGATGCGTATGGAATGGTGCGGTACGCGCTGCCGCATATGCATCGCGGCACGTTGAAAGTAGGCGATGACGCACCGGATGCTCGACTAGTGGCATTAGACGGAAGCACAATATTTCATATTCGCGAAAGAACCACGGGACGTCCGTTGGTGCTGGTGTTCGGCAGCTTTACTTGACCACCGTTTCGTCGCCAGGTTGGCGATGTCGAGCAGATTTATAACGACTACAAAGATCATGCAGATTTCCTGACAATCTATGTGCGCGAAGCTCATCCCAAAGATGAATGGCAGATGAAATCCAACGAGAAGGATAAGGACAACGTTTGCTATGCGCAGCCGAAAACAATTGAGCAACGCATTGCGATCGCGAACGATTTCACGCAACGGTTCAAATACACAGTGCCGTTCGGAATCGATGAGATGAACAATGCGGCCAATGATGCTTACGCGGCTTGGCCCGAGCGACTATACGTCATCGACGAGAACGGGCACATCTCTTACAAGGGCGGGAACGGGCCATTCAAGTACGAGCCAAAAGAAGTGCGGGAGTGGCTTGCCGGACGATACGGCGAAGTGAAGCACCCGGAAGTGGCTAAAGATTCTTCAGATAAGAAGACTTAAGAGGCCTGCGGAAAGTAGCAATAGGAGTTTCTTCAGAGGCTAAAGCCCATTGGTTGTAGGTGCTTTAGGCCGTGGCTGAAGCCCTGGCCTCCTAAAAAACCAGCGTCTTCCATCGGCTGTTAGATCTTCGGCAGCAATCCATCCGCTTTCACGGTTTTCTGACAATAGAAAAGCAAAAAATTGGGAGGGCAATTCCCACAACAGTCATCGGCCATCCGGCATACTGTTTAATGACGCCAGCCAGAATGGCCACTGGCACAGAGACGTATGCGGCAGCTTGCGCAAGAGTCATCAAGAGATGGGATCGAATCAGCAAAGCGACTCCTGCGGCTACGATCAATGCGCCAGCAAGCGTTCCGAGCATTCCACTGTATATCGCTGCGGTCACTAATTCGGCACACCGGTGGCCATTTCCGGGCCACCTTTGAGAGTTCGCGTTGCAGTAAAATCATTTTGTGAAACCAATCCATCGAAATCCTCGGGGAACGAGTGCTGTCAAACGCACGGGACTTGCCCGCGCCCTGTCGAAGCTTGGGTATTGTTCGCGAACACAGGCCGGGGAGTTAATTCGCGAAGGGAAAGTGCAGCTCAATGGCAACATCGCACGAAGTCCGGAGGCACCCGTCCGGATTGGTATCGACAGGATTGCAGTCGCGGGGCAAAGAATCGGAGCGGCCGATAAAATTTATCTGATGATGTACAAACCGCGCGGAATTGTAACCACTGCTGCGGACGAAAAGGGCCGCGACACGGTTTATTCACTACTGCCGAAAGGAATGGAATGGATCGCCCCGGTTGGGCGTTTGGACAAGGCCAGCGAGGGTTTGTTGCTGCTGACCAATGATTCGGAATGGGCCGCGCGGATTACCGATCCGGCGACGCACCTGGATAAGACGTATCACGTGCAAATCGGTGCGCTGGCAAACGATGAAATGCTGGAAAGACTTACTCGCGGAATTGAAACCACTAAAGGTGAAGTGCTGCGCGCGAAAGAGGTTCGCGTTGTGCGGACGGGTGAGAAGAACTGTTGGGTCGAAATTGTGCTCGATGAAGGAAAAAATCGGCAAATTCGACGAATGTTTGACGGATTAGGAATAGCGGTGCTGCGGTTGATCCGCGTTTCGATTGGGGCGATACAGTTGGGCGATTTGGCGAAGAGCATGAATCGTCCGTTGCGTCATGATGAAAAGATATTGATAGACCGGGCGGTCGAAAAATCCAGCACCTAATTATTTCGCGGCCTCGAGTTCGCTGGTACCGTTTAGCGGCGAATCTTTTGGGATAGGCTCATTCCAGATGTAGTGATTAAACCAATCGATGTTGGCTTGTTGCAGTGCGCGCAAAGATTTGGGCTTATTGATCCCATGGCCGAATCCAGTGTAGAGAATGAAGCGCACGGGGACGTGTTCATCTTGCAAGCCGCGGTATAGCTCGAAGCTATTGGGAACGGGAACACGTTTATCATTACTTCCCTGCTGAATGAGCGTGGGCGTCTTGGCCTGCTTGATGGTGGTGATCGGCGAAGTCTTCGCGTAGACCTCGGGGTCGTCCCACGGGGTGGCGTGCAGATATTGCGGCGTGAATGGAGTGATATCCGTATTGGCGTAATAAGTCATCCAGTCGCTGATACCCGCCCCGACTGAGATCGCTTTGAACCGATCTGTGTGCGTGGTGAGAAACGCAGAAATGTAGCCGCCCTCGGACCAACCCATCGCGCCCATGAGAGTGGGATCGGCAATCCCTTTTGCAATGATGGAATCTACGCCGCTCATCACGTCCCACATATCTCCTACGCCCAAATTGCGGACGTTGAGTGCGCGGAATTCGGCCCCGTAGCCAGCGCTGCCACGATAGTTTGGCTCCAAAACGAGAGCACCCTTGGAAAGAAAAGTCTGGACGGGATAAGCATATTCGTCGGGCGAAAGTGTGGGCTGAGAAGTTCCGGTTGGGCCGCCATGAATCATGACGAGAAGTGGGTATTTGCGCGAAGGATCGTAGTCCGCGGGTTTGTGGAGGACACCTTCGATGACTGCACCATCTTTGCTTTTCCACGAGACTACTTCGACGGTGCCGAGTTTCCTGTCTTTCACCTGGGCAGTCATGTCCGTGAGTTTGCGTGGTTCAAATGGCGACGTTGGCGAAATAAATAATTCCGCCATGTGGGTAGGATCCTCGGTGGTGAATGCGATGGTCTTGAAATCGGTGGAGAACGAAATATCTTCTAGCAAGAGGTTGTCTGGCGCGGTGATGCGCTGAACTTCTAGGGTGCCCGGATTGACGCGATAAAGATGAGCGGCAGTCTTCAGTTCCGCAGCGAAATAAACACCGTCGGGACCCCAATCGAGTGCCTGAGGATCTTCATCAAATTTTGGCGTCAAATCGCGAACATCGGCCGGTTTGGTCGCGGGCTTGGCTGTGACGGTTACAAGGTCGACCGAAGCTATGTGGCCATTCGCATAGTAATAGAAAGGCTGGGCAAGGGTCGTGTAAAAGGCTAGTTGCTTACCATCGGGTGAGAACATGGGGCTACGGTCCGGGCCGGCGAGCGCGACGATTTTCGAAACCGTGTTGCCGCGCGCCAAATCGAGCAGATAAATATCTTCATCTACGCCAAAGGCAAGCAGCGGATTGTGCGTGGCACTGAAAGCCACACGAGTAGAATCCGGAGACCATGCAAAAGTATTCACGCTCAACGTAAGATCGGAAGTGAGTTGTTTCGCGGCGACAGGAAGATAGTTTTTCAGCCCCGCGGTAACATCCACAAGCCACAGTTGATTTTGATTGTAATCTTTTTCGATCACATCGTAATCGCTAAACTTCTCTTTACGATCCTTCAACGATTTGGGCTCAGGTAGATTTGCGGTGAAAATAATGGATTTCCCATCCTTGGACCAATGGAAATCCTCGATATCGGTCTCCGATTTCGTGAGCTGCCATGCTTCTCCGCCTGCGGGAGAAATCACCCAAATCTGGTGATCGGCAACCTTGCCATCACTGCCGGACTCTTCTTTCTTGGCGTCCTTATCCTTGGCCTCTTCTTTTTTCCCCGTTTCGGCCAGCGGTTCAAGAGCGTTGGATTCACGTTGCGTGATGAAGGCAAGCCAGTGACCGTCTGCTGACCATTCTGCGTTAGCGGAAGGATGCTTGCCTCGGGTGAGTTGGAAACTTTTTCCAGTGGAAACATCCGCCACCCAGATTTGATTAATGAATTGATTGTCTTTCCAATCCGTTTCGCGAATGTCGTAGGCAACGAAACGCGCGTCGGGAGAAATCTTGGGGGAATTGAGAAGCTTCAGGCTGAGGGATTCCTCGAGAGTGGGAGTGTGTCGGTCTTGCGCGAGCAAGAGTGGAGAAATCACGGCAAGAGCTGTGAGAGAAATCGCAAATTTTCTAAATAGAACCATCAAACACCCCCAAGGTCGAGAAAGAGTTTACACGAGATGGAAAACGAGGGGAATTTTTTAGCAAGTGAGCCAGCCAGAGAAGGCGGCCGCTACACGCGACAATCCAAGAGGGCGACCTTTCACGGCTCAGGATAAACGTAAAGCCGCCCCTACGGAAGTTGGAGTCGAGAAATAGTCTGTGAATTCAGGAACGAGAGATTTCGTCTAACAATTCGCCAGCGGGGTTCACGAGACGAATGCGCAACGCGACTTCGCCTATCGCGTGAGTGGAGCAGCTTAAACAGGGATCGTAGGCGCGAACGACCGCAGAGACGCGGTTCAACATGCCTTCTTGCAATTTATTGCCGTCGATGAAATGTTCACTGACCCGCTGAACGCTGCGACCGATGGCGAGATTGTTGTGACCGGTAGCGACGATGAGGTTGGCCCAGGTGATCGCACCATCTTCATTCACTTTGTAGTGGTGGATGAGAATGCCGCGGGGGGCTTCGATCATTCCAACTCCTTCCAGTGAATTAACACCCCCCGTGGCACGAACTTGCTTATCGAGGATCTGCGGATCGGCGAGCAGCATCTCTATCTTTTCAAATGCATGGATAATTTCCAGGAGTCTAGCGTAGTGGTATAGGAACGCGCTGTGCGCCGGATGCCCGAAACGTTGGCGGAAATCTTTAAGCTCGACGTCGGCCAAAGGCGTGCCGAACTGATCGGCAACATTGATGCGGGCCAGTGGGCCAACACGGTAGACGCCGTCGGGAAAGCCTTTTGGTTTGTAGTACGGAGCCTTCAAATAGGAATCGCGGAGACTGGCTTCGCCCATCCAATCAGTGTATTGCTCTCCGGCAATATTTTCAGCAGCAATTTGGCCGTCTGCCTGGCGGAAGCGCAACACTCCATCATAAAACTGGAGATTTCCTTCGGGATCAACCAGGCCAGCATATATCGTGGGAGCTGAGCCGAAATACGCGATTTCCTCTTTGTAATTGCCCAATGCGTTTTTGAAGAATCGGAGGGTGCGCTCGGCAATGGACTTTGCGGCTGGGAGATCAGCGAGAATGCGGTCACGCGCTTGCGAGGAAAGTGGTGAAGCAACGCCACCCGGAACAACCCAAAAAGGATGGACGCGTTCCTGCGCAAGGCTTTCGATCAACTGAAGCCCGAATTTGCGAAGTTCAATTCCGTCGCGCGCGAGTTCAGGATGGCTGGCAATTATTCCCAGCACATTTCGGGTGTCTTGATCAGAATCCATGCCTAAAAGGAAGTCTGGCGCGGAGAGATAGAAAAAGCTGAGCGCATGAGACTGGATCATCTGCGCGCAATGGATAAGTTCGCGAAGTTTTTTTGCCGTTGGCGAAATGCGCAACGCCATGATTGCGTCGCAGGCTTTGGATGAAGCGAGCAGGTGGCTGACCGGGCAGATACCACAGATGCGTGAAGTAATGCCCGGCATTTCATAGAATGGGCGACCTTCGGTAAACTTTTCGAAACCACGCACCTGAGTAACGTGAAATTCCGTACCGCAGACATGGCCATTGTCGTCAAGATGAATGGTGATTTTGGCGTGCCCTTCGATGCGGGTTACCGGATTGATGGTGATGCGCTTCATCTGCGCTCCTTACCCAAACTTCACGGCCACATTGTTCTCGCGCTTGCGCCCTTCGACCAGATCGAGAATCAGTTTTGAGATTGTTTTTGATGGCGGCGGACACCCCGGGACACAAATATCCACGGCAACGAATTCACGCAGGGGGCGAGCTTGTTTCAAGAGCGCAGGAACGCCATCACTGGGAATCAGTTTGCTTTCCTCCGCGCCTTCGACATAAATGCGCTGCAGCAACCGGTTGACCGGAATGTTATTGCGCATCGCGGGAACGTTCCCGGTAACCGCGCAGTCACCCAGAGAAATAAGCACCTTGGTACGCTGGCGAATTTTTTGTAGCTTGTTCAGATCTTCTTGGGAACTGACCGCACCTTCCACCAGAGTAACATCCACCTCTTCAGGGAACTCCTGCGCGTCCACCAGAGGGCCGTAAACCAATTCAATCTTCTGTGCCAGAGCGATGATGGCCGCGTCCATGTCGAGGAGAGACATGTGGCACCCCGAGCAGCCATCCAACCAAGCGGTAGCAACTTTGACTTTCTTCATGCCTGTACCCCGCGGCGGCGAACGAGAGAACTGACGGTGTCACTGTTCTTCACCATCTCCTCGACAGCCAAACCTTTTTCCGCAAGCGCACCGGTGGGGCAAGCCTGAACACATTTGCCGCAACTAGTGCAGGCCAGAGATTCGCCCCATTTCTGGTTGAGGTCGCTGACAATTCTGGCGTGAATGCCTCGCGAACTGAGGTCCCAGACATGCGCGCCTTCCAATTCCGCACAGACGCGTACGCAACGAGTGCAAAGAATGCAGCGATTGTGATCGAGCACAAAGCGCGGGTGCGACATGTCGACAGAAAGCTTGGGAAAATTGTAAGCAAAATGGACGGTGCTAATGCCAAGCGCGGTGGCCATAGATTGCAATTCGCAATGGCCGTTGGAGACACAGACTGCGCAGAAATGATTGCGTTCCACGAGCAAGAGCTCGATGGAGATGCGGCGGTATTGCGTTAGCTTGGGCGAATTGGTGGTGACCGACATGCCCTCCTGAATGGGTGTGGTGCACGCGGGAAGCAGGCGGTCAGTTCCCTGCACTTCCACAATGCACAAACGGCAAGCACCGACGGGAATTAGCCCTTCCATGTCGCAAAGAGTGGGAATGAATTTGCCGCTGGACTTGGCCGCTTGCAGAATGGTCTGTCCTTCCAGCGCGCTGATCAGCTCGCCATCGATGCGAATGGATAATTTCTTTTGCGGCAAAGCGGAACTCCTTCCCTTGAGCCTACGTTATGTTGGCTACCTTCAAATCACAGCGCAGACACCGGCACGCTTCGTCCAACGCATCTTCCTGCGTGAACCCGGTGACCACTTCATCGCTTGAACCAACACGGAGAGCCGCCGATAACATATGCCCTTCATGCCGGTGATTCTGACTCGGGTTCTCTGGAGGCGTTTGGTCGTATTCGAAGTCTGGAAATAATTTGTTCCAGCGATTCGCTTCCATTAGTTGCAGATCGATATTCCTGGCGGCCTGTTTTCCATAAGCCATAGCGTTGGAAACGTTGGAGGCGCCAGTTATCACGTCGCCACCGGCATAAAATCTAGGGCGGCTGGATTCGAGCGAAAAACGATTTACGTCGATGGTGCCGTTTTCTTTCAAGCTAAGGCCGGAGGCACGTGCAAAATCGAGGTCGACACTTTCCCCCACGGCAAAGATAACCGCGTCGCATTCGTAGCGCTGAATCTCGCCGGTGAGGACGGGCTTGCGGCGGCCGGAAGAGTCATATTCTCCCAAACGCGTCTTGGTGATTTCGATGGCTTTGACGTGTCCGGAGGCGTCGCCGATCACGCGGTGAGGCGCGGCAAGGAATACAAATTTTGCACCTTCGTCTTTGGCGGCACGTGTTTCTTCCTCGATAGCGGGCATATCTTTGCGTTCTCGACGGTAGAAAACGGTGGCTTCGGCCCCTTTGCGCAGAGCCGTACGGGCAGAGTCGATCGCCGCGTTTCCGCCGCCGATAATGGCTACTTTGCGCCCGAGAAGAACTTCTTCGCCCTTGGCAATCGATTCCAGGAAAATGAGCGCGGGATAAACGCCTTTCAGTTCCGTACCCGGCTGATAGACCCAGGATTCTTTCCAGGTGCCGATGGAGAGAAACACGGAATCGAAACGATCGTCGAGGTCGTTCAATGGAATGTCGAAGCCAATTCGTGTATTGAATATGAAATTTACGCTCAGCCGTTTGATGAGATCGATTTCACGGGCGAGCACGGCCTTCGGCAGACGATATTCCGGAAGAGCAAAGCGAAGCATGCCTCCCGCTTCCGCCTTCGCATCGTAGACTGTAACGTCGTGGCCCAACATGGCGAGATAAAAGGCCGCGGTGAGCCCCGCGGGCCCAGCACCGGCAATCGCAATTTTCCTGCCGGTGTGCTCCAGCCGCTTCGCCAGAATGCGCTCGACCATTTTTTCGTAACGATCGGAAAGAAAGATAGAGTCGGCAATGAAGCGATGAACTTCGCGCATGTTGACGGTTTCATCGATGGTTTGGCGGCGGCAGCGGCTATCGCAGGGATGCTGGCATACGCGTCCGGTGGAAGAAGGAAGCGGATTGTCGAGAATTATGGAGAGGAATGCGTCTTCTAAGCGATCTTCTGCGTACAACTGCAGGAAGCGCGGAATATTCATATGCAGCGGACAACTGTTTTCGCAAGGCGAGAGCGCTAGTTCTTCGCAAACTCCAGCCTGACAGCGGCGCGCGACGATGTGATCTTCGAATTCATTGCGAAAGTGGCGAAGGGTAGTCAAGACCGGATTGGGAGCAGTCTGGCCAAGCCCGCACAACGAACATTCACGAATGTAGTGGCTTAATTCGTCGAGAAGTTCCAAGTGATGCATGGTGCCCGCACCCTCGGTGACGCGATTGAGAATGCGCAGCGATTTATTGAGCCCGACACGGCACGGAATACACTTCCCGCAGGATTCGGAGTGGGTGAACTCGATGAAGTAGCGCGCTACGTCAACCATGCAATTGTCTTCATCCATGACCACCATTCCGCCGGAGCCCATGATGGAGCCCAGTTGCGCCAGGCTTTCGTAGTCGACGGGAGTGTCAAACATTTCGTGCGGGATGCAACCACCAGAAGGGCCTCCGGTTTGCACGGATTTGATTTGGCGGCCACCAATGCCACCCTCGCCGATGTCGTAAATGAAAGTCTTCAGCGGAGTGCCTAAGGGCATTTCGACGAGGCCAGTACTGTGGACTTTGCCAACCAGCGAGAATACTTTTGTGCCGGAACTCTTGGGGCTGCCGGTTTCAGAGAACCACGCAGGGCCTTTGGTGACGATGGGCTCGATGTTATACCAGGTTTCTACATTGTTGATGTTGGTGGGCTTGCCGTAGAGACCTTTTTGCGCGGGAAAGGGAGGGCGCGGGCGGGGACGACCCGCGTTGCCTTCCAGAGAAGAAATAAGGGCGGTTTCTTCACCACAGACAAAGGCGCCAGCACCTTCCACGATCTCAATATTGAAGTTAAATCCACGGCCAAGAATATTTTCCCCAAGCATGCCGTATTCGCGGGCTTGTTCGATGGCACGATTTAAGTGGTGCACCGCCAGCGGATATTCTGCGCGGACATAGATGATGCCTTGGCTCGAGCCCATTACGTAGCCGCCAATAATCATGCCCTCTAACAGCGAATGGGGATCACTCTCGATTTCGTTGCGATTCATGTATGCGCCGGGGTCGCCTTCGTCGGCATTGCAGATGATGTATTTCTGATCAGACTTGGCTTTGGCGAGAAACTCCCACTTATTCCCGGTCAGGTATCCCGCGCCCCCGCGGCCGCGTAGCTTGGCCGCTTTTATCTGCTCGATCACGTTTTCGGGCCGACCTTCAATCAGGACCTTGTAGAGCGCCTGATAGCCCCCCACGGCGATGTATTCTTCAATGTCGTCGGGATTGATAAATCCACAATTGCGCAAGACGATTTTTTTCTGACCTTTGAAGAACGGGACTTCGTTCCACATAGGAACTTCGGGATAGCCCCGGCCATACTTTATATTCGCGGTGATGTGGTCCCATTCCTCTACCTTGCAATAGACAAGTTCTGGCGTGAGGTTGCCCATGGAAATGTCGTGGAGTACGTGGGAAACATCGGTCGCTTGCACCCGACGATAGATAACCAGCGGACCGCCGGGTAATCGCACATTGGCAAGAGGTTCCTGGAAGCAGGCGCCAAAACAGCCGACATTTGCGAGTACGGCGTTGATTCCGCTGCGCTCAATAGCCTCAGCGAAGGCGTGGAACAGACCTTCCGCTCCGTTGCCGCGGCCGCATGTGCCCATGCCGACAGCAATGCGGGGGACGGACGGAACCAGTTTAGCAAGGCCCGCTTCGCGGACAGCGTTGAAAGCGCCTATGTCTTGAATGCGGGGCATTAGTCGGTCTCCCGTTCAATGGTTCGTATTTCGCGCTGCAAGGTACGCTCATTCACATGACCGCAGATGCGATGATTCACTTCAACAGCTGGGGCCAGAGCACACTGGCCGAAACAAGCGACAGTCCGCACCGTGAATTTGTTGTCGGGAGTGGTTTGAAGAATTTTGTTTGAATCGCTTTCCTCGGTGGGTTCAAGGGGGCCCAGACCAAGTTCCAGGCGAACACTCTGCAGCAAGTTGCGCGAGCCGCGAGTGTGGCAAGCCGTGCCACGGCAAATACAGATGGTGTTGTCACCTTGAGGCTGCAAATTAAACAACGCGTAGAAAGTGGCAACGCTGTAGATGCGCGAGAGTGGAGTTTCCGTTTTGGCGGCAACATACTGAAGAGTTTCCGGCGGAAGATACTTGTGCGTATTGTGCTCTTGGGCCGCTTCGAGAATGCTCAGGAGTGCGCCCGGCCGATCACCCATCCTGGCAATCGTCTGATCAATAAAAATACGCTCTGGGGCGGGGAGTGTTTCTTGAGAGAGTGCGTGCATGGTGCTCCTTTGAGAGGAACCAGCACTTCGAATGCAAATCCATAGTTATCCCGCGAACACACTTATGTGAAGCCTGCGTCGCAGGCAACGGATCTGCCTACTAGTGGCTTAAGACTAGGGGATGAATAACGCAGTGATGCGAATCACCAGGTCAAGTGAGCACGAGCGGCCCGACAAGGGTTGTGCGCAGGCCATTGGTAAGATCCTGTATTCACAGTTGCTGGGAGGAGACAATTCGCTCTCAACGAGAGACTACGTATGTCTTAGAGGTTTCTACTGATTGGAGGCTGCTCTTGGCCGCCAGAGTTCCCCTGAGTTTTGTATCTTTGATAGTGGAAGCTGGCTCCTACCAGGAACGCTCCGATCCAAATATTCAAGGTGAGGCTGCTAGTCTCTATTCCCGAGACCCCAAGCGAGCAGAAACCCCGCAATTGCTGCCGCTGCTACAGACTGAATCGGATATTGTCTAACGACGTCTTCCAGGTCTTTGCCGATGGAATTCAAATCAACCCTACGAATGTAGTCCGCAGCCGATTGGAGACCGTCTGCAGCAGAATGTCCTAAGCCTGATACTTGGTCAGCACGCGAATGCAGTTTAGAAGCGAACTGGTCGGTGCCAGAGTGTAGGGAGGAGGTAACGTGATTTACGCCGGAATGCAGAGAGGAAGCTGTGCTTTCCAAAGTGCCGGCGGCGGATTTCCGTGTGCCTTCAAGTTTGTCAGCGGCTCTGCGGCGGAAATTTGTAACAGTGTCCATGGCAGTCTCAGAGGCCTTATGTGAGACTTCCTCCTGCATGCGTGCGGCTGTCCCGGTTCTGGAAGTCGAAGCTCCGGTTGCTTCGCCGGTAGAATATTGAGCAGACTCTTTACTTTTATCGTCCATTGATCCCCCTGAGCGGAAGTCTCCGCCAAAACTGACCACAGGAAATGTCAGAGAGTCCTATCGCAGCCGAAGGTTAGCGTCGAATTGGTAGTAGGGCAATACGGGAAAGAGCCTAGTGTACGGGTGCTGAACATTTAGTGCGAAGGTCCTAGTGGGCAATTTAGTGGGTCTGATCATCCCAAGACCAAAGGATGAAAGTATGCTGGAACCCCTGATCTCATCGCAAGAAAAGCGCCGGCTTGAGGCCGGCGCTCGAAATCATCAAGAACATTGCATGGCTATTTACTTTTCGATTCCAATATTTCGCGACCGTTGGTTGGTTGAATGGGCCGCGCATTCATGGGGTAAATCTTCGCGAACATGGCAATTTGTTCTTTCGAGAGTGTTGGATGGTTTTGCAAAACATACCAGGTGACCCCTTCGCTGCATGGAGGAGTGGTTAGTGAGCCGGTGAACGTAAAATAGCCGAGATCTCTTGGAAGGAATTCCTGCAAATTCACGGAGACGGAAGGAACGTCCCGCGCTTTTCCTTTGTCCGTCGGAATATTCTTCCACAACCTTTCGATCAAGGAATTGGCAGAACCCTCCTCAAAAAGAATCGCGATTACCGCCAGATGCCCCTGGTCGTCCGAATGCACCAGATGTCCAACAAGCGGGTAGATCTTGCCATCGATATGCTCTTCGCTGGGATGGTGAAAATGGAATTGCTTCAGTGTATACGTCTTATCACCAACGCTTACCGTGCTGCCGGGAGCATAATTAATCTGTATCGTGTGGCCATTGTCGATGATGTTGAGCGGGATAGCCTTGTAATCCAATTTTAGACCGGGTAGATCTGTTTTCTTGCTAGGAATAATATTGATGGGTGATTGCGTATGCCCCAAAGAGCATGCGGCATACGATTGGTCCAGCTTACCCCAAGTGCTGGGATTCTCTGGGCCAGTATAGGCCCAATGCGGTGGATGAGTCTCTTGAGCAACAATGGGCAGAGTTAAAAGGCTAAAAGCCACAACAAGCAAAATCATTCTTGAGAAGAACAAAGATTTCATCAGCTTAACTCCCTCGGCGTGATGGCACACAGTAACATCTCTATAGAGCGAAGTGCATGAGGATATTCTTTTAGTTAATTCCACTATATATAATTACACTGTTTAACTGTCTGGAAAAGCTTGAGATGTCCAGGAATGCGCACGGCTGGCGGCCACAGTTACACTAACTCTGCATCTGAAATATTCAAACGCAGGACGTTGACAAACAGTGCCCAGTTTAGGATACACTCTAGCCGGTTAGCAGGGAGTCATTTAAGAAGAAAAGCCTTGTATTTGGGTAATTTGAACCGTACTGGGAATTTTCTGTGTAAATTGGCAAAGCGCTTTGACGCTGGGCAACCACTGGACTAGACGTCGAGTTGGATAAACGGGAGCCTTTTATGAGTGCGTTACCAAATGTAATTCGTTCACAATCACTGCCGGAGAGTCAGTCCGGAAAGCTGCTCAGCTTTACTCGCGAAGAAGTTCACTGGGAATGGATGAGCATGACCGTAACCCGCCTTGCTCCGACCGAAACCTA
>DASXIT010000187.1:0-50106 GCA_036497825.1 Candidatus Acidiferrum sp.
GGGGCCGGAGCTGCTGCGGCTGCGGGCGGGCCAGAGTCTTTCGGCGTGGCTAGATAACCGGTAATTGCGTTTTTGCTGACGTCGAAGACCACGATTTCGTAGGGAGATTGCTTCGCGGCGCCCTTAACGTAGAACTGAACGGGCTCGCCTGCGGTCTTGTCCTTTTTCTCAATCGAGCGATCATCAACCAGAACGGTCATGGTGTACTTGGATTTCTTCTGGTCGGCCTTGTTCAAGGCAACCTGGACGGGGCCAACGCGCTGCGGCGTCTTGGCTTTCTGGATCGTAAATTCATAATAGTTGCGATCACCGCGGCGCCGCAATTCTTCGAGGTCATCTTTATTGCGTGCAATCAGTCCGCTCATAACGCCCATATCGCCGTTGGTGCGATCGAGTTTGGACTTGGTGGCTTCCAGGTCGCTGCGGGTGGCCTCAATATCTTTCTTGGCGCCGGTCACATCTGTTGCGACAGCGCCAATCTTCGCTTCACTTTCTTTTTGAGCTTCGGTGATTTGCGCGGAAAGCTTCTGGTCGGAAGCCGCCTGGCTCTTGCGAATAGCCTCGGCGCGGCTCTTCGCTTCGGCAACTTCGGCCTGGGTCATGCCAATTTTTTGCGATGTGACATCGAGCTGGCCCTTCATGTCAGCAATCCGGGTGTTGGCCTGCTCGAGTTGAGCAGTCAAAATCTTATTCTGATCGTCGGACTTGCTCAGTTCCTGCTCCAGGCGAGACTGGACGGAGTGGCCGGCGTAGGCTAGCAAGCCCAAGGCGGCAAAAAGAAGCGCGAACAGAACGGCGATCCAGCGGGGTGTCCCGAGGTTATCGTAGTGATAAGACTCCTGCGGGTTCGGCACATTTGGAGAAATGCTCATTCTCCCTCCTCAGAAAAGGTCGTCATAGGCATGCCCAATGACGTGGGCTGATGACTTCAAAATTATCCAACGAGCGCGGACACAAGTCCAATGATGCTCACCGGTGAGTGCCGCGTTGCTTACGTGGCGAAGAAGGAGAGGATTGGGGATCGGAAGAGCGTTCGGGCCAGCGAGCGAAGATGGAAGTGTTGAGACCACCGCGGGGAGTGAAGTCGCCCTTCACCACGCACCAGACAGGATTGGTGGCTTTAACGATATCGTGGAGCATTTTGTTGACGGCATTTTCGTAAAAGATGCCGAGATCGCGATAGGCAAGCAAATACATTTTGAGAGACTTGAGCTCGATGCAATCTTTGCGGGGTTTATATTGAATGGTGATGACACCGAAATCGGGGAGACCGGTCTTGGGGCAGACGGAAGAATATTCGGGGAAGCGGGTCGTAATCACATAACCGGGATACTGGTTAGGCCAAGTTTCCAGGGCGGGTAGTTTCGTGGCAATACCCGATTTTGCGTGCTCTTCGGTATAGTCCGGCATCGATAGCTCCTGGAACTATTGTACTGGAAAGAAGTACTTGGTTCCTCTTGCCACGACCAGAGCTTTGGCCTATTCTTCGGGAAGCCCAGGGGCCAAAAACAGCACAGGACGTAGATGAACTGTCCCATCTGCAAGAGTTCAGCAGTTCGCCGGTCGCGCCGCCAGACGGTTGCAGACCACGTCATAAGTATCTTCGGAATTTATCCCTGGCGATGCACGGAATGTCATGCGCGATTTCACTCGCGGTTGATGCCGTTGAGCTACTCGTTCCGTGCGCACTGTCCGTTCTGCGGTAATGTGCAATTACGAAGAATCTCACCTGAATTTGTGGATTCACCTTTAGCAATGCTTTGGAAGCTATTGCGGATTCCAGCTTTGCGATGCGATCCGTGCCGGTATAAATACTTCAGTTTTCTGCCGCTGCGAGAGACCGAGGAGCGGGCTTACAACACGTCCACCGGCGACTGATTCCGGGCAATCAAATCTGCAAAATTGTTTCTGCTAGAGAGGGCAATCGGTTGTCTTGCTCTGGCGAATCACCCCGCGCTCGTCCGTTATTCCTGCATATCGACATTTGGGATCCGTCACGTCTTCGAGAAGGGCATCGTAGGATTTGCCGTTGTTAGAGATGTTCAGGCGAAGCTTCCAACCGGGCACGATTTCCGGCCCAAGGCCATAGAGGGCGTGGGCCACTGTAGGAAACTCTTCGGAAATAAATTTAGTTCCGGATTCCCCGAAATAGCCTTCACCCACGAGGGTCTGCCAATTGACATAAGCACCGTGTTTGGTTTTGTAATCGAGCTCCGCGTTATTGATAGCGCGCAGGACATTGATAGCAAAGCTGCGGCGCTCGTTTTCGCGAGTGGCGGGAGGCGGGCCAATTTTTTGCGAGGAAGATGGGGGGGCAGCAACGAGTGTTACAAATAGCAAGAATAAGAAGAAGATAGTGGTGATTGATCGAAGCACTGACAGTTCTCCTGGTAGTGGACAGCCAGTGTAATGCAAAAGGATGAAGGGTACTTAGGAAGATTGCATCTTTGGCTGTCCAGCAGCCCAGGTCTGGAGTATGATGCGATTCCTAGCCCGGCCCCCGGCTGGGATTCGGAGTTGGACATGAACGCGCCTGCCAAGACCGAAGCAGCCCGAGTAGCGGCGTTAAATCGCTACGCAATCCTGGATTCAGAACCCGAACAGACATTTGATGACCTGGTGACACTTGCGTCGTACGTGTGCAAGACGCCGATGGCATTTTTGTCGCTGGTGGATGATCACCGGCAATGGTTCAAATCAAAGGTAGGCGTGGAAGTCAGAGAGACACCGCTGGAGAGTTCGATATGCGCGCATGCGATTGCAGATGGAAAAGAAGATCTGTTTATCGTGCCCGACACATTGCAGGATCCCCGGTTTCGCGAAAATCCATTGGTAGTTCATGAACCCGGCATTCGTTTCTATGCGGGCGCGCCATTGATTGATGATGATGGATTCGGGTTGGGCACACTTTGCGTAGTTGACCGGCAGCCCAGAGAACTGGATGAGGAGCAAAAAGTGGCGTTAAAGTCTCTGCGGCGGTTAGCGGTTGGGCAGATGGAATTGCGGCGGAATTTGGTTTGGTTGAAGGAAGCGTTGAACGATCGAACGAGAGAAGAACACGCGAAGGAGCTGGAGCTACAAAGAGTGCAAGAAAAATTAGTGAGAGTTCTTGGGTTGAAACTATAGTTTGAGATCATTACGTAGCGAAATCAGCAGATTTACTCGGAGAAAGAGGAGCACGCAGAAAGGGCCCCGAACGACGGTCGGGGCCCTTTTGTATTTTTGTCGTGTCGTCTGATTTGGGATTAGGCCAGGCGTTTATGGCTTCCGTGCTCGCCGGCGCACAGCAGGTTTGTACCCTCTGTAGAAGCTGCGATTGTGGAAGAGAGAGCCTGAGCTGGGCAGCAGGTATGGCGCGAAGTGGAAGGTTCAGGTTTAGAGGCAGGTGAAGCTCCTGCCTGCGCCATAACTGCTGCCCGCGAGGTCATGCCAGGACAAGTACTGTAGGCAGGTTGACGGACCTAACCAACAGCATGACGATAAGTATTAAGCCGAGAGATCGTCTGTTCCTGACGGTACAATTGTGTCGAGAAGCGGGGCGGCATGATGTGACCATGGTCACAATTACTTGTGTGGATGAACAAATTCTGGTGATTACAAAGGCTTTGCTGATGACGAGACATTGCAATCGACGCGCTATCGTACTGGTTCTAGCTGCTATGGTGGCTATGGCGACCCCACCGGAGAAGGCTTCCGCACAGTTACTGAAGAAGTGTGGCGATGGCGTGACGATGAAACTGAATTCGGCGCTAACGACACAAGGCACTTTGTTGCTTGCGCAAGTCGTGGCTGCAACGAGCTTGCCGGAAGTGAAAGGTGAGTGGGGTGGCCGGGAATTGGCTTTGTGGAAAGAAGGTAGTTCTTCAAGAACGCTACACGGATTGCTTGGAATAGACCTGGAAAAGCCAGCGGGGAAATATGACTGGACGATTTCCTGGAAAAATAAGGAAGGTGAGGCCGAATCTTGCAGCGAGACGGTGACCGTAAGAACGGGGAAGTTTCCAACCGAAAAGTTGAAAGTGGAAAAACAGTTTGTTGAACCAGACCCGGAGCAACAGAAGCGCGCGGAAGAAGATCAGAAAAAGATGAAAGCGATTTATGAAACGGTAACGCCGGAACGGTTGTGGGACGGGGCATTTCATCTGCCGCTCAAAGATGTGACCACCGGAGGAAATTTTGGCCGCCGAAGAATATTGAACGGACAGGCGCGGTCGCCTCATGCAGGGGTGGACTTTCCGGCGATGAAGGGAACCGCAGTATTTGCGGCACAACGAGGAAAAGTAGTTCTGGCGGAAGATCTCTATTATTCGGGCAATACGATTGTCATCGATCATGGATATGGGATTTACACGCTGTACGCGCATTTATCGGAAATCGATGTGAAGGCAGGGAACACGGTGGAAAGCGGCGCGGAAATTGGCAAGGTGGGTGCGACGGGGAGAGTAACAGGGCCGCATCTCCATTGGGGGTTGACGGTGCAGCACGCGCGGGTGAATGGAATGGGGATCGTGCAGAAGCAGCCATAGGACGGGGAAAGGCCATGTGGCACAATTATTCTCCTCGATGGGAGCCCCACGCTCGCTTTTTGAGGGCAGGACTCTTCCTCAGTTCCCTTGCAAAATTACTTCAGGTAGGTGCGGACGATTTCGATCAGGTCATCTGCGGCATCGACAGAAGATTTGTTTTTGCGCGGCATGTGGTTGCGGATGTGGTCTTCCATCAATTCTCCCATCAGGCTGTTGAGTGAACCGCGAGTGGCGGCGAGGCGCTGAAGAACATCGGCGCAATGAGCGTCTTCTTCGAGAGCGCGAAGAACGGATTCCAACTGGCCGATTAGTTTCTTTGTGCGATTAACAAGTTCCAGACGTTCGCGAGAAATATGTGACATAGTCGTTGACTACCCTAGGTGGGTATGGTATCAGTGAAAGAGAGTGCAAGCAAGGGCACACCTGGACAAGGTGAAAGCCCGTTACGAAAGGTAAGGCAAATGGAATCGCGGACACAAGAGCAACCGCCTCCACGAAGCAGCCGGGTTTTCCGGCACGCGCACCCCAAGTGAATTCGGGATTTTCCCTTTCCACCGGTGGTATGGCGCTGCCCAGCAATCCGGCGGGAAGGTGAACCATGTTACAAACCGTTTACAAGGATTTCGGCACAATTAAGGCATCCTCACTTTACTGCGTATGGATATGCCGCGGCCCAGAATCCCGTCTGGAAGCAATTTGGATAGACAGGGAAATGAGGGAGTTTGAAAAGCAGGTCGCGCATGAACCACATGTAGAAACTCCTGTCGAAAATGCTCCGGAAGAAGCGGTGGAAGAGCTGAACGAAAGTCAGGCTGCGGAATAATTCAGAGAAA
Source organism: Candidatus Acidiferrum sp. (assembly GCA_036497825.1). Taxonomy (GTDB): domain Bacteria; phylum Acidobacteriota; class Terriglobia; order Acidiferrales; family UBA7541; genus Acidiferrum. The sequence continues at coordinate 5,360 of DASXIT010000187.1, forward strand.
AGATACGGAGCGATGAACGGGCAGGATCAAGAGAATGGGACGAAAAAGTGTAGAACGCCATGCTGGTTGAGGCTGGCTATTTGCGCGCTGTTTTTACTCTGCGTTGGGAGTGGGCTGCAGGCGCAGCAAATCCCCGATACCTCGACGACTCCCACCGAAGCGCAAGAGGCCGCAGCGGCGCCCGATGATACGGCGACCAGGATGTTTCCACATGCCGAATGGGACCGCTTCTGGCTTTCCGGACAGGCCAACTTCATTTCGCAATATCACCCGACATTTACCTCGCCCTATCAAGGGAAAAATAGCTTAACGCCGGAAGCGCAGGACGCTACATCACGACTTCTAACGCTGTACACCGGATGGCGCGTAAGCTCGACAACCGAGTTTTTGTGTGACGTGCAAGAAGCGGGGGGACACGGGCTAAGCGAGGCGCTCGGGATGGCGGGGGCGTTCAACCTGGATGTGGTGAGGAACCCATCATTGAGCAAGGCCCCCTATATTGCGCGATTGATGTGGCACCAGATTATTCCGTTGAGCAGCACCAAGGAGGCGAGTGAGCGAAGCCCCTACAGTTTATTCCGAGAGTTGCCTGAACGGAGATTGGAAATTCGGTTTGGGAAATTCAGCATGCCGGATTTTTTTGACCAGAATACGTACGGGTCAGACACAAATTTCCAGTTCATGAACTGGACGACCGACAATAACGGAGCTTACGACTACGCGGCCGATACCCGGGGATTCACATTTGGAGCGGTAGTGGAGTACCACCAAAGAGGTTGGAGCCTGCGGTTTGCAGAAGCATTGATGCCAAAAGTGGCGAATGGCATCAATTTGGAAGCAAATTTGACTTTGGCACACGCGGAAAATGTGGAGTTGGAGCTGCGGAGGGTAGTTGGAAAACAGGAAGGAACCCTGCGCATTTTGAGCTATGTAAACCACGCGAACATGGGAATCTATAAGGTAGCAGTTGACAACTATCTTCAGGGAATAACTCCAACGCCCGAGATTACTGATCATCCTTTGCAGACGACGGTTAAGTACGGATTTGGACTGAACTTCGAACAGCCGATCAATGAATGGATGGGCGTTTTCGGACGCTGGGGATGGAATGAAGGGAAGCACGAATCATTCGCGTATACGGAAGATGACGAAACGTTTGAGATTGGCGCCGGGTCCAACGGATCAAAGTGGGGTAGACGCTACGATCGACTGGGATTGGCATTCGTGAGCAACGGGATCAGCCACGAGCACCAGCAATATCTGGCATATGGTGGACTGGGATTTTTGCTGGGTGATGGGCGGTTGAATTATGGGCGTGAAAACATTTTGGAAAGTTTTTATACGGTGCATGTCTGGAGGGGATTGTATCCCGCAGTCGGGTTGCAGTACGCGGTGAATCCTGGGTACAACCGGGATCGCGGGCCGGTGATTGTGCCGACGCTTAGACTTCATTTGGAGTTTTAAGAGAAGACGGAAGAAGATAACGCAGAGACCCAGAGTGCGCGGAGGCAGAGGAGAGAAAACGTGAGCACGGTAAGAACAGCCCGAGAGAACAGTCAGGAGTGACTGTTCCACCTTTCCAGTTTTAGATGGAATTGACGATTTGAGCCTGGGCTTGAGCTTCGGCGATGCGGGCTCGAGAACTGCGGACGATGCTGGCGAACCGGCGAGTGAGTTCGCGAATGCGATCGGGTTTGTGGAGAAGCATCGATTCGTGAGGAATGAGCTCCTTGCCAATGCTGAGGGCGGAAGCTCCCGCCAAAAGATAGTGTGCCGCGTTTTGCTGGGTGATGCCGCCACCGGCGATGAGCGGAATATCCGGGAAAGGGCGGCGAAGCGCGCGGATGTAGCTGTCGGCGCCGATCAGCGAACAGGGAAATAGCTTGACGAAATCGGCACCCGCCTTCCTGGCGTTGAGGACTTCGGAAGGAGTCATCGCACCAGCCATCATGATGACATAGGAATTCTTGGCAACGAACTCCACGGTAGGAATATCCAAAGCTGGGCTGCCAATAAATTGGGCGCCTGCGTCGATGCAGCGGCGAGCCGTATCCACATCAAGGACAGTGCCAGCACCAAGAATGACATCGGGAACATGCTTGACGACGTCGCGAATGACTTCAATGGCTCCAGGAACGGTCATGGTGACTTCAATGAGGGGAATCCCGCCGTGGGAAACTTCTTCGACAGCGAAACGAGCGTCCTCGGCAGAGGAAGTGCGAATCACCGGGATCAAACCAATTTCTTGGACTCGATTCTGTAATTGTTCTTTATTCATGACCGTGGTCCTTCAAGCCGGCGCGTACTACCAAAATCAGCCTAAGGTCTTGAATGGCTTTTCTGGGAGCATTATAGATGGAGTGCTGGAAAATTCCAGTGGTGCGGGACATTGAAGCGATGAAAGCGGTACGGTGGTAGACTTTGCAGGTGAGGATGCCCAGAAAAATGGTCAACAAAAAAACCAAGAAAAAGACAGCAGCAAAAAAGAGCAAGCCCACGCGAAATGCGAAATTAAAGAAGCACGTGGGAGCGAAGAAAGCTGTGAAGAAGGCCAGTGTGAAGAAAGGTGCGCCAGTCAATAAAATGGCGGCCCGGAAGGGACCACCGAAACAGATTCCAGCAAGAAAAGTGGCGAAGCGGAAAATTCGCGGTAAGTCCGAAAGAGTTGCCCTAGTCGACTACGAGACCACCAAGTTGGGAGCGACGGGAGGACAATCCGGTGATACGCAGGGTCTGTCCGGAATTGCAGATGCGGAATCCGAAAGCGTGAAGGAACTGCTGGAGGAAGGTCAGTCGTTTGAAGCTGAAGTAGTCGAGGGAGTGGAAAGCGTGCCGGACGCGGATGAAGGTGAAGTGCGGACCCACGAAGTGCCGGAGGATGACGTTCCTGACGATTACATAGGGAAGAACGGGCAGAACTAGCCTGAGTAGAGATTGCAAGACGAGGGCCGAGGCTCGAGGTGAATATGCGAATTGGCGTGATTTCCGATACGCATGGACTGTTACGGCCCGAAGCGGAGACGGCGCTGCAAGGCCTCGACTTGATTGTGCATGCCGGCGATGTGGGCCACCCGGAGATCTTGGCGCAACTAAAAACGATTGCACCGGTCTTTGCTGTCCGCGGCAACGTGGATACTGAAAAGTGGGCGTTGGAGTTACCGGAAACGTCCGTGGTGGAAGCCGATGGCGCTTGCCTGTACCTGATTCACAATTTGCGGGAACTGGATGTGAGCCCGAAAGGCGCGGGAATCGATATTGTCATAAGCGGCCACACGCATAAAGCAGAGCAATGGGAAAGGGACGGGGTGCTGTACCTGAACCCGGGAAGCGCAGGGCCCCGACGATTTAAACTGCCGGTGACGACGGCGATGATTGATTTGGGCTCTGAGCCATGGAAAATTGAGATTGTGGAATTGCTGCCCGGCGATTCTGATTAGCGTGGATGGATTCAGTAAGTGCATGCGTATCAATGAGATAGCGTTATTTTTTGCAGGCACCTCCGGCGTTTCACCTGGTGTGCTCGGTGAGACATGCAACTCAGTGGATGCGAGTGCGCGACTGGCAGGTGCACCGGGCTCAAATCTTTCCGGAGTGTTACTAAGAATCGACAATTCGTAGAAATTTTCGCATAAACTTGCAGAAGTACTAGCGTACTGGATATGAAGAGAGTATTTTGGTACGGCTCAGCTATTGCCTTCGAATGACGCACAGGGCAAGCTATCCGCAGAGCAAACGCTTCGACGGAGAACAGAAGTGATCCGGCAGAAGAATTCAGCGCCGGCAACTTTTGATATTCATCGTGGCTAATGCGGACCCGAACTTTAAAAGCAGGAAGGTCCCCATGGGTGTACTACATTTTCGATATCGTGAGCGGCGCAGAACCTTGCGCGTAGCGTTGGCTCTGCCAGTGCTCGTGCACGGACAGAATGATATGGGTGATAAGTTCTGTCAAAAGGCGATGACGCGTTCGGTGAACCGTCAAGGCGCGCTGGTGGTGATGGACGAGGCGGTAGTGATCGGCCAGTCATTGCTGTTGGTGAATGAAAATACAAGCAAGCCTGCGGAATCGCATGTGGTGTTCGTGAAGAGAGAACGCGACGGCAAATACTTGGTGGGATTGGAATTTGCCAACCCAGAGACGAATTTCTGGAAGATGACATTTCCGGTACCGGGAGCGAGGCCGTTGCGCCGCGCACCTGGTTCAAAGGCGATGGCGTAGAGTTCAGATCAAAATCTAAACTAGCGTGGCCGATCTAAAGATCGGCCGCAAAAAAAAAGCACCGTGGGAAACTGAGCCACGGTGCTTTTCGATTTTGGGGATGAAAATTTAGCGGGAAGCGACGATGCGGATAGCCTCGCCGACTTCGTGTCTGGCGCGGTCAATGTGGCTTAGAGCCCGCTGCTGGAGGCCTTGGGCAAATTGATTGTCTTCTTCGTGAGAGATGTCCTCTTGCGCTTTGTCGAGCAATTGCATAGCGCGGTGCAGACGGCCAGTGTAATCAATACCGGCATCGACGGGAGGATGATCGTTCAGGTCCTTGCCATCGTCGATGGAAGCCTTCTTGATTTCCGCGATAGCGGCGTCGATTTGCCGGATGGCTTCAGACTCTTCGTGACGGAGCTGACCGCCATCGCCATGCTCCAGGTGAGCGCGAGCGTGGCGCAGGTCGGTGAGAGCGTGAAGATAAGCTGGGTGCCTGCCCTGTGCGTCGGCATTGTTTGGCGCCAGCACAAAAACCAGCGCGAAAAACAAGACAGAAACCGCAAGTTTAGCGATGGACTTCATCGACATGATTTCTCCTTGGAAGATAATTGAAGTGTGCTTTGGTAAGACAGCACGGCACGAGGTATCAAACGCGCTGCAGACCACTTCGAGCACTTGGCCAATTTAACCCGGCGAAGCAGGAAAAGTTTCGGGGTGTGAAATGCAGTTGCTTAAGGCGAAGCTGTACTTGAGGACAGGCGAATTCAGCTATTTGCGTCCGGCCTTTCTTTTTATGTTTGCAGACTTGCGATTTTTGCGGAGCTTGTTTGCGGGCGCTCGAGAAGCATGCGGAGCAGCGGCCAGCGATTCGCGAGCTTTGCGCGGAAGCTTGGCGACGACTAAGTCGTACGAGCCACGAAGCAGCGCGGCTAGTTCGGGAGTGGGCAGGATGCTGGGCGACTCGATGGCGATCCAACTGGCGCGAGCGAGATATGGTGCGGGGATAATGCCGGGGCGTTCCGTGAGTTCGACGAAATTTTCTGGTGTGACTTTCAGGGAAAGCCAGACCGCTGCTGGTTCCAGGGGAGTGACGGCGAACATTTTGCCGTGAACTTTGAACAGCAGGTCGTTGCCCCATTGAATGTGCTCGGTGGCACCAGGGAAAGCGAGACAAATGCGGCGGAGTGCGTCGATGTCCATGTTAGAACCTTGCGATCGCCGTGCGGTCGCTCTTGGTGAGAATGGGAGAGCCTAAGACAGGCTCGACGTGTTGTGCTTCCACGTGAAGGTAGTTTAGCTCCGAAGGGTGGTGAGAGGAAGAGGTGTGAAGTGTCATAAAGTGAGGGCCACTCTTTAGGTGATAAAGGCGTCTTAGTAGGCAAACTTGTGAAGTTGAGGGTTGGGAGTGTCGAAGGTGATGAGGCGGAATTTCATTTTTGTTTTCGTGCTGATAAGCGCGGGCATTTGGTGTGAATCGTGCCCTTGCGTGTATGGGCAGACGGGGCAGCAAACTGCCCCGGTCCAAAATGAGGCGCAGGGAAAAATTAGAATCAATTCGAATTTGGTGGTGTTGCCGGTGACGGTGAAAGATCGCGGCGGAAATCTCGTTCCCGACATGGAGATTCAGGATTTTCGAGTGTTCGACGATGATGCCGAACAGACCATTGATGTGTTTACGGCGGAGGCGTTTCCGCTGTCACTGGTTGTCCTGGTGGATGATGATTTGAAGTCGAAGGATGCCGCGTCGTTGGTGGCTAGTCTGCGAAGTGTCACGGCGGGGATCAGTCTGGGTGACGAAGCGATGGTCTGCCGATTCGACCTGGAAGTGAATTGCGGCGAAAAATTCACGAATGATGAAGACACTCTTGTTGCGCAATTGAAGGAGGTGAAAGACGCCAGCGCGCCTTCGAAGACCGGATCGGCCCCGAAAGTAAATGGTCCTGATTGGCAACCGCCAGACCTTACCAAACCGGCTACCCATATCGCGCCAACTAATCTGGGGAGCAGGCCAACCAAGGCGCTCGACGATGCAGTCTATGGCGCTGCAGAGTTGTTGCATGATCGCGAGCGAAGCCGGCGCAAAATTATCCTTTTGATTTCCGATGGAATTAACGGAGCGATATTTAACCATCACACCTACGACGAGACAGTCGAACTGTTATTACACGAGAATATTTCGCTGTACGGCCTCGCGATTGGAAGTGATTCTTTCCGCAAGCGATTTGGACGGATGCGGGATTATGCGGATAGCTCCGGTGGAGATATTTATTACGCGTCGAAGAGCGATGCGATGGAACGCCTGTACTCGCAGATGACTGAACAGGCGCGGCATGAATACACGTTGGCGTATGTGCCGAAGAGAAATAATTCCAAGGCGGACTACCATGTAGTCCGAGTGAGTACAGTGGAGGAAGGATTATCGGTGAAGACGCGGCAGGGGTATTATTCGGGAACGAGTGGGAATGCGAATGCGGACAAAAAGTAAATCTACGGACGAATCATGGTGAGAAGCATTTTGAATTTGGTTACCGCTTTTAGAGAGTGTGGTTGGTTGGCGGGAAGGAGAATTACATCTCCGGATTTGGCTGTGAGTTGCTGGCCCGAAACAACGACTTCGGCTTGGCCTTCCAAGAAATGAGCAAGAGCATCGGAGGTGGAAGTGTGTTCGCTAAGTCCTTGGCCCTCATCGAAGGCGAAGAGTGTGATCGAGCCGTTGGTCCGTTTTAACAGTGTGCGGCTGACGACGGCGCCATCCACATATTTAAAGATTGCGGCTAAATCGACAGCTTGGGCCGATGGCAGTTCGTGTTTGTTTGGCGGATTTTGGGAATTCATCGGTGTGGTGCTCTCTATTTGCAGAGTCAAAGGTAGCACTTGTGCGTGAGAAAATGGGGAGCAGAATTGGGATGGCCAATTTAAAGATCGGTCATACAAAAGCAAAGGCCGCCCGCCTTAGAAGGCGGGCTCTACAAATCAGCCGGGCTAGGTGAATACATACATTGCAGGAGGTTATGGTGAGCAACTATCAGATTTTGGTGCGGTTGATGGTCTTGGCGATTTGTGTGGGAGCGGGTTGCGGGAATCCGAGGCAGACGGAGCAACCACAGCCGCGTGAGAATAGTGCGCAAACTATGCCAACGGACGAAGCGCGGGGGACAAGCGTGCTAGCGGATCAATGGCTGGGTAAATGGACTGGGCCGGAAGGCACATTTTTGGAATTGGCGAAGAGCGGGAATAAGTATGTGGTCAAGATTAATTCCTTGGACGGGCCAGCGACTTATGAAGGAATTGCTGTGGGAGATCACATTGAGTTCCAGCGTGATGGGAAGACAGAATCGATTCACGCGGGGAATGGTGAAGACACCGGAATGAAGTGGCTGCGCGACGAGAAAAATTGCCTGGTCATAAAAAAGAGCGAAGGATTTTGTAGAAAAAATTAGAACCGAGGAATTGCATAACTATTGAGCCTTGTCGTAAGGAAGGCCTTTCTCCGCCCAGTCTGCAGCAAAGCTGGTGGGAAGAATCAGAGCGCGGAGTTTTGTGAAGCCCATCTCGTGGAGAGCGGTGAAAGCGGGGCGCAGGTTGGGGCAGCGCTCAAGAGGGCAGCAGCCACAATAGATGACCAGGCTGGTAGTACGCGGCAAAGAGGCAGGCCAGGATTTCAACTGGGCGAGACCCTCGGCGCTGCCGCCACTGCCATGAAATTGTGCGCCTTTGATGTGGCCAGCAGTGTAGAGGCGCTGAAATCCAACGAAAACTACAGTTGGCGCGGACTTAGCATCCGCGAGTTCTTTTACCAGATCGTTGGGCAGAACGGTTTGCGCCGCACTCCATGGATCAGAAGGATTTTGCGCGTGACCGGAGGGAAGAAAAAGAAGCGCAGAGGAAGAGATCAGAGCGGCTGCAAAAATTGCGAGGATGAATAGTCGTAAGAAACTGCGAATAGACATGGAACGCCTCCATGGGAATCAGTGCGACTATTCTAGCTTATGCAGGCAACAGAGACGCGGCGGAGAATACGAAACAGGCCAGGGCAATATATTAAGGATGTGAAGGTGCTTGCCGAGTGAAGCGCAGGGGTTTCTCGGAGCCTTCGGCGAATATCAACAGTGAATTGTCTTTGAGCTCGAAACGATTGGCAGCCTCGAGAAGCTTCAAATATTGATCTTCCTGGGCGCTGACCGCATTGTCGGCACAAGCCATGCGCGTGGAAGCCAACTGGCCAAATTTGATGGAGTCTCCGGAGATGGTCACGCTGCCGGTAAAACGATTGCAGGAAGCATTTCCGGCCGCACGTCCCGCATCAAGGAAGGATAGAGAAGCTTTGGAGTTTGGCACCACCGAAGTTCCGGCAAGATCGCTGAGAAGCCACTCGATACCTGACAGGGAAGCAGGATCAGTGATCGATGGCGATGGTGAATTGTTCATGGGTTTGTGGTTCGAACAGGAAATAGTAAGCGCGAAGAAAAAAACTAGCGCACATTTAATTCGCGTGAATTTCATTTTGACAACCCTCGGGGGCAGAACCATTAGTAAGGAAACCCCAACCCGGCAAAACACATGTCCGCGGCTGTAATGTTGTTTTAGGCGGTCTTCTTACCAGATAGCAAGCGGTAAACAAACAACAGCAGGATCGCACCGACCACGGACATGATAAAGCCGGCTGATTGCCCCTCCTGATACCAGCCCAGCATGCGCCCAAGATAGCCTGCCACAAAAGAGCCAGCGATCCCGAGCAAGATGGTGATAATAAAGCCGCCCGGATCCTTGCCGGGCATTAGGAATTTCGCAATAGCACCGACAAGCAAGCCGATGATCAGTGTACCGATAAAGCTAAACATGAGGGCTCCTTTCGAATTCAGCTTGATCTCAAGTGAATCGCAGGTGTTTTGGCTACGTTTGGGCGGCAGATTGAGGTTGCCCGTATTCTAACGATAAATTGCCGAGAATCCAGAAAAAGTTGCGTGAGCAAGAAGAGGAGCTTACCTGAAACCTAGTGCTTGAGTTCTTTGCGGACGCGCTGAAGTTTGATGGCGGTAGTGCGCAAGGTTTCCGGAACGTTCTTGTTGGTGGTGAGTTTTTTCAGGTCCATAACATTGAGGATGGGCAGCATGTGCAGAGTGACATCGAGCGGTGTCTTGGGATTGTTCATCAGGTTGCGAACCACGGTATAGTTTTTTCGGAAATTGCGATTGGTGGCAATCAAGCGAAGGATTTCGTCGGTAAGGTTAGCCATGCTGGCGTAGGATTCGACTTCCTGATCGGTGAGCCGAGGAGATTGCAACACCGCTCGCTGAACCACTTTGTTCGAATCGCGAATGAGTGCGCGACGGGCTTCACTGCTGCCTTTCATGGCAAACTGCACGCGCTGCGAAACATTCATCCGGGAAACTTGCTGCAAAAGGGTCACGCGTTTGGCCGGGTCAGGCTCTGCCTCTGCTGCCACTTCGGCTAGACGCGTGGGATCGAGCAGAGCGGCAGAACGAAGTTCCTGCAAAATGTTCTTGTGATCCGCGGTTAAGTGCGGAGAGTGCTCCATCGCGGTGGCGAGAGCGTTCGAAGCGGAAATGCGGTCAAGCTCTTCCATCAAATTGGCCACGGCATCAGCGGAAAGACGCGGCACCAGTACAGCGAGATGCTCACCCCCACAATGCTTATTGCGGAGCATGGCATCGACGATGGCAGGTTTGTCAGCAAGCGTTTTTCCCGCATAAGAAAATAGTTGGGGAGCTACCTTTTCGCGGGAGATAGCTTCCACGAAAACTTCAGGAGAAATGCTGGCGAGGCCATCGAATGCCCTGGTGGAAATCGTTTCATCAGGATCATGGGCGAGGACGGAAAGGATTTCGGCGCGGTCGGCTGCAGAAAGATGCGCGCCAGTCGAGCACACTGCCATTTTGCGCTCGAGAGTAGCGCGTCCGTGGCGAAGGTCTTCGATGACTTCCGGGCTGAGCAATTCCACTTTGTGCAGGCCTCAGGTCTTTGCGACTAACAATATTGTACCTGAGGGTCCGAGCCCGGCCAGCGGGGCATGGGTTCCGCGTTCAACGGTAGCAACAGTGATATTGGGGCTGCCTACCGTTGATTCAAGGGTGAGCGTTCGCGGTTCCGACGGCTTTTAGATCTTTGCGGCTCAACGTAAGTGAGCCCGCGGCGCCGGGTGCGCCGAGCGGAGGCATGGCTTGGCCGTTCATCTCCAGGTACACCGCGCTGGAATTTTTGGCAGTAATTTCGAATTGCTCGTTGGCCGGGAAATGGTGATTGGAACCGGAAGAAAGGTCGGCGTTGAGGACAAGTTTGCCATCGGCGAGGATCTGCAGATGAGTGTTGGCGGCGAGTGAAACGAAAAGATCGAGCGGGATTTGTGTTGGGGAAGGTTTAGCACTGGCGCTTGTGTTGGTAAGTTCCACCTGGGAAGCCGAGAGAACCTCTGGTTTTATCGCCGAAGTGGAAAGTATTGGATGGGTAATGAAAGAGGATTGCTTTGCGGCGCGGTGGGCGACGTAGTAGCGCCAAGCGTAATAGCCGCTAGCGGCTAGTGTCGCGGCAACGACGAGCACCGCGAGGAAAGCTACAAAGGGAATCCATTTAGGGCGAGAAGAGAAGTGGTTGGCGCTGTGCTGTGGAGTGGGTTGCACGACCGGGCCGTGTGCCAGATCGTACTCCGCGAGAAAAGACTCCTCGTCGAGGCCGAGATAGCGGGCGACCGAGCGGACAAATCCGCGATTGAAAACGCCGCCGGGAAGTTTCTCCCATTCTTCATTTTCCAGGGCTTCGAGGAAGCGGGGTCCAATGCGCGTTGCCGAAGTAATTTCTTCCAGCGTGACTTCGCGCAGTTCACGTTCGCGCTTCAGACGTTCTCCGAAATTTCCCCTGGCCATGCCCTCAACCTGTAATCAATCAATGAGTGTAGCAGCGATAGTAGGAAGGACCAACCGCTGGGAGGGAAAGAGGAGGTTCGGCGAGACGGCTGTCGGGAAAAGAATAGTCTTTAAATTCTTTTTTGGATAAGGAAGAGAACTATTTCGCGGAGTGGATCGTACCTATTGCACTCCTATAGGAGTTGGAGTATTTTCCTGTGGGTATGCCATAGGAGAGATATGGGCGATAAAACGGATGTTTGGCAGGGAACGTTGGCGCTGATGGTGTTGAAAACGCTGGAAACTCTGGGACCCCAGCATGGGTACGGGATTGCCCGGCGAATCGAGCAGACCAGCGGAGATTTGCTGTCGGTGAATTATGGAACGCTCTATCCGGCGCTGTTGAAATTGGAGCAGGAAGGATACATCGCATCAGAGTGGGGCGTGTCTGACAACAATCGCCGGGCAAAGTTTTACAAGTTGACGCGAGCGGGTCGAAGACAATTGGAAAAAGAAGCGCGCGAGTGGGAGCAGGCTACGGTCATACTGGCGCGATTTCTGGCGGCAAAGGAGGAAGCTTCATGATCTGGATTCGCAGTTCCTTTGTCCGTTTGCGCGGGCTGTTCCGCAAGGAGCAGTTGGATCGTGAATTGGATGACGAACTGACGAGTCACCTGGAGATGCACATTGAGGAAAATATGCGAAGAGGAATGACGGCGGAAGAAGCGCGGCGGGATGCGCTGATCAAGCTGGGTGGCGTTGAGCAGACGAAGGAGTCTGCACGGGACCAGCGCGGCATCCCGTTTCTAGAGACTTTATTTCGTGATGCGAACTACGGGGTGCGCGGCTTGTTGCGTAGTCCTGCCATCACGTTAGCGGCGTTGCTCTCGCTGGCGCTGGGAATCGGCGCAAACACCGCGATTTTCAGTTTGATCGATACAGTGATGCTGAAAGCGCTGCCAGTGAAGGAGCCGGCTCAACTCGTCCTGTTTGGAAACGGTCTCGACCAGGGAATTAGTGATGGATTTCCGAATCCCTGGCTCTATTCCTATCCTTTTTATCGTGAGATGCAGAAGAGGAATCAAGTCTTCTCTGAAGTGGCCGCAGCCTTCAGCATAGTCGATCGCATCCACGGGTTCATTGACGGGCGCAAAGATCCTGAAGCAATGAGCATCCAGTTGGTGTCCGGGACCTACTTTCCGATGCTGGGCGTTCAAGCAGCCATGGGCCGCACTCTTTCTGAAGAAGATGATGCAACAGAAGGTGGACATCCGGTCGCCGTGGTTAGTCACGCTTGGTGGAAACAGAGTCTAGCCAGTGATCCGGCGGTGGTGGGGAAGAAATTGACCATTGGTTCGACTGTTTATTCGATCGTCGGCGTTGCGCCGGCTGAATTTTTTGGAACGAAAGTGGGAGAGGCGCCGGACATCTGGATTCCATTGTCGATGCAAAAGGAAGTTCCTCCCGGGTTTGATGGCTACAACGACACCAGATTCGAGTCACTGCATCTGATGGCGCGGCTGAAACCTGGGGTGACCCTGGCAGGCGCAAACGCCAATGCAAATGAGCTTTTTCAGCAAATCTTGCGCGGCTTTGCCGGCGCGCCGTTGTCTGCGGAGAATTTGCAAGACCTGGAAAAAACTCACGTTGAGTTGAATTCCATGGCGACGGGCTTCACGCGCTTACGTTGGCAATTCTCAGAGCCGTTGAAGATTCTGGTTGTGGTGGTTGGCTTCGTCCTATTGATCGCGTGCGCCAATATCGCGAATCTACTGCTGGCCCGAGCGACTACACGAGCACGCGAGATTGCGCTGCGCCAGGCGCTAGGTGCGAAACGCTCTCGGCTCATTGGGCAATTGCTGACGGAGAGCATGGTGCTGGCGATTGCAGGAGGCGTGCTGGGAATTGGATTTGCGTATAAGGCGAGTCATCTGCTTTTGCGAATGGTTTCGGATGGACGCGAGTCGCTGCAATTAAACGTGCCAGTAGACATGAGGCTCTTGTTGTTCACACTCGGTGTGACGCTGGCGACCGCGCTGCTGTTCGGAACGTTTCCAGCAATTCGCGCCACGCGCGTGAACCTAACAGATTTCTTAAAAGATGGGCAGAGTCGCAGTCAGTCCAGTGCTGCGGCGAAAGGCTGGCTGGCAAGAGTTCTGGTGATCTCGCAAGTAGCGCTTTCACTAGTGCTGCTGGTGGGCGCGGGACTTTTTGTTCGAAGCCTGAAGAATCTTAGCAATGTGGACACCGGATTCAATCGAGAGAATGTGATTCGACTGCTGGTGGATCCCAGTTCGGTTGGCTACAAAGAAGACGCTCGGCTGATGAACCTCTACCAGGAAATTGAACAGCGCGTGAGCGCGCTCCCCGGCGTGCGCGGTGCCAGCTTCTCGGTCTTCACTTTCAATGAGGGCACGTGGAACAACGCCATTTGGGTGCAAGGCTATTTGTCTGGTCACCAGAGTACGAACGTGCATCACAATGCCGTTGGTACTGGTTATTTTGCAGCGATGGGGATTCCTCTTTTGTCAGGGCGCACTTTCGGACCTGAGGATGGGGCGACGTCGCCAAAAGTTGGAGTGATCAGCGAGACGATGGCGCGCACGTTGTTTCCAACTGGCTCGCCGATTGGCCGGCGCTATGGACGCGGCGGACCGGACAATGCCGGCGATATCGAAGTCATCGGTGTTGTGAAAGATGTGAAATACAACAGCCTGGACGAGCAACCGCAACCGGGTGACTACCTGCCGTATGCGCAAAATATTCGGTATCTGAGGGACTTCGAAGTCCGTTACGCCGGAGATTCCTCGGCGACTGTAGCTGCCATCCGTCAAGCCATTCACGATGCAGATCCCTCTCTGCCGGTGTCTGATGTGATGACACTGGAAAATCAAGTGGCGCGATCGATCACCAATGAGCGGATGGTCGCGCAGCTTTCTTCTTTTTTCGGATTACTGGCGGTATTTCTTTCCTGCATAGGAATCTATGGGCTGATGTCCTACCTGGTGACGCGTCGCAGCAATGAGATTGGGCTGCGCATGGCGCTGGGGGCAGAGCGTTCTCAAGTATTGTGGTTGGTGATGCGAGAAAGCCTGTTGCTGGTGGCATTCGGAATCGCGATCGGGGTGCCGGTCGCATTCTTATGTGTGCGATTGCTTTCGAGCACCCTTTACGGAGTAAGAGTGAACGATCCGGCGACGCTTCTAACGGCCGCAGGATTGCTCCTGGTGACTGCTACGACGGCAGGGTATTTGCCTGCGAGACGGGCGGCGCTTGTGGATCCGATGGTGGCGTTGCGCTACGAGTGAGGTGCGGCGATGAGGACTCTGCAAACGTGGATTGCACAGTTGCGTGGATTCTTCCGTAAAGCGCAGATGGACCGCGAACTGGATGAGGAATTGGCCAGCCATCTGGAAATGCACATTGCGGATAATGTGCGCTCGGGGATGACTCCAGAACAAGCTCGTCGTGATGCACTGATCAAATTGGGCGGAGTGGAGCAAACCAAAGAGGATTATCGTGACACTCGCGGCATTGGGTGGCTTGAAAACATCTTGCACGATTCGCGATTTGGATTGCGGATGCTACGTAAATCGCCGGGCTTCACGGTCGTGGCGGTGCTTACACTGGCGCTTGGCATCGGTGCGAACACGGCTATTTTTAGCGTGGTCAACTCCGTTTTGATTCGCTCACTGCCATTTCCACATGCTTCGGAGCTTATCGATATTTCCGCCCGCAGCGCCTCATTCGACATGCCTTCCCTTGGATTCTCGGTGCCAGATGTTGCCGATATACGCGCAGACTCATCTAGTTTCACCGGCATTGCAACTTATCGGGATGCGCCGAGAGAATTGTCTGGCGTAGGTAAACCGGAACGCATCACGGGCACGGAAGTCTCCGAAGATTTCTTTCCGCTCCTGGGAATTCACCCGGCGTACGGCAGAACGTTTACGCAGTCCGACATGCAGCCTGGCACGCATGTGGCGGTTTTGAGTCATGCGTTGGGGCAAGAAAGATTCGGCAGTGATCCTTCGGCAATTGGAAAGACCATCACACTGGATGCCCAGCCACATACGATCATTGGTGTGATGCCGGCGCAACGCCCATTAGGATTCGCCACTGATTCGCAGGTCTGGACCGCCTTCATTCCCACGGACGAGGAGCGCACGGCACGCGAAGGCTCCACCTGCTGGGCCATTGCGCGGCTCAAACCTGGCGTCACGCTCGCCCAGGCGCAAAGTGAACTCGACACTATTTCTGCCCGCCTGGCCTCTGCGTATCCCGAGGCACACAAGGGCTGGAGCATTTACGCTAGCTCACTGAAACACTACCTGTTTGGTGACGCGAACACTCCGCTCACCATTTTGTTTTGCGCGGTCGGGTTTGTGCTGCTCATCGCTTGTGCCAATGTGAGCAATCTTTTTCTTTCACGTGGATGGGCGCGCCGCCGCGAATTTGCGATCCGCTCGGCGGTTGGGGCGACGCGCGGAGCTTTGCTGCGGCAACTCGCCGTCGAATGTGTTCTGGTAGCTCTAGCAGGCGGCGTCTGTGCTTTCTTCATCGCTACGTGGACTCTCGGTGGACTTCGCTCCATCCTCCCGCCAGAAATTCCGCGCACACAAGATATTCGCATCGATAGCGGAGTGGCTTGGTTCACGCTTGCAGCCTCGCTGTTCGCCGCGTTACTTTCCGGACTCGCACCCGCATTGCTCAGCACGCGTCAGAATCTAAGCGTGGCGATCAAGGAAAGCATTGGTGCCCCCGGTTCAAATGGTTCGAATGGCGGGCATAATGTATTGCGGCAGTTGCTGGTGATTGGCGAAGTCGCTCTAGCTGCGATTTTGCTGATCGGAGCCACCCTCGCCATGCGGAGCTTCGACCGCCTCCTCAAACAAAACCTCGGGTTCCAACCCAATCATGTCGTTACCCTGCAAATCGAATTTCCCAAGTTTCGATTTGCCAACGAGCAGCAGGCCATTGCATTCGTACAACAGGTTCTTGCCGGTACACGCGGCGTTGCCGGGGTCGCGTCCGCCTCCGCTGGCCTCGTGTTTCCCATGTCCGACGAAATCGCAGAAACCACGTTCGAAACGGAAGCCACTGCCACTGATGCAAATCTCGGCGAACAGCCAGCATTGGGGAATCGTGTCGCGCCAGACTTCTTTCGTTCCATGGGCATTCCGTTGCTCGCCGGGCGGGATTTTACCGACGCCGACGCAAAAGGGAACTCGCCGGTCTTCATCGTGAATGAAGCGCTGGCGCGAAAATATTTCGGGTCGCTCGATATAATCGGCAAACGGTTCTCGACCCGGAGAGAATCAGGTCATCCTGCATGGGGTGAAATCGTCGGAGTCGCGGGCAACGTTCGCGAAGCGACTCCGCACGCCGAGCCTAAACCGCAAATCTACGCACCTTTCTACCAGACGCGCATTGCCACCGGCGTCTATCTCATCGTTCGCACGAAGTCCGACCCTCTGACCATCGTTCCAGCGCTGCAAGACTGCATTTGGTCCGTCGACAAGAATCAGCCAATCATCGCGATCAAGACTGTCAACGCACAAATCGAGGAAGTAAATGCCACTAGCGGCGCACAGAGTATCCTGCTGGGCATCTTCGGCGGGCTCGGATTCGTGCTCGCGCTCGTCGGCGTTTACGGAGTCATGTCCTATCTGGTTTCATTGCAGAAGCGCGAGATCGGGATCCGCATGGCGCTGGGCGCAGATCGTGACCAGGTTCTCCGCTCGGTCATTACTCACGGATTGAAACTTACCCTGAGCGGCGTGATGATTGGAGTGATCAGCGGATTGGCGCTGACGCGCTTCATGAGCAGCATTTTATTTGGAATCAGCGCTACCGATCCGCTAACCTTTGCAGGTGTCGCAACAGTGCTTACGATAATCGCGCTCGCTGCGTGCTATGTTCCCGCAAGGAGAGCGACGCGGGTGGACCCGATGATCGCCCTCCGCTATGAATAACTAAGGAGATGCTGTGCAGCCTCTGATTCAATTGAAAAATGTGGAAAAATCTTTTCAGGCCGGCGCGCAAAAATTCTTTGTGCTGCGACGCATCAGCCTGGATATTCAACCCGGGGAATTCGTCACCATTATGGGACCGTCCGGAGCTGGGAAGTCCACGCTGCTGAGTATTATCGGCATGCTCGACAGTGCATGGTCCGGCGAATATTTCTTTCTCGATCAGCCGGTCCACAAACTCAGCACCAAGCAGCGAAATGAACTGCACAAGTACAACATCGGGTTCGTCTTTCAGAGCTATCACCTGATTGATGATCTCACCGTCTACGAAAATCTCGAGATCCCCCTGTCCTACAAAAACATCCCGAAGAAAGAGCGCGCCAGCCTGGTCTGTGACGCGCTGGATCGTTTCAATATTGTTGGCAAGAAAGATCTTTTCCCGAATCAACTTTCGGGAGGACAGCAACAACTCGTCGGTGTCGCTCGCGCGGTAATTCAGAATCCCAAGCTGATTCTCGCCGATGAGCCCACGGGCAATCTCCACTCGGCCCAGGGCGAAGAGATCATGGACCTGTTCAAGAAACTCAACGAGGCGGGGACCACGATCATTCAAGTGACTCACTCAGAGAAAAATGCGACTTACGGCAATCGCATCATCCAGTTAGGAGATGGCTGGGTGGTCAGTGAAAAGACCACGGCAGCCGCCGAGCCTGCCGGCTGACCGAATTTCCGTGTAGGGCCCGTCTTCCGAGGCGGTCCGCTCAGGCTGCAAAATCGGCCTGAAAAATAGAGATAGATTGGTGCCACCCGCGTGACTACCCCCGGGCCTCCTACGTCTATAGGGGACAGCGGCCATGGCGAATGGTTCAAGCCGTCGAGATGCATTTTATGGGCAACCAATTAAGTAGGGTCGCGTCGAACAAATTACATTCCTTTACGTATTTATGGATAAGGGAAGATGCGAGTGTGACTCCGCGCCCGCCTTCTTAACGGTTCTATAAGATGGCGCCAGCGGGACTCAGGAAATGGGCTGGCGTAGAGGTCGCGCCGGGACTCGAGGGGCTCCATGGGAACACTCTGGTTGGACATCCGTTACGCAATAAGGAACTTAGGTAAGACCCCGGGGTTTGCTGCCGTTGCCATTCTCACGCTCGCCCTGGGTATTGGGGCATCCACGGCCATTTTCAGCGTCCTGGAAAACATCCTTATGGAACCTTTTCCTTACCCCGACGCACAGCGCTACATGTCCATCCAGATACACGACACCGAACGAAATGAGCCGGGAGGACGAGGCGGATTTCCGGGACCCGAATACTTGGATTATGTGGAACAGACCCATGTGTTCGACCGGGTGATTGCTAATGACGGGCTTGACGTGCTGTACCGGTCCGGTGAAAGCACCAAGTTGTTGAGAGGGAGTTATGTCACACCCGGCACCTTCGAGTTTTTGGGAATGCCGGCGCTTCTTGGCCGTGTGATGGAACCCGCCGACTACGAACCCGGTGCGCCCCCTGTTTTCGTGCTTCGATATAGGACCTGGCAACAAGAGTTCGCTGGCGATCCCTCAATCTTGAACAAGATTTTTGTTCTGAACGACACTCCGCGGACACTGGTCGGAATTATGCCGCCACGCTTTGGTTGGGGAGATTCAGACTTGTGGATTCCTGATAAACCGAACCGCACCGTTGTGCAAACGGCCGTTGCCGGAGCATTTCCCCGCTCCTGGTTTTTCCTCGGACATTTGAAGCCGGGCGTCTCGATGAAGCAGGCAGTGGCAGATGTGACGGTAGTGGCCAATCGCCTTTCCAGTGTTTATTCCAAGGACTACCCGAAGCATTTCACAGTCGAGATTCAATCGCTGACGGATCTGGTCGTTGGGCGTTTCCGCACTACGCTTTATATTGTACTGGCGGCCGTTGGATTGCTTCTTCTGATCGGTTGTGGAAACGTTGCCAATCTGTTGTTGGCAAGAGCCACGACGCGCGAAAAAGAGTTCGCGATTCGTTCGGCGCTGGGCGCCAGTCGCAATCGATTGATACGCCAATTGCTGGTAGAGAGTGTTTTGCTGGCGTTGGGCGGCGCGGTAATAGGAACGCTTCTGGCTTGGAGCGGATTGAAATTTCTAGTCGCGCTTATGCCGCAGAATATTATTCCGGCCGAGGCAGTGATCCGCCTGAATGCGCCGGTGCTGCTGTTTACGCTGTGTGTAACGTTCTTGACGGCGCTGGTATTTGGATTGATTCCAGCGTTCAAGGCTGCTCGCAGAGATTTGAATGACCCGCTGCGCGATTCGGGTAAAGGACTCAGCGGCGGATTCCGTCACGGAAAACTTCGCAACGCCGTGGTGATTCTGGAAGTGGCGCTCTCGCTCACACTTTTGGTGGCGGCGGGCTTGTTGATGCGCAGCTTTGTGGCGCTCCGCGATGTGCACCTCGGCTTCCAAGCGGATCATGTTCTGGTAGCGCGGCTGCCGCTGCCGGTCCAACGCTACAAGACTGCGGGGCAAGTCACCGCTTTTTACCGTCCTTTGTTGCAACGCCTGAAAGCTCTGCCCGGCGTTGTGGACGCCACCGAGACTAGTACTCTTCCTCCCTACGGAGGAATTCCCAGCGAAATCGAAGTTCCTGGTAAGACTCACTCGGAAAAATGGAATGCCATCTTCCAGCTTTGTAGCGAGGGATATTTCCCGGTCCTGAAAATTCAATTCCTCGATGGCAGACCGTTCACAGAGGCCGAGGTGCTCGGAGCGCGCAAACTTGCGGTCGTCAACCAGACCTTCGTCAAGAAATATATGGGTGGCGACAATCCCATTGGAAGGCAAGTTCGCATCGCTTCGCTTGCTGAGTTTGAAGACAAAGTTCCCCAGCCCACCTTTGAAATAATCGGAGTCGCACGCGATGCCTTAAATCGCGGCCTTCAGGACCCACCCGAAGCGGAAATCTGGGTGCCGTATACAGTGACCGGCTCGGCATTCCGTGGAATTTTGGTTCGCACCTCGCAGGAACCGCTTTCACTGTTGAATACGGTTCGCCACGAAGTATGGGCAACGGATTCCAATGTCGCGGTGACATTTACGGGGACGCTTGAGGGCTATATTAGCCAGTTTTCGTATGCAGGGCCGCGATTTGGCTCCATCCTGATGCTCATCTTCGGCGCCATCGGATTAATTCTTGTGACCATCGGCGTCTATAGTGTGCTTTCTTACACTACTGCGCGGCGCACGCAGGAAATCGGTATTCGCATGGCGCTGGGCGCGAATGACGGTGACGTACTGGGGATGGTGGTGCGCATGGGACTCCGCCTGGTGGCCATTGGCGTCGCGGTCGGATTGATCGCCAGTGTGGCTTTGGGAAAAATCATTGCCACGCAGCTTTGGGGCGTCTCCGCCTATGATCCGTGGACATTAATGAGTGTGCCGGTGGTTCTGCTGATTACCGCATTTCTGGCGTGCTATATCCCGGCCAGAAGGGCTGCCAGAGTCGATCCTGTTATCGCTCTGCGATATGAGTGAAATTCGCAACGGCCATGAACTTTCTTCACCCATCCAACGTACATTCATCAGGTACAGAATTCCGCGCACCTCGCGGTATTATGGCCTTTTCCTGTGGTGATGCCACAGGGAGAATGATATTCTCATGTGGCTATACCACAGGAGAACCCATGGATGATTCCAAACTCGATCTGCTGCAAGGGACGCTGGACCTGATGGTACTGCAAACGCTCGTGACGATGGGCCCGCTGCACGGGTACGGGATCGCCCGCCGCATTGAGCAGGTGAGTGGAAACGAAGTGTTGCTTAACCAGGGCACTATTTACGCCTCGCTGGTCAGATTGCAGCAACGGAGGTGGATCGCCGCCGAGTGGGGAATTTCCGATAACAACCGCAAAGCGAAATTTTATTCCATCACCAAACGAGGGCGGAAGCAGCTCACCCAAGACGCAGCCTATTGGCAAAGATTGTCCTGCGTGATGAATCGCGTGCTCGCGATGCCGAGCCAGGAAGGTAAATCATGAGTGGCTGGCTGCGGCAATCACTTCAGCGATGTGGATCGTTCTTGCGCCGGGAACTGTTGGATCAAGATCTGGACGCGGAAATGGGAGCGCATCTCGAGTCGGCCGTTGCAGAGAACCTCAAGCATGGTATGTCACCGTACGAGGCTCGGCGGCAAGCGCTCATTCAATTCGGTGGCACGCAACATGCGAAGGAAAATCATCGCGATGCTCGTGGAATTCCGACGCTGGAACTCATATTCCAGGATTTGCGTTTTGCCTTGCGGATGCTGCGCAAGAACCCGGGTTTCAGCGCCATTGCGATTCTAACGCTCGCGTTGGGGATCGGGGCTAACACCGCGCTGTTTTCAATTGTGAACGGCGTGCTGTTGAATCCTTTGCCATATCCGCAGCCCGACAGGCTGGTCGCGATCTATGGGCATACTCAGGAGTTTAAGACCTCTTCCATCTCGTATCCGAATTTTTTGGATTGGCAGCGCGACAACAATTCATTTACCGCGCTGGCAGCTTTTCGTGGCGAGGACTTTAACCTTACGGGGATGGGCGACGCGGAACGGCTTACCGGGAACATGGTGTCGGCAACGTTTTTTTCAATACTGGGTGTGAAACCTAGCGTAGGCCGGACATTCACGGAAAGTGAAGATCAGGTTGGGGGCGCCCCGGTCGCGCTCATCAGTGAAGGGTTATGGAAGCGCAAGTTCTCCGGATCTCCGGACGTCGTGACGAAATCGATCACACTGAATGGCACCTTGTACAGCATTGTGGGGGTAATCCCCGGTAGCTTTCACTATCAGCAAGGCAATTTTCAGACGAAAAGCGATTTGTACGTACCCATTGGGCAGTGGAACGAGCCACTATTCCGCGACCGGCGCGCCGCCATGGGCACGAATGCGGTGGGCAGGTTGAAGCCGGGAGTTACTCTGGTGCAAGCCACTTCGGATATGGATCGCGCTGCCGCGCATCTCTCCGAAGTCTACCCCGATGCCGATAAGGATTCGGGAATTACGCTGATGGCTCTGAAAGAAAACCTGGTGGGAGATATCCGCCCGTTTCTACTGGTTCTGTTGGCCGCGGTGGGGTTCGTGTTACTGATCGCGTGCGCCAATGTGGCGAATCTGCTGCTTGCTCGCTCCACAGGCCGGAACCGTGAATTTGCGATTCGAACTGCTCTGGGTGCTAGTCCTGGCCGAGTTGTCCGGCAACTCCTGACGGAGAGCATTGTGTTGGCATTGGCGGGAGGTGCTCTAGGCGCGCTGCTAGCTATGTGGGGCACGCAGTATGCCATCAAGATGTTGCCGGAAGCTTTGCCGCGCGCGGAGGAAATCCATTTTGATGGGCGAGTATTTCTGTTCACGCTGGTTGCATCTCTTCTGGCGGGAGTTGTCTTCGGCCTGGCACCTGCCTACAAATCGGCGCGCTCGGAAATTCGCGAATCGCTGAAGGAAGGCGGGCGCGGCGGCAGCGCAGCGCGTCATCGTACGCAGAGTGTCTTTGTGGCGGTAGAGATGGCACTGGCGTTGGTGCTTCTTGTTGGCGCCGGTTTGATGATTCGCACCTTAACCAAGCTTTGGAGCGTCGACCCGGGTTTCGACGCGCACAACGTGGTGACTTTCAACATCGCTTCTGCCCAGCCGATGGGTGCGACTCCTCCGGCTACCCGCGTCGCCCTTCAACAACTTCACGACGCCATCAGCGCTGTTCCAGGAGTCCAGAATGTTTCGCTCACAATGGGATCTAGTCTCATGAATGGGGACTCTGAACTTCCGTTCTGGCTGGAAGGCGAGGCGAAACCTGCTGCGCAGTCGGATATGAAAACCGCTCTCTTCTACATTGAACAGCCGGAATACCTGAATGTGATGAAGATTCCGCTGAAGCGGGGGCGGTTCGTGACGGCCACCGACAACGAGAATTCACCCGCAGTGATGGTGATCGACGAGCGCTTCGCCAAGCGCTACTTCGGCGACAAAGATCCAATCGGCACGCATGTGAATCTCTCTATTCTGAATATGACGGTGGAGATTGTCGGCATTGTTGGCCACGTAAAGCAGTGGGGCCTCGATTCGGATGACACGGCGACGATTCAGGCGCAATGCTATCTACCTGTGCCCCAAATCCCCGATGCTTTCGTTCCACTTTTCAACCGGAGCGTCAATGTTGTGGTACGTACCAGTGCCGCCCCGTTGGGAGCGATGGATTCCATTCGCCATGCAGTGCAGCAAGTAAACAGCCAAATCGTTGTTTCGGGGACGGCAACGTTAAGCAGCGTGATTTCCGATTCGCTCGCGGCCAAACGCTTTGTGATGGTCTTGCTGGGCATATTTGCCGCGCTGGCTTTGCTGCTCTCCTCCATTGGAATCTACGGCGTCATCTCCTATGTTGTGGGTCAGCGCACCCAGGAAATTGGCATTCGCATGGCGTTGGGAGCAGAGCGGTCAAATGTCTTACGGATGGTGTTGGGTCAAGCGGGGAAAATGGTAATCCTTGGAGTCGTGATTGGAATCCTCGCAGCTTTGGCATTTACGCGCCTGATGGCCAGCATGCTATTCGGTGTCAGCCCCTGGGATCCAGTGACGCTATTGGGAGTTGTCGTGGTGCTCTCGCTGGTGTCTTTGCTGGCTTGTTACATCCCGGCGCGGCGTGCAACAAGAGTAGACCCGATGATTGCATTGCGATATGAATAAAGTTACAGGTTAACTATGGACATACAAAGACCATCGAACGCACGGGCAAAGAAAATTCGGCGCATCATCTATGTCGCACTTACCGTTGTCTTCGTTGCGGGATTTTCCTATGGAGTATCGAGGTTGCGGCCTGCGGCTCCCTCGGTAGATAAAGGCACGATTTGGACCGATGAAGTAAAGCGCGGTCCGATGCTGCGAGAAGTACATGGACTAGGGACGCTGGTGCCGGAGGATATTCGCTGGATCCCCGCGCAAACTGCTTCGCGGGTAGACCGAATCGTCATTCGTCCTGGTGCCATCGTGAAACCCGATAGCATCATACTCGAGCTCTCCAATCCGGAACTGCAGCGCGATGTGCTCGACGCCGAATATCAATTGAAAGCGGCGCAGGCAGATTTCGAAAATCTGAAAGCCACGCTCAATAACGAGCTTCTGAATCAAAAATCAGCCACGGCGACGGTTCGAAGTGACTTTGAGCAATCCAAAATCCAGTATGAAGTAGATGAGAAGCTGCGAAGCGAAGGCCTGGGCACGGACGTCACCGCTAAATTATCCAAAGTCAGAACAGAGCAACTTGGCATTCGGCTGCAACTCGAAGAAGACCGTACCAAGACTACCGCAGACTCCGCGAAAGCCCGGCTGATGGCCCAACAATCTCATATTGATGAGCAGCGGGCTCTCTATGACCTGAAACGCGCCCAGGCAGATGCGCTTCACGTGCGCGCCGGCATCAATGGAGTTTTGCAAGTAGTGCCCGTCGAAGTGGGGCAGCAAGTTACGCCCGGAACGAATCTGGCCCGGGTGGCCGATCCGAAAAAATTGAAAGCGGAAATCAAGATTGCAGAGACGCAAGCGAAGGACATCTTGATCGGGCAGAAAGCAGCCGTCGATACGCGGAATGGAATTGTAACCGGAACGGTAGCGCGCATTAATCCTTCGGTGCAAAATGGCACGGTTACCGTGGATGTGGCGATCACCGACACTCTCCCACAAGGCGCGCGGCCAGACTTGAGTGTTGATGGAACTATCGAAATTGAGAATCTCAAGGATGTTTTGTTTGTCGGGCGGCCGGTGCATGGACAATCGGAGAGCACCATCGGTTTATTCAAACTGGTGGATGACGGCGCCGAAGCAGTCCGAGTGAATGTGAAGTTGGGTCGCAGTTCGGTGAATACGATTGAGGTTCTGCAGGGATTAAACGTCGGAGAAAAAGTGATTTTGTCGGACATGTCGGCTTGGGACAATTTTGATCGGGTAAGGCTGAAGTAGGGAAGTTTGCGAGAAATTTATTGGGGAGAGGAATCTCATGCCAGCAACAAATGGAACGGTCATCACCATGCAAGGTGTCAAGAAGGTGTTCTTCACCGATGATCTGGAGACGCACGCACTGTCGGAGATCGATCTGGAGATCAAGAAGGGCGAGTATTTGGCGATTGCCGGTCCATCGGGTTGCGGCAAATCGACACTGCTGGCCATTCTCGGGCTGCTGGATTCGCCCAGCAGCGGAGACTACCAGCTCAACGGAAAACCGGTGTCCAGCCTGACTCTTAGCGAGCGGACCCGAATCCGCAACCGCGAGATCGGCTTTATCTTTCAGGCCTTCAATTTGATCGGCGATCTGTCGGTTTACGAGAACGTGGAATTGCCGTTGACCTATCGCGGGATGGGCGCAGCAGAGCGCAAGCAGAAGGCAATCAACGCGCTGGAACGTGTGGGCATGGCGCACCGCATGAAGCACTACCCAGCCCAACTTTCCGGCGGTCAGCAGCAACGCGTGGCAGTGGCGCGCGCGCTAGTCGGTGATCCTCTGATTCTACTGGCGGACGAGCCGACGGGAAACCTCGATTCGAAGAATGGCGACTCGGTGATGGATTTGCTCCGCGACGTTCATGCCAATGGGGCGACCATTTGCATGGTGACTCACGACCCACGATATGCTGACCATGCGGAACGTACGGTTCATTTGTTTGATGGGAAAATTGTAGAAGAGGCGATGTCTGGGCAGACTGCCTGAAGCTGGCGAAGAAATGCTTGGCTCAGAAAGGTTCCCGTTACGCAAACCGCGCGATGCGCGCTCATTTGTTTGCAGAGGGATCAACCAGGCTGCGGAGGCGATTGATCAGTGCGGCTAGCCTGCGGTGATGTTCTTCGCGGACGGAAGTAAACTTCAGGCCGAGACCGGTGGGCGGTTGCATGTGGCAGACCACGGCTTGAACGTTGATCTCGCCTTCCTGTACCAGAAAATGAAGCTTGGTTTCGGTGCTGGCAGGGAATTGCCTTGGCGTTTCGATGAACAGACCGCGTGTGCTGAGATCGCGAACTCGTGAAATATCTTCGCGTCCTTTGCAGTTCCAATAAACATAGGTGTCTTCCGACACCACAACTCTGGATGTTAGCCGACGGGAAGGTGAATTGCCTTGCAACACGTTGTTACCAAACTTTCCCTGGGCGAAGAATCATGCCCCAATGTAGGGGAATATACAAGAGTAGTGTTAAAGAGAATGGAATCGTTTCATTAAAAAACGAATGGAAGGCATCGAAGAAATGTTGGGAGGCGAAGCTGGTGAAAATCCACCCGGAAGGCCCCTGATTCGAAAGGCCAATAACAAGGCATAGGCCACGATGGCAAGATAGCCACGCCTGTACCAAGAGAAGGTTGCGCGGCATTTTCGGGAGTGCCTATACTTGGCGAACATAGTAAGAACAGGGATAAGTGTGAGAAGCGGGACATTTGAAAGGTGACCACCGGTCTTTGAATCTAGTGGGAGAGCACTCCGAGTGAGCGCAGAGGACATCAAGCAGTTTCCGACGGTGGAACGGCGCCGCAATGCGGGTGTGCCTTCCGAACAACGCGAGGCCGGAGAAATCGCGGTATTCCAGGAATTGGGGAAAGCCCTGACGTCTTCGCTGCAACTGGATCAAGTGCTGCGAACGATCATGGAAAAGATTGACGAATTTCTGCGGCCGGATAACTGGTCCTTGTTATTACTGGATGAAGCCAAGCAGGAACTTTATTTTGAGCTGGCGGTGGGCAAGGCTTCGCAGGCATTGAAAGATGTCCGGATCAAGTTGGGGCAGGGAATTGGCGGCTGGGTGGCGCAACACGGCGAAGTGGTAATCGTGCCTGACACCAGCAAAGACACCCGTTTTTTTGGCAAGGTGGACGAAAAGACCAAGATGGAAACTCGGTCGATTGTGGCCGTGCCCGTAAAATTTCGTGACACCTGTTTGGGTGTCATCGAACTGATCAATTGCGTCGGCCCGGATGGGTTTGATCCCCGAGATTTGAAATTGTTGGAAGCTTTGTCGGATTTTGCGGCGATTGCGCTGGAGAATGCGCGGCACGTCAAGCGGATTCACGAGCTGACGATTAAGGACGATTGCACGTCGCTCTACAATGCGCGGCACATGGGATTTATCCTGGACACGGAAATATACCGTTCGCAGCGATATAATTACGAATTTTCCATTGTTTTCATCGATTTGGATCACTTCAAACAGGTGAATGATACGCACGGGCACCTGGTGGGCTCGCGGCTGTTGGCGGAAATGGGCGAAGCGTTGAAAACCAATTGCCGGTTGATTGATTTTGCGTTTCGCTATGGTGGCGATGAATTTGTCATTTTGCTGCCGCAAACTTCCAAGGAAAATGCAATTTATGTGGCGCGGCGGCTGCACCGATTGATTCGAGAAACAACCTGGCTGACCGCGGAAGGCCTGAACATAAAGGTGACACCCAGCGTGGGAGTGGCGGCCTACCCCGGAGATTCGAAGTCCAAAGAAGGATTGCTGCATCTTGCGGATGAAGCCATGTACCTGGTGAAAAATACCAACAGGGATAGTGTGGCAGCGGCGAACCTTGGAATTCTTCCGGCATTGCCGGCGACCAGCGAAGCAGCGGGTTAGCTCTCGTTCCTGTTTTAGTCAATCTTTCGTAAGGGCGCGGCACGCCGTGCCCGCTTTTGCTTTCTTAGGACTGGTGAGCAAAGCGCGCCTGTTGTGTACACCTTGGGAAAATTCTGATTAACTGAAAATATGAAGAGAAGTGAAGCCGCCCGTTTTGCGCGCCTGTCCGCTGTGTTGGCGTTTATCCTTGCAGCCACAACCGGTGGAATCTACCTGCAACGAAAATGGGTGGCGCACGTGGAAAAGAAAAAAGCGCCGCCTGCTCCCCCTGTCGATGTGGAACGACAATCGAGTGGCTTGACGTTTTCGAAAGTCGACGGGAACCGGGTTATTTTTACTTTACATGCCTCAAAATCTACGGATTTCCGCGGGCAGGATGCGAGCCTGCTGGAAGAAGTAGAGGTAACCGCGTTCGGCCAGAAAGGCGATCGCAATGATGTGATGCGCACGCAGAGTTGCCGGTACGCCAAAGCGGATGGCAGCATTCAGTGCAATGGCGATGTGCTGATGGAATTGCAGAGCGCCGCGGATGCGGAACTGACCAAGAAGCACGGTGGTCCACCGATTGGCGTGGCAACGGTAGAAACCAGCGGCGTAACTTTTGAACGAGCCACCGGCCGCGCACAAACCATTCAACCGGTGAAGTTCACTTTTCCCAATGGAAGGGGAAAAGGAATCGGCGCGGTATATATGTCAGAAGAAGGGCAACTGCGCTTGATCAGTGACGTATGGATCGAGCTGGACGACAGCGCGGCGGAAAAAAACGTTAAAAAGAATACTGCTAAGGAACCGGTGGATATTACCGGAAGCAGCCTGAAATTTGATAGAGATCAACGCATGCTGGCTCTGGATGGCCCGGTGGACGCTCAAAGTAAAAGTCGTGACTTGAAAGCAGGACAGTTGACCCTGTGGATGGACAGCACATTTCGTGTGCAGACGATGGTCGCGGCTCCGGGCAGCAAGAATATGATGCCAGTGGCCAGCATGAACGGAACGAAAGGGATTTACACCCTGAGCGCAGAAAAATTAACTTCGCAATTTTCGCCGCAAGGGTGGATTACCACCATGAAGGCGGAAGGGAAGGTGCGAGGACACTCCCCGGACAGCACCATGAATGCAGAGACGGCTGAGCTGCAAATGTGGCCGCGCGTGAATGAGGCCAAGTTGCTGATGTTGCATGGAAACGTGCAATTAGATACGCGCGACGCCAAGACGGCCGCGCTGCGGTCGCTGAAGACCAACGCGCTGCAACTGGATTTTAGCGATGTTCAGCTGGGACAACATAGCCGCATTAAGCATGGAGAGACCCTCAGCCATGGAACGATGGAGTGGACGGATGCCGCTGGAGCCCGCTCGAAGATGGATGCAGACAAACTGGCCGTGGATTTTGGAACCAAAGGAAAGGCGCAACAAGTTATTGCGACAGGCTCGGTGCAGACGGAACGAGAGTTGAAAGGCAGGCCAGTGCAACGTGCCAGCGCTTCGAACGGCACGGTGCTGATGGGCGCCGCGGGAGAATGGACGCGCATCAATCTACACGGGAATGTGCGAATGAAAGAAGGGGATCGCAGCGCCGAATCGCAAGAAGCAATGATGACGCACGACCCGCAAATAGCTGTGCTGACCAGCAAAGCCGTGGTGCGCGATGCCAGCAGCGAAACGCACGCCGCAAAGATGACTTTCTATCAAGAGAGCGGAAACCTGCAAGCCGAGGGCAACGTGCGTTCCACGGATTTCTCTTCGAAATCAGGAAACGTACAACTCAGCGCCGGACCCGCAAATCTTTCTTCAGAGCATTTAGACGCCAATTCGAAAACTGGTCGTGCATTCTATTCCGGCCACGCCCGGATGTGGCAGGGGCCATCGGTGCTTGAAGCAGATTCGATCGAGCTCTTAAGGGAAACCCACGTGGTCAGCGCCGTCGGCAACGTTCGCGGAGTATTCCCGCAGGCCCCACAGGCGGGCGCCACCAACAAACAGCCAACGTTGTGGCATGTGAGCTCAGGGAAACTGGTCTACTTCGACGCGGAAAATCGGGCCAAGCTGGAAGAGAACGTTACAGTGCAATCCATTGACCAAAAGATGCGTGCTTCCACTCTTGATCTCTATTTTACAAAAGCCACCGATGGCAAGACGACGGGAGCTTCACAGATTACCCGGGCAGTGGGAAACGGTGCAGTGGTGGTTGAGGAAGGAGACCGGCGTGCTACGGCGGACACCGGAGTGTACACTTCGGAGGACCAGAAATTCGTGCTAAGCGGTGGAAATCCCACAATTTACGACGCTGCCGAGGGTACGACAACCGGCCGAGAATTGACCTTCTATATAGCGAGTGATACGATCATCGTGGATTCGGGAAATGGTTTACGCACTTTGACCAAACATCGAGTCCAGAGATAACTGGATCGGTTAACGATCCCATTATTGGTACTGAATGCCCACACTGCAAGGCGTCGACCTAAGTAAATCCTACCGTGGACGCAAAGTCGTTGACAATATTGAACTGGAAATAGGCCAAGGCGAGGTGGTGGGCCTTTTGGGACCGAATGGGGCTGGCAAAACGACCACGTTTTACATGATCGTTGGGCTGGCCAGGCCAGATTCCGGGCGAGTGTTACTGAATAATGCGGAAATCACCGATTTGCCCATGTATTTGCGGGCGCGGAGCGGCATCAGTTACCTGCCACAAGAGCCTTCGGTGTTTCGGCAGTTGACCAGCGAAGAGAATTTGCTGGCGGTGCTGGAAACGTTGCCGCTGACGCCGGAGCAGCAGCGGGATCGCCTGGAAGAACTACTAGCGCAGATGGGGCTGGAGACTGTGCGGCAAAGCAAGGCGTACATGCTTTCTGGCGGAGAGCGCAGGAGGCTGGAAATCGCGCGCTCGTTGACCCTGCAACCTTCATTCATTTTGCTGGACGAGCCTTTCTCAGGGATCGACCCGTTAACCGTGCGGGATTTACAGGATTTGATCCGCGAGCTCAGCCGATCAGGTATTGGCGTGCTGATTACGGATCATAGCGTGCGCGAAACACTGACCGTGACGGATCGCGCATATATCGTAAATCATGGGAAAATAATGGCGAAGGGTACGCCGCAGGAGTTGAGCAACAATCCGGAAGTGCGACGAGTCTACCTAGGAGACAACTTCCGGTTGAATTAGCCTTATTCTAGGATTGAGAAACGGGACCATGGCCTGGCAGGGACTCAAATTAAATTTAAGGGTGACGCAGAAGCAGATTCTGACGCCGGGATTGGTGCAGATGGTCAGTGTCCTGGCGCTGAACCGCCTGGAACTGCGCGAAATGATCAATCAGGAAATGATCGCCAACCCTGTCTTGGAAGAGCAATCCGAAGAGCCCACCGTAAGCGACAACTACAGCGACGAAACATTTTTGAAAGCCGAAACCGAAAGAGTGCCGGAGAAGGCGGAGTCTAATCCGTTTGATGAATTTGATGTAGGCACGTTTTTCAATCAGTATCTCGATACCGGCGGAGACGGCGGAAAATCGCAAGAGCGTGAAATTTCCGAGCGGCCCTCGTTCGAGAAGTTCCTCTCTTCCCCTTCTGGATTGACGGATCATCTGGAGTGGCAATTGAGCGTCACGATCTGTTCGGAGAGCGTTCGCCAACTGGTGGAAGAGATCATTGGAAATCTGGACGAGAACGGATATTTGACGGCTTCGACCGAAGAATTAGCGCAAAACGGAAAGTATTCCCAGGATGATTTGGATGATGCGCTCGCCGTCGTACAGGATTTCGATCCCATTGGGGTTGGTGCACGGGACTTGCGAGAATGTTTGTTGCTACAGTTGAAGGCGTTTGATCCACAAAATACCCTTGCGCACCAGATCGTTTCCGATCATCTGCGGCAAGTGCAATCGAACCAGTTGAAAGAGATTGCCCGAGCGCTAAATCGTCCGATGGACATCATCAAGCACGCGATCGAGTCGATTAAGAAGCTTGATCCCCGGCCCGGGCTCCGCTACAACAAGACCGAACCGCGACTGGTCGAGCCCGATGTTTATTTCCGTAAGATGGATGACCAGTGGAACGTTTTCCTGAACGAAGACGACATGCCGCAATTGCGGTTGAGCCCCACATATCGGCGGTTGCTGGTGCGCGACGCGGCGGACAAAGAAGTGCGCAACTATGTAAAAGAGCGCTTCACAGCGGCCATCCAGTTGATGAAGAATATTGAACAGCGAAAGCACACAATTCTGCGGGTTTGCCAGTCGATCATTGCGCGGCAAGGGGAATTTCTGGATAAAGGTGCGGATTCGCTGAAGCCGATGATGATTAAGGAAGTGGCCGAAGAAGTGGGTGTGCATCCCTCGACCGTGAGCCGGGCAGTTGCCAGCAAATACGCGCATACCCCGCAGGGCGTGATGGAATTGCGCTCGTTCTTCAGCGAGGCGGTGAACGGTCCAGAAGGCGGCGGAATGTCGCTGCAGACGTTGAAGCGCCTGGTCAAGAAAATGATCGATGAAGAAGACGGCACGAAACCACTGACGGATGAACAGATCGCAAAGAAATTAGACGATGCAGGCATTCACGTGACGAGGCGTACTGTGGCAAAATACCGGGAAGACATGAGAATCCCGAGCACGCACCAACGCCGAGTGAAGAGTTGAATATTTGCCAACCAAGCACAATGCTCGCAAGAAGTTAAGCAAACGAAATCAAGGCAGACAGTTGGTTATCCTCACGGGGCTTTCCGGCTCCGGGAAGAGTACCGTCCTCAAAGCGTTTGAGGACATGGGTTTTTATTGTGTCGATAATTTGCCGGTTGAATTGATTCCCATTTTCGCGGAGCTGCACGCGGCAGGACAGGGCGATTTTGCGCGTGCCGCATTGTTGGTGGATGCACGCGAAGGCCTGCAATTGGAGAAATTGCCAGGGCTGCTGCGGCATTTGCGCCGCGACCATCCGATTGCGCTTGTTTTCATTGAAGCACATGAAGATGCGTTATTGCGCCGGTATAGCGAAACGCGCCGCCCGCACCCTCTGGGTCAAGATTTTTCTGTGCGCGAGAGCCTGGAGCACGAACGGCTGTTAATGGAGCCGATCCGCAAGCTGGCCGACATCGTCATCGATACATCGCAATTCAATGTGCATGAACTACGGCACTTCGTTACCGAGCGGTTCAAGAGTGAAAATAAGCGGCCGATGCTGGTTTCTCTGGTGAGTTTTGGCTACAAGTATGGGGTTCCTACGGATGCAGACTTGATGTTTGATGTACGATTCCTGCCAAATCCACATTTTGTTCCGAAGCTGAGATCTTTTACCGGCAAAGATGCGAACGTCCGCAAGTACATCCAGTCATTCCCGCAGACAGGAGAATTCTTGCGACGGATGAAGGGATTGCTGACCTATTTGTTGCCGCACTACATCGAAGAAGGAAAAAGCTATCTGACCATCGCGTTTGGATGCACTGGCGGAAAGCACCGCTCCGTTATGATGGCGGAATGGATGAAGAAGGCGCTGGACAAGCGCGGATTGCCAACGCGGCTAATGCATCGGGATATCGAAAAGTAAGCACCCGCTGTCCGGCAATTTCCGCGCCGATTCATAGAAAACCCGTGCAAATAAATTGTGCCCCGAAAACTTGACACACCTCTTGGGCGCGAATAGCGTACCAAGTAGGGATTAAGAGCTGATTGGAGCGGGTGTAGTGGGGTCTTTCCTTTCGCCACAAATGAAGCGGCTGCTCGGCTATGTGAAGCCGTATCGATTGTCGATGAGCGCGGGTGTGGTGTTGCTGGCTGTAAGCGGCGTGGCAGAGACCTTAATCGCGTTGATGATCAAGCCGATTGTGGATCGCGTGCTGAATCCTGGCGCTCCCGATTCGAACGTGTTGCTGTTCACTATCCCACATGGTGGTCCCTCTCTATACTTGAACCGATTTTTCCCTCCAAGCATTCATAACGTTTGGGCGGTCGTCTCCATTTCTTTGCTGGTCGTTTTTTTCGCAAAGTCGGTGACCGAATATGGCGGAAGCACGATCATTCAATTCGTTGGGCATCGGGCTATCACCGATTTGCGAAATACCCTGTACGAAAAGATTATTCGGCTGCCTATTGGATTCTTCCAACAGCAGCCCACCGGACGAGTCATGTCGGCGGTCATCAATGATGTGGAACGAGCCCGTCCAGCGCTCTCCGAATATCTGGCGGACGTGTTCCGCCAAACATTCCTGTTTTTAGGTTTCCTGGTCGTGCTGCTCAGTATTGACTGGAAAATGACGCTGACGTGCGGCGTTCTCCTCCCGTTGGTCTTGTGGCCTGTAGCAAAGCTGGGTCAACGGATCCGGCGCTCCGTCGAGAGCAGTCAGAGCAAGTTGGGAGAGTTGAACCAGATTTTGCAGGAGACTGTTGGCGGGAACCGCATCGTGAAGGCGTTTGGCATGGAGGATTTTGAGATTGCCAAATTCCGTGCCGCCGCCCGCCGGCTCTTGCGCGAAACCATGCGCTGGGTTCGTGCGCAAGTCGGAACCTCACCCCTGATGGATATGCTGGTGCCCGTAGTTATCTCGCTGCTGCTGCTCTATTCTCGCGACAAGATTCTTCATCAGGAAATGACCGCCGGAATGTTTTTTGTGTTTGTTTACGCCTTGTTCAAGCTGTACGAGCCGGTCAAGCGGTTTGGGGCCGTTTATCAGCAATTCCAGCAAGCGCAAGGAGCGACTACGCAGGTTTTTGCTTATCTGGATTTGACCCAAGAAGAACAGGATGCCCCTGCGGCGATTGAAATGCCCGCTTTCTCAAATGAAATTGAATTTGAAAATGTCGGGTTTTCCTACGAAGAAGCAACGATATTGAAAGACATTAGCTTCCAGGCGCGACGCGGCGAAGTCATAGCATTCGTGGGCTCCAGCGGAGCCGGGAAAACGACGCTGGTGAATTTGATTCCGCGATTTTATGAAGTGAAGTCGGGCGCGATTCGCGTGGATGGAAAAGACATTCGCGAGGTGACGCTGCGATCGTTGCGTGGGCAGATTTCCATGGTGACACAGGAAAATATTCTGTTCCACGATACAGTGCGGAACAATATTTGCTATGGCATGACCCAGGTGCCAAAAGAAAAAGTGGAAAGAGCAGCGCAAGCCGCTCTGGCGCACGATTTCATCATGGAGTTGCCGCAGGGGTACGATACCCTGATCGGCGAACGAGGCACCCGCTTGAGTGGCGGCCAGCGGCAACGAATCGCGATTGCCCGCGCCATTCTGAAAGATTCACCGATTTTGATTCTCGATGAGGCGACCTCTGAACTGGACACCGAGTCCGAATTATTCGTGCAGCGGGCTTTGAGCAACTTGATGGTGGGCCGCACCACCTTTGTGATTGCCCACCGCTTAGGTACAATCCGCAAAGCCGATCAAATCCTGGTATTAGAGGATGGACAGATCCGCGAGAGCGGAACACACGCGGATTTGTTGGCAAACGGTGGAAGCTACGCGCGTTTGCATGATTTACAGTTTACAGAGGAAGAATTGCTCGCTCCGGCAGATACGCAAAATTTCAAGCCAGGGAAAGCGAGCGGAAACCGATGAGCGTGAAGACAGAAGTGAGCGATAAGGCGGTAGCAAAGGGAACTGCGGAATGCCGGTCGATGACCGGTTACGCCATGGCCAAAGGCGAATATGGAGAGTGGTCGATCCGGGTGAGCGTGAAGAGCGTGAATCACCGCTTCCTGGAAGTGAAGCTGCGCATGCCCGATGCGTTGGAACCTTACGAATTGCGATTGCGGCAAGCGGTGCGCGAAAAGCTGCATCGCGGGCATCTGGACGTGCACGTGAATGTGGAGCCCGGCAAATCAGCACCGGTTCACGTCAATCGCGAGTTGCTGGAAGCGTATTTGGGTGTTGCTCGCGAATTGCAGAAGCACACCGAAGCTAAAACAGAATTGGATTTAGTGGCCTTGCTGCGATTGCCAGGAGTGGTCGGCGGCTTGGGACCATCCTTGCCGGAAACGGACGAAGAGCAGGACGCTCTCGGCAAAGAACTGGAGAAATATTTACGGGAAGCCCTGGAGAAGATGGATGAGATGCGGCGCGCGGAAGGCCGCCATCTTGCCGATGAAATGCGCGCGCGGTTGACCCGGATCAGCGAGCAAGCGGAAAAAGCGCGGGGTTTGGTGGACACCTTACAGCCAATGTTTACGCGGCGTTTGGAGAGCCGGTTGAGGGAATTGCTGAGTGGCGTGAATGTCGACTCCGGAAGAGTGGCACAAGAGGCTGCGCTGCTTGCGGAACGAAGCGATATCAGTGAAGAATTAGATCGCCTGCGCAGCCACCTGCTGCAGTTCAGAAAATTGGTGGATGGAGCCGGTGAAGTTGGAAAGAAACTGGATTTTCTGCTGCAGGAAATGCACCGCGAAGCGAATACCATGCTTTCGAAAACACCGGGAGTGGAAAGTGAAGCGCTGGCGGTGACGGGCTTGGCGCTGGAAATCAAGGCCGAAATCGAAAAATTGCGGGAACAGGTGCAAAATCTCGAATGAGCGAGAGACAAACTCTTGCGCCACTGGTGTTGATCGTGTCGGGGCCATCGGGTTCCGGCAAGTCCACGCTGGTACAGAAGGTTTTGGAGTTGCCAGGGACCATGCCTTCGGTATCGTGTACTACAAGGGCCCGTCGCACGACCGAAGCCAGTGGAAAATGCTATGATTTTGTCACTGAGGCGGAGTTCGAGGCCATGGTCGCGCGGGGTGAATTCTTGGAGTATGCGCGGGTCTTTGGCAAACACTCCTACGGAACGCCAAAGAAGTGGTTGGAAGAATCCCGAATCAAGGGATTGGATTTGGTTCTGGAGATCGATGTCCAGGGCGCGGCGCAGGTAAAAGAAAAATTGCCGGAGTCCGTGGCGATTTTTATTTTGCCTCCATCGCGGCAAGAGCTGGAGCGGCGGTTGCGCAGTCGGGGCCAGGATTCCGACGAAGAGATTGCGCGGCGATTATCGAAAGCGCGGGCTGAGATTGTCGCCAGCGAGAAATTTTATGATTTTTGTATAGTGAACGACGACGTGGAACGGGCGAGTCTGGAAGCGCAATCTGTAGTTCTGGCATTGCGTTGCAGGAACGACCGGCGCCGCGATCGAGTTGAGCAACTGTTGGCAACGTTTGGGGGGTAAGACAGAATGGCCGTGCAAATGAAAGCTCCGCAAAGCCAGTTCGCTTATGTCGTGCTGGCTGCGCGTCGTGCCCGGCAACTGATGGCCGGGGCGCCGCCGCTCGTAGATAATCAACGCACGCAGAAGGCGACTAGGATCGCCTGCGAGGAAGTGAACCACGGCTTGATTGAGTACGATTACACCGAGCCGGGCGAGAAGGAAGCCGAGAAGGAAAGCAAGCGCAAGAAATAGCGCCTGCGAGGTAGCCATGCGCATCACCCTTGGCGTCAGCGGCGGAGTTGCGGCATACAAGTCCGCGGAACTCGTCCGGCGTCTCCAACAAGAAGGGCATTCCGTTCAAGTGGTGATGACGCGTGCCGCGCGAGAGTTCATCACGCCTCTTACCTTTGCCGCGCTCAGCGGGCAAAAAGTAATCACCGATTTATTTGCCGGAGAAGGCAGCGGCGACGGCGAAGCAAATCTGGAAAGCGCCATTGAGCACATTGCCGTTGCGCAAAGAACGGATCTGCTTGTCGTTGCGCCTGCCACCGCTGACATTCTTGCCAAATTTGCGCGCGGGATCGCCAACGATTTTCTCTCCACTTTGTATTTGGCTTCCACCGCTCCCGTTGTTGTGGCGCCTGCAATGAATGTGAATATGTGGCAGCATCCGGCTACCCAGGAAAATCTTTCGGTGCTGCGGGCTCGCGGCGTGCGCATCGTTGAGCCGGGTGAAGGCTACCTGGCTTGCGGCATGACTGGGCCTGGGCGGCTTGCCGGGCAGGAAGAGATTGTAAAGGCGATCCAGCAGGTTGCCCAGGAAACGCACGATCTTGCGACGGAGACAGTTCTAATTACTGCGGGGCCAACCTGTGAAGATATCGACCCAGTGAGATTTCTGACCAACCGCTCGTCGGGCAAAATGGGTTATGCGATTGCCGAGGCGGCTGCGGCGCGCGGCGCCCACGTGGTTTTGATCACGGGTCCGACTTCCTTGGAAACACCGGAAGGTGTAGATAGGGTTGATGTGCGGTCGGCGGAAGAAATGCTACATGCCGCACAGAGACATTTCGCCGGGAGTACCCTAGCGATTTTCGCAGCGGCAGTCGCTGATTATCGAGCGGCAGAGCCCTCTGCTGCGAAAATCAAACGCAGCAACGAATCGCTAACGATCCGTTTGGAACCCAATCCCGATATTCTGGCCACAGTGGCACACGATAAGGGCGAGCGATTGGTAGTGGGGTTTGCTGCGGAGACGGACAACGTAGCTGAAAATGCGCGAAAGAAACTTACCTCGAAGAATGCCGATTTGATTGTTGCCAATGATGTGACCGCCGAAGGTGCGGGGTTCAACCTCGATACCAATATCGTGACGTTCTTCGCGCGCGACGGGCGAGAAGTGGTCTTGCCGAAACTGAGCAAAACGGAAGTCGCGCACCGTATTCTGGACGAAACGCTGCGCCTGCGTGCGATTTTGCGTATTAAACCTGCCGTGCAACGGGCCGGCGACTAGACAGCCATGCCCGAAAGTACATCGGATAGTCTGCAGAAGAAAATCGAAGAGCGCCTGCGATATTACGAGGACCTGGGCATTCGTTTGTTTTACAAAGATCGGGCTGGCAGCCAACACATTTCCGTAAGCGCGGAACCCAACGCAGTTGCACCAACAACAATCGTTTTCGATGAGGAGATATCTTTGCGCAAGACTGCGTTACAAGCTACGACCGAGAAAGTTGTTAAGCCAGTGGCTGCGCCAATCCCTACACCGCCAGGTGCGCTGTTTGCCGAAGTGGAAAAAATCAAAGATGATACCTTGCTGAAAATCCGCGAAGACATTGGCGATTGCACGCGGTGCAAACTGCACAAGGGCCGCAACAAAATTGTATTTGGCGATGGCAACCCGAAAGCCCGCCTGGTGTTTGTTGGCGAAGCGCCAGGAGCGGACGAAGATAAACAAGGGATTCCATTCGTTGGGCGCGCAGGAAAACTTTTGACTCAGATGATTGAAGCGATGGGTTTGCAGCGGCAGGATGTATATATCTGCAACGTAGTGAAATGCCGTCCGCCGGATAATCGCAAGCCGGAAGATGATGAAGTGTCTACGTGCTCGCCCTACTTGCTGCGGCAACTGGATGTGATTGAGCCGAAGGTGTTGGTCTGCCTAGGAGCCGTAGCCGCGCAAACTTTGCTGGCCACCAATCGCGGCATCTCGCATTTTCGCGGAGAGTGGATGGATTGGCACGGCCATAAATTGATGGCGACTTATCATCCTGCATATTTGTTGCGAAACCCCGCGGCAAAAGCTGACGTGTGGAAAGATCTTCAGAAAGTCATGGTCGAGCTCGGCCTGCAATTACCGAAAAAAGCAAAGTCGTAACGCGCAATGGGAATTCTGTTGGGGCTGGCGACGGCACTGTCTTGGGGAAGCGCGGATTTGTGCGCGCGGTTTGCCACGCGAAAGTTCGGCACGTTCCGCACAATGCTGTACATGCAGTTGAGTGGTTTTGTGTTGCTCACTCTGTTCATGCCGCTGCTGGGCGGTTGGGGCCATCTGGTAGATGGGTCGGGGATGCGGCCGTGGGCCTGGGGAATTCTGGCCGGCTGCCTCAATACTTCCTCGACTCTGGCGCTCTATCGTTCATTTGAAATTGGAAAGATGTCGATCGTCGCGCCGGTTTCCGCAAGTTACCCGGTGCTAACTATGTTCTTGTCGATGTTCACCGGCGAGCGGTTGACGGTTGTGCGGTTGATCGGAATGGGGCTGACAATTCTGGGGGTTGTGCTGGTTGCGCGTGGTGAACAACTTCCTGGTGACGTGAATCCGATCAACCCGGACACGCAGCCACAAAAAAAGAACCTAGGAGTGGGATGGGCGTTGTATTCGGCGTTCGGGTTTGGAGTCATGTTCTGGCTATTGGGAATTCGGATCGTGCCACTTGTCGGCGCGATTCCGTCCGTTTGGGTCATTCGGTTGACAAGTGTCATTGCAACGGCGTTGGTCATTCTCCTGGCGCGGAGATCGTTGGCAGCGCCTGCGAGGCGCGATACGCCATGGATTTTGGGAATTGGAGTGCTCGATACCTGCGCATATGTTTTCAACAACCTCGGAATGAAGCTCGAGCAAATTTCCGTGGTCAGTGTGCTCGCTTCGCTCTATGGAGCGGTCACGGTTGGCTTGGCCGCGCTCATTCTCAAGGAACGAGTCTCGAAGATGCAGTGGTTTGGGATCGTGGCGATTTTCGCCGGAATTATTTTGATTAGCCGATGAGATGCCCCACCGGCCGAAGAGAAATAGACAACTGCTACACTAGAAGTTATCAAGTTATCTCATAGGTGCTCCTTTTAGGAGGTCGGGGTTTTAACCCCGACGTACAGGGGACAGAGATTGTGGGCTTTAGCCCCTGAAGAAAGCTTCGCAAGGACTCGAAGCCTATTCATGAGATGGCTAGATGGCTTCACACGCGGAATGACTCCTAACTACTGCAATGTTGCTTTGCCGGTACCGTTGCGCATGACCTTTACCTATGCGGTGACGGAACAACTGCGCTCACGAGTGCAGATTGGCTGCCGGGTTCTGGTTCCATTTCGTAAGAAATCGTTGATTGGCGTGGTTACAGAATGGGTGGAAACTGCGCCAACAGATACAAAAATTCGTGAAATCAGCAAAGTTATAGATCTCACTCCCGCGCTCACCCCAAAGCTGATCGAATTGGGCCAGTGGATCGCGGGATACTATCTTGCCCCGGTTGGCGAGGTCTTTCGCGGAATGCTCCCTCCCGCAACAGAATTTGTCTCGCAGCGCGAAATCATTCTCACCGAAACAGGCCGTCTGCTTTCCGTAGATCTGCGCGATGGAAAGACACTGACGGGCTGGCCGGGCGAACAAATAGAGTTTTTGCGCAAATTGCTGGAGAAGAAAGGCGCGATGTTGCTGGCACCTGCAGTTCGTCTGGGCATCACGTTCGACGAACTGCAGCGAATGCAGAAGCGCGGTTTGCTGGAGATTCGCGAATCCTTGCGCGGGCGTAAGCGCAAAACTCACATGATCATTGCGTGGAAGGAACCTGAGGCTGCCGGCGAACGAGGTGAAAAGGAAGAGCGCATCCGGCTGCTATTACAGACAGAGCGCGGGCCGCTTCCGATGTCACAACTCTTGAAATTGGCCCAAGTGTCGCGCGCGCTCATCGAACGAATGTTACGTGACGGCCTGTTGGATAGCTGGGAAGAATCGATCGACCCAGCGGAAGATCCGTTCGATGTTGGCTATACACCGCCAGCCCATGCCCTAAATGAGGCCCAGGAGCGAGTCTTCAGTGCGATTCGCGGGCGTTTCGAACTAGGCGAGTTCGGAGTGCAGTTGCTTCACGGGGTGACCGGCAGCGGCAAGACGGAAGTATATTTGCGTAGCGTGCAGGATACTTTGGCGCGCGGCAAGACGGCATTGATCCTGGTGCCCGAGATTGCGCTGACGTTGTGGATCGGTCGGCAGTGCCGCGCGTGGTTTGGGGCAAAATTTGAGGGTGTAGCGGTTCTGCACTCCGCGCTGAGCGACGTGGAGCGCGCGCGCGAATGGTGGCGCGTTAGAAATGGCGAGGCGCGCGTGGTAGTTGGCACACGTTCCGCGGTGTTTGCCCCGCTAGAAAATCTCGGCCTGATCATTGTCGATGAAGAGCAGGAGAACAGTTACAAGCAGGAAGAAACACCGCGCTACCACGGGCGAGATGTGGCGATCCTGCGCGCCAAGTTGGAGAATGCCTTGGCA
This sequence comes from Candidatus Acidiferrum sp., assembly GCA_036497825.1. GTDB lineage: Bacteria > Acidobacteriota > Terriglobia > Acidiferrales > UBA7541 > Acidiferrum. The sequence continues at coordinate 46,863 of DASXIT010000187.1, forward strand.
CTGCTTGGGTCGGCGACGCCTTCCTTGGAAACATATCATCACGCCGTCAACGGAAAATACGAGTTGCTCACCATAGCCACGCGGGTAGAAAACCGGTCCATGGCGTCAGTGGAAATTGTCGACCTGCGCGATGAGTTTCAGCAAACGCAACTGACCAACCCGATCTCAAAGAAATTGCACGACGGAATCGCGGAGTCGTTGTCGTTTCAAACGCAAGCGCTGGTGCTGATCAACCGGCGCGGGTATTCGTGGTCAGTGCTTTGCCGGAGTTGCGGCGCTTCGGTGCAGTGCGTGAATTGCAGCATTTCCATGACTTACCACAAGAATCGCAATCGCCTGGAATGCCATTATTGCGGCTCGTTGCAGCAAGTGCCAAAGACCTGCCCAAAATGTGATTCGAAGTACATTTATTTTTTCGGCGAAGGCTCAGAGCACTTGGAAGAGCGCCTGCGCAAGGAATTTCCCGGCGCTCGCATCGCGCGTCTTGATCGCGACACCGCACGCACCAAGCAGCAATATCAGGAAACCCTAGGGGCCTTCGCCAGCGGCGCGCTGGACATTATGGTGGGCACCCAGATGTTGGCAAAAGGCCACGACTTCCAGCGGGTCACGATTGTGGGAGTGATTTCCGCGGATTCGTCACTGAGCATGCCGGATTTTCGCGCCGCGGAACGAACTTTCCAGTTGCTTACTCAAGTGGCGGGCCGCGCAGGCCGCGGTGATTTGCCGGGCCGCGTGCTCATCCAAACATTTTATCCGGAGCACTATGCCATTCAGGATGCCGTACACCAGGACTATCTTTCCTTCTATGAACGCGAACTGAATTTCCGTCGCATGATGGCGTACCCGCCGTTCACTTCGCTGGCGAACGTAATCGTGCGCGACACCAATCTGGAGAAGGCGGTTCGGTGGTCGCGGCGTCTCTCAGAGTATTTTTCGCCACAGGATGGCAAGGGTCTAAGAGTGATGGGTCCAGCATCGGCTCCGCTCGCGCGTCTGAAAAAAGAGCATCGCTTTCAATTTCTGTTGAAGTCGACAAGACGCACAGCCTTAACGAAGCTGCTCAGCGGCGCGCTTACCTTCTGCGATGCGAACAAAATCCCACAAACAGCCATTCTCGTCGACATGGACCCACTATCCTTAATGTAATGTGTGGATTCTCTATCGCAATTCAACGATCTGTAGGGGCCCGGCACTGTCGTGCCCGTCCCGCATTTGCCCGTGTAGCGGCCGCTTCCCGAAGAAGGCGGCTTTCGTTCCCGGAAAACATCGGTCTGTCATCCACCCTGCTGCCGGCTCCAGAAAAAATAAGCCGGCATCCCCAAGAGCAATAGAACAATGGCCACCAGCAAATACGAAAACTGTTGTGGATCCTTGATCGCCGCGTAGATCGGATTGCCAATAATCGCGACCGCCACCAGGACAAATACCAAGGGCGTAAACGGATAGCCAGGAACGCGATAGGGAAGCGCTTTACCGAGATTAGCGCGGCGAATAGGAAAGATGCTTGCCGCTCCCAGCCCATAAAAAATCCACCCTATAAAAATGGCTCCACTGGCCAATTTCACAAATCCACCAAAAGACGCGAGCACGGCGGACCAGACGCCGAGGGCAATCACCGCATTCGCAGGCGTACCGAAGCGCGGATGAACATCAGCCAATTTCTTGAAAAAAAGTTTATCGTTGGCCATCGCAAAAAACACTCGCGGTGAAGTCAGCATGACGCTGTTTGCCGCACTGAACGTAGAAACCAGAATCGTGATAGCCACCAGTTTTCCCGCCCATTTACCAAGCACTTGGGTCGCAGCCGCCGCGGCAATCGTATCCGTGGCGGACGCAGCGGCTGGTCCCAATGCGATGAGGTAAGCCAGCACGGCAAACAGATATAACCCCATCAAAGTCACGGAGCCAAACAAGAACGCGCGAGGAAAGCTCTTTTGTGGATTGATCACTTCTCCAGCGCTGTAAGTGCCAAACTGCCATCCCTCATAGGCCCACAACACCGCGATCATCCCAAATCCAAAAGCAGAGAGCAGGCTGGAGCCTGAAAGTTCTCCACGAAATGAAGAAGCGATTTCGCGAGAGTGATTGCCGTTGGCAAGTCCCAACACCAGCAGAATGCAACTAAGGACCACCACGATGCCAACCTTAATCAGCGTTGTATCGTTCTGCAGGTTCGCGCTTTTACGCGTGCCCCACACATTGACCGCCGTAACCACCGCAATCACCAGCCAAACCACCACCAATCGGACTTCAGGAGATAGCGGAATGACTTCGCCGAGGTAAGCAGTAAAAGCGTGGGCCAGTGCGGCAATCGTGGCGCTAGCAATGACCAGGAACAGACACCAGCCGTAAAGAAACGCAGGCATGCGGCCAAATCCATCGCGGATGTAGCAGTACAGGCCGCCCGCTTCTGGATTGGCAGCAGCCAATTCCGCATAAGTCAGCGCTCCCAGAAGAGAGAGAATTCCGCCCACCAGCCAGACCAGCAGTGAATATCCAACTGACCCACCGAGTTGTCGAAGAATTAATCCAGGAGTGACGAAAATTCCCGAGCCAATCACCGAGCCAACAAACAGGTACAACAAATCGTGCTCCCGTAAAGTGCGGGAAAGTTGGTGTGAAGGCGAACGTGGAATTTCGGCCGATTCGGTCATGCAGATTTCCTCCGCGCTACAGTGGCGCGGGCATGAAGCACAACACGAACACCACCAAAGCGATGACCGCGGCAAATCTGCGATTGGGATCGAGTTGTTGCGGGTCATACAGCGGAGCAGTTCGAATAAACCGCAGGCTGAACAGAAGTACAGCCCAGATAAACCATCCATGCCATTGAAAGATACCCAGTGGAATCAGCGCAATTGGCAAAAACAGGGAAATCCAACGATGGAGCCGAGGGCTGACCGAGCGCAGGATGTGTCCCCCATCCAACTGGCCCACTGGCAAGAGATTTAGAGCCGTGGCGAAGAGTCCAACCCACGCGGCCCGGCCAACCGGATGCAAAAGCAGATCGGACACATGAGCGTTAGGTTGAACGACCCCGGCGACCAAATGCAGAATCAGCGGCACACCAAAGACCAAGTCGGAGCTCCCATCGCTGCCTAACGAGGGAATCACTTTCGCGTGGAGTACGCCGAACGCCAAAGCCGGCAACGCAACGATAAAGCCAACAAGAGGACCGGAAGCGCCAACATCGAAAAGCGCGCGAGTCGAGCGGATGGGCGAACGAATCAAAATGAACGCG
>DASXIT010000188.1:0-5505 GCA_036497825.1 Candidatus Acidiferrum sp.
CGCATTTTCTCCCGCGAGCCGCAACGACTCCGGAATCACTTCCACAAACGCCACGGACAGCATGTACCCCGCGCCCAGGGCCAGAAAATATTGCAGGTATCTCCGCGGCCATTCGCGGTACACCACAAAGTACCCGCCCAAAAGATTGCCTCCCGCTGCCACCAACCCCAGCAGCGCCGCCAACGCAATCCGGAATGGAAGCTCATGAGTCATTGTCTGTGTAGCGGCTCGTCGTGCGCCCGTAGCTCACCCCTTCAGCGGTGGGGCAGTGCGATTTTTTGTGCCGTTCCCGTTCCGCTTGCCTACCGCAAGAGGGAGGCGACCGCTTTTCTCTTCACTGTAGCGCTGGCTTTCATGCCAGCCTCATGGTTCACTCTGGCGGCTCCACCATTGGAAAATTGTCATCCCGACCGGAGAGCCGCGCTTTCGCGGCTCGGAGTGGAGCAATCATGGCAACACCGAAACGACTCCTCTCACAGTTGGCAACGGGCACACATATGGTTTCTTGTTTCGTTACTTCCTTACTTAACTCCTCTTTTACCCACTATGCCTGAACAAAATCACATCCCCTTCCTTCACGATGTACTCTTTCCCTTCCAATCTCACCTGCGCCTTTTCTTTCGCCGCCGCAATACTTCCCGCCGCCAACAGGTCGTCACACTGCACCACCTCGGCGCGAATGAATCCCTTTTCAATGTCACTATGAATCTCGCCGGCCGCCTTCACCGCCGTCGATCCCTTGCGAATCGTCCACGCGCGCACTTCCGGTTCCCCCGCCGTGAAAAATGGGAATAGCCCCATCAAATCATACGTCGCCCGAATCATCCGGTTCAGCCCCGGCTCTTTCAATCCATACGACGCCAACAACTCCGTCGTCTCTTTCTCATCCATCTCTGCCAGTTCCACTTCCAAACGTCCGCACACCGCCACCAGCGCCGTGTTCGGCCGTCCTTGCAGCGCGCCGAGCTTGTGCTTCTCGATGGCCTTGTCCATCTCTGCAGCCTCATCGTCGCCCAGGTTCAACACGTACAGCATCGGCCGCTGCGATAGAAACAGGAATCCGCTGATCGGCCTTCGCTCTTCCGCGGTCAATTCCAATTCGCGCAGCGGTTTTTCCGCTTCCAGGTGCGCCTTGCACTTTTCCAGCACGCCTTTCTCGTGCTCCAGAAACGGCTCCTTTTTCTTCTTCAAGTCTTTCTCCACGCGTTCCAGCCGCTTCGAGATCTGGTCGTGGTCCGACAAAATCAGTTCCAGATCCAGGTTGGTCGCATCCCGCAATGGATCGATACTTCCCTCCGAGTGCGGCACACTGGGGTCATCAAACACGCGAATCACATGCGCGATGGCGTCCACATCGCGCAACGTCGCCAGGCTCTCGCGCATGCGTTCCTTCTGCACGCCCGGTAAGTCCACATACTGCACCGTGGCATAGGTAATTTTCTTGGGGTTGTACAGCTTCGCCAGCTCCACCAGCCGCGGCTCCGGCACCTTCGCCACGCCCACGTGTGTCGACTGACCACCCTTGGCCTCGACGTTCGCCTTTGTCAAAATCCGAAACAGCGTGGTCTTTCCTACCTGTGGTAGTCCAATAATTCCTGTTTGCATTTAACTAGGGTTCCTTCGCTCGCTGCGGTCTTCAGGAAGGCATTCTGCTCCGCACTCACTCGCCATGCTCACTATTTCTCGCCCACCCAAACGCCAAATTTTACCACACCCGCATCCCTGCCATTCGGGCGTCCCAAGTTGTCGACCGGATATCCCAACGCGCACGCCCCACGGAATTCTCTCCGCGATGTAGCGCTGGCTTTTATGCCAGCGCTCACGGTGTTCGGTACGCACCCAAATTGTCAACCCAAACGGAGCAACCCGGCATTTTCTTGCGCGCCGCCGTTTAGCGCGCCGGGTCGCGCAGCGAAGGGTCTCTCTTCGATCAATTCGCCTACGCAAACGCCCTCTTACCAACTCCACCGCCTCCGTGCTATGGTTTTCTGCCGCCATGACTACCAACGCGCTCCCATCCAATCTCGCTTTCGATCTTCCCGAAGCCGTTCGCCATCTCTGCGAGCGCGATGAATGCCTGAAGCGCCTCGTCGCCGAAACCGTCCCCTTCGAAATTGATGTCGCTGACGCGCAATCTCCCTACGAAGTCCTCATGGAGTCCATCGCCTACCAATCCATCTCCGGCAAAGCCGCCGCCACCATCTTCGGTCGCATCAAGGCCCTCGGCGAAAACGGCCGCCCTCCTACGCCGACAAAAATGCTGAAAATCCCCAGTGCCAAACTACGCAAAGCCGGTCTCTCTGGCGCAAAAGTCGCCGCCATGAAGGATCTCTCCAAAAAAACCATCGAAGGCATCGTCCCCACGCACGAGCAGGCTCTCTTGCTCTCCGACGATGAACTCGTCGAGCGCTTGGTTTCCGTCCGCGGAATCGGCGCCTGGACCGTCGAAATGTTTCTGATTTTCCGCCTCGGTCGCCCCGACGTGCTTCCTGTCCACGACCTCGGTGTAAAGAAGGGCTGGTCCGTAGCTTACGGCAAGAGACACATGCCCACGCCCAAAGAACTCCTCAAATTCGGCGAACGCTGGCGTCCCTACCGCACTCTTGCCAGTTGGTATATGTGGCGCGCCTTCGAACGTGCCGGCTACAAAGTCACCAACAAAATCCGCCCCCGCAAACCCCGCAAACGCAAGCCCGCATCGTCCAAGCCCCCCAAACGCAAGCAAAGTTGACTTTCCGAGCTGTTGCTACTTCGTAACGATCTGCTACATAGCTTTCTGCATGTGCACGCCTACTGCCTTATGCCCGATCCTTTCCATTTCCTGGCGGAGGGCAGCGAACCCACCAGTGACCTGTTCCACTCTGTAGAGATTCTCAAAATTAAAAGTAGCCGACAGTACGCTGCTCAACCGGGAGGCGTCCTGGGGCAAAACAAATTTTACGACCATGTTCTTCGCGCACTGGAATCCGTTGAACCCGTCGCCTGGCACATCTGGTTGAATTCGGTGCGAAAAGACTTGGTCGAGAGGCCGCACGAATATCCGTTTGCGGGTTCTTGTACAGGTACAGATGCCAACGGCATGGAGTGGGTTCAATTGGTGTCCACCATGGAAGAGACGGAACTGCCCCCATCCTTGATCGGAAAACTCGTCAGCGTGGCGGACCGCCTCAGAATGCGGTCCCTACAAAATCTGCCAAACCTGAACAGATTCCTTAGGTTTCTGGTCTTGGATTTCCTACGGCCTCGCCACCGTTTCCTTCACCAACAAAATCATCCCCACCAATCCCGCCACCAACACCGCCGTCTCATATCCCACCGACACATGATGCAGCCGGTTGAACTCCACTCGTCGCGGATCACTCTCTGGCGTGTTCTGCACCGACACCATTTCCCTCTTCAACCGTTCCATCCGATTGCTCACCATGAATTGCGACGCCACCGTTAACACCACCATCAACACCACGCACAACGCCGTTGCCGTCGTGAAACTCCCAAAATCCCGCGTCCGCAACAGTCGCGCCACCAGAAATAGCAATCCCAAAAAGACTCCCGCATAGTGCAGTCGCCCCAGCGCGTAGCCCACCATCATCCCCGCCACGTCCCGGTTCCCCAGAATCGAGAACGCCCCCGGCGCCACCACAAAACTCAAGAACACATCGCCGCCCAGCCACAAGCTCAAACTCAAAAACTCAATCGCCCGCAAAAAAGTTTGCATGCCGCCACTATACAAGACCCATCCAACTAGAACAAAATGCAGCCATGCGAACTTACAAATTCTCGTTGCCTCTCTCCGTCTTGCTTCTCCTCGTCGCCTGCAACGCCTCAGCGCAGCAACTCCCTTCCGCCATCACCACCGATCCCCTGCCAGACAAGGCCTCCCCCGCAATCATGGAAGCCCCTGACATTCTGAGCCACGGCTCCCGGCTCAACGCCGTCTTTTATGTCGCTTCCGGTAGCGGACCACATCCGACGGCACTCCTTCTCCACGGATTCCCGGGTAACGAAAAGAACATGGATTTGGCTTACGTCCTGCAACGTGCCGGCTGGAATGTCCTGTTCCCGAACTATCGCGGCTCTTGGGGAAGCGCCGGCACTTTTTCCTTCGCCAATGCCATCGAGGACACTCAATCCGCCGTTGATTTTCTGCGCGATCCTGCGAACGTCAAGAGGTACCGCATCGATTCGAAACGCATTGTGCTGGTTGGCCACAGCATGGGTGGTTTTATGGCCGCGTATGTGGCTGCTCTCGACCCGCAAGTTGCCGCTCTGGTCATGATCTGTGCGTGGAACATCGGCCCGACCGCGTTGCGTGCCGCGGATAATGGCCGTTCCGAAAACTACAAGAACTCTTCTCCTCGCCTGGCGGGCACCACACCTGAAGGATTGATGTCAGAGGCGAAGAACAATGCACTCAAGTGGAACTACGTCGACCATGCAGCACTTCTCAACAATCGCCCCGTACTCATTATGGAATCAAACGATCGCAACAGAGGCGATAACCAGGCTATGGCCGAAGCCCTCCGCAAAGCCGGCAATCTACGAGTCACCGAAAAATTCACCGAAACCGACCACTCCTTCTCCGACCATCGCATCGCCTTGCAGATCGCCATCCTCGACTGGCTCCAGTCGCTAGCTGCTCCCTCGGCCAAATAGCAACTTCGGCACAAAATACATGCTGCGCCTGTCTTCTTTGGGCTTTAAGATGAGAGACTCAATAGAGACTTAGCAAAGAGTGGTGGCCCATAGGGAGGAAGAGGGAGCATTATTACCATCCCTGACTAGCTCAATCTGGTGGTTTGAGTGGAACACAATGGTCTGTGGGTGTATAGCGAAAGGTTATGTGTAGGGCATCCTGCAGATGGGTGGCGGCTTTACTTTACCCGGCCCTCAGTTCACCAGCGTTCCGAAGCGTTGAAGGAACTTTGTGATGGCCTTGGCGTGTTCAAACGTGGCACTCAATGGGCCACCATCCAAGACTCTGTGGGCTCTCCCAGCGAAACTGGGTCAGGCCATCTGCACGTCATTGCCGAAGAAATCAGCCGCGTGGTAGTGCTTTGCATCGGGCAGGATATGGGAACGATGAACGCGGCCACGGCATTCATGAACATGGGAGCAGGCAGCGTGAACTGACTGGTTCCGTTTTAGTACCCTGTGCTCCGCAAGAATTCAATGGATGGTATAGATCCCTCATTTGAATGTTCTGTCTTTGCAGTCTGCAACCGGTGTTTCACTCGTCGGGACCGCGGCGTGAAGTTGCCTCGTCATCCACCCAGTCTTCCTCTGTGTAACTCATTCCATGACGGCCGGGGACCTTGCGCTCCGGGCCGGGTCGGTAGATAGGACAGGCGCGAGGGCCGTAGCAGAAAGTCTCAGTGCGGTAACGGCGCTTGCTTGGGTTCCAGTGATCGATCGGGCGCGATGCCTCAGGTACTTCACCAGCGCGCGGTGCGCAAAAGTCGCGAAATGGTGTTTCAGCTGTGCCAAACCCACTCTTCTACTTACGCG
>DASXIT010000189.1:0-3100 GCA_036497825.1 Candidatus Acidiferrum sp.
CCAGTTATGGCTCCAGCACACAATCAAGTCGGCCCCGCTCAGCGGATGGCCATGGACGAAAAAATTCCTGCTTTCCTGTTCAAATTCAATCTTCACCAGTTGGCACCGGCCACGCTCCACCCGCCGTAGCGCTTCACAATCGGGAAATTCAGATTGCACGCGGATCACGTAGAATCCCAGTTGCCGCGCCATGGCCCCAAACAGCAACACCACGCCCAGTTCATTGATCGGAGCGCACATCAGCGGAGAATCAAGCAACGGCTCTCCATACATCGGCTGGTCGACCATAATCTTAGGTTTGGTTGGCATGCTGGTTGGTAGTTTGGTAGGTCTGCCCCGGCCGGTAGGGAACTGCAGGCGGGTCGCAACAATGTCCAACACATCGGCAAATTCTCCCAGCAAGCCTTCCTGCCGTGCGTATTCCAGCATCCGTATTGGAACATTGCTCCATCCGCCGCACCGGCGCATCAATGCCCGGCAACTGCTCCCGCCCTGCTCTTCGTACTCAAACATCGTTGGCGCCTTGGCCAGGCTGCGGGTGGCTTCCGCCCATTCTCGAAACAGCGTTCTCATCTCCAGTTTGTAGCCTCCACCGTGGCGTTTAAGGTCACAAGCCTGTAGTGCCCGTCCATAGGTTCCAAAATTCTTTCGGATGTCCCACAGGATCACTTGGGTCAGCTTTCTCAGTTCCGGGAAACTGGGCGCATGGCCCAGCGAGACGGCACATTCCTTCATGGCGGCAATCACTTCTTCTTTAGTCACGATTTTTCGCTCCGTTAGAGGCTACCCGCATCCCGGGTGCCCAGCTGATATGGTTTGACAAAACTTGTGTGGCACAGCCGCCCTCGGCTGTGGGGCGCTGTAGGCTCCAAGGACACACTTATGCTGAGACTTGCTGATGATGTTTGGATTTTGGAAAAACAGTTTCGGGCAGTTCCCCCGATCACGGCGATTACGCGCGATTGCGGCGATTACCCGATCTTCGATGTCTCTACACGATCTGTGACCCTAACGGTGGGCCGGCTATGATCGCGTGGTTGCTGGCCTTTGTGGGTTTCCCGCCTCCCACCTTGGGGATTCCCAGATCGCTAAACCGGCTTCGCTCCTGCTGCCGATTTAAGGACGGTTCGCCGCTGCCGCTCCCGGCGAGAACCTTAAGCGCATGTTAAACGAAAGACGAACAAAAGTCAATAGGGAAAGCTCACTTAAAGTAAAAAATTAACTAGCTCGTCTTTGCTGTCCCGTTAACGGTCCATTTTGCAGCGATTTGGCCCCTTAAGCTCATTTAAGTGGCTAAGGTACAATAGATTGTATAAGACCCTTGACACGCACAACATACAGGCGTAAGTTTCCAACACTGGGTGAGAAAGTGGAAGGCACGAGAACAAAGGAAAATTCAGCGGAGCCGTGGACACCTCAAAACGAGGAGTTCTCAAAGCACCGGGAACAGGCATGGCAAGATCGGCAAAGCAGTTCCGATGAGTTCGATAAAAACTTGCTCACCTTCTCCAGCAGTGCGCTCGGTCTGTCGTTGGCCTTTATTAAAGGTATTGTGCCACTGAATCATGCAACGCATTTCTGGCTGTTATATACATCCTGGGTCTGCTTGGTTGGATGCATCATGGCCACGATCTTTTCTTATCCTCTAAGCGTGAAAGCTTTGGATCTTCATCTTGTGCATTTAGATGAGTACTACATCAAAGGAAATCAGAAATATCTGAATCCTACAAATCGATGGTCAAGCGCTGTTACTGGCGCGAGGGTAATTGGAGGCGGTTTTTTTCTTCTCGGAATAATGGCGACCGTATTATTCGTGTGTATAAATCTTTTGAAAGGGATTACCAAATGAAAGACAGAGGAACCAACGACAACATATACCTCGTTACGGAGGCTAGAACACCGGTACGAATGACGACAATTCCAGATATCACATTCGAGAGAGGCCGCTCGCCTGTTCCGATTACTCCGGTTCAAACCCAAAGCACTCAGGCGCCGGCCACCTCAACTCCTGCGGTTGCGCCGCTGAAGAAGGACTAATTTATGTCAGAACAGAAACCTTCTCAACCGACTCCCAATCGAATTCCGATTCAAGAGGGGCGACGACCGCTTCCGATGAACCCTGTTCAATCGCCGAAGACGCCCCCGAAGAAAGGTTGAGCATTTAGAGCTGCGACCGTAGCAGGATTGTCATGGATCAAGAGTTCAATTTTCTTGGAATATCGAATGCTGTTCAGCAGTTCTCGAAGTCGATTTCGTGTACGCAGGCGTTGAGCATAAGTATGGAACGGCAAGCCAGCCAGCAGTTGAGCCAATTGATAACGCAAAGAGACAGAGCTTTCGGTCTAATTGAAAATACCGGTCTTTTTCACGGTATTACCCAGGCGAATAAAGCATTTGAGAGAGTTGTGTCGACCCAATTAGATCAGATATTCGCTATGCACACAGCAATCAGAAAAGCAGCGGAAGCAATGAGTAGTCCCGTTTTGGCGATGCTTGAGGTACAGCGGCAGCTTGCCGTTAGGCTCGATCAGTGGCAGGAACCCTTATCTCGGCTGAACGCAAGTATTTGCGCAATGCACGAGGAAGTTCTTAAGCAGCTTGCCAGACTCCCAGCCAGCTTCGATGCCGCCTGGGAGCAGATTCAGGAAGTTGAAAAACAAGCATTCACTTTATTTGCAGAATTTGGTTTGACCGGGTTGGAATTTTCATTGAGCGGACATGATTTCAAGAGGATATTGGAGATTCAAGAAGATCAAGGAAAAGATGCTGCTTTGAGTTACATCTTTGAGATATTTGGGGAAGATAACTACTTCCTGCTTGACGAGTTGGTTTCGTGCTGGGCTGATGTCCCATACATGCTAGATAGACAAAAGGCGGTTACATTTGCAATCGCTGCTCACAAAAGAGCAGAGTACGAATTGACAATATCGACTCTGCTTCCATGGATTGACGGCTTATCAGCAGAGATCGTCTCGCAGTTTCCGAACCGTAAGCGAAAGACAATTTATGTCAACGACGTTGCGCAAATGTACAAAGAGCTTGAGCCAGAATCTTCAAGCGAGTGTTTAGTGCAAGTCGTCGAAAAGGTGCTTTTCCAAGA
>DASXIT010000190.1:0-3557 GCA_036497825.1 Candidatus Acidiferrum sp.
ATGCGTGTCGTGCGTAACGACAATCGATGTTTTGTGAAAGGTTTCCTTCAACCGCAAGATCAAATCACCCATGTGACCCGCCATGATCGGATCCACCATGGTGGTCGGTTCATCGTAAAGAATCGCTTCCGGATTTTGCGCCAGCGTGCGCGCTATCGAGACCGCGCGCTTCATACCGGTAGATAGTTCACTGGGAAGACGGTCCAACACATCTTCCACTTCCAGCATCTTGGCAAATTTCTGGACGTAAGCGTCGGTATCCTCCGGTGTCAGTCCCGCCTGCCGATCCATCGGAAACGCAATATTCTCCGCCACAGTCAAAGAATCGAACAGCGCGCCCGATTGAAATACCATGGTCACTTTGCGCCGGATTTCCTCAAATTGCTGCTCGGTAAAATCCGTAACGTCTTGCCCATCAATAATAATCTGGCCGAAATCGGCTTTCAGAAAGCCCATAATGTGTTTCAAGGAAACCGACTTGCCCACGCCGCTGCGCCCCATGATGACGCAAGTTTCTCCGCGCCTTACTTTGAAGCTCACATCGTTCAGCACAACACGATCATCGAACGCTTTGCAGACATTCCGAAACTCAATGAAAACATCGCCGGACTTCTTCTCCGTTCGGTTTATCGAAGGATTATTCAGCAATTCATTCCTCATCGAGGTTCCGATTCAATGATCCGTTGCGCTTCCGCAAAATCTGCCGGCGTATTCATATTCCAGAAAAGCCGTCCTCCGGTATCAAATCGTTTCCATGCAGACTCGTCAAGTACTTCCCTGCGAATTCTTTTCATCGCTTCTGTCACTTTGCGCACACCGCCATCAAATGCACTCTGCAATTCCGGCAGCGCCGAGGCGTTCCAGCAGGCGCATAACGGTTCCCACCCAAATTGCGACTCGGGAAACACAACTTCCGCTTCACTCGCTGCCGCCCGTCCACACAAATAGTGCAGCCACTCGCGAGTGAGAAATGGCATATCGCAACCGACAATTAAATTCCACACTGGCCGATTCCGATTGGTAGACGTCTCCGCCAGTGCAGTCAAAATTCCACCCAATGGCCCTTGTCCCGGCCAATGATCGGCCACAATTCTTGCCGGTGCATTCGCATACTTTCCTTCTGCCGCGACGATGCGAACATTCCCGCACACCGCCAACACTAACTCAGCGGTCCGAGACAGCATTGTCTGCTCGCCCATCACGCTGAGCGCTTTGTCGCTACCAAAACGACGGCTCTCGCCTCCCGCTTGCACAAAACCGAAAATATCTGTGAATTCCTTCATTTCTAGCCCAGTCACCTCTAGAGATATCCATCGCAAACAAAAAACAGGGCTTACAGTAGCATTAATTTCCCAAAATATGAGTGAGTCTCACTCATATCTCAATTTTTCTACTTGACTCTATTGATTTCTTTCCATATATTAGCACTCGGTAGTGAGGAGTGCTAAATCCTACGGCATCCTCTTCCACCTTATAGTTTTACTCTCAGTTCACCTATGGAGGTTTTTCTAAGATGGCAGTCAATCTAACACCGCTCCATGATCGCGTTATCGTGAAGCGTATTGAAGAGAAGGAATCAGTCAAGGGCGGCATTATCATCCCAGACTCCGCAAAAGAAAAGCCGCAGGAAGGCGAAGTAATCGCCGCCGGCGCTGGTAAGCGGGAAAAGGGCGAGCGCGTTCCTCTAGATGTAGCAGCAGGCGACCGTGTGCTCTTCGGGAAGTATAGCGGCACGGAAATCAAGCTTGAAGGCGAAGAATTTCTGATCCTCCGCGAAGAAGAAATCCTCGCAAAGCTTGGACCGGCAGCAAAAGCAGCCAAGAAGTAACTAATCAGATGTAACGGCCGGTCTAGACCGGCAAATACAAACCTTAAACAAGCAGTTCCAGAGATTCAGTCCCAAGTTTCAAGAAAACAGAACCAAAGAATTCAGGAGGAACTACAGAAATGGCGAAACAGATTGTTACCGGAGAGGCTTCCCGTCAAGCGATTCTTCGCGGCGTGAACGCTCTTGCGGATGCAGTGAAAATTACCCTCGGCCCCAAGGGCCGCAATGCGGTAATCGAAAAGAAGTTCGGCGCTCCCATCATCACCAAGGACGGCGTTACCGTTGCCAAGGAAATCGAACTCCGGGATCCCCTGGAGAACATGGGCGCACAGATGGTTCGTGAAGTGGCTTCCAAGACCAGCGACGTTGCTGGCGATGGCACCACCACCGCTACCGTTTTGGCCCAAGCGATCTTCCGCGAAGGCGTGAAGACTGTCGCCGCTGGCGCCAGCCCGACCGCTCTCAAGCGTGGCATCGACAAGGCCGTCGAAGTGGCCATCGAAGAAATCAAGAAGCTGCACCGCGACGTTAAGGGCGACATGATCGCTCAGGTTGGCACCATTTCCGCCAACAACGATCGTCAGATCGGCACTATCATCGCCGAAGCCATGAAGAAGGTCGGCAAGGATGGCGTCATCACCGTCGAAGAATCCAAGACGATGGAGACCACTCTCGAAGTCGTCGAAGGTATGCAGTTCGACCGCGGCTACCTCTCCCCTTACTTCATCACCGATCCAGAGCGCATGGAATGCGTCATGGAGAACGTGTTGATCCTCAATCACGAGAAGAAGATCAGCTCCATGAAGGACCTGCTCCCCTTGCTCGAACAGATCGCCAAGCTCGGCAAGCCCCTCATCATCGTCGCGGAAGACGTCGAAGGCGAAGCCCTCGCCACCCTCGTAGTAAACAAGTTGCGCGGCACCTTGCAGTGCGCTGCCGTCAAGGCTCCTGGCTTTGGCGATCGCCGCAAGGCCATGCTCGAGGACATCGCAGTGTTGACCGGCGGTAAGGCCATCACCGAAGATCTCGGTATCAAGATCGAAAACGTGAAAATCGAAGACCTCGGCAAAGCCAAGAAAGTCACCATCGACAAGGACAACACCACCATCGTCGAAGGTTCCGGCAAGCCCAGCGAAATCGAAGGCCGCGTCAAGCAGATCCGTCAACAGGTCGAAATGACAACCAGCGACTACGACCGCGAGAAGTTGCAAGAGCGGTTGGCCAAGCTGGTCGGCGGCGTCGCCGTTATTAAAGTCGGCGCAGCCACCGAAACCGAACTCAAAGAAAAGAAAGCCCGCGTCGAAGACGCCATGCACGCCACCCGTGCGGCCGTTGAGGAAGGTATCGTTCCCGGCGGCGGCGCTGCTCTGCTCCGCGCACTTCCAGCCCTCGACAAGATCAAGGCGGAAGGCGATGAGCAAGTCGGCATCGGCATCGTCAAGCGCGCATTGGAAGAGCCTGCTCGTCAGATCGCTCTCAACGCCGGCTTTGAAGGCGCTGTGGTGATCGGCAAGATTCGCGATTCCAAGGACGATCACTTCGGCTTCAACGCGGACACTGGCGAATACGTCGACCTCGTTAAGGCTGGCGTTATCGACCCCGCCAAAGTTACCCGTTTGGCGCTGCAGAATGCTGCTTCCATCGCCGGCCTGATGCTCACCACCGAAGCTCTGGTGGCGGAACTCAAGGAAGACGACAAGAAGTCAGCCGCAGGTGCCGGCGGTCCGGG
>DASXIT010000191.1:0-3102 GCA_036497825.1 Candidatus Acidiferrum sp.
GAGCATATTCAAGCAGTACATGCCCATCCAGCTTGTGCCGTCGGATTGTTCAAGATGCCCGCCGGTGGGAAGAGGAGCGGAGCGGTCGAAAACGCCGATGTTGTCGAGGCCGAGAAAGCCACCCTGGAAAATGTTGCGGCCGTCGGGATCCTTGCGATTCACCCACCAGGTGAAATTCAAAAGCAATTTATGGAAGACGCGTTCAAGGAAGGCGCGGTCAGCTACACCGCGAATGCGGCGTTCGATTTTGTAAACGCGCCAGGCGGCCCAGGCATGAACGGGAGGATTCACATCGCCGAAAGCCCACTCATAGGCAGGAAGTTGCCCATTGGGATGCATGTACCATTCGCGGAGAAGAAGAATGAGCTGATCCTTGGCATAGTCTGGATCGACGATAGCTAGCGGAACGCAATGGAAAGCAAGGTCCCAAGCGGCGTACCAGGGATATTCCCACTTATCGGGCATGGAAATAATGTCATCGTTGTAGAGGTGGGTCCAATCCTTGTTGCGGCCTTCCCAGCGTTCTTGCGGCGGAACAGGACCGGCAGGATCGCCCTCGAGCCAAGTGCGAACGTCGTAGTGGTAAAACTGCTTGGACCAGAGCATCCCGGAATAAGCCTGACGGGTGACAAGGCGGGCGTCGGTTGATAAATGCTTGGGGATTCTGGAATCGTAAAATTCATCGGCTTCTTTTTTGCGTTGGGTGAGGACCGCGTCGAAACCAGCCGCAAAGTCGTTGGTGCCAGGAACACCTTTGGCAGGCTCCCTTACTCCGGGAGAGGCCGAAAAGCCAACCATGGGCGAATCTGAATCCATGCCACCAAGGGGATCCACATCCGTAAGGCGGAGTTTAAAGGTTGCGGATTCGCCAGGAATCAGATGCACGGAATAGAGGGCGGCCATTTTTGTGCCGCTGTGGGCCGGATTTACGGCGGACTTGTTGTTGTGAATCAAGTATTGGTGAAAGGCGTCTTTGACGTAGGGAGTGCGATTACGTGAATTGAAGATAGATTGAAAGTTAGTTTCGTTTTCGGTGAAGAGGAGTTGCGGCTGGCCGGAGGAAAGGAACCAGCGCTTGCCGTATTGCCAATGCTCCAATTCGGCGCATAGCGCGCCTGGCGTATCCGGCGCCTTACGCACGATGGGACGCCGCAGGTCTTTGCCCCATGACCAGGTATTGCGAAACCAAAGAGAAGGTAGCAGATGAATGGGGGCAGCCTCTGGGCCGCGGTTAAGAACCGTGATCTGGATAAGGATGTCTTCCACATCGCATTTTGCATATTCGACGAAGACATCAAAATATCTGTTCTCGCTGAACACGCCAGTGTCCAGTAGTTCAAATTCGCGATTATCCCGGCCACGACGTTGATTCTCTTCCAGAAGCCACTTGTATGGAAATTCGGCCTGGGGATATTTATAGAGCATGCGCATGTAGCTGTGAGTAGGCGTGGAGTCGAGATAAAAGTACTGTTCTTTTACATCCTCACCGTGATTGCCCTGGTTACCGGTAAGGCCAAAGAGTCTCTCCTTGAGAATGGGGTCTTTCTCATTCCAGAGGGCCAGTCCAAAACAAATCATCTGGTGACGATCACAGATTCCGCCAAGGCCGTCCTCTCCCCAGCGGTAGGTTCGGGCATGGGCATGATCGAAGGGAAAGAACTCCCAGGCAGTACCATTGGCACTGTAATCTTCGCGGACTGTGCCCCATTGACGCTCTGATAGATACGGCCCCCAACGTTTCCAGTGCTTTTTGCGAAGCTTGGCTTCCTCTAAGCGGTGGTCTTCAATGGTCAACAGTCGAGACATGGACTACCTCGGGTGAGTAGCGTCCCATGTTCGCATCATCGGAGTAAAGGGGGAGTGTGGAGGCGGGTTGTGGTGTCGGGTAAGCCAAGAGATGGACCGTTATGGGGCGTTAGGGGGATACTTGTTTTCTCGAAGATCCGGAACCAGTAAGGGACGCGAGTAATCTCAGCCCGGGAGTCCAACGATTCCCGGCGGCAAGACTAGAAAAGGGGATGGCTTCGGCTATCCCCTTTTTTTATGGAGCGCAATGAAGAAAAGAATGGCTGTCAGAATGGCTGTCTTCGTTGACGCATGTGGGAGCGAATGTTAGGCTCGCCATTCCCTGAAAGAGGGTTCAGTGCGGCAGGTACAAAGTAGCTGAACGCAGAGAGAAAAGCCGAAGGAGCGCGAATGGGTAGATTCGTTGGAGTGCTGGGCATGGCAGTGTTGCTTGGCTTGGCGTTTCTCTTTTCTACGAATCGCAGGGCGATCCAGAGAAGAACAGTTCTGTGGGGTCTAGGATTGCAGCTGGCTTTCGGGATTTTCGTCCTGAAATTTGAGCCAGGGCGGCGAATGTTTCAAATCGCCGGGGACGTGGTGAACAAGCTGCTCAATTTTGCGTTTGCCGGGTCAGAATTCGTGTTTGGTGAAATGGGCAAACGAAGTTCGTCGTTTGGATTTGTGTTCGCCTTCCAGGTTCTGCCTACCATCATTTTTATTGCAGCGCTGTTTGCGTTTCTGTATCACATCGGGGTGATGCAGATTTTCATTCGAGCGTTTGCCTGGCTGATGACTCGCGTGATGGGAGCAAGCGGAGCGGAATCGCTGGATATCGCTGCCAGTATTTTCATGGGGCAGACGGAAGCTCCGCTGACGATTCGCCCGTTTCTGAATAAGCTAACGAAATCAGAATTAATGTGCGTAATGACGTGCGGAATGGCCCACGTATCCGGCGCAATTATGACTGCATACATTATTACGGGAGTGGAAGCGAAACATTTGCTTGCGGCGGTAATCATGACGGCGCCTGGCACGCTGTTGATTGCGAAGATACTGGTGCCGGAGACGGAAAAGCCGTTGACGGCAGGACACGTACAGATGCCCGAGATGGAAAAGGAAGCAAATTTTCTGGGGGCGCTGTCTCGCGGCACGTCTGATGGTTTGCAATTGGCCATCAATGTTGGAGCGATGCTGATTTCGTTTGTGGCTATGCTGGCGCTAGTGGATTATCTTTTTGGTGGCACGCACAACTGGCTGGCGCTGCACCATTTTCCGTGGTTCCCCAATAGCCTGGAACAATTGTTTGGATGGATTTTT
>DASXIT010000192.1:0-24955 GCA_036497825.1 Candidatus Acidiferrum sp.
GTAGCAGCGCAGATTGACGAAGAGATGATGAAGAAGACGTTTACTCGAGACGAGATAATGTCGGATCCGCAACAGGCGCTGCATTTTGTTCCGGTACGTTTGGGAGTGAAGGCGATTGCCAGTTTGGGGATTTCGGGAGCACGCTTGAACCGGCAGACACTAGACGCCGTGAGTTCGCTGGTAGCGATTGCGATTGAACGGGCGCGGGCGATTGAACAATTGGGCGAGACCGAAGCAGAGCGGCAGGGAGAGCGGCTGAAATCAGCGCTGCTGGACTCAATTGCGCATGATTTCCGCACGCCGCTGACTGCAATCAAAGCCTCGGTGACAGATTTGCTTGCAGGTGCGCCACAACAGTCGGCGCAGCAGACGGAACTACTTACGATTATTAATGAGGAGTGTGACCGGCTGGATCATCTGGTGGAAGAAGCGGCGGAGATGTCGCGGCTGGAAGCAGGCGAGATCGAACTGCATTTTGAGTCGATTAAGCCGGAGAAGTTGATTGAGGAGGCGATACAACATCAAAAGAAAGCGCTTGGCGAGCGGCAATTGATTATCAATGTTGAAGCGAATCTGCCGACGGTGCGAGCGGATATGTCACGCGCCACCGACATTCTCATCCAATTGATCGACAACGCGAATTTATATTCGCCGAAGGAGCAACCGATTACGATTTCGGCGGAACTGACGGGCGATTTTGTGACATTTAGCGTGGCGGACCGTGGGCCGGGGATAGACCCGTTTGAGCAGGGACTGGTATTTGATAAATTTTATCGCGGGCGCGATCAAAGGTATCAGGTGAGGGGAACGGGAATGGGTCTGCCGATAGCCAAAGCAATTGTAACGGTACACGGTGGATCGATCACGGTAACCAGCCAGCTTGGGCACGGTTCGGTTTTCTCGTTCACGTTGCCGGTAATTGTTGCGCGAGGCGAGGCTCGATGAATTCGGCGAGTATTTTGGTGGTAGATGACGAACCGCAAATCAGGCGCGTGCTGCGGACTACTTTGTCGTTTCGCGGCTACGAGATAACTGAAGCGGCGACGGGGGAAGAAGCGCTGGAATTAGTGCGAAAATTGAAACCGGACTTGATCCTGCTGGATGTGAATTTACCGGGGATGAGTGGGATAGAAACGTGCCGGGAACTTCGGCGGTCGAGTGAGACGCCGATCATCATGCTGACAGTGCGAAGCGCAGAGCGGGATAAGGTAGTAGCACTGGACGCGGGCGCGGATGATTACGTTACGAAACCCTTTGGGATTGAGGAATTGTTGGCGCGGGTGCGGGCGTCGTTGCGGAGGCATTCGGCGGCCGATGCTGTCCCTGCGTTTCAGACAAAAGAACTGTCCGTGGATTTTGAATTACGGCGAGTGATGGTAGGCGGTGAAGAAGTACATTTGGCGCCGAAGGAGTTTGAGGTACTACGGGAATTGATCGCGAACCAAGGGAAGCCGGTTTCGCATCGGAGGCTGCTGCAATCGGTGTGGGGGCCGGAATACGGAGAAGAGACGGAGAATTTGCGGGTGGTGATCAACCAGTTGCGAAAGAAAATTGAGAAAGATCATTCACAGCCGAAATATATATTGACGGAACCGTGGGTGGGGTACCGGTTTCAGGCGCCTAAGGCGAGAGGAAAAGTAAGTTGACAGTCGACAGTTAAAAGACAAACCAAAAATTGATTGGACTCGTTGTGATCTCGAATTCACGGAGACGGCCCCGGAGATCGCAGAGAAGAGAGCTTCAAGACAAACCCGCACCCTTGAAGGCGAGGGGTGCGGGACCCGAGTAGGAGGGTTGAGAGAACCTAAGACCTACACGCGAGTACGGGGTGTGGGGTACCCGGCGACGCAAATCTAGAGCAACTGAAGAAACCCAAGCTGAAGAGAAACCCAAGAGCACAGTTCCTTCGCGGCTCAGGGCAAGCAGGAGTGACTGTGCCACGTTAGTGGGGTGCGGGATATTTTGCGTCGAGGTCTAGATTTAGTTGGAGGACATTGACGCGGGCTTCGCCGAAGATGCCAAACTGGCGCTCTTGGACGTGTGAAAGAACGAGGGACTTCAGCTGATCGGAGCTAATGCCGCGCACTTTCGCAACTCGGGGAATCTGAAATGCAGCGGAGGCGGCAGAAATATCGGGATCGAGGCCGGAGCCCGAAGAGGTGACCAGATCGGTGGGAATGGGCTCAGCGGGATTTTCTTGTTGTAGCTTCAAAACGTCGGAATGAACACGGTCGATCAATTGTTTATTGGTGGGAGCGAGATTTGAGCCGCTGGAGGCAGTGGCATCGTATCCGGTTCCGGCATTCGATGGGCGTGAGTGAAAGTACTTGTCGGCAGTAAATGCCTGGCCAATCAAATCTGAGCCGGCGATCACCCCGTCCTTGGAGATCAGGCTACCGTTGGCCTGGTGAGGAAAAATCAAGTGACTGAGGCCGGTTACAACGAGAGGGTAAAACAAGCCAAAAATAATCGTAGTGACGATGGTGAAGCGAATCGCAATGTTGAGATGTTCTTTCATAAGTCCTCTATGCCAGGTGCATCCAACCGACGAGAACGTCGATTAACTTAATTCCAAGAAAAGGCGCGATGACGCCGCCAAGTCCATAGATAAGGAGATTCCTGCGCAAAAGAGCAGCAGCGCCGAGTGGACGGTAGCGCACGCCGCGAAGAGCGAGCGGAATCAGCGCAATGATGATGAGCGCGTTGAAAATGACCGCGGAAAGAATTGCCGATTCCGGAGTGCGAAGCTTCATGATGTTCAACGCGCCGAGAAGCGGGAAGGTGCCGGCAAACATTGCGGGAAGAATAGCAAAATATTTTGCAACATCGTTGGCTACGGAAAAGGTGGTAAGCGAGCCACGAGTGATAAGCAGCTGCTTGCCAATCTCGACAATTTCGATGAGCTTGGTGGGATTGGAATCGAGATCGACCATGTTACCTGCTTCTTTCGCGGCTTGCGTGCCAGTGTTCATGGCAACACCGACATCTGCTTGCGCAAGGGCGGGAGCGTCGTTCGTGCCATCGCCGGTCATGGCAACCAATTTACCCTTGGCCTGTTCGTTGCGGATTAGCGCCATTTTGTCTTCGGGCTTGGCTTCGGCGAGAAAATCATCGACGCCTGCCTGGCGAGCGATGGCGGCTGCGGTAAGCGGATTATCGCCGGTGATCATCATGGTGCGGATGCCCATGGAGCGGAGATGGTCAAAGCGTTCGCGAATGCCGCCCTTGACGATGTCAGTGAGTTCGATGGCACCGAGGATGCGAAAACTTTGTGCGACGAGGAGCGGAGTGCCGCCAGAATTGGAAATGCGTTCAACGATCTGTTGGATTTCAGGGGGCACGACCTGGCCCTTATCCGCGACGTAACGGGCAATCGCCTGCGGAGCGCCCTTGCGAATTTCTTTGCCATCCATATCGACGCCCGACATGCGGGTTTGCGCCGAGAAGGGAATGAAGACGGGATTGTGAGGCGCGAGTTCTCTGCCACGCAGACCGTATTTCTCTTTGGCGAGGACCACGATGGAGCGGCCTTCGGGAGTTTCATCGGCGAAAGAGGCGAGTTGGGCGGCGTTGGCAAGATCCGAATCGGCGACGCTAGGGCAAGGATGAAACGCAGTGGCTTCACGATTGCCAAGCGTGATGGTGCCGGTTTTGTCCAGCAGGAGAACATCGACGTCACCTGCGGCTTCAACCGCCCGGCCAGACATGGCGATGACGTTGCGCTGAATGAGGCGATCCATGCCTGCAATGCCGATAGCCGAGAGAAGACCGCCGATGGTGGTCGGAATCAAGCAAACAAGAAGAGAAATGAGAGCGAAGATGCTTTGCGGCGCGCCGGAATAGATGGCGAAGGGCTGTAGGGTGACGACGGCCAGCAAGAAAATAATGGTGAGGCCTGCCAGCAAGATATTCAAAGCGATTTCGTTGGGAGTCTTCTGGCGAGACGCGCCTTCGACGAGGCTGATCATACGATCGAGGAACGTTTCCCCTGGGTTTGAAGTAATGCGAACTTTAATCTCGTCGGAGAGCACGCGAGTGCCGCCGGTTACGGCAGAGCGATCGCCGCCCGATTCACGAATGACCGGAGCAGATTCACCCGTGATAGCGGACTCGTCGACAGAGGCGACGCCTTCGATGACTTCGCCGTCGCCAGGGATGAACTCGCAGGCAGTGACGAGAACGATGTCGCCAGTGCGAAGTTTGGAACTCGGGATGACTTCGGTGGTGCCGTCGGAACGAAGCTTCCTGGCATCGGTTTCGGCGCGGGCTTTACGCAGGGTTTCTGCTTGAGCTTTGCCGCGGCCTTCGGCCATCGCTTCCGCAAAATTTGCAAACAGAACGGTGAACCATAGCCAGAGGGTGATCTGCAGGCCGAACCAGAAGCCGCCAGCGTGGCGAACGAGGTTGGCGATCAGAACGATTAAAGTAATTGCCGCACCGACTTCTACGACGAACATCACCGGATTTTTAATGATGAGACGGGGGTCAAGTTTCCAGAGAGAGTCGATGATCGCATGACGCAATATCTTGCGATCAGTCATGGAACTAGCTTTTGCTTGGGTATTCGTGGCCATCGATTCCTCAAAATGCTTTCCCGGCATTCATCAGCAAGTGCTCCAGGATCGGGCCAAGGCTAAGAGCAGGGAAGAAAGTCAAAGCGCCAACGATTGCGATAACACAGACAAGTAGGACGGTGAACAATGGACCGGTGACGGGAAAAGTGCCGAGAGATTCCGGGACATGTTTTTTGGCAGCGAGGCTGCCGGCAATTGCAAGGACCGGAATGACGCTGAAGAACCGACCCAGAAGCATGGCAAACGCCGTGGTGGTGTTGAACCAGAGGGTGTTTCCGTTGATGCCAGCAAAGGCGGAACCGTTATTGCCAGTGGCTGAGCTGTAGGCGTAAAGGATTTGCGACAAACCATGAGGGCCAGGGTTGGAAATCCCCGCGAGACCGGATTTGGTGACGATAGCGATGGCCGCAAAAATCAAAATGGTTAGAGAGGAAACCAAGGTCGCAAGAACCGCCATTTTGATGTCGAAGGCTTCAATTTTCTTGCCGAGATATTCCGGAGTGCGACCGACCATAAGGCCCGCGATGAAAACGGCGATAATCACGAAGACGAGGATGCCGTAGAGGCCGGAGCCGACTCCACCGAAGATGATTTCACCGAGCATGATGTTGATCAGAGGAACCATTCCGCCGAGGGGAGTGAGGGAATCGTGAGCGTTGTTCACAGCGCCGCAACTGGCGTCGGTAGTGATGGTGGTGAAGAGTGCGGAGTTGGCAATGCCGAAGCGGACTTCTTTGCCCTCCATGTTGCCGCCGGGCTGCAGTTCCGTAGTTTTCGTTTCGAGGCCAGCGAGTTGCGGATTGCCGCGCGATTCGGCCATGTAAGCGATGAACACTCCAGCCAAAAAGAGAAACGACATGGCGCTGAAAACGGCCCATCCGTGGCGAGTAGAACCCGTCATGCGGCCAAGGGTGTAGGTGAGACCCGCGGGAATGGCGAAGATCATCAGCATTTCAATGAAATTGGTGAAGGGAGTGGGATTCTCGAACGGATGAGCGCTGTTGGCGTTGAAAAAGCCACCGCCGTTGGTGCCGAGCATTTTGATGGCTTCCTGCGAAGCGACCGGACCCTGTGCAATGACTTGAGTGGTGACAGTTTCCTTTGTGGTTTTGCCGTCAGGGCCAGTTTTGTCGACTGTCTGCGGTTCCAGGATTGTGGCACTCGTATAGGGATGCAAGTTTTGAATGACACCTTGCGAGACTAAGGCAAGCGCGAGGACGAGACAGAGCGGAAGCAAAGCCCAAAGAAACGCGCGGGTGCAATCAACCCAGAAATTGCCAATGGTCTTGGACTCACGTCGAGCGACGCCACGGATTAGAGCAATGGCCAGAGCGATGCCGACGGCGGCCGAGGCGAAATTGTGATAAGCGAGGCCGGCCATCTGGGTGAGATAGCTCATGGTTGTTTCCGGCGTGTAGACCTGCCAATTGGTATTGGTGGTGAAAGAAACGGCGGTGTTCCAGGCAAGATCTGGAGCAACACTGGTTAGTTTTTGTGGATTCCAAGGCAACCACGACAGGCTCTGGATACGCTCCATAAAATAAAGGAGTAGGAGCGAAACGGCGCTGAAGATGAGCATGGCGACGCCATATTCGGTCCAGCGCATTTCTTTTTCTTCATTCACGCCGCAAACGCGATAGATCAGTTTTTCGATAGGGCGGAGAACCGGGTCCAGCCAAGTGGACTTGCGCTCAAAAACGCGCCAGAGGAAGACACCCATCGGTTTGGTGAGCAGAAGAACTACCGCGAAATAAAATAGAATTTGGAACCAACCATGGCTGGTCATCTTAGAACTTCTCCGGTTTCAGGAGCGCGTAGAAGAGGTAACCACACAGCAGAAGCGCAATCACGATTAATAGAATATTCCCGAGCATAGTTGGAACCTCTACTTGAGCCTTTCGCAGCCCTTGAGGTAGAGAATTCCGAGGGCAAAAAAGGCGAGAGTCATTGCTACGAAGATTATGTCAGTCATGCTGGCTCCCAGAGCAAAAGTGATAATACGGGAATTCGAGTAAGGAAGAAGTGAGTGGCATGTTAAGGAAACATAAGTGCTGGGAGGCGTTAAGGAAAGAGAAGATTTTCGCCTGGAATCATGAAAATATTGGATGGAACGGCGCAAAGTACTGCGCTTGTTGCGGTTGGCGAGATATGACAAACTCGCGTGACGATGGATTCTGCCACTGCTCCCGCTCCCCAGGCATCCGAAACAGTTTCCCTGCATCCACAGTTTGAATGGTTTTTGCTGCACGCTGGTTTTGTGCTAATTGGGGTGATCACGGCGAGCCTTGGCCCGTTGATTCCGGTGTATACGCGGATCTGTGGAATCAACGATGCGCAGGCCGGCTTCTTTTTCCCCGCACAGTATTTGGGCAGCTTGCTTGGCGTTATTGCCACGGGCTGGATGCTGCCGCGATTTGGGTTCGCGAAGGTCTTGGGAGGAGCATTTGTCTTTCTCACACTGGGTGTGGGATTTCTGGGCGTAAGTCCATGGTTCTTGACGGCGGGTTGCGTGGGGGTGGCCGGCTTTGGATATGGGTTGTCGAATCCCACGACGAATTTGCGGGGCACACAGCTTCCGTCTAAAAATGTAGCGGCTGCGGTGAATCTCCTGAATTTATCGTGGGGAGTTGGAGCGGTGGCTTGCCCGTTTTTGGTGGCGGCGCTTGTTCCGATGATTGGCGTGAGGGGATTTGGAATGTGTGTCGCGGTGCTGACGTTGGCTGTGAGCGTGACGCATTTTTCGCGGAAAGTGCCGGTGCGCGCGGTGACAGTGCAACGGGCAAAACATACTCTTGCGGACTGGAAGGAAAAACTGAAGGTCAGGCAGGCAGTGCCGCTGGTGTTGCTGTATTTTCTTTACGTCGGGGTGGAAGCCTCGTTTGGCGGGTGGGCCGCGGCGTTGGAGAAGAGATTGCCTGCCGGTAGTCAAGCCTCGGCGCTGGCCATTGCGCCATCGGTCTTTTACGGATTTCTTTTGTTCGGCCGCGCGTTGGCCCCGTTTGCATTGCGGCGATGGTCGACGCTGTCGATTACGATTGGCGAGATATTGGTTACTACGGCAGGCGGGATTGCCGTGGCTTTGGCGAACAACAAGCCAATGTTATTAATTGGAGTGGCCGCGGCCGGATTTGGGTGCGCGCCTATTTTCCCCGTTTACGTGACTTGGCTGGCGAATATTTTTCGTAAGGACTCCGACTGGTTGGGTTCGCTATATTTCAGTGCGGCCGCGCTGGGAGGTGCCGTGCTGCCGCAGTTGGTGGGAATTATAGCGACGCAGTCGCACTCTTTGCGGATAGGGTTTCTGGTGCCGCTGCTGGCGAGCATCAGCCTATTCTTCCTGACATTAAAGGCGCGGCCGCACGCGGGTTGATTCCTCTTGTGATCTGTGGAAATGAGTTGACGAGGTGGCCGCTACGTGAGCCTTTCGCGATATAAGAGCACGCAGAGTGGCTTGCGTTCGCGGGTGGGGCATCGTACGATTTCTGTTTGGTGTTGTAAGCCGAAATTGCGCTGTGCGTATCTGGTGTGTCGGCAGGCGAAAGATAGGTTAAGTGAGGCCTAAGGTGGAGTGCGCGAGGGTGAGGAGATATCCAGGATGAAATCTGTGGTTGTGGTGGGCGCACAGTGGGGCGATGAGGGCAAAGGGAAGGTCGTCGACTATCTGGCGGGTTCGTTTGATTACATCGTACGAGTGGCCGGCGGACACAACGCTGGACACACCGTAATTATTGGGAAAGATCGCTATGTGCTGCAATTGATCCCATGCGGGATTTTGCGGCCGAAGCAGCACGCGATTATCGGATCGGGCGTGGTGGTGGATCCTTCGGCGTTGGTAGCAGAAATTGAAACGCTGGCGAAGGCGGGAGTGGATGTGAAGGGCCGGTTGCACGTCAGCAATCGAGCGCACCTGATATTTCCATATCATCGCGAATTGGATAAAGCGGCGGAAAATGCGCGCGGTGAAAATAAAATTGGAACGACTTCCCGCGGGATCGGTCCTGCTTATGAGGATAAGATGGCACGGCGCGGACTGCGTATGGCGGATTTGTTGACACCGGATTTATTTCGAGAGAAAGCGGCGCGCGTGGTCGCGGAAAAGAACCGAATTGCGCAGGGGGCGTACGGTGCAAAAGTAGATTTCACGCATGAAGTGGAAGATACGTTGCGGTTGGCCGAAAAGATTAAGGGATTCATTTGTGATACCGCAGTGTTGACGAATCGCGCGCTGGACGAAGGCAAGTCGGTGCTCTTTGAAGGGGCGCAAGGAACGATGCTCGATATCGATCACGGAACGTATCCGTTCGTCACTTCGTCTAGTGCGACTTCTGGGGGAGCGGCAACAGGAGCAGGCGTGCCGCCGACAAAAATTCGGCACGTACTGGGAATTTCCAAGGCGTATACGACTCGAGTGGGTGGTGGACCGTTTCCCACGGAAATGCCGGACCTGGAAGCCAAGGAGGTGCGCGAGCGCGGAAAGGAATTTGGGGCGGTGACGGGACGGCCGCGGCGCTGCGGTTGGCTGGACCTAGCGGAATTGCAATATGCCAAGATGATCAATGGAATTGATACGCTGGCGATTACCAAGCTGGATGTGTTCGATACGCAGCGGGAATTTCAAGTTGGAGTTGGCTATACGTATAAAGGTACGCCGGTGAAGGAAATGCCGGCCTCGGCAGAAGAGTATGAGCGGGTTACGCCGGTGTATAAGACGATGCCGGGGTGGTGCGAAAGCACTTACGGGGTACAGGACGCGGGCAAGTTACCAAAGGCGGCGATCGATTATTTGAGATTCATTTCCGAATTTCTGCAGGTGGAAATTGGGATGATTTCCACGGGGCCGGAACGGGATGCGACGATTGTGCAGCCGGGAACGCTGCTGGCGAGATGGATTTGACGGCCGTCTGAGAAGGCGGCATGTGGACTGCGGGAGCAGGGCTCCCGCTTTTGAGACTTTCGATGGGACGAGGCTGCAAAAGCGGCAGTTGGACTGTCTCACTCCAAGTATAGAGGCGCCCGCCTTAGGAGGCCGGCCGCTACACAAGGTAAGAGGGCGGCGTAAAGCCGCCCCTACGGGTAATTTGGCCACTAGAGAGAATCATCATAAGCCAACAATTGGATTAAGCTAGTGGTGGCGGGATTTTCCAGCGACCTGCGCAGAGGGCTACTATGCTTCGGTTTGAAGATGCTCGCCAGAGAGTGATTGACGAGGCTGGACGAAATAAATCAACGCGACCCACGCAATCCCTGCCTGTTTTCGATTCCCTAGGATATGTGCTTGCCGAAGAGGTGCGCGCGGATCGGGAGTATCCACCGTTTCACCGGTCGACGAGGGATGGTTACGCAGTTCGAGCGGACGAAACCGGACCGGCGAAAGTTCTGCGCTGCGTGGGAGAGATTAAGGCAGGGGATTCGGTAACCGACGCGCTTGCTGCGGGCACTTGCGTACAAATCATGACCGGTGCTGCAGTGCCAGCTGCAGCGGATGCGGTGGTGATGATCGAGTTCACGAGTCGCGAAGGAGAAGTTGTCACTTTTCAGCGAGAGACGACACCGGGGCAGAACATTGTGCCGAAGGGAAGTGAAGCGCATACGGGCGACCTGGCGCTCGCGCGGGGACAGCGGCTGGGATATGCAGAATTGGCGATTGCTGCGCAGGTTGGGGCAACGCAATTGTTTTGTTACAAGAAACCGCGTGTGGCGATTCTTTCGACTGGCGATGAGGTGGTGCCCATCGCGGAAATACCCGGCCCATTTCATATTCGCAACAGCAACAGCGTTTCGCTTGGCGCACAAGTGCGATTGGCTGGCGGTGAACCGGTGTTGCTGGGGAATGCAGGCGATCGTGTAGATGATCTCAGCGTGAAGATTGAGCAGGGCTTGCGCGAGGATATGCTCATTTTGTCTGGTGGCGTTTCGATGGGGGAGTATGACCTGGTGGAAGGCGTGTTGAAGTCGATGGGCGCGGAATTTTTCTTTGACGCGGTGGCGGTTCGGCCGGGAAAGCCAACGGTGGCGGGGCGGGTGCGAGACAAGCTCGTGTTTGGGTTGCCAGGGAATCCCGTTTCAACGATGGTTACGTTTCAATTGTTCGCGATTCCAGCGATCGATATGTTTAGCGGTGCGGCCGCTCGACCGCTGGGCTTGCTGGAGGCTACGGTGACTGAAGCGCTACGCGAGAAGACTGGGCTAACGCATTTTTTGCCGGGACGGATCGAATGGGAAAAGGGAAGGCCGCAAGTGAAGGCGTTGCGGTGGCAGGGATCGGGAGATATTGGGACACTGAGTAAGGCAAATTGCTTTGTGGTGGTACCCTTTGACCGGCAGGACATTGCGGTTGGTGAGATCGTTTCGGTTTTACCGAGGTGGGACGTATTGTAGGGAAAGATTGAGATTTATTTGAGTTGGCGGACCGCCTCGGAAGGCGAATCCCTACATGGAACCGAAGAGAACCCGAGAACACAGTCAAGAGTGACTGTGCCACGGGCACAGGGAATACCACGAACTGAGGGTGGAGTGGGGAAGCTTTCGCATTACAGCAAGAGTGGGGAAGTGGCGATGGTGGACGTGTCGGCAAAAAGTGTGACCATACGCACCGCGATTGCGCATGCGTTTGTGCGGATGGCGCCGAAGGTCCTGCGGGCGGTGAAAGAGCTGAGGAACCCCAAGGGAAATCCGCTGGAGGTGGCCCGGATAGCGGGAATCGCCGCGGCCAAACGTACGGCGGAGTGGATACCTCTTTGTCACCCACTCCCACTCACGCACATTGATGTGACCCCCCGCCTGTGCAAAGATGGGGTGGAAATACAATCCACAGTGACGGCAACGGCGCAAACCGGGGTGGAAATGGAGGCGCTGGTAGCCGCTACTTGTGCCGCCCTGACGATTTACGACATGTGTAAAGCGCTGGATAAATCGATTGAGATCAGCGACGTGTATCTCCTGAAAAAGACCGGGGGAAAGAGCGGGGACTTTTTGCGGAATGGCAAGAAAAATTCGGGAAGCGGGAATCGATGAGTGCGGCGGCGGGAAAATCCGTAAAGCTGCTGCTGGCCGACGATAATCCGCTGGTGCGCGACCTGGTTTCGAAAGGACTGGAGCCATTTTGCGAAGTGATGATTGCCAAGGATGGAGCGGATGCACTTCTTCAGGCGATCGATGACTTGCCCGACGTTGTTCTTTGCGATTTCAAGATGCCGGGGCTGGATGGACGGCAATTGTTTGAAAAGCTCCGCGGCCGGGAAGCTACGCGGCACATTCCATTCTTGTTTATGGCCAGCCGCGCAGATATTGAAGAGCGGTTGCGGCCGCTCGTCGATGGCGTTGAAGACTTCATAGCAAAGCCATTCCTACTGAAAGATCTGGTGCGTTCAGCCAAAAAAGTTGTGGACCGTTTGCATCTGGAGAAATTGCAGAAACGTGCCTCGCGACCGGGCGTGATTCAAGGACGTCTGGAAGAGATGAGCATGATCGACCTGTTACAATCGCTGGAGATGGGGCAGAAATCGTGCCGTTTGGTGGTGCAGAAGAGCGGAGAGCAGGCAGAACTTTATTTTGCCAGTGGGCAGTGCCGCGATGCCAAGATTGGAACCGTTGAAGGCGACGACGCAGTGTTCAAGATATTGCTGTGGACCGAAGGCGAATTCGAGATTGATTTCAATGCGGCAAATGCCTCGACGCGCACAACGACTACCAGAAATACGACCGGATTGCTGATGGAAGCGATGCGATTGATGGACGAATCGAATCGCGATACTGTGGGCACCGGCTGACATTTCATGCGCGTTTCGATCCTGACCATTAGCGATTCCGTGACCCGTGGTGAACGCGAGGATATTTCCGGCCCTGCGCTGGTGAAACGTTGCCGCGAACTAGGCTGGGAAGTGAATTCCGCGTTGCGTTGCTCCGATGATCCCGCGAACATTCGTACACAACTGCGCGAATTGGCAGATTCGCGGCGTGTAGATTTGATTTTGACGACGGGCGGAACGGGACTTGGGCCGCGTGATAACACACCTGAAGCGACTACGGATGTTGCGGAACGGCTGGTGCCAGGGCTCGCGGAAGAATTACGGCGCAAAGGCGCGGAAAAGACGCCGATGGCTGTGCTTTCGCGGGGAGTCGCGGTGGTTCGGCATCACTCGATCATTTTGAATTTGCCGGGGAGCCCGAAAGGCGCGGTGGATTCGCTGGATAGCGTGGCGGAAATACTGCCTCATGCGGTGCAGGTGCTGAATGGGGCGCACCACGGGTGAGCTTTTGGCGGCCGGGTGGGGAGCCCAAGGGTACAGTCAAGACTGTGCCACGCGAAGAAAAAATCCGAAGAGAAATCCGCGCTGTTAAAAACCCGGGGGCCCTATACCCCGAAGGGAAAGAGTGACCAAGGACACAGGCTGAAGCCTGTGCTCTGAGAGGGTTGACGCTTTCGAGTTGGTCCGTAACAATGCTCATCATGCCTAACAAACTTTCTGAGAAGAATCTTGCTGTGCTTGGCGCCGGAAAACTGGGCGGAATCCTGCTACGCGCTTATCTCAAGCAGGGGTTGTTCACGCCTAAACATGTGACGGCCACGGTCCGTCACGAAGAGAAGGCGGCGAATCTTTCGAAGGAACTCGGCGTAAGAGTGGCGACCGATAATCGCAAAGCGGTGGAGGGCGCCGACATCGTTCTGCTGGGCGTGAAGCCGCAGGTGGTTGGCGAGGTGTTGAAGGAGATTAAGGCACACCTTGGAAAAGACTCGCTGATTATTTCCGTGGCTGCTTCGGTGCCCACTACCTATATCGAACAGAGAATCAGCGAAAAGGTTGCGGTGATTCGCGCGATGCCGAATACCTGCTCGATTGTGGGCTGCGGGATGACGGGAATTTGCCGCGGCGGACACGTTTCACTCGAACATTTAGAGATGGCGAAGGCTATGTTTAACGCGGTAGGCCGGACTGTAGTGGTGGACGAAAAGAATATGGATGCGGTCACCGGACTTTCCGCCAGCGGACCTGCGTTTGCCTACATCATTTTGGAATCGCTTGCCGAAGCTGGAGTGAAAGTGGGATTGCCTCGCGATGTTTCCACGTTGCTTGCCGCACAAACGATGAAAGGGGCTGCCAGTGTTGTGCTGGAGACAGGCGACCATCCCGCGCTGTTGAAGGACTCGGTGACGACGCCGGCAGGCTGCACGATTGACGGAATTATGGAATTGGAAGAAGGGAAGCTGCGCGTGACGCTGATCAAGGCAGTGGTGAAGGCTACTCAACGCGCGGGAGAGTTGCTGTTCGATAAGTAGAAATAATTTCATATGAGATAAGCTTGAGAAAAGATAACGCAGAGGCGCAACGGTGTGCGGAGAATCGCAGAGGAAGAAGGAGATTGTGGGTCACACTGCGTTGCTTGGCGATTGTGGTAGGATGCGCCTAGAGGTTACGTATGTCTGCCGCGTATATTCCGGTACTGATTTTTGCGCTGCTAGTGCTGTCATTCCCCGTCATAGCGCTGATTGTGTTCAAGTTTATTCGGCCCGAGTCACGCGGGGGCCCGGCTAAATTTCAACCTTATGAATGCGGGATCCCTCCCGAATCGAACGCTCGCGGGCGTTATTCGGCGCGGTTTTATATTGTGGCGATGTTGTTTGTAATTTTTGATGTGGAAACATTGTTTCTGTTTCCCTGGGCAATTTTATTTAAGGGATGGGTTGCTGTGCATATGGGAGCCTTCGCGCTGGTCTCCATGTTTGTCTTCCTGGGGATACTGCTGATTGGATACGTCTGGTTATATAAAAAGGGAGCATTAGACTGGGCTTGATCAGCAATTAAGAATTTCAATCCAAACAAAGAGGGCCATTGCTCTAACAGCGATGGCCCTTTCGTTTTTTCGCTTTTATTGCTGAACTGGGAGGTCTGCAGGATCGATTGTCACGGACTTGACCAGTTTAAAATTAAGCCTGGTCTCTGGTTGCAACGTCACATTCTCTCCGCCTGTTGCGCCCGAAGCCGCCAGACCGCCTCCAGCCCCTACGCCTGCGCCAATAGCGGCGCCCTTGCCGCCTCCCGCCAGACCGCCAATCAGTGCGCCGACTGCCGCGCCGCCCCCAGTCATAATACCAGTGCGTTTGCCTTTACCTTTTACGGTCTGGGCCCAGGTGCTGGAAGAAATGGGGTAAGCCTTGCTACCAGCGTGAATACCCGTCAGCATAAGCGCCAAGTCTGCTTCACCTTTAAAGGTGCCCTGCTTTTTCGATTTGGTGATGACGCCGGTCACCGATGCGCCCTTGGCGATCGCCACCTGACCATCGACGGAAATACTTGAAGCGAGAGAACCAGAAAATTCTTCGCCGGCGGTGTCCACGCGGGAATCAACCTTTTGCCCCAAGATGATTGGCACTGAGGTTCCCACCGGAATCACGATGGGTTGTGGTGGAGGTGGCGGCGGGGGTGCGGGCAGCTGTGCAGGAGCGTTCTGTGCTTGCATGGGAGGCTGGCCCGGCTGAGTTTGGGTGTTCGAAGAAGAATTGTTAGCCGAATTTGAGTCAGGAGTTGCCGAAGGTGATTGTTGCGCTGTGGCAGTTTGTGAGCTGTTTGTAGGAGCGGATTTTTCGCAGCCTATAAGAAGGAGAGCAGCTGCGCATAACGTAACAAGTACTTTCTTCGTGTTCATTGGACCCCTCTGAACTCTCAATATTTTTGTTTTCCCTGGCCGAACAATCTTTGACACAGCGAGCTTGGGCGTAGGAATTGCTCTTTGACAGATATTATCATTTTGCGGGATTCTGGAATAGTTTCACGGAATTTCCCGGCGTAGAAAATTGGACGAACCAGTCCGGCCCCGATACAATTTTGGCCATGATGCCTGAATCGCGTGTAGCGGCTCCGACGTCCGTTGTGGCGGCAGCGCAACTTGCGCGGGATCTCTATGGTTTGGATGCGGATGTACGGCCCCTTCCCGGTGAATACGACGACAATTTTCATGCAGTGGCAAAAGACTCGCGCGAGTTTGTGCTGAAAATCATGCATCCGTTGCGTGAAGCGGCGTTTGTGGACGCGCAGTGCCGGGCATTGGCGCATCTAGCGGAACGGGCGCCGCACCTTTTGTTGCCGAGAGTCGTGCGAAATTTGCAGGGCGAGTTGTACAGCAAAGTCAAAATCGAGGACGGTACCGAGCGGCTGGTTTGGTTGCTCAGTTTTTTGCAGGGTACTGTGCTTGCTGAGGCGAATCCGCGATCTCCCGAGCTGCTCGAAAGCCTGGGGAGATTTCTGGCGGAAATAGATTTGGCGTTGCAGGATTTTGTTCATACCGCCGCCAAGCGCGAATTGAAATGGGATGTTACTCGATCGTTGTGGGCACGCGATTTTCTTTCCTGCGTCAAAGATGCGGGCCGCCGAAAGATGGTGGAAGGATTTCTGCAACTGTTCGAAGAAGAAGTGGTGCCGCGTTTGGGAAGGTTGCGACGCGGTGTTATTTACGGCGATGCCAACGATCACAACGTCCTGGTGAGCGCGCCTTGGCCGCAGCCCCGCAAAGTGGTTGGACTGATCGACTTCGGAGATATGCATGAAACGATTACGGTGGCGGAGCCGGCGATTGCCGCGGCGTATGCGTTGTTGGGGCAAAAGGATACGTTGCAGGCTGCTTCGTCTGTATTGGCTGGATACCATCGGGTTTCGCCACTGTCGGAAGATGAGCTTGGGGTGATGTTTCCGCTGCTTTGCGCGCGGCTGGCGGTGAGCGTAGTGAATTCTGCGAATCGTCAATCACTGGTGCCGGATGATGCATATGTGACGGTGACGGAAGCCCCAGCATGGGGGGCTTTGGAGCGATTGGCGAAAATTCATCCGCGATTTGCGCAATATACGTTTCGGGTAGCGTGTGGATTGCCGGCCGTGGCGCAGAACGGGAAGGTCACTCGATGGCTGGCAGAAAATACGCACCAGGCTGGCAGTGTGATTCCGCAGAGCTTGCAAGATCGTTCGGTACAGGTGCTGGATCTGAGTGTTGGCAGTACGTTGCTTCCCGCGAATCTTGCTGAATTGAGCGAGCCGATGCTGACGCAAAAACTTCGCGCGCTGCTGGAAGAGAGAAAGGCGAGCGTGGCGGTTGGTCGCTATGATGAAGCGCGGCCGTTCTATTCCTCGCCACTGTTCGGTGATAGCGGCAGTCCGATTGAAGAACGGCGCACGATTCATTTGGGCATCGATCTTTTTGGCGGAGCGGGCACGCCGGTGTCCGCGCCATTTGATGCGACGGTGCATGCATTTGCGAATAACAAAGCGATGCTTGATTACGGTCCAGTTGTGATCTTGCAACATAAACCCGAGGAGGGCGTTGAGTTTTTTGCGCTGTATGGACATTTGTCCGAGGATTCGCTTGCGACACTTAGGCCGGGACAAAAAATTGAAAAAGGAGCAGCCTTTGCGCGCATCGGAAAGGCGAACGAAAACGGAGGGTGGACTCCCCATTTGCATTTGCAGATCATTCTCGATCTATGTGATCTTGGAACGGACTTTCCAGGCGTAGCTTTCCCATCAGAGCGCGCTGTGTGGACTAGCCTCTCACCAGATCCCAATTTGATTCTTGGCATTCCTGAAGAACGGTTTCCTGAAAAAACACCTACTGCCGAACAAACTCTTTCTGCCCGGCGCAAGCTGCTCGGGCAGAATTTGAGTATTTCGTATCGCCGTCCCCTAAAAATTGTGAAGGGGTGGCGTCAATATCTATATGACGACACGGGTCGAGCATATCTGGATGTGTACAACAATGTTCCGCTGGTTGGGCATTCGCATCCACGGGTAGTGCGCGCGGCACAAGAGCAACTCGCGGTGCTCAACACGAATACCCGTTATTTGCACGACAAAGCGAATGAGTATGCGGAGCGACTGACGAGCTTGCTGCCGGCACCATTGCGAGTGTGCTACTTCGTGAATTCCGGCAGCGAAGCGAATGAATTGGCTTTGCGATTGGCGCGCACGCACACGGGTAGGGAAGACGTAATCGTGCTGGAGCACGCATACCACGGACACACTACGACCCTGATCGATATCAGTCCGTACAAATTTAATGGGCCGGGAGGGCGAGGGCAGAAGCCGTGGGTACATGTGGCTCCGATCGCGGATGAGTTTCGCGGGATGTACCGGCGCGGGGAAGCAGAATTGGGGAAAAAATATGCCGCGCACGTCGGCGAGATTTGCGAAAGACTGAAAAGAGAAGGGCGAGGAGTGGCCGCGTATATCGCAGAGACCTTGCCAAGCGTGGCCGGGCAAATTGTTTTCCCTCCAGACTATTTGCGGGAAGTGTACAAACACGTTCGTGCGGCAGGAGGGGTGTGCATTGCGGACGAAGTGCAGGTTGGCTTTGGACGCTTGGGGACACATTTCTGGGGTTTCGAGACGCAGGGAGTGGTGCCAGATATCGCGGTGTTTGGCAAACCAATTGGTAACGCGTTTCCATTAGCTGCAGTGGTGACCACGCCAGAGATTGCGGCATCATTCTACAATGGGATGGAATTCTTCAGCACGTTTGGCGGGAATCCCGTGGCCTGTGCGGCAGGATTGGCGGTTCTCGATGTATTGCGTGATGAAAAGTTGCAGCAGAATGCACTAGAGGTTGGTACCCAGTGGATTGAGGAACTGAAATTGCTTCA
Source organism: Candidatus Acidiferrum sp. (assembly GCA_036497825.1). Classification (GTDB taxonomy): domain Bacteria; phylum Acidobacteriota; class Terriglobia; order Acidiferrales; family UBA7541; genus Acidiferrum. The sequence goes on from DASXIT010000192.1 coordinate 18,199, forward strand.
GAAGAGCTATTCCGTCATTGGTGACGTGCGAGGGACAGGGCTATTTCTGGGAATTGATATGGTTGATTCGCGAGAGACGCGGGCGGCCGCGCCTGAACAGGCTTCTTATATTGTGGAGCGCTTGCGAGACTCGGGAATTCTTGCAGGCATCGATGGACCACATCACAATGTGATTAAACTTCGCCCACCCCTGATTTTTTCTGAAGATGAGGTGAAACTATTTACCGAAGCTCTTACGTCTATTCTGAATGAAGATGCCTTCCGGCCCACTGAATAGCAAGTGGAATGTAAGAATCCATATAGAGACGATTCAGGACTTTACGCCATTGCAAAGTCAGGTTAACGTAAGAGCTACCGCGCCAGCTTAATGCTTAGTCGAAATCCGGTTAGGAGGAAGCCATGTCTTCCGCCAAAGACCCAAGGGGGATATTTCTCCTCGCACTTGCTCTCTTGCTGCTGAGCGCGTTCAGTGCATCGTGGTTGATTTACCGTTTATTTTATATGGAGAATCTGGTTCGCCATACCTACGATGTTTTGCTTACCATTGACGCGGTAACCTCGAATCTAGCCAAGGCAGGCCGTTACCGCATGGCCTTCCTGGAAAATGGAAATACATCGTTCGTGAAGGAATTTGAGTCTGCACGCGCAGAGGAGCACGCGGAACTGGCCATGTTGCGCGCTTTGGTTTCCGACAGCCCGAAACAGATGGCTGCCTGCCAGCGACTGGAAGCGGCTGCGGATACACGTTTGGCGGTTCTGGAATCTTCGATCGAGGCAAAGGAGGAGGGAAGATCAGTTCCATTGGAACAGGCAGCTAATAGCATGGAGGTAGTGAAAGCTTCCTTCGAGTCCGCAGCGATTGCCGATGAGATGAAAGATGACGAAGAGCAGCTTCTGGAAAAGAGGGCAACTTTAACTTCGAAACTGTTTTTCACCGTGCTGATAATCCTCCTGCTCGTGTTTTCGTTGTCGATCTTGCTTCTGTTCACTTACTATCAAAGATTGAAAAGGGAATTGAGACAACGTACGAATGCGGAAGCCAACTCGCAACGCCTTAGCGTTCTGGTGATGACGATGCAGGATGAAGAACGGAGAAAATTCTCGCGCGAGCTTCATGACAGCCTGGGGCAGAATTTGACGGCGGCCAAAATATTGGCCGATCAACTGATCCGAAAGCACCCAGGCGAAAAGGGATTGCAAGAATTGCAGGCGATTGTTACCGAAACACTGACCGAAACGAGGACTATTTCACATTTGTTACACCCACCGCTCCTGGATGAGATGGGCTTCGCGACGGCGGCGCGCTGGTTCATTGAGGGATTCGCAAAACGGACGAATATTCATGTTGATGTAAACATTCCGGATGACCCGAGGAGATTGCCTCGCGTACTGGAGTTGACATTGTTTCGGGTGCTGCAGGAAACCATGACGAATATTCACCGCCACTCGCAAAGTAAAAGGGCGGAGGTAACTTATAGAGCCACGTCTGAAGCCGTGACGCTGTGCGTTCGCGATTTTGGCATTGGGATACCGTCGGAAAAGCTAGCGGCATTCAGTGCGGATGGATCGAAAGTTGGAATTGGCCTGGCTGGAATGAGGGAGCGGGTACGCGAACAGGGCGGCACGCTGGACGTGAAGTCCGGGGCGGGCGGAACGACGGTGAATGCGAGCTTTGTGATTGCCGGGCAGGAAGCTACCGCAGACTCAGAAGAACTGTCGCGGAATCCTTCCCAGTCCTTAGAAAGCGTCTAATTAAAAAAGATATCTACGCCTTGAGAGATTTTTGCAGACGTTTGGTTGACTTGGCTAGTTGCTTTTTCAATTGTTCCACATGTTTTGAGATGGCAATCAATTCTTCTCTAGCTTCCTTAGCGATCTGATGAGCTTTGCGGTCGGCCTTGCCAATCGCGCTGCCCACTTTCTTTCCAACTTCCTCATATTTATCAAGCTTCTTTGCCATGATGGTTGCCTCCTCAGATTTTTAAACCAAGCTCGAAAACCCTTACGCACGACAATTATTGAAAAGAAGTATCTGTTTTTGCCGGTTTATGTTCTTCCCGCTCTTTCTGCTTTTCTGCTACTTCTTTTGGTGACGGGGGAAAGCTTTCAAAGCCTTTGGTGATTTGTTTGTCAACTTCCTTCCAGACTTTATCCGAGTTTGAAATGGTATCCATGATGTACAGGCGCCAGTCCAGGCTCTTCTTGTGGGGATCGATTAAGTCAATTTGTAGAGAGCCGGTCCGCGTGCTCATCGTCGTGATGTTGTTAAACCAAAATCCCCAATACGAATCGACGAAAGGCCCATAGGGACCCCAGTTGGCACTGGCGCTTGCAGCCAATTCCGTTTGGGTGTTTGCCCAGTAGCGGACCACAAGATCCGGGTTTTGGTTTGGCTGTACTTCGCGCAATCCTTTTTGCGTCAATTCGCGCGCAACGGCGCGATGCACACGATTTTTGATCAGATCCGGATTAATTTGTAGCATAACCAGACTGTCGACACCGCCGATGTAGGCAAACGTTTTGAATTTGGAAAAGTCAATGCTCGGGTCAAAATCTACGACAATCTTGGCCGTCGCAGGCATCGCAAAAAGTAATAGCGACAAAAGAGCGAGCAAAGACCGTTTCGTTTTACGGGCTAACAATTTGTGCATTTGCCCTCCACTTTCGCCAGGGACAAGGCCTGCTGCGCCTTCATATCCGTTAGTTTAGGCCAAGCTGACGCTATTAGGGGAGTTTTCTGGAGCTTGATGATCTTGACGCGCTAGCTTTCAGAGTCGGTTGGCTCGTTGCTAAACAGGCGCACCAATTCGGCGTGTTCCATGACAACTGCCGGATCTTTTTGGATGGCGTCGAAATATTGTTTTTGGAAGCCGTCACCAGTTTCTGACGGCAAATACATTTTACGCGCGAGAGACATGGCCTCGCGAGACTCAACATCGGTAACTTCTTTTTCTCCCGCGAGCATCTCGTCGATGCGCACGACGAACTCAGAAATGCTGTGCAGCCATGCAAATTGCGGATCGTCCACAACAAGCCTGAAGAGTTCACCAACATTAACCTGGCCATGGAGTTTTTCGTATTCGCGGCGTTCCATGTCGAGAAGAGTTTTGTGGAGTTTGAGAAGGTTAGTGCGAAGGGCGACGAGTTTCTGCCGCGCCGGAGTGTCTCGCGAGTCTCCATGATTGGAATACGGATCTTTTGCTTGTGCCACGTTCGTCCCCCAATCTTTCATTTTGCTTGAGACGCGATTGTTTTTCTACTTTACCGGTGCATTGATATTACGCGCAGTCAAGAGGTTCTGGACGCCGGCAACATTCTGGACTTTCGCAGCTTCCTTGGAGGCGAGCGCGATGTCCGTTTCTTTATCCACTTTACCCGCGAGTGTGACTGCGCGATTCTTGACAATGATGTGAATTGAAGGAACCGGCTGTACTGCATACTTGGCCAATTCTGGATCTTCAAAAATGGCGCGATAGACGTCGCGTCGCAGTTCATCGTCAGTGGCCGAGCGAGGAAGCACTTCAATTTTGTTCACAACATTACCAACGCCTTCAAGGCTTTTTACTGCCGCTTCCGCATCCGCTTTCAGGGTGGGGCGAAGAACCTGACCCGTGAGAGTAACGGTATTGCCCGAGATAGAAAAATCAATCGAATCGAAGACCGAATAGTAGGGAAGCATCAAAAGTTGGTGGCGCAACGCGTGACTAAACGGTTCCGAGACTTCCACCTTGGAAGATTTGGGGTTTGATGAAGATTGTCGGTGGATAGTGCCTCTGGAAAGCAACAGAGACAGCGTAAGACCCGACGCGATAAGAAGGTATTTAGTGGTCATTTGGCGCACCAGTTGAAGTGCTAATGTATTGTCACGCACGAAGTGATTTCGTTCCAGCGATGGATTGCGGCCTGCGTGATAGCATACGACAAGGACTGCGAGTGTAATTCGGAAACTTCACGAGGATTGTCTCGGAGGAACTCTACAGGGTGCTGGCAATAGCTCATCGAGGCGCGTCCGGACATGCGCCGGAAAATACTATGGCGGCGTTTCGTCGTGCCGTAAGTTTGGGCGCAACCTTTATTGAAACTGATCTGCAGTTGACACGCGATGCGCATTTTGTCGCGCTGCACGATGAAACCGTGAATCGCACCACCACCGGACAGGGCGCAGTGCAGCACATGACGCTGGCGGAGATTCGACGGCTCGACGCAGGTTCGTGGTTTGGCAGCGAATTTACGGGTGAACGTGTACCTACGCTTTTGGATATCCTGGAATTTGGGCGCAAGAACGATGTGGTTTTTTACCTGGAGCTGAAACCGAATGGTTTCTGGGGCGGCGAGCATGCCCTGATCAGCGCGCTACGCGATTCGGGAGAAATTCAGCGTGCCGTCATTATTTCGTTTGACCCAGTGATTCTGCAAGGGCTGCGAAAAATTGAACCCACGCTGATGACGGGACTGCTGTTTGATGGCCAGATCGAAAATCCGTTTGAGAAAGCGCAGCAGATTGGTGCGCGGCAATTGGCCGTGAAGGGCGATCTGGTCACGCCGAATTTGTTAACGGAAGCCCACAAGCGTGATCTGCAGGTCGTTTGCTGGACGATCAATAATCCAGCACATATGAGATTGTTGGCGGCCGCGGGAGTCGATGGAATTATGTCAGATTATCCGGACCGCTTGCTTTCCGCGCTGAAGAAATAGCCTTAAATAAAGCGGCTAGTTGAGCGATGCTTAATTGCTCGGCTCGGGCATCTTCTCTGATGTGCAAACTTTGCAGGACCGCGCGAGTCTGCTCTGGTTTTAGTATGCTGCGAAAATTGTTGGTCAGGGTCTTTCGTTTTTGCGCAAAGCAGGTCTTCACGAATTCCAGGAAGGCATCACCATCCGGCAAATCCATGTTGGCGTTGGCGCCGGGCAAGCGCATGCTGACCAAAGCGGAAGCCACTTGCGGCGGCGGGTCGAAGGCGATGCGCGGAATCTGAAAGACGAATTCTGGCCGCGTATAGAATTGCGTGGCGACGGAGAGATAGCCATACGCCTTGCTGCCAGGATTTGCGCTAAGCCGCTCTGCGACTTCTTCCTGAATGACGATGTGGATTTCGTCGATCAAATCTGCAAACGAAAAGAAATGATGAAGTATGGGCGAAGTGATGTAGTAGGGGAGATTGCCGTAGAGATGAATGCGGCGGCCTGCGCTTAAAGTGCGAAGATCAGTTTGCAGCACATCCCCAGAGACAATTGCGAGATTAGGATGTTTCGCGGCAAGTTTCTTTAACCGCTCGACGAGTGGAGGGTCCAGTTCAACGGCATAAACGGGCACGTCGCTGCGGATGAGATGTTGCGTCATTTCCCCATGACCAGCGCCGACTTCAATCCAGCAATAGCCTTGGGTGCCAACGCTGGGCTTCATCTCGGCAGCATGAGGAGAGACATGTATGGCGCGAGCGATTTGTTCTCGCCACCCAGGATCGCTCAAAAAATGTTGCCCAAGTTTCTGACGTGCCATTGCTAAAGAGTGTAGCGCAAGGGCGAGAAAGGAACGGTATGGATGGTTCGGCAGGAGCAGTACCTGCCGTCTACGCGAAGGTGAGTAGGTTCAGAAAACCATGCGAATTGGCCTGCTTGACGCTTCGGCCTTTTCTCCGTTAGCGTAGAAATTGGCCCGAACCTGATGCGAATTCTCTTTGTTGCCTCCGAAGCCTTGCCCTACGCCAAGACAGGCGGGCTTGCCGACGTCATTGAAGGACTACCCAAAGCTTTGGTCAGGTTGGGCCATGAAGTGGCGGTCTTTCTTCCCCGTTATCGCGGCATAAAAACGTCGAAAGTGACTTTGCCAAGCGTCACAATTGCGCTGGGTGCAAAGCTGCGTTTCCCGGCGATCAGCAATGGTTCCGTGTTCCACGGAGTGCGCTATTTCTTTCTCGATGATCCAGAGTATTTTGATCGCGAGGGGCTTTACGGCGACAAAATCCGCGAGTATCCCGACAATGCCGAGCGTTACACGGAATTTTGCCGCGCGGCGATTGAGCTTGCCAAGCAAGTCTGGCCGCCCGACGTGATCCACTGCCATGATTGGCAAACGGCGTTGATTCCGGTGCTGCTCCGGACCTCTTATGCCGATGATCCGATAACCAAAGACCTTCCGGTTGTTTTCACGATTCACAACATCGGATACCACGGCATTTTTCCTCGCGAAGAGATGGTGCGAGCAGGAATTCCCACGGCCTTATTTCATCCTGGGGCCATCGAGTTCTTTGGCAATCTCAACTTCCTGAAGGGTGGGCTGATTTATGCGGATTACCTGACTGCGGTGAGCCGCAAATATGCACAGGAAATCCAAACGCCCGAATACGGGTTTGGACTGGATGGGGTGATCCGTTCGCGAGCGGATCGGTTGGTGGGAATTTTGAATGGGGTGGACTATTCGGCTTGGAGCCCGGATAGAGACACGCTAATCTCCGCGAAATTTTCTACCAAGAATATGGCCGGGAAGCGCGTCTGCAAAGATGCGCTGATAGATGAACTGCAATTGCTGAGAGACAATCCGAATCGACCGATTATGGGAATTGTTTCGCGGTTCGCCGATCAAAAGGGTTTTGACTTGATCGCGGAAATTGCCAATGAATTGATGCAAGAAGACGTTTTGCTTGCGGTCCTGGGGACCGGAGACAAGAAGTTCGAGGATTTGTTCCGGGGCTGATGGCGCTGGGCGAAGCTGCCTGTGTGTCGGTGCACGGCGCGAACAGGCTTGGCTCGAATTCGC
>DASXIT010000193.1:0-2323 GCA_036497825.1 Candidatus Acidiferrum sp.
AAAGAGCGGGGCCGTACTTGCTGATCGGATACTCGCTGGGCGGGATTATCATGCTTGAAGTTGCGCGCAGACTACTGGCCAGCGGTGAGAACGTTGGCTTGTTGGTGCTCGTCGACTCATATCCTTACCGGACTCAATTGAAGTTCGCGCAAAGAGTGAGACTGTATTCGCGGCTTTCGATGCGAAAGATTACGAACTTATTGGGTATTCGATATTCTTCGAGAGTGAATCGGCCGGTGGCAAGAGATAGAAATCTGGGAGAGAGTTTGGCCAAATCGCGTGAGTTAGAAAAAGAAGGAGCCTATTCGGCTCTGAAAAGTTACGAACCTAGTTTTTATGATGGGCCGATAAAATTTGTAAGGGCGGAAGTCGTAACGAATTTCCCAGCGGACGCACGGGCTGTTTGGGCGCATTTGGTGGAAAAGTTAGACGTCGAAACCATGAAAGGCAATCATATAGAAATGATTGGAACAAACTTCGCCTTGCTTGCCCCGATTTTGTCTCGGTACATCGCTGAATCGGACGCTGCCTGCTAAATCGCTCCCTCATTCTCGAACCATATTGCTGAAAATCGGTCCACGGAACGAACCGCCGAATGCTATCTTGAAAGCATATTGATGCCTTGCGAGAAATCGCTAGGAAATATGCAAGGCCCATTGTGAAGATATTTCAGAATAGTTAGAACTCAACAGGTAAGTTGCAGTTCAAAAACAGTTCAGGGGCGTGAATTGCGATGAATGGAGCAGAGAGCTTAATTTCGACGCTGATCGCCGGTGGTGTGGACACCTGCTTCACGAATCCAGGGACCTCGGAAATGCACTTGGTTGCTGCTCTTGATAAGCAACCAAACATGCGCTGCATCTTGGGTCTGTTTGAGGGTGTGGTGACTGGGGCCGCAGATGGGTATGCACGAATGGCTGAGAAGCCCGCATGCACTTTGCTCCATCTCGGCCCGGGATTAGCGAACGGGTTAGCAAATCTTCACAATGCCGGCCGCGCCCACGTACCGATTGTCAATATCGTTGGGCAGCACGCCAGTTATCATTTGCGACATAACGCACCACTTACGTCTGACATTGAAGGGATCGCACGGCCTTTTTCGAACTGGGTTCGGACTTCCTGCGCTGCTTCGGAAATTCCTAACGATGTAGTCGATGCAATCATCGCCGCTAGAACTGCACCCGGACAAATCGCCACACTCATCGTTCCCGCTGATGTTGCATGGAGTGAGGGGGGAAGTGTTCGCGCTTTTCCGGCCCTAGCGAAACCTCCGGTAGCGAGCAACGAGACAGTGGAGCGCGCAACGGCCATGCTTCGCTCGGGAACACGAACCGCCATCCTACTCGGTGGAGAGGGACTTTACGGCAAAGGGCTTCAGGAGGCGGGGCGAATCGCGACGGCCACAAACGCAGTGCTTCTTTCTCCCTATCCATTCAAGCGAATGGAGAGAGGAGCGGGCAGGCCGCTCGTTGAACGAATTCCTTATGTTTTGGAGCAGGCCGTCGAACGACTGAAGGAGTTCCGGCAGATCATATTGGCGGGTGCGTCGGCACCGGTTTCCTATTTCGCCGCGCCCGGCAAAAACAGCATACCCACCGCGCCGGATACCGATGTTCATACTTTGGCTCGACCAGGGGAAGATTTGGTTGCAGGATTGAAATCACTTTCGGCTGCTTTAGACCTCAAACAATCTTCTGGAAACGTGGAAAGATTGAATCAACCGGCTGCGCCAAGCGGTGCAATTACTTTGTTGGGTTTGGCTAATACGGTTGCAGCTTTTTTGCCTGAGAACACGATTGTCGTCGATGAGTCAATGACCTCGGGCCACGGCATGATGGCAGCAACAAAAGCGGGTCCACCACACGATTGGCTAGCAAACACAGGAGGGTCCATAGGGATTGCAATGCCGATGGCAGTCGGAGCCGCTGTGGCTTGCCCCAATCGTCGGGTACTGTGCTTATCAGCAGATGGGAGCGGGATGTACACCGCACAAGCGCTCTGGACAATGGCTAGAGAAAGCCTAAAAGTAACCACAGTGATCTTCGCAAATCGAACATATGGTGTTTTGAAGCGGGAATTCTCGTATTTAGGTGTTGGAGATCCTGGACCGCGGGCGCTCAGTCTTTTTGAAATTGGCCGTCCGGATCTGGATTGGGTTGGGCTGGCTAAAGGAATGGGAGTTCCTGGGTCTAGAGTTACCTCGTTGGAAGCTTTCGGAAAAGCATTACAGAATGGATTGGCAAATGAGGGACCGACACTGATTGAGATCACATTGTAGGATTATGCAGAGAGTGCTCTGTTCGCCTTGGCCGACATAGTGGCT
>DASXIT010000194.1:0-27912 GCA_036497825.1 Candidatus Acidiferrum sp.
GGCGACAAGGTCTATAAATTGACGCAATTCCACTTTCATCATCCCAGCGAAGAACATATCAACGGCCAGAAATTCGACATGGTCGCCCACCTGGTGCATGCGGATGGCGAAGGTCACCTGGCCGTAGTTGCGGTGCTGTTCAAGAAAGGTATTCCTAATCCGCTGCTGGAAACGCTTTGGAAACACATCCCTGAAGAAAAGGAAAAGACAGTCACTCTTACCGATGTGTCCGTCAACGCAAAAGACCTTCTGCCTGCGGCTCTTGGCTACTACACCTTCTCCGGGTCTCTCACCACGCCACCGTGCACCGAAGGTGTAACCTGGTATGTCTTGAAATCGACGGCCACTCTTTCGCCGCACCAATTGGCCTCATTCGCTAAACTGTATCCAGCAGATAACCGACCGATACAGCCCACCTACCAACGAGAAATTCTTGGGACCAGGTAAGGGACTAAAGACGGGCTTCTCGCGAGCAATATACAGGGCACAGCTCTAACTCTTGATAAGTAAAAAAATTACCGGCCAAAATCTGTTTGCACTTGATTCGCGCGTAAGAGCCCTAGGATCAAAGAGTTTGGCCAATAGTGTCGGGTTACCGGAGACTGAGGTATCAGCGTACTTGTCTGGCTAGCGTTCAACCAGGGTTACCGAGCCTAATTTCCCTTGCTCTTATTCACCGGTGATGCCTTCTGGAGCGTGGCCAGCAGAGTCTTGGCGCTGTCTGGGACCGGCACCGCATTCTTGAATACGATGTCCGATGCTGTGACCTTCTTGCCATAAAGATTCTCGTTCGCACCGTTGTCTGCTCGAAGCGTGGAGCCCGCAAGCGAAACTCCAGCAAATAATCCGCGAGACCGCGAGTACGAAAGAATTTCAGCCCGCAGGGTGACATCGGTTTCCGCCGATGCCGCGCGCCCCACCGGACCTGCCGCTGCTGAAGCATCTGCCCCGATCTTCACCTTGCTGCTTAGCACGCTCTTTGCGGAACGCGGGCTCATCATCAGCAGGATAAAGTCCGTGGCGTTGCCGCCCAATTGCAGTCCCACGCTTCCCCCTTCCAGGGCCATCATTGTCGGAGCGCCCCACTTACCTTGAAATGTGCTCCCGCCTCGGCACGTCATCAGGCCGCGGCCGTAGCTGCCGCCGATGCCGATCGCGAATTTGAGAACAGACGGCAGAATCACCACGCAATCGGCCTTGTCCAGAACGCTCTGCGGAATGCCATCGGGAGCGTTTAGGATTTCCTTCATCACTGTTCCTGCATTTTCGACGCGGTCCTGTTCTTTGTCTTGCGGCGATGCGGGCAAAGCCAGGGTGAGAGCCAAACCAAAACCGAGTAGTACTTTTTTCATGCTATTCCCTCAGAAGCTTTCTCTGCGCCAGGCGCAGGTGTAATCCCGAAAAGGTGGAGCGCAAGGCGGCTAGAATGCCCGCATCATACAGCGACACGCGACAAAACTCCACACGGGAGCGTGCGCCGCGCGCACTGAAAGCTTTTTGTTGGCACGTGATTGCATCACGTGCACAATCAACTCGCCGCCGACAGCGACAACAACCAGGAGTGTGAAGAACGCTGCCCAGTTGTCCAGCATTGCGATAAGTGCTTCTAATGATTCCTTGCCCATTTTTGTTCCTCTACGACAGTGCGCCCACAGCGGTCACAGCGAGAATGCCGCTGAAGATAGCGGTTAACCAATCAGGCGTCGGGACCGGCACCTTCAGGGGGCGTTCGTAACTCTCGTACCTGCTTCCCACGGATTGCGGAACCCTCCGTGCGCGGGATTCTATCACATAAAAGACAAAGCGCTTACGAACCGCGACTAATTTACCGCAGGGGAATGGTCGAATAAAATCCGGACCTGCCAATTTTTGTCCACTTCGTAGTAGTGGAAAATCGTCCCACTGCCAAGACTGCTTCCGGCTGACTTCAAGGACATTGGGCTTATTGTGTCCAAAATTTCTTTCGCAGTTGAATCCTTCACGAAGGCGTGACAGAAGTAACCGAAATAATGAGAACCGAATCTAAAATCAGGGACTTGATGCTTAATCCAAGCAGTGCAGTTGCGCAACAATCTAGGGATGGATTGAAAAAACTCTTCCGTACAATTATTCAGAACGAATTCCATACGGTCAAAAGCGACTTTCAGCGACGAGTTTCCGGGTATGGCGATTGTGAATACAATTCCTGACGCATCAGGCATAGCTGCACTGACCTGAATGTTCGCAAGAGTTACGCCGTGGGGAGACAAGGCTTCGTACAAGGGTTGCAAAACCTTTCCTCCCTTGCCCCATAACTCAAAGAGAGGACGAGCAAATCGCGGAGTATAATGCAGTCAGAAACCTAACGGCGACGCCAGCTATAACCGGAGAGTGAACACCATATCTGAACAGCATTTGTAGGTCAACAGGCGTGGGTCAACGACTATATTGTCGGTCCGGAGACGCCGTTCAGCAAGCACCCACCGGTCAGTACTCTCGTACTAATTTGCTGACGTGGTGCGTTGCTCTACGACCTCGGCCATTCCGCCAATCCCAGCGAATGCACACGCACATCGTCGCTCTGTCAATCGATTCGGCTTCCAGCAAAAACACAAAAGCCGCTGCCACCCTTTCGGGGTCGTCGCATTTGAGATTGTCAGCGGTTCCTGTGCTTTGCACTTCGCGATGATTCAGCTGGGTGTACTGGACACGACCGTTGTGTCATGCCTGTGCTCAGAACGACACAATCCCCACCTGTGGAAGCACGATTCACGCGTGTGCGCCGCGTGAATGACGGGTCGCTGTTCCCTTCATGGCAATGAAAGGTTGCACGCGTTGCGGTGCGGTGTGCAAACTTATTGAAGGACTTACCGGGCTCTGTTGATATCCTCGCGACAACCGTCAGAGCCAATGAAGCTCGCCATTCTGCTTACCAGCGGCGGGTAGAACTTAACTGTGAGATTCAATAGGCTGTCCATCCCGGCAAAATAAAGAAGAACCAGTGCCGTAGGTGCGGCACTCCGCCGCACCCAAGATCTCGAATTCCATCGCGCTGCAAAAAAAAGGGTGGCACATGGCCACCCTCTTGCAAATCCTGCTCGAATACTTCCAGGCGTCAATCAGGCTATCGTCGCGTTCACTTCTACAGAATTGTCGCTCTCACCGGAAGCACTGGTAGAAGACACGACATAATAAAACGTTGTTCCGCCTGCTAAGCCCGCATCGGTGTAAGAGGTCTCCGATATCGATGCAATGCGCGCGTACGGACCGCCACTGGTGCCCGAACGCTTCACGTTGTAACCGGTCGCCGCAGCACCGGCGCTCCAGTTCAGCGAAACTTGGCCGCTGCCTGACTTGGCCGTTAGCCCGCTTGGAGCCGCAACGGATGTAGCCGTAGCCGGCCCCGACGATTGAGCTCCGGCCATCCCGTCTTTGAAATTACGGATACCCTCACCGAGGCCTTTCATGACCTCGGGAATCTTGCGACCGCCGAACAAAATCAGCACGATCGCCAAAACAACCAGCCAGTGGAAAATACTAAATTCACCCATGAACTGCCTCCAAGCAATCCTTCGCCTGCTTTTTCTTCAACGTGGGGTAGCCTACGCTACGCGGCAAAGCTATGCTCTTTGATGTCCTACAGGATAACACGCTCGTCGCCTGCCCGCCGTGTTGCCCGCTGGCGATCCAGGTATTCCAGCAGGGGAATGGCATACTTCCGCGTGACTCCGGTCAAATCCTTAAAGGCAGGTACGGCGATGCGCTCGCCTTTAGATTTCTTGTAGTTTTGCAACAGGGTACCGAGCTGCCGCAGCGCCTCTTCATGAAAGATCAGCTCGGGAGATACGCGCACCAACACTTTTTCCCGCAGTAGTATTTGCAAAATCTTTTCCGCGTGCCTGCTGTCGATCGCCAATTGCGATAAGACTTCTTTCGCCGACGGCACCGTCAATCCAGCCTTCCGAAAAGCCTGGCCAATCTGCTCCTTGGCCTTTGCTTCTTCTGGCGTCAGCGTAACTTCCGTTCCAGGTTTCTTGATGAGTTCGCCCTGTATTACCAGTCTTTTCTTCTCCGCCAATTCATCCAGTGCGGCTTGAAACGTTTCGGGCCTCACGCGCTTGCCAAGGATCGCGCGCAATTCTTCACGTGGCATTCCCGGAACGAGCGGGTTTTCTTTGTGAAATTTCTCGACACGTGCCTGCAGTTTGTCGCAAATCTCTCCGAATAATTTTGTCGAAAACAGCACCAACGGTTCACGCGATACGATTCTGATCTGATTCGACTTGGCGAGCGTCTCAGACGCACTCTGTATTTCGCTCTCGAGCCACCCCGTTCTCACCACCACATCATTTATCGCTATTCCCAAAATGTTTCGTTCGGCGATCGCGCGCAAGCTTTCTTCCCGGGAACCCTTCTCCATGGTCTGCAAAAAAGCCACGCGTCCCGTATCTTTCTTTGCAGGTCGCCGCGCTTGAGAATCCAGCACGATCCCGCCGCCGATGGTTATGACCGGTGAAAACTGTCTGATGATGAAGCGGTCTCCTCTAACCAGCACTAGCTCTTCCTGCAGACGAATTTGTGCCAGGCCGCTTTCTCCCGGCGCGAGTTCCGCTCTCTCATACAGCAAAACCTCTCCCACGGTTTCCGAAGTTCCGGAATGAAAATGAACGTGTGCTCGATGCTTCAGTGTTCGCGCTGACGGCAGCAGTTCCAGCCGCACATCAATTCTCCGCGAGCCGCGAAACTTTCCCGGTGTCCCGAGGGTCATTCCACGTTGAATCCCGGTATGCTCCACGCCGGCCAGATTCACCGCGGTTCGTTGACCCGCTTCCGCATGCTCCACAGCCTTCCCGCCCGTCTGCAATCCGCGAACGCGCAATTTTTTCGCCCAGGGCAGCAGCTCCACTTCTTGTTCCGTAGAGATTTTCCCCGCAACCAGCGTCCCGGTTACAACCGTTCCGAATCCTTTCACGGAAAAGGAACGGTCAATCGGTAGCCGAAAATAGTGGCGCGGATCTTTGGCCGCTACTTCCTTCGCCGCTTGCAACAGCGCAGCCTTCAATTCAGTAAGTCCGGCTCCCGTTTTCGCGCTTACCGGCACAATCGGCGCCTTCGCCAGAAACGAGCCCTCCACGAACTCCTCGATTTCCAGGCGGGAAAGTTCTTGCGTATCCGCATCCACGCGATCGATTTTTGTCAGCGCAATCACGCCCCGCTGCACGCCCAGCAGTTTACAAATGTCAAAGTGTTCGCGAGTCTGCGGCTTTACCGCCTCGTCCGCCGCAATCACTAGCAATAACACATCCACGCCCCAGGCCCCTGCCAGCATGTTCTTTACGAATCGCTCGTGCCCGGGCACATCCACAAACCCAAAACGCACTCCGCCTTCTTCCAGAAACGCGAAGCCCAGATCAATGGTGATCCCGCGCCGCTTTTCCTCTTCCAGCCGATCCGGATTTGTCCCGGTCAATGCCTCCACCAGCGACGACTTGCCATGGTCGATGTGTCCCGCTGTTCCAACGATTACGCTTTTCAAAGGGTTCACCAGATCTTTGAATGTGGCCTGGAAAGATGATTTTAATCCTGCGGATATCCAGGCGCTTGTTTGACTTGTTGCGCCTGCCAGATATGCCGTCGGTCATGCGCGTTGATATTCAATAGCCCGCTTCCAACAGAAAACTGTATCCAAGACGCAAACGGGCTCGGAAAACGCACACGGTTGAAGTCTACCTTGTCCCAGGAATTCAGAACGTCACGGACTCCGGCGTGCGACTCCACGAACTGATTCAGCGCCTGCTCCACGTCACCAGTCACTTCCGGAGTAATTTTCGCGATAGCTTTGAAGCGTACACGAACCGGTGGCTCCAATTGCGAGACAAACCACCGAGCAAACCATCCAGGCCGGATATCCGCGGTTGGCTTCTGATTGTTGGGGCTACACTGCAAAACCACTTCTGCCATAGCTCTTGTATAGAGTCGATTCGTCAAAAACAGATGGTTCAGGCACTGCACGATACTCCAGGATTTACCTGCTTGGGGCTGCCAGTTACCTTGCGCGCGAGATACTCCGAGAATTAACTGCGCCGCCGCTTCTTCAGACTCTTGCAACTGACTCAGCACAGATTCGCGGGATTGGGAGAGTTGAGTCATTCACTTTAGCTAAGTTCCGAGTTCGATTTACAAATTATTTTGCGCCGGCAATCTCTTCCACGATTTGCGCTACAGCCGCGCGTGGATCCGCTGCCGCTAGAATCGGCCTTCCCACAACCAGAAAATCCGCGCCAGCTTTGATCGCTTCTCGCGGCGTGGCGGTACGCGCCTGATCATCGTTCTTGCTCGAAGCGCTCTTGTCTTTCGGCCTTACGCCCGGGGTCACAATCAGAAATTCGCGTCCGCACGCTTTGCGAATTGCTTTCGCTTCCTGTACCGAAGCGACTACGCCATCGACTCCACTTTTCTTGGCCAGTTTGGCCAACTGCAAGACTCGCGCTTGCGGAGGCCCACCGATTCCCACTTCGCGGATCGATTTGCTATCCATGCTGGTGAGCACGGTAACTGCAAGAAGTCGTGGCCGGTCTTCGCCCATCGGCACTCCCGCGCTGATTGCCTGCACCGCCGCCTGCATCATGGCCGAGCCACCGAGCGCGTGTACGTTTACCAACTGCACGCCCGGCAGAGCCGCCGCAGCCAGAACAGATCCAGCCACAGTGTTAGGAATGTCGTGGTATTTCAGGTCGAGAAAAATTCCGGTGCCGAGCCGCGCAACTTGCCGGACAGCCTCGGGCCCAGCCGTAGTAAATAGTTGATTGCCAATTTTGAACATGCCAACCAGTTCGGCAACTTGCTCGGCAAATCGCAGGGCAGTCGAAAGGGAATCGAAATCCAGGGCTACGATTAAGCTGCTTCGTGGATGGGCGTCGAAGGTTGTCACTGTTCAGGGTCGGCCCTGAAAGCTTTAGTTCTGGCTTTCGTCTACCTGGTGAGACTTGGGCGGCAGCAGCAGTAGTTCCAGCCGCACCTGGCTCACACCAGAGTGGATCAGGCCAATCTTCCGGGCTACGCGATAGGATACATCAATTTCGCGTCCTTCTTGATAGGGACCCCGGTCATTAATGCGTACAAACTCAAACTTGCCGTTGCGCGTGTTTACGATCTTTACCCAAGAACCAAAGGGAAGATTGGGATGTGCGGCGGTCAGGCTCTCCGCATCGAACCTCTCACCATTCGCAGTCTTCTTGCCATCAAACTCCGGCCCGTACCAGCTCGCGTTGCCGACCCACGTTTTGATGGGCTTCACTGGCTCGCTCAAGTGCGCTACGAGTGGGGCTTCCATGACAGGCGCGATGAGGAACATCAGCGGTATCCATCGAATCGCGGCCCAAGCTAGAAAGAGTGGTCGTCTCATAGTGTGTTCTTTTTGCTACGAACCATTCGAAAAGTGTAGCCAAATCACCGCATTATGTCAACCAAAATTTACCGCTATTTTCTCCCTCAACTCACTGATAGTTAACACCTTAGCGTCTTTCATGGCTTGCGCCAATCCCATCGCTAATTCCTCACTGATCGCTGGGTCAGTAAAGCTGGCCGTTCCGACCTGTACTGCCGACGCGCCCACGGCCAAATATTCCAGGATGTCATCGACTTTTTCGATGCCACCGAGCGCTACGATCGGAATTTTCACTGCTTTCTTCGCTTCCCAGACGAGTTTCATCGTAATTGGACGGATCGCCGGGCCCGATAGACCACCCGTCAGGTTCCCTAATTTTGACTTTCCGGTTCGGAAATCGACCGACATTGCCGGGTAAGTGTTGGCTACAGTCAGGGCGTCTGCCCCGGCACCTTCGGCTGATTTGGCGATAAGTCCAATGTCTGTAACAAGAGGCATAAGCTTTACCCACAGAGGCCGCTTGATGGCTACGCTTTTTGCTGCCCTTACTACTTCCTCGACAAGAGCAGGGTTGCTGCCGAACTGCATCCCACCGTTCTTCACGTTCGGGCAGGAGATGTTCAGCTCGTATGCGGCGATGCCCTCTGCATCTTCCAGCCTCTGGATTACGCTGACGTATTCTTCCAGGCAATACCCGAAAACATTCACGATGATGGTGGTGTTGTATTTACGCAACAGTGGAAGCTTCTCTGAGGCGAATGCCTCCACGCCCACGTTTTGCAATCCCACTGCGTTGAGCA
This sequence comes from Candidatus Acidiferrum sp., assembly GCA_036497825.1. Classification (GTDB taxonomy): domain Bacteria; phylum Acidobacteriota; class Terriglobia; order Acidiferrales; family UBA7541; genus Acidiferrum. Next base: position 8,167 of record DASXIT010000194.1, read on the forward strand.
TTCCCGAAGGCGTCTGGCAAAGACGCGGGGAGGGTGCGCCTTCGATCGGCTCGAGCGAAATCCCTTTGGTGACGAATCCACCAATACGGTTGAAATCGACCAGATGAGCGAATTCCAATCCATAACCGAAGGTTCCGCTGGCGGCAAGAATAGGATTAGGGAGACGCAGTGCGCCGACTTGTACACTGAGATCAACGCGGCCAGGGGAGCTCACGTCGCCAGAGGATAGCACGAAGCCCTTCGAACGGTGAGCGGAATCCGGCTCTGAAACCTGTTCAAAACTCGGGCTCGTTCCTTATGTTTGCCTGGCCCTTCGTTGTTGGTTCACGCAGGTTGATATCCCCCGGTCGTTATCCCACTCCAATTGTCATCCCGAGCGGAGCGAGGGATCTGCTTCCTCTTTTGCGGGGGGGACAAGCTACTTCACGAGTGGCTGCTTTTTCAGCGCTTCCGCCAGCACGTGCCCATCCCGCGAAGCCAGCGTCACCCCGGTCAGCGCCCCAAACGTTGGCGCAATATCCGCTGGCGTCACCGCCTCAAAATATTCCCCCGGCTGAATGCCAAATCCCATCAAGAGGATCGGTACATGTTGGTCGTAATAATAAGGAGTGCCATGTCCGGTTCCGGTCTGTCGCCCCGTTCCTTCGGCAGAGCTGGTCGTCAACCAGTACGGCTTTTGCAGCACGAACAGGTCGCCGCTTCGACCCGCAAAATAACTCAGCGCGAATGCCGTGTGCGCTTGCGACAAACTGAGGTTTTCGCCGCTTACATCTTCGCTGCGAAACACGGCGGCTACGCCGGGAATACTCAGCGTTGCATCCAACACGGCTTGCATTGCGGCGGGGTTCTGTTTCAATTGGCCGTAGATTCCCGGCGCAAAGTAAATGTCGTTGCCGGCCATCCGCGCAACCGCCGGCTTCGCATAGTTGAAAGGTTCCAGCGCCTTCTCGATGTGCTCCTTTACGGCAGGCAAACTCAACGTGCTGGCATCCACGCCCGTACTTTGCATATCCAGGGGGATGGGAGCCACGCCGTGATCGGCGCTGAGCGCCACCACATAATTTCCATGCCCCACCTTCTTGTCCAGATGCGCGAACAATTCTTGCAGGTCCTGATCCAGCCGCACCAGAACGTCCTGGATTTCGCGACTGCGCGGTCCGAACGTATGTCCCGCATAATCGAACGTGGAGTAACTCACCCCCAAATAATCTGTCGCGCCGCTTTTCCCCAGTCCCAGCGAATCCACTGCTGCCTCCGCCATTTTTGTTAAATAAGCATCGGCGAAAGGACTGAGCGACCATTGCCCATAGAAAGCCTCATCGGGCGAGGTGCTCCCTGTCTTTCCCTTCAGCGGGTGCGGGAAACCGGCCGTCCATCCATCGACATCCGCCGCACCAAGCGCCTTGTCGCCGTAGAGATAGGCGGATTCCGGCAGGAACAATGTCCAAGTCTTTCCGAAGTCCGCAGCCACCGGCTGTTTTTTTACGAACTCTTCGACGAAGGGCATCGTTCCATAAGGGGAAGACGTCACCCACGCGCCGGTGGAGGAATCAAACCACGTCGCCGCATCGCCTTTGTGGCCCGCCAACGTGATTGCCGCCCTGGCCTTCAATGAAAATGTTACGACTCTGGTTGCCCCACCAGTTTGGAATTTCAATTCTTCCGCGAACGACGGCATTTGCATTCGATACGCCGAATCTCCGCCCTTTGTAGTTGCTCCTGCGTAGGCGGAATTCTTTACGTTCGGATCGCTCGTGCACGTCACCATTTTTTGCGTTTCGCGGTCCCACCACGCGTTGGCGACCATGCCGTGCTCAGCGGGGAAGGATCCCGTCGAAATCGTCGAGTGACCAACGCAGGTTTCCGTGGCGGCGTATGGATAAGCCGCCTCGCGGAACCACGCTCCATCATCGAGCAACCTCTTCAGCCCTCCGGTCCATTGCCCCCGAAACTTGTCGACGTAATCCCCGCGCATCTGATCGACAACGATCATCACAATCAATTTCGGCCGTGCTGCCGCGGCATGAGTCGGTTTCGCGACAGCGGGTTTTCCCCCTCGCTGTGCACACGTAAAGGTGGCAATGAGCATCATCCCCAGGACCCCGGTGGACATTCTGCGGAAGTAATTCATGGGCTGTTCCTTGGTTCAAGAATAAATGGCCGCGCCAGATTCGTAATAGCGAAAGTCTAGCACGCTGCTCCATCACCCTGCCGCCTCCCCACATTATCAATCGTTTCGACTTGTGCTAGCATTACGCGCATGCGCATCGTAGAAAAGTTGCAGCTCATGTCCGCGGCCGAAATTGACCGGACGCTTCAGCGGCTTGCTCACCAAATCGTGGAGTCCAGCGGCGGCACGCGCGACCTGGCTTTGATCGGAATTCGCCGCCGTGGAGTTCCATTGGCCGAGCGTATCGCGCACGCCATGCGTGGCATCGACGGTGTAGAAGTCCCCGTGGGCACGCTGGATATCACGCTTTATCGTGACGATCTCTCCAAGGTCGCTCCGCAAGCCGTGCTGCAATCTTCGCAAATTTCCTTTTCTGTCGATCGCATGGATCTGGTTCTCGTCGATGATGTGCTTTACACCGGGCGCACCATTCGCGCTGCGATGAATGGACTTTTCGACCTTGGCAGGCCCAAGCGCGTTTCTCTTTGCGTGTTGATCGACCGTGGCCATCGCGAAATGCCGATTGAGGCCCAGTTCGTCGGCCGCAACGTACAAACCAGCGATACGGAAATTGTTGAAGTCCGCCTCAAGGAAATCGATCACGAAGAGCGCGTAGTCTTAGTCGACCGCGTGGAAAATTAAAAGCATCTTCTCTTCATTTTTCTTTCCCTTACTCTGTGAACTGCGCCTCCGCGTTATCACTTTCTGTTCCTTCATCTAATCCCCATCCGCATTTTGCGTACTGCCGCTTCTTTGCGTAGAATATCCTCCAAGAAGAGCGGCCAGCCGAATCTGCGCCCGCCGCTTGCAGGCACTTGAGTGCAAATGTGACCTACCGTTTTCGCGACCTATTAGCGCTTGAACCGCTTTCCGCGGACGAACTCACCTTTATTCTCGACCAGGCGAAACCATTTCAAGAGATTCAGAAACATCCCCTGAAGAAGCTCGCCACGCTTCGCGGCAAAACCGTCGCGCTCGCTTTCTTCGAGAATTCCACGCGCACCCGGCTCAGTTTCGGCACCGCCGCTTCGCGGCTTGGCGCGGATACTATGAACCTGCAAGCCGAAGCTTCCAGCCTAAAAAAAGGCGAAACGCTTCTAGATACTGCGAACAATCTCAACGCCATGAAGCCGGATTGTTTTGTAATGCGCCACGCTTCTTCGGGCGCAGCCGATTTTGTGGCCCGGCATTTGGAAATTCCGGTGGTGAATGCCGGCGACGGCACGCATGAGCATCCCTCACAAGGCCTGCTGGACGCACTGACGATTCGCGATCGCAAGGGCTCGCTAAACAATTTGAATGTCACCATCCTCGGAGACATTGCCCACTCGCGCGTCGCTCGCTCTAACATTCACTTGCTCGGTAAATTTGGCTGCAAATTCACTTTGTGTGGCCCGGCCATGTGGGTTCCCCGCGAACTGGAGAAAATCGGCCCGCCCAACACCTCGATTCGTTGCGTATATCGCGTGGAAGAAGCTCTCGAAGATGCGGACGTCATTATCGTTCTCCGCGTGCAAACGGAACGCCTGCACGAGCCTTCGCTTTCGCAAAGCGATTACATCCTGCTCTATCAGTTGAACCAGGCGCGCATGCGCTTGGCCAAGAAGGACGCGCTGATTCTGCATCCCGGTCCTATCAATCGCGGCACCGAAATTACTCCCGAAGTGGCCGACGGCCCGCAATCGGCCGTGCTCGAGCAGGTCACCAACGGCGTTTCCGTGCGCATGGCCATTCTCTACCTTCTGATGGTGGGCGCTTCCGATGGCCCGCATCCTGCCCTCGAAGAGAAACCACAGTCCACCCCCAAGGAATCTGCTCATGCTTCTGATTAAGAACGGGCGCGTGCTCGATCCCGCCTCGAAAACCGACGCCGCTCAGGACATTCTCCTCGATGGCGAGCGCATCGCCGAGATTGCTCCCGCAGGAAAAATCACGCGAGCAAAAGATGCCGAGATTTTTGACGCTGTAGGGCTGATCGTCGCTCCCGGCTTTATCGACATGCACGTGCACCTGCGCGAGCCCGGCCAGGAAAATTCCGAAACCATTGAAACCGGAACGCTGGCCGCCGCTCGAGGTGGATTTACCGCCGTTTGCTGCATGCCGAACACGAAACCGGTCAACGATAATGCCGCTATCACCCGCTTCATCGTCGACCGCGCCAAGGCTTTCGGGCACGTTCGTGTTTGGCCGATCGGCGCCGCCAGTGTTGGCAGCAAAGGCGAGGCCATTTCCGATATCGCGGCCATGCAAGAAGCCGGAATTGTCGCGGTGTCTGATGACGGCAAGCCCATCGCCAGCGCAAAACTTGCGCGCCAGATTTTGGATTATTGCCGCTCGCTCGGTTTACCGGTGATCGAACACGCCGAAGATGTTTCACTTGCCGCTGGAGCTTCGATGCGTGAGGGTCTCGCTTCCACGCGGCTCGGCCTTCCAGGTATGCCGGCCGCCGCCGAATCTGTTTGCGTCGCGCGCGATGTGCAGGTTGCCGAATTAACCGGCGGTCGCCTTCACATTGCCCATCTCTCCGCCAAAGCTTCTCTCGACCAGGTCCGCTACGCCAAACAAAAAGGATTGCCTGTTACCTGCGAAGTGACCCCACATCACTTCACCTTGATCGATGAAGACGTGACCTACGATTCACGATTCAAAATGAATCCGCCACTTTCCGCGCGCGAAGACCGCGAAGAAATCTGGCGAGGCCTGGCAGATGGATCCGTCGACGCGATCGCCACGGACCACGCGCCGCACGAACCCGCCCTGAAAGATGTGGAATTTGATAAAGCTCCGTTCGGCATTCTGGGCTTCGATACCGCTCTTGGCCTGACCCTCGAACAACTCGTTCACACTGGAAAAATATCCCTGATGCGCATGGTGGAGCTGTTCACCACCGGCCCAGCGCGAGTGCTAGGTAAAGAACGCAAACTCGCCGTCGATGAGCTGGCAGACATTACCATTTTTTCGACCGATCGCCCCTGGACCTACAACGTAAAAGAAACCGCCAGCAAGTCACGCAATTCTCCCTTTGATGGCCGCTCTTTCAGGGGTGGCCCAGTAGCCACCATCGTCGGCGGCAAATTCGCCCACAAGCACTAGGCCGTGTCGCTGCCGATCTTTAGTTTGGCCTACCCTCGCCCATCGGGCCTCACCAATGTTCCTCATCCACAAATAACTATCTAGCTCCGCTCACCACCATTGGTTTGCCACCCAGATAAACTGGAAATAAGTCCGCCGCCATGCGCATTCTTTCGCCAATTCGCCTGCTCTTTTTCTGTGCAACGTTTCTGCCCGGTGCGCTGGCTTCGCCGCTTCAATCCGAAAGAATCCTTGATTTTCAAAGCGCGATAACCCTCGAAGACGATTCCTCTCTTCTGGTCACCGAAACGATCACCATCAACGCCAACGGCCAGCAAATTCGTAACGGCATTTACCGCGATTTTCCGACTGCCTACACCGACCCCTACAACAATCGCTACATCGTCGGATTCGAAATGATCTCGGCCACTCGCGATTCCGCTGCCGAACCGTTCCGTGTGGCAGATCACCTGAATGGAAAGCGCATCTACCTCGGTGACCCCAATGCTCTGTTAGGTCGCGGCCGCCATACGTACACCATCACCTATCGCACCAATCAACAATTAGGCTTCTTCAAGGACCACGATGAACTGTTCTGGAACGTCACAGGCGTAGGTTGGGATTTCCCCATCGATCGAGCATCCGCCAGCGTGATCTTGCCCGCCGACATTCCGCAGGAACAAGTCAAACTTTCCGGCTTCACCGGCCTGCCAGGCTCCCGTGAAGCGCAGCTCTCTACTTCAACCAATGCTTCTGCTTACCAGTTCACTACCAATCGCCCGCTGCGCCCCCACGAGGGCCTCACCATTCTCTTGATGTGGCCAAAGGGTTTTGTAAAGGCTCCCACGTTCGCGCAAAGGGCCGATTTCTTTCTGCGCGCCAATCGTGATTCGTTGATTCTTGTGCTTGGATTTTTCGCTCTGCTTATCTACTACATGCTGGCATGGTCTGCCGTGGGCCGCGATCCCCAGCGCGGCGTCATCCTGCCCCTTTACGAGCCGCCGGCAAATCTTTCGCCCGCTGGCATGCGCTACCTGATGCGCATGGGATTCGACAATAAAACGTTTGCAGCGGCGATCCTGGATATGGCCGCTCGCGGCTACTTGAAAATTCAGGGCACCGCTGGTTCCTACAATCTGATTCTCAATGGCAACGGAGATCGCGTTCTTGCTCCGGATGAAAAAGAGCTCGCCGCTGTTCTTTTTTCCGGCCGCACGGAGCTTCCCTTAGAGCAAACCAATCACACGCTAATCCACGCTGGCATCGTAAGTCTGCAGAAATGGCTCAAGAATGCGGAGAACAAAGTCTATTTCGTCACCAATTCCAAATACATGATCGCGCCGGTCATTCTTTCCGTTCTCACTGCCTTCATTTATTTGCGTAATCTTGGCCTGCCACAGGTTGCCCTGGCCGCTTTTCTGAGTGTCTGGCTGACGCTGTGGACTTTCGGAACAAGTGCGCTCGTTTTCGGTGTTATCGCTGCCTGGAAAGCAGTCATCCACTCTCGCGCCTCCGCCCTCACCGAAACGATTGGCATCGGTAAAGCTCTCTTCACTACTCTTTTTTCCATTCCCTTTATCTTTGGCGAAGTGATGGGCTTTACCTTTCTCTGGAAAGGCACCTCCTTATCTCTGGTCATTTTTGTTTTAGCCTGCGGACTCCTCCATCTTCTCTATCTCTACTTATTGAAGGCACCCACGCTGACAGGCCGCCATCTAATGGATCAAGTCGAAGGGTTTAAATTGTTTCTGAGAGCCGTGCATGGCGATTCGCTCAATCGCATGATGCCCCCACAACAGACACCTGAAGTGTTCGAGCGCTTCCTCCCTTACGCACTGGCTTTGAATGTGGAGCAGGAATGGGCTGAACAATTCTCCGGCGTCCTGGCAACCGCCGGTAGCTCTCCTGCCGGTACGGCTGCTGGCGCATATTCGCCTTCGTTTTATTCCGGCGATTCCTGGAGCAATTTTACCTGGACAAATTTCGCCTCGTCGTTCACTGACTCTTTCACCAGCGCTATTTCTGCTTCTTCTTCGGCGCCAGGGTCCGGCGGTAGCGGCGGAGGTGGTGGTTCAGGGGGCGGGGGTGGAGGAGGAGGTGGGGGCGGTTGGTAATCTGTTCATCGAGTGGCGATCCGCTGCACTCGGAACGTGTCTCCGCGTGGCCATTTCACTCTATTCTTCGCTCGGCAATACGGGCAGATGGTCGTTCGTTCGACTTCCTTCGCCAATCCAGTCGATCCGACGATTCGCATGCCCCGCTTGCAATGCGCACAACGAAAAACCTTCTGCATGATACCTCCTGCTAAGGAAGCGACCTGGAGGTACAGAAATTCAACTTCTCGCTAGCTCTCCTTTCTAATGCGTCGGCTCCGCCGCCGGATGCAATCCATGTTGAGGAACTTCGTGCGTTCCGCGGGTCAATTGTTCAATCTTCATTCGGTAAAAATGATCGAGCGGCACGCGGCCTTTTCCAATTGGGTAAGCTTTCTCCATCGCTTTCACAACGTACGCCTTCGCCAGGGTAATCGCCTCAATCATCGACCGTCCGGCGGCCAGCTGTGCGGCAATTGCTGAGGCAAACGTGCAACCGGTTCCATGGGTACTTTCCAGTTTCACACGATCGCCGCTCAGGTGATGCACTTCGGTCCCGTCAAACAGCACGTCAATCGCCTTGTCCATGTGCCCGCCCTTCACAATCGCGGCGTGCGCACCCATCTCCACCAGCTTTCGCGCCGCTGCTTCCATGTCGGCGACGTCTTTAATCGTAATCCCCGTCAGGATCTCGGCTTCCGGCACATTCGGCGTGATGATGCTCGACCGTTTCAATAATTCCCCCACAATATAGTTAATGCCGCCAGTATCCAGTAATTCCGAGCCGCTGGACGACTTCATCACCGGGTCATGCACCACATGCGCGAATTTGTGGGCATCCAGAAATTCCGCCACAATCACCGCGTTGCCACGATTCCCCAGCATTCCCACCTTCACCGCCGCAATCTCGCAATCGGCAATTAATATTTCCAGTTGCTCCCGCAGTTCTGCGCTCGGCGTGTTGTGTACGGCTTCCACCTTTTGCGTGTTCTGCACCGTCAGCGAAGTGATCGCTGCAATTCCATAACAGCCGTGAGCTGCGAACGTCTTCAAATCTGCAGCAACGCCGGCGCCACAACTCGGATCGAAGCCAGCGATGGTCAGCAGGATCGGTGGCGCCGTATAGTGATTGATCATTTTTGTTCGTGCCTCAATCCATTCAGAAGAAAATTGCCGGTCACGCTTTATTGAGGTGAAGTAAACACTTCACGCCAAAAAACGCCCGGCATCTGCGAATGTACGCGTCTTGGTTTGTATCGCGCAATAGATATTTTTGCGCACGGGTTCTACAGTCAAAAATTTAGGACTTCTCGAAGATTACCGGCGAAGAAAATTCCCGGCGATCACGGAAACAAGCCGCGAACCAGCGTAGCTTCCGCGACACGTCCCACTGCCAAAGCCATCGCCGCCGCGCGGGGTGGTACATGATGCTTGCGCATCATTTCCAGCATTTCCTGGAACGCGCGCTGCATGATTTTCTGTAGCCGGGCATTCACTTCGTCCGAATCCCACAGCAATCCTTCCTGGTTCTGCACCCATTCGAAGTAACTCACCGTCACTCCGCCGGCATTCGCCAGAATATCCGGCAGTACAGTAATTCCACGGCGCGCCAGAATTTCATCGGCGTGAGGAGTCGTCGGCCCATTCGCGGCTTCCGCCACGATACGCGCTTTAACGGATTCGGCATTCTGCAGCGTAATCACGTTTTCCAGCGCAGCTGGCACCAGGATGTCGCACTTCATCGTCAGCAAATCGTCGTTCGATAGACGCGAAGCCCCCGGCATGCCCACCACCGTGCCCGCGCGTTCCTTGTAGCGAATGGCCTTGATGGGATCGATGCCGCGCGAATTCGTGACGCCGCCGCGCGTGTCGCTCAGCGCAATAATTTTCGCCTTCTTATCCGCCAACAACCGTGCCGCGACGGCACCAGCATTACCAAACCCCTGAATCGCTACGGTCGCGCCGCGCAGCGAAATCTTCTTCACTTTGCAGGCTTCTTCAACTACATAAACAAGTCCCTGCGCCGTTGCTTCACCGCGTCCGAGTGATCCACCAATGGAGATCGGTTTTCCGGTAACTACTCCGGGTATAGTGTGCCCCCTCATCATGGAATAGGTATCCATGATCCACGCCATGGTCTGCGAATCCGTGTAAACGTCCGGCGCGGGAATGTCCTGGTCGGGGCCGATCAACGGAAGAATTTCGCTGGCGTACCGGCGCGTCATGCGCTCCAATTCGCTTTTCGACATCCGCTTCGGATCGCAAATCACACCACCCTTGGCGCCACCAAACGGCACGTTCACCACCGCCGTTTTCCAGGTCATCCACGCCGCCAGCGCCTTTACTTCATCCAGCGTGACGTTGGGATGGTATCGCAGTCCGCCTTTGCCCGGCCCGCGCGCCACATTGTGCTGCACGCGATAGCCTGTCAGCACTTTTACCTGCCCGTTATCCATCTTGGTGGGCAGAGAAACTTCCAGGATTCTTTTCGGCGTTCGCAATACCTGCCGCAGTCCCTGATCCAGCTTCAAAACTTCCGCCGCCATATCAAATTGAATTTGTGCGATTCGAAAGGGATTCAACTCTTCGCGTGGAGCCACTCGCGGCACCATCGGGGGAATCCCGCCGGGGCGACTTACTATTGGAGGTTTTGCGACCGTTGCCATCTGGATCGGTCCTTTCCGTTGCGCTGGATTTTCCTATCTTCTTGTTACAGGGACCCTGAGCCGCCTCGCGGACAAACTGCTGGTACTACGCGTTCGCGGCTAACTTCTGGATACCCTTCACATATTTATCGCGGCACTCCATCGAACAAAAATGGAGTAACTCATTACCGTTTCGCAGGGGGATCGCGATCGTTTCCGCCATGTGCATTCCACAGACAGGATCGCGTACTAATTTCCGCCCTACAGAATCCTTCGGTACAGCCACGTCTGGATGCGCCTCTGGACCTTTCATCGCCATGTTGTTTACAACCCGGCTCAACAGCCTGAAAATCCAGGAAACGATCAGTACCCAGAACAAATATCGAAATAGGCGCGCTATGAAGTCCATAAGTACACCACACCCAGGTCAGCAGTGAATCATCTGGAAATCTATACTGAGGGGAGTGTATGCAGGGAAGCAAGGGGCGTCAAACGAAAATGTGTGAATTCAACAGGTTGCGAAGCCTAAGGTTTACAGTGGCTGGTCCGCCTCGCGCGCAAGCCACTGGCTTAAGCCTATTCTTATTAAGCACTTAACTGGCGGAATGTCCTCCTTAGCCTTATCGTGGTTTACTTGGCCGGAATTCGTTCTATGCCCATATAAGGGCGGAGCACTTCCGGAATCACAATCGACCCATCCGCCTGCTGATAGTTTTCGACTACCGCGATCCAGGTGCGTCCCACGGCCAGCCCCGAGCCATTCAATGTGTGCACAAATTCGCTCTTTCCGCCGGCCTTAGGCTTGAATCGAATCCCTGCGCGGCGTGCCTGGAATGCTTCGCAATTTGAGCAAGACGAAATTTCGCGAAACTCTTTGCTGGAAGGCAACCACACTTCCAGGTCGTATGTTTTTGCCGAAGCAAAGCCCATATCACCGGTGCAGAGCAGCATGGTCCGGTAGTGCAATCCCAGTTTTTGCAGAATTGTCTCGGCATTGCGCACCAAGGCTTCGTGTTCTTCGTAGCTCTTGGCCGGATGCGTAAATTTAAATAGTTCCACCTTCTGAAACTGGTGCTGGCGCAAAATTCCACGCGTATCTTTTCCTGCCGCTCCCGCTTCAGAGCGAAAACACGCCGTCCATGCGGTCACTGGAATGGGGAGTTCGTCTTCATGCAACGTTTTGTCGCGATACAAATTGTGGAGTTCGACTTCGGAAGTCGGCGTAAGCCAGAAATCCGTTCCTTCCAACTTAAAGAGATCCGCGGCAAATTTCGGTAGTTGACCGGCCCCCATCAGCGAAGCGGTGTTCACCAGAAACGGTGGAAGAATTTCTGTGTAGCCGTGTTCCCGCGTGTGTACATCGAGAAAAAAGTTCGCCAGCGCCCGTTCCAGCCGTGCCCCCCAGCCCTTGTACACCGCGAATCGCGCGCCGGTAATGCGGGTTGCCGCCTCCAGATCCAGAATCCCCGCGCGTTCGCCCACTTCCCAGTGCGGCTTCGGCTCAAAATCAAATTTGGGTGGATTTCCCCAGCGGCGTACCTCCTGATTGCCTTCCGGACCTTTGCCAAAGGGAACGCTCGAGTGCGGAATATTCGGGATGGTCAGTAGTATTTCGCTTAACTGAGCGTCCAGGTTGGTAACGAGCTCGTCGGTATTCTTGATCTTTTCGGAAACTCCCTTCATTTCCGCGATCAAGGCATCCGCGTTCTGCTTATCTTTTTTCAGGCGGGCAATTTCATCGCTGGCCTTGTTTCGCTGCGCTTTGCGCTGTTCGTTCGCGGTAATTAGTTCACGGCGTTCTTTGTCGAGCTTGACGAAGCCGTCCAAATCCAGCGTGGTATTACGCCTTCTCGCCATGTCGGCGAATTCGTTTAAGTGGTCGCGAAAATAATTCAGATCATGCATGGTCTTGGAAGCATATCGTATTGCCTTGTCAGTTGTGTAGGTGCCGGACTTTAGTCCGGCCAAGCCTATTGCTGCTCCGGCGATTCTGTTTTTCTCCGCGTGCCTCTGCCTATCCGCGTTATCTTTTCCATGCAGCTTCACTCTGTACGGATGGCCAGTATCTAAAGTGCCAGAACGAAGTACCGGCTCAATTGAACCCCTCGTTCTAGTGACGCGAAAGCGCCCCGCGGGCATTATCACAAAGTGATCCGGAGTTAGGTTCGGCTCTCGAGGCGGGTGAATGATCGTAACGATCTTGCTCCTGTGCGTCTTCCTGCTGCTTGCGAGCGCAGTGGGGAGGCCAACGCCTCGAAAAGACGGTGAGACGGACTGACCTCCAGATACTTACCTCCATCCCCCACACCGAGCGGCCGGCACCCCACCGGCCGCTCATTTTTTTTGGGCTTAGCCTACAGGTTGCACAAAGAGGCTTCGCGAAGACCCGCCAATCCAATTGAACTATTTCCCGTTTCTTTCGTTAAGGGATTGGGCTGGCTTAGGGAACTTAATTCTTCCGCTTGAGGAACAAATGAGTATGAACAAAAAAATGAGGGGGCTGGTGCAAGCCCCCTCTTTAGAATCGACCCCCCAATAACCGGCGAACTCAGTCGAGGTTGAGTTCCGGCCACCCCGGGAAGCCAATAACATTTGTTATTTCGATAGGTTGCACGCGCTTTGCCAACACACGAAACAAAACCGAGCGGCAGGCTTGTTATTGATTTATAAAGAGTTACCAGACTAAACGTCGGTCTTCCGATTGCACCGGCTTCTTGAATCTACAATTTTCCACAGTGTTTCACTCCCGCATCTACAGTCTTTAGAAGATGTCACGCAAGAACGTCAAATGGGAATAACGATATTGTGATTTTTCTTGAACTCGCCGTAATCGATTACGATTTTTCTCCCTACCTACCTTCCCGAAACAAAAAAGCGCGTGATCTGTTCCACAGAAATCTTACCGGCAGAATTAAAATCGCTAGCCACAGCAAAACGGTCGGCCCATAGCTGATAGCGAAAAGCAGGATAGCCACCATGGTGTCTGCTGCATCTTGAAACCCGGTGACCATCGCATTGCGAAAGCGATTCGCAACGGAAGGAGCGGCAAGCTGCGCACGATACTCCTCGCCAATCCTTAGGTCCACCGTGGCAAAATCCACACGATGCTCCAGCGCTTTCTGCTGCGCCTCCATGCGCTCGATCTCGCCGCGGACACGCGAGATTTCCTGTTCGACTTCCAAGACGTCGCTCATCTTGCCGGCGCGCTCCTGCAGAATGCTCTGCAATCTCTGCTCGGTTTCATTGGAATTCTTTAGCCGGGCTAGCAGGTCGCTATGCTGCTGCGTCACCTCCTCGCCTTTTTGTGATTCGCTTTCGACCGTGCCCAGCAATTTCAGTTCGACCAGTGACTCCGCAAGTTCGCCCGCGGGAATGCGTAGTGATGCCTGTAAAGATGGCGCGTTATTTTGCTCCGTGTTCACCGTCAACTCGGCCGCGTAACCATGATGACGCGCCAGAATCTCCTCAATCGCGATTCGCGCATGCTTAAAGTCCTTCGCCATAATGGATAGCGACACGCTCCGGGCAATCATCGGTGCCGCAAAACGCTCCTCGCTCTGCTGTTCCAATCGTGCCGAAATCGGAACCTGGGATTTCTGCACCGTGTTCAGCGACCATTGCTGCTGGGCGATTGACTTATTCCGTGTGGCATCCCGAAAGTCGGAGCCTTGTGGCGACGGTGCATTAAGGGGTTGCCTCATCCGCCCGCCGGCAATGCGAGAACCCCAAACCATCACCAGGACGAGGGCGAGTCCGGCCACCGCGCCCACCACAAGGAGTGCGGTTCTAAATTTCCGTTTCATTAAAAGGTCTCTACTTTTCGGCTCGCCACTCATGGATTGCTTCTTCAAGGGAATGAATGCTGCCTCCAGTTCAGGAGGCTTTTCGTTTGTCTGACGGGTTTGCACAAGTGGTTCGCTGGCTGGGAAGGTCATGGCTCGATGTGCTCCTCCGCACTTAGAACGAGCACACCAACGTTCCTTGCACTAAACCACCGAAATTTTCACCGCGAATTTAACGACAGTAGGATGCTGCGAAACTTGTGTAGCGGCCCCTTCTGCTTGCCCCCGTGGGGGAGGAGGATACCTTTACCTTTTACGCGCCGATGGCGTTGCGCAGGGCCGTGGCTATGGATTGCGAAAAGCGCTGCACATCTTTTTCGTGTTCGGCTTCTACCATGACCCGCGCCAATGGTTCGGTCCCTGAATAGCGCAGCACCACGCGCCCGTTCTCACCCAGCGTGGTTTCGGCTTCGGCAAGTGCGCGCGAAACTTCCGGCAATGTTTCCAGCGGCGGCTTGTTCTTCACCTTCACGTTCACGATTACTTGCGGGTAATGCTTCAGGCCTTCCACCAGCGATTCCAACGATCCGTGCGTGGAAACCAATGAGGCCACCTTCACCGCCGTCAGCAACCCGTCGCCTGCCGGGCTGTCGTCCAGAAATATGATGTGGCCGGATTGTTCTCCGCCCAGATTGTTGCCGGACTTCAGCATCTCTTCCAGAACATAGCGATCGCCAACGGAAGCGCGGGCCAAGCTCATGCCTTCGCGCACCAGCACCCGTTCCAAGCCGAGGTTGGACATCGACGTCGCGACCACGCGCTCATTTTTCAACGCATTCTGCGATTTCAGGTAGCGCGCCACCGCCAGCAACACACCATCCCCGTTGACGACCTTCCCGTTGCCGCAAACAAACAGGGCACGATCCGCGTCGCCATCAAACGCGATTCCCAAAGTCGCCGATTCCTCCACAACGCGTTTCTGCAGCCCCTCAAGGTGCATCGATCCGCAACCCGCATTGATATTCCGCCCATCCGGGTCCACATTCATCGCGATCACTTGAGCACCCAACAACCGGAACAGTTCCGGGCCCAACTGGTAAGCCGCGCCGTTGGCACAATCCAGCACCACTCGAAATCCATTCAGCTTGGCCCCGGGAATCACGCGGCTGCGCAAAAAATCCAGATATTCCACATGAAGCGCATGATTGGCAGTAAGCGCAGGAAGCATATCTGGCACTGGTTCGGTCCGCAGTTTCAGGATATCTCCCTCCATGCGTTCTTCCACCGCATCCACAAACTTCATTCCCTCATGCGAAAACAATTTCACCCCGTTATCGTGATAAGGATTGTGCGAAGCGGAAATGACCACGCCCGCCTGGAAATCATTCTGCCGCACTAGGCAAGCGATCCCTGGAGTCGTAATCACACCAGCAAATGCAACGGTTGCACCGGACTTATAAAGACCAGCCGTCAGCAATCCGGCAATGTGCGGGCCAGACTCCCGCGTATCCATGCCGATGAGCACATGCGCCGAGCCGTGTTCCCGAAGCAAATAACTGCCGACCGCGCGCCCCATCGCAAACAGTGTTTGGTCGTCGAGTGGATAGGTCCCCGGAACACCACGCATTCCGTCCGTGCCAAAAAGTTCTTTCCCCATATCAGTCAGCGTCGTCCCATCCCGGAATTTACAATGTGGCAGTCTAACACGGTCAAACCTCGCCTTTGTCAACTCCTCGTTAGCCTTCCCATTTCATCAACGGAAGGGAATATCCATGTTAATGAGCTGTTATCATTCCGTGCCAACGTTGGCCAGAAATTCTGCCCGTTGTGTTACCTTCATTGTCTCAAGAGGTGGTACGTGTCTACGACCGAAACTCCACTGACGATTATCCCCGCGGCTTCAAACTTCAGCCAACGGGTGATTGCCGGGGCCATCATTCTTTTGTTTTTCTACTATGCCGCGGGCGTGGTCATCACTCTACTGCTATCGATGTTGCTCGCTTATTTTCTCGATCCCGCCGTCGAATTTCTGGAGCGTTTTCGCATTCCCCGTGCTGTCGGGTCGCTCATCATGGTTCTGATTTTGATTGCTGCCCTACTCGCGGGTGGTTACGTCCTCTACGATCGCGGCAGCGACTTTGCCGCGGATTGGCCCAAGTACAAGGGCACGCTGCGCCAGGCAACCGGACTCATACAGGGGAAAATCAGCGGGCTCGAAGGGAGTGTCAATGAATTGACCACCACCGGTCCACCGCCCAAGCAGGCTGCACCCCCCGCAGACGCTGGTTTGGTTCACAACTTACTGGTCCGCGGTATCGGTTCTCTTTATGCCTTAGTGCTTGAGGCCACGTTCGTCCCCTTCCTGGTTTTCTTCATGCTGGAGGGGAAGCGCGAGGTCTGGCACGCCACGCTACAGCTCTTTCCTGTGAATCGGCGCACCCAAGTGAAAGAAACTCTGGACGACTTGCGAGACGTCCTTCGCGACTACCTTATCGGCATGAGTGTGGTCACTTTAGTTGTGGTCGCCCTCAGCAGCATGTTCTTCCTGGCTCTGGGGCTCGATTATCCGGTCCTTGCGGGAATCACTTCCGGTATTTTCAACATGGTGCCTTACATCGGAGCTGTGCTCGCTTGGCTGCCGGGCTTTATGCTCGCCATTATCAAATGGCATGCAGTCAAGAATTTTGCCTTGATTGCATTTGTGCTGACTTCGATCCACGTGATCGCACAAAATCTGATTGCGCCGCAACTGGTTGGCCGTCAAGTTCGCTTGAACGCCGTGGCCATCACGATCGCGTTGCTGTTTTGGGGATGGGTCTGGGGCGGCATGGGACTGATCCTGGGAATTCCCATCACCGCCGCGCTGCGCGTCATCTGCGATCACACCGAATCGGGCAAGCCGGTCGCACGTTGGCTAGGCGCTTAATTCTTCCTTGCCGATCACTCTTGACTGTGCTCTTGGGTTATCTTTTGCGTTCGATCCTCAACACTTTTTCCTGTCGTTGCACTGCCCAGCGATTTGATGTACCTCACCAATTGCCAACGCTGTGGCTCTGGAAGTTTTGACCAAACCGGCATTTTCTTCCGCACTATCCCATTACTCAGAATCCAGAAGATTGTTCCGTCACTCGCCTCTTGCACCTGAGGCGCTCGAAGGCTCGGAGCCTTTTTCCCGCCCACCGCTCCCACTCCATGGCACTCTTCGCAATGTTCCTTGAAGAGTATTGCCCCGGCTTTGATCGCTTCTGGATCATTGCTTAACGGATTCTGCTTTGCGCGATACTTTTCCGGCACTTTCCCCAGCTCGTCGTATCGGGGATCGCTGTTTGGATCTTGCGAAGATTGTGCAGTCAGCCGCGCGCAATAGGCCACGGTCATAAGAGACATCACCCAGGTTGCAATCAGAGTCGTCGGTCGCATCACTGTTTCCCCGTAAAAAGTTGGCTCACCATTCGCCCAAATCCCGAAATTTCATAAGAAACGCCATAACGCAGCAGAAATTGATGACTTTGGTCGTTCAAACCAAATGAAGGCTCAATGCGAAACGTCCAACCGGATGGCAGATTCCACGCCAACGCGGGCGCCAGGTATTGCGATGTATTGTTCAGCCCGAAACTGTAGCGGTCGCCTAATCCACCGTACATTTCGATTCCCGCAATAAAGTGCTCTAGGCAGAGATTGCACTTGTGCGAAGCGCCCTTTAAAGCTAGCGGCCGAGCGGCTGCGATCGCGTAGCCAAATTCCCATGGCTGATTCGACAAATTTTTCACCGCCAAGGTGTTCTCGGTAAAATTCCATCCTTTGTAGTTGCTCGAGAGAATCAGCTTCAACTCTATTTCCTGTATGTGTTCTTGCCGGAGCTCGGAATTCGGTGGCGCAAAATCCGACTCGACATCGTGGCCTTCTACCTCCTTCATCGTTTTGTCGGCTCCATTGATGTGTTCGTATTCCACGTACAAGACCGGATTGATCCAATGCTCGTTCTTTAATGGGCGGAAGCGATTTTCCCATTTGAAACCGGTATATAGGGTGCTGTCTTGCAACGTGCTCTGTGCGTCGACATAGAATTCGGTGGTCCACCAGGCGGTTGCGCCATATTCGAATTCCGTCCAATAGGAAACAAAATTATTGCCTTTGCGCTGGGTCCCAAAGTCCGAAAAGGTTTCCACTTCCAGGCTTCCTGGCTCTTCCAAGTTATGGTCGTAGGCAACAAAGTAGGGGTTTTCCTGCGCACCGGCGGGACTCGCCAGAAAGAGCGCTGCAAGAACAACAGGAATGGCTAGCAGATAGGCAAAAGAGCGAGAAAGTAAGAAACCAAGGATGTTATGGGTAGGTGGCATATATATAAGACTAACTTGGTCGTATATGTATTGCAACTAAATTGCATGTATGATGCAAGTTTCTTGCATCTGTAAATTCAGGTTTCTTTCTCCTCCTTCGCTTGTATTCTCTTTTCTGCGTTTTGTTGGAGATTCTTTATGACACAACAGAAATTGCTCTTGGCGCTGCTCCAGGAAGGCTACGAGCGGAAGACTTGGCACGGTCCCAATCTCAAACAATCCTTGAAAGGCGTTTCGGCCAAGCAAGCCGCGTGGCGTCCGGCAGCCGGCCGGCACAATATTTGGGAGCTTGCCGTTCACTCAGCGTATTGGAAATATGCTGTGCGACGGCAACTGGAGGGAGGGAAGCGCGGATCATTTGCCCTAAAGGGCAGCAATTTTTTCAAACGCCCCGAAAAGGGAAAAGGCACAGAAACTGCGTGGCGCGCCGATTTAGCTTTGCTTCATAGCGAACAGCGCGCGCTGGAACAATCCATTGCGCGAGCTTTGCAAAAGCCTGTCAGCGAAAAAGAACTGCGCATGCTTTATGGAATCTGTTTCCACGATATTTACCATGCAGGGCAGATCCGGCTGTTGCGCCGTTTGATGGAAAAATGAAGCACGGCGCAGTCGACCCGTCAGATATGTCGTAGTTCAGCGACAAGGCTACCCAGATTCGGCTCTTCCTGAAAAATCCGAATTCCAGCAATTCCGGCGGCGCCACGAGCGTGACAGTGCCGCGCATTCCCCACCGTGATTCCACCAATGGCCAACACCGGTATTTTTATCGCCCTGCAAATTGCTTCCAATCGATCCAGTCCCTGTGGTTCGCCGAAGGAAAGTTTCGATGGAGTGGCAAATACCGGCCCGAAAAGCACATAGTCGGCACCATCCCGTTGTGCGGTTTGTGCCGCCTCGAGCGAATGCACGGATGCTCCAATTAGAAAATCCTTGCTGATGCCCCGGTCCCGCACGAAACGTCTGGCATCTGCAACGGAGATGCTCCTTTCGCCGAGGTGAATCCCTCCTGCACCGACGGCGCATGCCACATCCAGGCGATCGTTGATGATGACGCGGCAAGCTGCACCCGTGTTGGAGAGGGCTTTGCGCGCAAGTTCGGCCAGTTGTTCTGCAGATAGATCCTTCTCGCGAATCTGGATCCAATCCGCGCCAGCCGCTCCGGCTTCAAAGATTTTTGCAAGCAGCGCAGCGCTTTGCTCCTCTGGCGAAGCAGAAAGCAGCCTGCGATCCGTGACGTAGCAAACCAGCGGGGAATTACGAATTGGAAGCGGGTGGGACACGGGCGGGCGTGGGACGCGGACTGAACAATCCAAATGCCAACAAAATATCGAGCACACCCACTCCGCTGACAACTCCGCGAATCGATGGATGCAGCAAAATCGGCATCAACGCAGGGAGGTGGTGAAAGAAATAATTCTGCTCCCAGAAAGAAGACCAGGGAAGATAGAGCAAAAGCGCACCCATCTCAAACAACAATACGACAGCCAATGCACGCAAAAGTCGATTCATTCGTTGTGGAGCGACCCTTATTCGTAGGTGGTCAAGAGATCAGACTGTCGGCTTCTGATGCGCAGCGATTCGATCCGCTACGTCCCGGTAATCAATATTCACGGCGTAGACCTGAGAGAAACTCTTGATGGCTGC
>DASXIT010000195.1:0-4558 GCA_036497825.1 Candidatus Acidiferrum sp.
GGAGACGCTGCAGGCGGGCGACAAGATTTTGCTTATCGTTGAAGACGATCCGCACTACGCGCGAATGCTCTGCGAACTGGCACGCGACGCTGGCTTTAGGGTTTTGGTGGCAGGGACCGGATCAGAGGCCTTGTCCCTAATTCGTGACTTCTCGCCTTCAGCGGTCTCTTTGGATGTGTTTCTGCCCGACATGCTGGGATGGACCATCTTCAATCATATGAAGCTGGATCCGGCGACGCGGCACATTCCGGTGCAAATCCTGACTCTGGATGAAGACCGGCGGCACGGGCTCTCACGAGGCGCGTTCGCTTTTCTGACCAAGCCCATCAGTCCGGAAAGCCTGGAATCCGCGTTCGTGAAGATGAAGGAATACTCGTTGCCGCGGCGCAAGCGCCTTTTAGTTGTGGAAGACAACCTTGGCGAGCAATTAAGTATTCGTGAGCTTCTGGGTCACGACGACATTGATTTGCAAATCGCGTCGTCCGGTTCGGAAGCCCTGACTGCAATTTCTGAACAGGCGTTCGATTGCATGGTGCTCGACCTGAGGTTGCCGGACATGTCGGGTTTCGAAGTTCTTGAACGTTTGAGCCGGCATAAAGGGTCGAGCGATTTGCCAGTCGTGGTATTCACGGGCCGAGAACTATCGCTGGACGAGGATATCCGTCTGCACGATTTGGCGCGCAGCGTGGTGGTGAAGGACGTTGAGTCGCCGGAACGATTGCTGGACGAGACGGCGCTGTTCCTGCACCGCGTGGTAGCGGATTTGCCCCCTGAAAAACAGAAAATGCTGGATCGCCTTCATCACTCAGATGACGCCCTGGTCGGCAAGAAGGTCGTGGTGGTGGACGACGACGTTCGCAACATTTTCGCGCTAAGCAGCGTACTCGAACGCCGCGGGATGACTGTCCTTTCCGCGAGCACTGGCCGGGAGGCAATCGCGCTGCTCGAAACGACTTCAGACGTAGCCATCGTGTTGATGGACATTATGATGCCAGAGATGGACGGTTACGAAACGATGCAGGTGATCCGGCAGAATCCTACGTTCCGGCGATTGCCGATAATCGCCCTCACCGCAAAGGCGATGAAGGGCGACCGCGAAAAATGTCTGGAAGCCGGCGCTTCTGAATATTTGGCAAAGCCTGTAAACACCGAGCAATTGCTATCCGCATTGCGCATGTGGCTACACCGCTGACCATGGAAAACACCAAACGATCTTCGGACGAGGCGAAGCAAGCAATGGGCGGTGGCCCGGTCAACATCCTGATGGTGGATGATCTGCCGGCGAAATTGCTGAGCTATGAGGTGATGCTGGGGGAGTTGGGCGAGAATCTGGTTAAAGCGAGTTCCGGACGCGAAGCGCTGGAGTTGTTGCTGAAGATGAATTTTGCCGTGGTGCTTATGGACGTTAGTATGCCCGAACTCGACGGATTTGAGCTGGCTGATTTGATCCGTCAACATCCGCGATTCCAGAAAACAGCAATCATCTTCATATCAGCAGTGCATCTCACGGACGTTGACCGGCTGAAAGGCTACCAGCGGGGCGCCGTGGATTACATTTCGGTTCCTATCATCCCCGAGTTGCTGCGAGCTAAAGTCAGCGTGTTCGCCGAACTGCATCGTAAAGCCCAGCAACTGGAGGCGCTCAACCAGGAGTTGAATCGGTTGTCCAACAGCCTGATGAACGCCCAAGACGAAGAGAGAAGACGCATTGCGCGGGAACTGCATGACGGCCTGGGGCAAGATCTCACTGCGGCAAAAATGATGCTGGGCGCACTGAATCAACCCCACCAATCTGCGGAGGCGCGGGATCGGGCCATGGCTGAGGCAAACACCATGATGGACCAGGCGATAAAACAGGTCCGCACCATCTCGCATTTACTGCACCCGCCGCTCCTGGACGAAATGGGCCTGCTGTCTGCCTTGCGCTGGTACACCGAGGGATTTCAAAAGCGCAGCGGAATTGAAACGATTCTGCAAATCCCCAGCGAATTTCCCAGATTGGGGCCGGAAGTGGAAACGGCCATCTTCAAGATTGCTCAGGAGTCTCTCACCAACGTGTTCAGACATGCCGAAGCGCAAAGGGCGACCGTAAAATTGGAAGAACGCGATGGCCAAGTCGTGATTTCTATAAGTGACAACGGGAAAGGCGTATCGCGCGAACTGGAATCGCTACGACCGGGAAGCTATGGGATCGGGATTATCGGTATAAAGCAGCGCGTTCAGGATCATGAAGGGCTACTGGTGGTACGAAGTGCCAGCCCTGGCACAGTGATTGAAGTGAGCATCCCGCATAAAGGCGCCCGCAATCAGCAGCAAGTGAATGCATACAGTTCGAAGGATTAGCGCACTGGAATTAAAACTTTGCATATTAGATTTTCGTTTCTACTGAATTCGTTTCCGTTCACTCGCTCTAGTGATTTTTCCAGACCGGAGCTGCCAGTTCCACACGCCAAATGGGACCACCGGCATAGAGCGGGCCTTCCGATTTTACGAAGACAGGTGAATTTCCACTCGAGATCCAGATGCGGAGATTCTCGGGCTGTTTACCCACGGCGGGTGCTATCAAGCCGGCGACGCCGCCTATTTCAAATTTGACGACGTAGCGTCTCGCTTTGTGGCCCACGTTGCCCACCATGAATGAGTCCTCACCCTCGGGAGAAATTAGCAGCTTGACGATTCTGGGTTTGGCGGTAGCCACTACCATGGACAGCTTAGTGAGTTGCTCGGTGGAAGGAATATTCTTCAATAGAATTGCAACCATACCGTTCGCAGTATCTACCGGAAGTTGCAGCCGTTCGTCTACGTTCTTATCTTCTCCGTCTTCTTTTTCGTAGTGGACCGTGAGTTGGCCAGATAAACCATCGAGGTTGACTTCCGTGGCGTGCTTGAACGAAGGGCCTTTTTGGATGAGGTGATAATGGAGCAATCGAAACGTACGACGCTGCGAAAACACAACCGTTTCTTCATACAAAGACGAATCTCTAAAGTGAAAGACCAGGTTGCTCTCGACGCGGTCTCCGCGCACTTGCTGCGTCAAGTCCCCATCAGCCAGTAATTCACCTTCGAGCGTGTGGATCGCGAGGAACCCGTGTAGCGGGCCTTCGGCGTGCAGCACCGCAGGCATCGACCTCACGTCGTCATGTTCACGCGCTACGGTTGACGAGAGCTGCCCGAACAACAAAGTCGACAGCAAGACCAGTGCGCGGAACATCCGTGTTTAACTGATCCTGCCAGCGCAGCCCGGATGGCCACACTTACAGTCGATGTCGGGAGTTTTGGCGGAACCTTCGCACTGCGCGCTGCAGTATGATTCGCCGCTTTTCACGTTACAGGTGCAATTTGGGTGCTTACATTTATTGCCTTCTCTTACGTTCATTGTTTTTCTCCCTGACTGCAAACAAATGTTTCGCAGCCGCTAAATATTATTGAGAAGCGCGCAATTACACGTTGACCAGATAATTGAGCGTAAGCAGTGCCCGATGCAGGAGTCGCGGCGAAATTGCGGAGCCGGCGCGGCAAAAGTAAGCACAGCCGCGAGTGGCGCTGACGTGAATTGTCGAACGAAAACCGATCATCCCGCCCGGTTCAGGAAAACCAGGCAGTTCGGGCTCGGGATCGGGCGGTGGCAGTTGCGGTTCTTCTGGGCGTGGCGGAAACCCGGGCGGTTGCGGAACCGGCGGTCGAGGCGAGGGATCGCCCATAGGTGGCAGTCCAAGCTCTGACTCGAGATGAAAACGCTCTATTTTCAATTCACACCACCTTTACGCTTCGACTGATTTCAATGATTTCAATGCTCGATGTTTCCAGCAGTTCGAACAATACGGCGCTTCAGGTACGCTCGAGAATGAATTCCCGCAATGCTGCAGTTCACTTGTGCCTTGTACGCAATTGGAATCAAATAGAGAAATACAAGCCGAGTGACTCAAGACTTCCCTGCCAGGACTTGAGCATGGCCCAAGGCTGCGACCAACGAAACGCCGCCGACAATATTTCCTGCCAGCGTAGGTAGGAAAAAGTGTAGAAAATAATATCCCCAGCTCAGAGAATGCATAGCCACCAGGTAAAACAGCGTGGTTGAGCCGGCCACGATGTGGTTAAAGTTTCCCAAACCAACCAGATACGTAAGCAAGATGATTATGACCACCCGAGATGATTCAGCGCCGGGAAGCAGCCAAACCATTAATGCAATGATCCATCCCGCGAAAATGGCTTTGACGAACACCGTAGCAATCCCAGCGCCCACATGTGCCTCGCCGATCTCCGCCAGGGCGTGCTGAACCTCGGGTGGAAATAAATTCACGTGAGCGATAAACAGAGCAAACAACAGGGTGCCAAACAGATTCGCAGTAAGCACAACTGCCCAAAGACGCGCGACCCGCTTCAACGTCAGCCGCGTCCGGCGAAGTAACAATGGCAGAATGACGGTGAGGGTATTTTCGGTGAACAGCTGCTGGCGCCCTAAGATGACCACCAGAAAACCGACGCAATGGCCCATTCTCGACAAAAGCGGGCGCCACGGCCGATCAGGCAGATGCGAAGCCAATAGCGCTTCAGCAAT
>DASXIT010000196.1:0-15388 GCA_036497825.1 Candidatus Acidiferrum sp.
TCCGGATCAGACATGTTCACGGCTTCGACTTTTCCAATGCTCGGTCGACCTCGCCGCTCCAAGCCCTTTGTATTCTTCCTCGACTCTAAGTGATTTTCATAAAGTTTCGCGGGCCGCTAGGCCCTAATAGGACATGTTCGACAGCTTGGAGGTGCAAGTCCTCTTCACAACCTGATGGAGGTGAAGTGATAGCGAAGCGCAAGGGCCGAACCGCGAGGTGAGGTCTGAAAGAAGCGTGGAGCAAAGACGTGAGCCGATGAACAAGAACTGGATATGAGGCAGGCAGTGTTCGGGCGAGCTGGCCAATGGCAGCGAAGCCCACATCCATCAAGGGCACTGAATGTAGATCCAGCGGTTGCGCGTCGAAGGCGGTCGAGCTTACCTCGGGAGATCTGCTACCGGTCTCGCATTCGAGACTGAGGAGCGAGAGATCGCTTCTGACCCGGCGGCAGAAGTCAGCACCCCTGCCCCCTCTTTGCCTCATCTGCTCATAACCCACTCGCAACGCACTTCATACATCCTCACTAGCCATCTCGCTCCCCTTGTTAGACTTGCTCAGGGCAGCGTGTGTCCCCACGCATGAATCCGCTAGAGTCGGACCGTCTCCATTTCGATTTGCAGCTTGCCTACGCGCGACCCGTCGTCGCGCTGCTCGCCGCTCTATGCCTGCTGCAACTCGGCAATGCCCGCCAGGGCGAGCGCCCCCTCTCTCTTCTCATCGCGTACATGATCGTCGCTGTCGTAATACTTCTTCTCGAACGCATTTTGCGCCGCTTCAAATGGCATCTCCCGCTGGTGTGC
The DNA here is from genome assembly GCA_036497825.1 of Candidatus Acidiferrum sp. GTDB lineage: Bacteria > Acidobacteriota > Terriglobia > Acidiferrales > UBA7541 > Acidiferrum. The sequence continues at coordinate 802 of DASXIT010000196.1, forward strand.
GACATCCTAGTTGTCGGCCTTTTTCTCTATCTCTCGCCCGAGCTTCTTCCCGTCTGGTTTTTACTCTTCTTCGTGGCCTTCGCTGCCGGCTATCGCTGGAATCTCAAATTCTCTCTGTTTCTTTGTTTTGGCCTGCTTGTCCTGGCCATGGCGCTCAAGATGCAACGCATCGGCGAAGCCGGCAGCGTGCACCATCTTATCTATTCGCTTCCTTTTTACGCCGCAACATTTCTGAGCGCTGCTGGTGTTGCTTTCCTTGGCGATCGCAACCGTCAATTTGCCTGGCAACAGGAATTTCTCTCGCGCCTGGCCACCACCATGCACGTAGACCTCGGCCTGGCCGAATCGCTCCGTCTTCTTCTCGAGGAATTCGCTCAGGAATTTCAGACCGAAGAAGTCCTGCTCGCCTATCGCGACATGGACCTGGAGCGTATCTTCATCTGGCGCCTGAAATCCGGTGAAAGTGAACGGCTAGTCCCCGAAAATATTCCTCTCACACGCGCCGATGGCTTCCTTCTCGACGACATGGACGCATCCCTCTGTTGGAATTCTCTCGAAGGCCGTGGCACAGGTTTTGGCTGGGACCGCCGCAATGGCCAACTCCTGAAAACGCTTCCTCGCGTTCCGGGACCCACCCAGCAAGAGCTTGGCATGAAGAACTTCATGTCCGTGGCGTTCGATCAGGATAATCACGCCGCAGGCCGCATTTTCCTCGTTAACCGCAAACCCGGCAGGGAAGCCTTCACCAAACAGGATCTAGCCTGGATGGATCGCATCTCCCAGCACGTCAGCTCTTCCCTGGAAAATGTCTTTCTGCTTCGCCATTTACGTGCCAGAGCCATCGAAGCCGAGCGTTCCCGCATCTCTCGCGATCTTCACGACGGCATCTTGCAAACTTTGCTCAGTATCGAAATCCAACTCGACGTCCTGCGCCGTAAAGTCGCCACCCAGCCCGAACAGATGGAGTCCGGCCTCACCTCCCTGCAACAAACCGTTAAAAACGAGGGTGCCGAGCTACGCCACCTGGTTACCGATCTCCGTCCTCTCCGTGTTCAATCCGCCGATTTGGTCGATTTAATGCGTGGATTTGCCGAACGCTTCCGCAATGAGAGCGATCTTCCCCTCGACTTATTGATCGATTCGGCCGACCTGCACGCTCCGGACCGCGTCTGCCGCGAGATTTTCCAGATTTACCGTGAAGCACTCAATAACATAAAAAAGCATGCGAAGGCTTCCCATGTCGTGGTAAAACTGTCGCAGGATGACAGCCGGCTCGTCTTAGTGGTGGACGATAACGGTGAAGGCTTTAGCTTCGCGGGGCGCTTCACGGGGGATGAACTCGACCGCCTGCGGCTGGGTCCGATTTCCATCAAGGAACGTACGCGCACGGTCGGAGGCGTTTTGACTGTGGAGTCAAACCCAGGGCATGGTGCGCGTTTAACGATTGAGGTACCGCTCGGCTGACTCTCTATGGCGAAGACAAAACAACAAATTCGTGTACTCATGGCGGACGATCACGCGATATTTCGCGATGGTCTTCGTAAACTTCTCGATGGCGACGAAGAAATCACCATCGTTGGGGAGGCTCAGAACGGCGCGGAGTGCATCAAGCTGCTTGCCAAACTGAAGCCGGATATCTTACTCCTCGATCTTCGCATGCCCGATAAAGACGGCCTCGCCGTTCTCGAAGAAGTCAATTTCGACACCATCCCCACGCGCGTGATCGTTCTCACCGCTGCCGAAGACGATCGCGACGTTGTCCGCGCCATGCGCCTTGGCGCGCGCGGTGTGGTCTTGAAACAATCTGCCACCGATCTCCTCGTAAAAAGCATTCATCGCGTTCATGCTGGAGAAATTTGGCTCGACAATCGCATGACCGCGGAAGTTATGAAAGCTTTCGCCAAATCTTCCGAATCCGGACCGCGCCGTGAAAAGCCTTTGCTCTCCGACCGTGAGAAAGAAATCGTTCAGCTGGTTGCGCAAGGCTTCCGCAACAAGGAAATCGGCGAAAAGCTCTTCATCTCCGAGCAAACCGTGAAGAACCACCTCCACAACATATTCGACAAACTAGGCGTCTCCGACCGCCTCGAACTGGCCCTATACGCCATTCACCACCGCCTAATCGACCACTCCTAGCACTTCTCTCAACGATCCCATTTCTTCGTAGGGGCGGCTTTACGCCGCCCTCTCGTGAGTGAAGCCGTAGCACAGTTACTCCTGTTTACCCTGAGCCTCGAAGGGACCGTGCTCTTGGAACTCCGCGCACGTCAGCACCAGGTGCGGTTTTAAATTCCAATTCTCTATAAGATTCCATCCAGTCCTGGCCCTTTCATGAGCGAAGAGCCGTTGCACAGTCACTCCTGACTGTGCTCTTGGATTACCTTCTTGCCGGGTGCCGTGCCCACCCTTCGCCCTTAAGGGTGCGGGTTTAAATTCCATGCCCCGCAAAACCCACACCTGTCATCTCTCACCCGTTCACTTCTAAACAGGGTGAGCAATTTGCTTTTTCCTTCGTTTCCTTTTTTCTCTGCGTTCTCTGCGCCTCTGCGTTATCCTCTCCTCCTCTCTCCTTCTAATTCTTTCCCACTATTGCCACCACTCCCCTCAATCCGTATTCTCCTCCAATCTTGAATCACCACCAGCAACCGGGGATTGCTGGCTGCAAGTCTGGAAACTCCTAGGTGCAAGCATCAATCGCATTTTCGTCGAGAACGGGTGTGTCCGCGCGCATCAACGCGCCAAAATTTACTGAGGTGGCCGATTTAATGTTCGCTCCATTTTCCAAACTCTCCAGAATCCAATTCAATATTTCATTTCATCTGAAATTAATCTTCTTCCTCGCCATCTGTGCTTTTGCCACCCGCCCGCTCTCAGCCCAGGACATCGCCGGCAGCCTTCGCGGCACTGTGCTCGACGCCAGCGGTTCCGTCATCGCCAACGCCAAAATCACGGCGATCAATGCCGAAACGTCTCTCACCCGCTCCACCACCAGCGATTCCAAAGGGAACTATGTTCTCGTTGCCCTTCCCGTGGGCCACTATCGCCTGGAAGCAGAAGCTAAAGGTTTTAAGAAATATATTCAGGAAGGTATTTCCCTCGACGTGAACCAAGCAGCGACCGTCCCGATTCAACTCGCCGTTGGCACCAACACGCAAGAAATTGAAGTGAAGGCCAATGCCGCAATTGTGGAGACCACTTCCACCAATCTCGGCCAGACCGTCGGCGACCGTGAAATTCTCGATCTTCCTCTTAACGGGCGCCACTTTACGCAGTTGGGTGTGCTGCAACCCGGTGTTGTACCGATTACTCCAGGGCTAGCAGAGGCTGGAGGTACAACGCGCGAAGGACAAGCCTACGCCGTGAACGGTCAGCGGCCAGAATCCAACAATTTCCTGATCGATGGCGCTGACAATTTCAACACCGTCGATGGCGGCTTTGTCCTTGAACCTCCCGTCGACGCAATCTCCGAATTTCGCATCCTGACCCATACCGCTCCCGCGGAATTCGGCCATAGCACTGGCTCCACCACAAATATCGTCACCCGCTCTGGCACCAATGAATTTCACGGCTCAGCTTGGGAATTTTTCCGCAACAATGCCATGGACGCAAAAAGTTTCTTCCCCGACAGCGTCGAACCTCTGCACCGCAATCAGTTCGGTGGCACATTCGGTGGTCCCATTAAGAGAGACAAAACCTTTTTCTTTGTCTATTACGAAGGCGTCCGCGACAGCCAGGGCGAAACCACTCGCGTTCCCGTTCCTTCTGATGCCGAGCGCACCGGCAATTTTGCTGATCTATGCCCGCAAAATAACGGCGCCTTTAATGCCCAGGGGATCTGTATCGACAACGCAAGCCACCAGCCTAGCCAGAATGGCCAACTATATAGTTTTTTCGTTCCTCCCAATTCACCTCCGCAGCCGTTTCCCTTTAATCAACTCCCGTTTATTGATCCGATTTCGCAAAATCTTCTGAAATTTTACCCTCACGCCAATTCTGGCTCTTTCACGTACGTTGGCACCCAAACATTTGTCAGCAACACCGATCAATTCGGTGTCAGATTGGACCATTATCTAACCGCACGAGACGCGCTGAACTTCCGTTACAGTTACGGTCAAAGCAGCCAGACCGATCCACTTTCTACGCAAGGCGCGAATGTCCCTGGATTTCCTGTCGGTGAAAATCAAAAACCGCAAAATTTTGTCGCCCAGGAAACTCATACATTTTCGCCAACCCTTGTTGGGCAATTCCGTTTCTCATTTTTGCGCAACAAACTTCTCCTCGATGAACATCTAAACAACACCAACCCCGCTAGTCTCGGCTTTACTTACCAACCTACTCTGGAATCGGCGATTGGTCCGCCGTTTGTCCAGGTGGGCGGCTACGCCTCCATCGGCGATCCCATCACTGGCCCTCGCAACACCTATCAGAATTCTTTTGATTACACCGGCTCGATCACCTGGATCAAAGGCCGTCACCAGATGAAATTCGGTGGCGCCTATCAATACGATCAGATCAACGTCCTGCAAGGCATCGCCACCAATGGCTTCTTCGTCTTCTCCACATTTCCCGTGAACAATTCTTTTGCCAGCTTTTTGTTCGGCCAACCGGTTTTCTTTTTGCAGGGCGGCGGCAACTTCTCGCGAAACCTGACTGGCCATGCCTTCAATCTTTTCGCGCAGGATACCTGGAAAGTTACTTCACGTGTGACAATGAATTACGGCCTGCGTTATGAAGTTCCTTCTCCGTACACGGAAAAACACAATCTTCAAAACTTGTGGATTCCCGGCCGTCAGTCCACTGTATTTCCCACGGCCCCAACCGGCTTGCTTTATCCCGGCGATAAGGGTGTTCCTCGTGGCCTGATTCCTACCGAACGCGACGCGTTTGCCCCTCGTGTTGGCATTGCTTGGGATGTTACCGGCAAAGGCCGCACACTCGTCACCGCAGCCTACGGAATTTTCTACGATCCCTATTACACCGGGCAGGGTGGTCCGATACAGGACCCCATCAGCGCACCTCCGTACCTGCAGACGCCACAAATCAGCGTGCCCAACTTTGCCGATCCCTACAATGGACAGAACCCGTTCAATGGCGGTTTCGCTCAGCCGATGACCCTTCTCGTGCTGAACCCAAGTCTTCGTCTGCCTTACGCGCAAGACTGGAATTTGAATATCGAACAAGCTCTCGGCAACAACTGGCTTCTGCAAGTCGGCTATATCGGTACGAAGGGCACCAAGCTCCCGCGGTTCATCGAAGCCAATCCCGCGGTCTATGTCCCTGGTGAAGTTGGCAACCAACCCATCTCCAACCAGAACAACGCCGATCAGCGCCGGCTATATTCCGGCTGTAACCTGGATCCAACCTCGCCACCCTGCACATTTTCCTCTGTTGGCGAAATTGCAGGAATCGCCGACTCCAACTACAACGCTTTACAGGTCAGTCTGCGCAAACGTTTCAGCCAGCAATTTTCCATGTTGGCTTCCTACACATTCTCAAAAACTCTTGATGATTCCTCCACTTTCAACATCACTGGCTCAGCCTCGCAGAGTGTCGCCGGTGAAAACGATCTCGCACAGAACCCATTCGACGTGAAAGCCGAATACGGAAGATCCATGTTCGACGCGCGTCATCGTTTCGTTGTCAGCTACCAATGGAATCTTCCATGGTTCAGCCATTCACAAAACTGGTATGGCCATATCTTGGGTAACTGGCAGGTCAACGGAATTACCACTCTGATGAGCAACACTCCCTTCACCGTCTACGACTCTAGTAATCCTTCGCTGCAGGGAAGTGCTCCGGAAATTTCTGGCTTCTTCAGCAGCCGTCCCAATATCGTCGGCAATCCATACAGCGGCTCATGCGTTCTTCCGAGCGGCGGGACCGCCACGGTGCATACGGCGAATTGCTGGTTTAACACCGGCGCGTTCCAGCAAGCCCAGACTGGTACGTTCGGCAACGTTGGTCGCAATACCCTCAACGGCCCCGCACTTCAGCAGTGGGATTTTTCGGCCCTGAAGATGATTCCGATCCACGAGAACATGAACCTGCAATTCCGCGCGGAGTTCTTCAACATCTTCAACAACGTGAACTTCGTCCTTCCTAACAACGACATCAGCTCTCCAAACTTCGGCCAAATCACCGCCGCCCAACCGGGCCGCATAGTCCAACTAGCCCTAAAATTCCTCTTCTGATTTCTTCGCAATCGCACGCGTAGGGGCGGCTTTACGTTTGCCCTGATCTGCGAAGGGCCGCCCTCTGGAGGCATCTGTAGCGCTTGCTTTTATACAGCCCCAAGCTTTCGCACCAGTAGCACAGACTTCAGTTTGTGTTCCTTTCCCGTCCATGTAGGCGCATGGCTTTAGCCATGCCAGTAATCTCACACCAACTCCAAAACCCGTCATCCGAACCCCGTTTGCCTTTTGAACGGGGTGAGGAATCTGCTTTTCCTTCTTCTCTGCAACTCTCCGCGGACCTCTGCGCCGCTGCGTTATCCTTTTCTGCTGTCCTCTGCCCTCGTCCCCTTCCCCAAGTTGTAGTACTTAAGTACTTTTTCCACTCGGCTTTTTTTTGAACCCCAAGTCCTATTGTTCTCTATCCCCCTCACGACTACACTCGCTCTTTCAAATAGGGAGGTTTCCTGTGACCGGCTCAGAACGCCGCACGACCCAACGGTTTTCCATGCGATTGCCCCTCACTGTCCGTTGGACAACTGGCGCAGCCGTAGGCGAAACCAGCACTGAATCCCGCGACGTCAGCTCTCGCGGCGTCTACTTCTTCTTATCCAAGGACGTGAAAGAAGGCTCTGCAGTCGAGATCCTGCTCACCTTGCCCAACGAGATTACTCTCGCCGGACCCGTCCGCGTTCGCTGCCTGGGACGCGTCCAGCGCACCGAGCAGCGCGAAGAAGGTGCCGTAGGCGTAGTCGCTGCCATCGAGCGATACGAATTTCTGCGAGCCATCGAAGAGGTCTAAACCTCTCGCATTCGCGAGATCACGTATGTCAGCGTGATGCTATTCCCCGTGGCACAGTCACTCTTGACTGTGCTCTTGGGTTTAGTAGTACAGGCTTCAGCTTGTGGCCTTTCGACTTTCTGTACAAGTTCCTAGCTCGCTCACTGCGGAGGCGGGCGGGAATAGCCGGGGTGCCTCGGCCCCTCAGCGGAGCCCCCGGCTGATTTTTTCTGAAAACCGAACTTCCTTAGTTTCTACTCTCTTGATGTAGGTGCCAGGCTTTAGCCCAGCCATCCTGTCTCCTCTTGTAGGGACCGCCTTCTGGGGCGGTCCGCTATCTCAACTTATCGTTGTCCCCAACGTCGCCCCCCTGCTCGTGACTACCAAGCCTCTCCTGTCCTTCGGGTCAGGCGATTTCCACACCCCCTTTACCCCATCATCAAGACATCCCGCCCTCGGGCAACTCAACAATCCTCCTTATCGAGGACAAGGACGAAACTATGCCGGAATCGCCGGCGAATCAGCACACATCCGCGCAGCACCTTTCCACTCCAAAATCCGTGGAGCGCTTCGCCTCACCCCAGGAGCTCGCCGAATTTGGCGCAGTTCCCCCCGACCCCAAAATTGAAGCGCAAATCCTCGCCCTGCTCGAAGCACAAATGGAAGAATCAGGAGCCGTCGAACCTCCCACTGTAACCATTCACTTTCCGTCATCGGCGGCATCCGAAGTACGCGCCGTGAACGAGCAAATCAAAATTCCGCAGCAGTCACTGGAGACATCTCCAACAATAGCTGTCCCTCCGTTGCCGGTTTTTCCCCCACAACAGATTGCATCTTCTCCATCTCCTGCCGCGAACACCACAATCGAACCAAAAACTGCCTCTGCGGAGACTCCGAGGGAAATGGTGCACGACGAAATCGAACCGCCAACAGAAACAGAGCCTTCGCATGAACCATGGCCCACCGATCTACTCGAATTTGCAGAGATTCTTGACCAGCATCGCGTCTGGCTCGACTCTGGCGGAATCGAAGGCACTTGCGGCGACCTCAGCGGCATGAATCTAGCCGGCAGGGATTTGACCGCCATAAATCTGCAAGGCGCCCAATTGCAAAAAATAAATTTGCGCGGTGCGGATTTGTCCATGGCCAATCTACGCGGCGCAAATCTTGTCGAAGCCGATCTGCGTGAAGCCAATCTTCTTGGCGCGGAATTTTCCGGGGCCAACCTCATGGGCGCGAACCTTTATTGTGCGCAAGGTCTTTGGGCTGGCCGTCTTGGCGGCACAAACCTTTTCGACGCGACGCTGCCTGAATCGGTAGCTGCCCACGACGGTGGCAAGACAATCGCGCAATCCACACAATCCGCGCGCCGCTTCTACCTGACTGTGATTTCCTTATGCATTGCGGCGTGTGGCCTCGTTGCGCTCACCACCGATGTTCGCTTGCTCCTCGATCGAGCCGCGGTTCCCAGTTCGCGTATTCCCAATTTTCTTCCGCTCCAGGGTTTTTATATGGGCGCGCCGCTACTGCTCACCATCCTCTATTTTCGTCTGCAATTCTTGCTTCTGCGTCTCTGGGGAAGCATGGGAGCGCTGCCCGCTGTTTTCCCCGATGGCCAAACCCCAGAGAAAGATGGCTCGTGGTATTTGATGGGGCCGATTCGTCCGCATCTTCGCTGGTCGCGCGATCCACGTTCACCGCTGGCGATGGGCGAGAGCACTACGGCCAAATTGCTAGCGTATTGGGCTGTCCCTGCCACGCTTTTTCTTTTCTGGTTGCGCTATCTAGTGCTGCAGGATTATCGCGGCACCCTGCTGCAAGTATTTCTGTTCATGCTAGTCACGGCAGCGGCTTGCGCTTTGCCTCGAGTAGTTGCGCGTGTCCTCCGTCCCGGCGATTGGGCCGACGAGTCCACTAAAAATTTCATGCGCGATGTTCTCTCCACGCTTCGTGTTCCCGCCGCTATGGGCCTTCTCCTGTTCCTGTTGTCGCTCGGCGTGATTCACGGTTTGCCCGCCGACCAATCTGTCCGCCCCGAAGTCGGCCGTGCTAATCCTCGCCGTTGGGCCGCCACTGCCTTTCAATCTGTTGGCTATCGTCCTTACGCGGATCTTACTGAGGAGAGTGTTTCGTCTTCGCCCGCAAAAGATTTCGCTACGGAAGTGACGCGCGATGAAGTCGCCAACGGTCCGCGCCTGAATGAAATGAATCTGCGCTACGCTCGCGGCTATCGAGCGGCGTTTGCCAATGCGCGGATGTGGCGCGCCAATCTTGAAGGGGCTCGCATGTCGGAAGCCGATTTTCGCGGTGTGAATTTGCGCGAAGGGATGCTCCGTTCTGCGCAGCTCGACCGTTTACTGGCCGCTAAAGCCAACCTCGTTTCCATCGATGGCGAATGGGCAAATCTTTCGGGCGCCGATTTTCGCAGCGCCGATCTTTCCTTCGCCAATCTCGAAGGCGCAACGCTAACCACCGCAAACTTTACCAGAGCCACTCTCTACGCCGTAAATCTGCGGCGTGCCAATCTGCTGCGCGTCGATCTTTCTCATGCCGATGTGCGCGATGCGAAAATGGAAGAGTCATTTCTTTCGCTTGCCACATTGGAGCAGACCGATCTTTCCGCGGCAAAGTTGCAAGGTGCGAATCTTACCGGCGCGCAAATCAAGGGCACCATTTTGCTGGAAGCCGATTTGTCCAGGGCCGATCTTCGCGGAGCTACCATGACCGGCGCGATTCTCCGCCAGGCTAAATTGAATGGCGCCCTGCTTGATGGAGCCGACCTGCGCGGCGCCCTGGGCGTGGAAGCGTGGCAAGTCTGCACCACCAAGGGCTGGCAAACCGCGCTTCTCGATGCCGACATAAAAGCTGCCGCCGACCAATTGTGTGGCAGCCCCAATGTCGTTCCAGGCCCTACTCCCAAGCCGTAAATTCTGAACTGCGTCCGTCTATTTCTTCGGCTGCGCCGTTGGCGGCAAAATGCCATTCAGCCGCAAATACATAGCCGCAGCGCTGTAGTGATCTGCCCAGCCGCTGGACAGAATGAGTACTGCAAGGGCTCGTGGTGACTGTCCACGTCCGAGGTCAATGCTGTCGCCCAACTTGGAATCGTCAATATTTGCGATGGAAGTAGAGCAGAAATCGAACGAAGCGCGGGCGGCGGCCAGCAGCTTGTCTTTGGGATCAGTTTCCTTCAGTTCATCCACTTTGGGTGCGGCAACATCAGCAGCTTTTGCGCAAAAGGAATTGTTGAACTCGGCGATATGCATCACCAGATGAGCGAAGGAGATCTGATCCGGAGTCGGTTTGTAGCTGAACTTGTCGGCGGGCATCGCCTCGATGGCGGCGAGAGTGTTTTTCTGGCGCCCCGGCAGCATTGTCCGGAGCGAGGTCGTCACCGGATTCTTCACCGGCCCGCTACTTTGCGCGCTTGCTGTTGCAGCAGAGGAGGCGGGCGCAGTGGTAGTTTGAGCCTGTGCAGAAACGACGGAGGCACAGACGAAGATCAATGCGACAAGAATTCTTTTCATACGAGGCTCCCTGATTTGGTGGATTGTAATGTCCAACTCCGACTAACGAATGTTCTTTGGCTCAAAATGTTTGGCTCAAAAACGGCACTCATCATACACCCGTCTTTGTCGTAGCGGCCACATGTGGTTATGGGAAAGACGTAGCGCTGGTTTTTATGCCATCGAGCCCCCTTCCCCCACCACTCTTGATTCTCTTCAATGGCGCCTTCTCGGCAGTGGGCCGAACCGCCGGACCAATTCGCTTTGGAACGACTCGCTATCCCTCGGAAATGCCTGCATCGGTTTCGCATCCTGCAGCCCAGCGGCAATCAGTTTCGGATCTCGAGGATAAAAGTGGTTGTAATCGGGCGACCTCGTAGGCGGCGCGGGAATTTCCGCCTGCGGATGCTCGACTACCGATACATCGGTCCTTGCTTCTGCTGCGGGGGCGGCGGCATTAATTTGGTTTGGATAGGAATGCGTCGGAGCCGACCGGGAGATCGGCGTTCCCTCGGAACTTGCTTCCACGATGGAAAGGCGGTTTCGAGTTTCCCGTACCGCAGGCTCGGCGGAGCCGACACACTGTGCTGGTTGCGCAATTTTTTGCTTTGCGATTTTCGCTTCGCGTTTTTTGCTGGCTTCTGCAAGTCAAACTCCGGCATTTTCCAAAACATGACATCGCCCATTTCAACATACCGCTGACGGACTTGATGGTCGGCATTTTCAGATTCGCGAATCAACTGCCAAATGTCGGAGCCTTGGGTTAGGTCCAACACACGTTTCAATTGCTGAACTTTAGCATCGACTTTCACTTCGCGCTGTTTGCCGGAGGGATCTTTGAGAACAAGTTCGGAACCAGGCAGGGGAGAAAGGCGATTGAAGTAGTAGTTCATTTTCCAGAGAGAATCACGCGTGACGGTGTAACGGTTGTAGGCGATGACTTCATCGCCAGGATGGAGCTTTGATTCGGCATCGGTCCCCGGGCGCACCAGGGTGATGAAGGCGTGATCGCCAATCATCTGAATGTGAAAACCGTACTCGACGCGAACAGGCCTTGAAGGGGGAATGAAAAAGGTATGGGAATCGTTGAGCATCAACATCATCCCGGCAACTAAAGTCAGACCCTGGGAAAGAGTGCTAATCTGCTTCGTCTTTTCATCGAACTGATGATATTGGGAATCCCAATCGAGGCCGTGGAAAGCTGTGTCGTAGTAATTCTTGTGGACATCATCGTAACCAACGCGGAGCATTTCCTGAACACGCTGGACGTTGATCAAATCGATTTTTTGTTGCTGAGCCGCGACATGATCGAGGCGCAAGAAACAAGACATTAAGGTCACAGCGATGGCTTTCAGGCAGAAAGAGCCTCTTTGAAAATTCATTACTTCTCCGGGGGGAGCGAAGGGATTTACTGTTGTGTATTTTATTCGAAGATATACACCTTTGATGACACAAAAGTACGCGGCGTTGTTAGTACAGCACCCTAAAGAAGAACACGATTATTTGTGACGGTGAGAGGTCGTCGGTATGGCTTTAATGCTGTAGATGGAATAGGGTTTGAATTGTTGCGCGCGAGCGGGGCGGTGTACTATGGCGCTGGTTTTGACGGGCTTGGAGGAGCGATTTGTATGAGTAGCACCGAGGTTGTGCTGGAGTTTATGGAGCGGATCAACCAGCGTGATGCGGATAAGTTGGCGGAGTTGATGACGGAGGATCATGTGTTCGTTGATTCGCTGGGACACTCGGTGAGGGGGCGGGAAAATATGCTGGCGGGTTGGCGTCAGTATTTTGCAATGTGTCCGGATTATTGGGTGTCGCACGAGGAAATTCTGGAGAACGGAAAACTGGTGGCGGTTTTTGGATCGGCAGGTGGAACTATTGCTGCGGACGGCAAGCTCCCTGCGGAAAACAAGTGGAGGGTGATGGCGGGGTGGCTGGCTACGGTGGAGAAGGGGCTGGTGAAAGAGTGGCGCGTTTATGCGGACAACAAACCAGTGTATGAGATTTTGGGGAGAGCTAAGGCGAAGTAGGAGTTGAGAGTCGAAGGTTGAAAATTGAAAGGGAAGAGCAAAGAAAGATTTAACGCAGAGGTCCACAGAGGCGCAGAGAACAGAATGAAGAAAGGAAAAAGCAGAGAACCCCAAGAGCACAGTCAAGAGTGACTGTGCCACTTGGCGGGAGAAGAGGCAAATTCTAACTGAGGTGGCGATTGGGTAAAGACGAGCGGTGGACGGGTTTTAGTTTTGTGGTGGTGGTGGTGATTTGCGGGATTGCGGTTGCAGCGGTTGCTGCTGCGAGTGCTGGTGGGCAGAACTTTGGCGATGGGAGGAAAGTGGGGGCTGGGCGCGAGATTCCTCCTTATTGGGCTTATGCGGTGAATCCGCCCGTTGGGAAATCGGATGGCAAAGCCGAGGCTGTTGATAACTCCGCAAAGCATTTGCCTGGTAGCGAAGCCGCGTTTACGGTGGCGCAGACACACGATTTTTTTAATGTGCCGGACTGGCATCCTGATGGTCATCCGGTGATGCCGGAGATTGTGGCGCGAGGGAGAAAGCCGGACGTTTTCGCTTGCGGCTATTGCCACTTGTCGAATGGGCAAGGGCGTCCGGAGAATTCAAGCCTGGCAGGATTGCCGGTGGTGTACGTCGTGCAGCAAATGAGCGATTTCAAAAATGGGCTGCGGAAAAGCTCGGTGCCGGAACATCTGCCGGTTGCCAACATGATCAAATATGAGACGCTGGCGAATGAACAAGAGATCGCGCAGGCCGCGGCATACTTTTCTGGGATAAAACCGAAACCATGGATAAAGGTGGTAGAAACGGAGAGCGTGCCGAAGACGCATATTGCAGGCTGGATGCTGGTGGTATCGGAGCCTCGCGAGATGGAGCCGATCGGCGCGCGAATAATCGAGACGCCGGAAAATTTGGAGCGAACGGAATTGCGTGACGATGCTTCAGGATTCATTGCGTATGTGCCGGTGGGCAGCGTCGCAAAAGGAAAGGCGCTGGCCACTACCGGCGGAGATGAAAAAACCGTTGCGTGTGGAAAATGCCACGGCGCGGATTTGAAAGGCTTGGCCAACGTGCCGGGAATTGCGGGGCGTTCCCCGAGTTATGTGGTGCGGCAACTTTTCGATATGCAAGATGGAGCGCGGGCCGGAGCGGCTGAGCAATTCATGAAACCGGTGGTGGCAAAGTTGAACGTTGAGGATATGATTTCGCTCGCGGCGTACACGGCGTCCTTAAATCCCTAGATCGAGGTTGCGCTTATGAATCCAACGGTGAGAAAAGTTTTATTTGCGGTGATTTGGTTCGTGCTGGGCCATTTGAGCTGCGCGGTGATGCATCATATGCACCACTTCGCAGGCGGATGATGTTGAGCGCGCCTTAGTTGCCTTGCTGGCGCCAGGGATGCAGTCGCGGAATCCAGCGCGGAACATTTTTGCAATACTCTTCATACTGGGCGCCGAACATTTTGCGCAACGTTGGCTCTTCATAAAGCTGGACGAACAGGGCTACCCCTGCGACGACCAGCAGCGCCGAGATGATTAACGCAAAATTGGCGCGACCAAAAACCAGCCAAAGGCCGAGCCAACCAACGAGAAATCCTACATACATGGGATTGCGAACGTAGCGATAAAAGCCGACGACAACCAGTTTCTGCGGCGGAGCAATGGGCGCGGGAGTTCCGTGGCCGGTCCATCCAAAATCCCAAACACAACGTAGCGCGACGGCGAAACCAAGAATGGATGGGACAACAGCAATCCAATGCCAGCGCGCGGCATCGCTGGCGTCAACGCGAAAGCCCAGCCATGAGGGCAGCAACCAAAACCATAACGCGAAGAAAGCCGCGCCCACCGCAAGAGATGCAGCGGCGGTCAGCCAATGCGGCAAATGATGCAAATCGTGCGAGGTTCCAACATGTCCAGAGGTCATATTCGCCTCCTTATGGGTGGAGTATGACCCTGCGTATTGCAGGGCGCAACAAGACAGCCGTTTCGGAAGTTTGACAGTCACCAGCCACTCCACCCCCGGTGAGATTGCGGTTTTGCTTCGCTCGGCGGCCCTTCCACAGTAGACTTCTATTTTCGCATTCGCAGACCCAGCTTGATTTATTCTATGTCTTATAGT
>DASXIT010000197.1:0-2150 GCA_036497825.1 Candidatus Acidiferrum sp.
CTTTGCCAGCCGGTGGCCCATCCAGAATATCTGTAAGAATAACGTCGGCCAATTCCAGATCAACAATCCGCTGCGCGGTAGTCGACCCCACAAACCCGCTGCCCACGACAGTTACTTTCTTCCTGCTCATAAGTCTCTCCCGAGTTGTTACCACTGACTTGCTACGAATGTCTCGCTGCGTTCTACTTCGTCATTCTGAGCGAAGCGATGAATCTCTCTTCGTTGTGTCCGTTCAGCGCGACTTCTATCGCACCGCGGTAGAATCCCGCATGTTTTCGATAATCGCGCTTGCAAACGCCGAAGTACCCACCTTCTTTGCGCCGTGCATCATGCGCTCCAGATCGTAAGTCACCTTTTTCTGCTGAATAGTATGAGCGATCCCATCCTCGATCAGCCGTGCTGCTTCAGTCCATCCAAGAAACTCCAGCATCATCGCCCCAGACAGCATTACCGAACCGGGATTGATCACATCCTTGTCCGCGTATTTCGGCGCCGTCCCGTGTGTGGCCTCAAAGACGCCGTAGCCATCACCAATGTTGGAACCCGGCGCCATTCCTAATCCACCAACCTGCGCGGCGCAAGCGTCCGAAAGGTAATCGCCATTTAAATTGGAGGTTGCCAGCACGCTGTACTCATCCGGCCGCATCAGCACCTGCTGAAACACCGAGTCCGCAATGCGATCGTTGACCATCAACTTCTGTTTCCACTGGCCTTTGCCATGCGTCGCGTAAATAGAGTCCAGCGTATGCTTCACTTCGTCGTACACGGTTTTCTTGAACGCATCTGTCGCCTGCTCCAGGCCAGGCTCAATCGCAGCGGCGTTTTGTTCCACCGTCAGCTGCGGATCTTTATCCAGATTATCGATGATCCAGCTCTCGCGCTCGGTCACCGTCTGCGCGCGAAACTCCTCTTGCGCCAGTTCGTAGCCCCAATCGCGGAACCCGCCTTCCGTAAATTTCTGGATGTTGCCTTTATGCACCAGCGTCACGCTCTTCCGCTTGTGCGCCAGTGCATACTT
The DNA here is from genome assembly GCA_036497825.1 of Candidatus Acidiferrum sp. Taxonomy (GTDB): domain Bacteria; phylum Acidobacteriota; class Terriglobia; order Acidiferrales; family UBA7541; genus Acidiferrum. The sequence goes on from DASXIT010000197.1 coordinate 1,019, forward strand.
GATGGCCCGCCGCACCAACCGCTTGGTTCCCGTCGGCGAAATCGGCTTGATGCCTACTCCGGAATCCCAGCGAATCTGCTTCTTGCCGTCCTTTAGCATGTCGTTGTTCAGAAATTCCAGCAGCTTTTTCGCTTCTGGCGAACCAGACTTCCATTCGATCCCGATATACACGTCTTCCGTGTTCTCGCGAAAAATAAACACGTTGAGTTTTTCAGGATGCCTGACAGGGGAGGGAACTCCATCGAAATAACGCACCGGCCGTTCGCACGAGTACAAATCCAATAATTGCCGCAGCGCAACGTTCAACGACCGAATGCCGCCGCCCACCGGCGTCGTCAGCGGCCCCTTGATCGCCACGCGAAAATCTCGAATCGCCTCTACCGTATCGTTGGGCAGCCATTCCTTGAACACATTAAACGCCTTTTCGCCCGCGAAAACTTCGTACCACACAATTCTTCGCTTGTCGCCATACGCATGCTCCACCGCCGCATCAAAAACGCGCCGCGAAGCTTTCCAGATGTCGCGGCCCGTCCCGTCACCCTCGATGAACGGAATAATCGGATTGTGTGGCACCTGCAGTTCGCCGCCACTGTAATCAATAGGCGTCCCGTCTGTTGGAACCGCCAGCCCGTTGTAAATGCTCTTCATTTTGCATCCCCGTAGCGTTCCATGTTCGTCTCTCCCCCAGTATCGCCTCGTGTAGCGGACGCCTCCTTAGCCTGACGAAGGAACGTCAGGTGGCTATCTCCGCCCACGACGTAAATGCGGCGATGCGCTGTCTAGGTGTAGCAGCGGTTTATGCCGCTGCCTCGGATTGAAACGGCAGCGTCGCCTTTTAGAAAACGCTTCGGCACGCGCCGCCGAACTTGAAACGATATCACAGCCCGGCGCACAGCTAAAACTCGCCACGGTCTCGTCGCCGCACTCAGAGGCCCTACCAGGTGGCTATCTTTGCTTACGAAAGCAGCGGCGTGTTTACCCAGCCGCCTGTGAGCGAGTTACTCTACTGCTTACTGGCAAGTCGGTGACTCAAATCACGGAGCCATTAAATTTCAGCGCACAAAAAATAATCCTGAGATATGATTAGGGGAGTGTTTACATCCGGCTACGACCAGGACCCATGAAACCTAGA
>DASXIT010000198.1:0-3514 GCA_036497825.1 Candidatus Acidiferrum sp.
TCGTGAGCAGTTTTGCAGAGCGAGCAGAGGATATTGTGAGGGCCGTCAAGCAATTGCGGCAACACGGAATGGCCGTGGGTTTCCCGATGCAAACCGCCGATGGGCAGATAATCTTCTCGGTGGGCAATGATTTTACGCTGACCGCAGACCAGATACTCGAACTTCTCGAACGTGGCGATTTGCACGCTGAAGGCGTACGCAGATCAGTCGAGGCGCACGCATCGGCTACGCGCAGGCGAGCCGCATCTTCTTAGCGTAACCGATCACTTCTTAATTCGAATAAAGCCCACCGCAACCTCCCTCCGCTCTCGCTCCGAGAGTTTCAAACGCCTTCTCTGCCGCTGATTTCGACTTAAACGGTTTCGACAGCGGCGTGAATTGCCGTGGTGGTTTGACACTATACGGAAATAGGCGTATTTTCGTGCAAAAGTCCGGGGTAACCGCCCATCCCGGCCATCCGCTCGCTGTAATAATCAGCCCCGTTGAGTCCTTTGGATTTGGCGGGGCTTTTCTTTGCGGCAGTAAGGATGGAATAAGAGTCTCACGACGTCGGCCACTTCCTATCAATCCTCCGCAAAATAAACGCCGCCTCATCAATCGCCTTAGCCACGAAAAACCCATTATTTCAATCATCTTCCTGGTGCAAAGCAGAGTCGCGGCAAACAAGATCGCGTGCTTACGTTCTTCGGTCATAGTGTCTCCATGAGAATTCCGGAGAGGATAGGGACTTCCAGTTTAACTCCGGGCAGCGGGAACGTTACGCAGAAGCACGAGCGATCGCGCCAGAGCGGCGGTACTGCGCAGCAGACTGCCACGTAAACTGCGCTGGCGGGGCCAGAATCTAAGCGAGTACCGGTAATGTGGTCATAGAACTTTAGTACTACCGAAAAAATTGAGACCACTGCTCTATTGTCTCTCCACAGGGCCGCCGTCTACGTTCTGACCGACGCTCGCTGCAGAAGTGCAATGGACTAAATGAGGCGGGAAGGAAGGTCCAGATGCGTAGATGGAAAATGGAGCACCGATTCGACTGGGGCTTAACAACCCAGATTTCTTTGCTGATTTTGGTCACCATGGTCGTACTTTGCATGCTGGTGTACAGCGACTACAGATACGCGCGGTAAAGCAACAAGTAGGCTACAAACATTTCTCCTACCCAGCACGAAGGAAATTGCCTTCTTTCATTTTCTTCGAAAGGAGCTGAGTCGCATGATAGAGAATGAAATCGACGCGAAGTGGAAACGCGAGGGACTGAGAGCGGCGAGGAAACTACTGTTCAGGCAGTTTTTAAAGAACCCTCTGGACACTCGCATGGCTTTGAAAATCAAAACCCTGGACGACCAGATTGCGGAGTGTGATGGGCAAATGGAACAGAAGAAAAAAGGGCGGAACTAAAGTCCAACGCCGTTTCTTTCAAATCCACTCTTCAAATTTCTCGGGTAATTGTATACGGCCATCCGCGTCAATCCTCACCGCTCTTGCCACTTCTTGTCGATTCGTTCCATTATAAACTCCGTCTCACGAATCGACCTGTCCACGAAAAACTGCTTCGCGAAGTTCGGCTTGTCCGACTATATCGTTTAGACCCACTGTGGCACGTGCGAGATTGCCGTTGACATGTGCGTATATAGGTATTACAAGTATGCAGCGACTTACCTGCGGACGCTTAACAGAGGTAGGTGGACAATGCGAAAAATTTTCTGGATCATCGCCTTCCTAGGATTTCTGCCATGTGCAAAAGCCGACACGCTGCCGGTAACTTCGGGTTACATTCAAATTATCGGAGCTACAGGGAATAACGCCTCGTTCTCGGGGGACGGATTTACAGCGACTGGAGGTGTTCTTTTTACCGGGGTGCCTTCTTGTGTCGGTGATACATACGTCCCGGGGCAACCGTTCCTTGGATGCGCTGGCTTTCAATTCCCCTTTGGCTCAATGACGGTCAGTATGAATGGAACCACGGAACTAGTTAGTTTCGGCGCAAATTTCTTGGTGGAGATCACGCAGGCTCCTATGTTTCTCTCCGGCCCAACGCAAGCGACACTAACAGAGCCTGCTACAATTGTCGGCTTAGCCGGATGCACTGCTCCCGCATTCTTCCCTCCCTGCCCGGATACTACGTTTGTATTTCCCGGGGATGTGATGCTTACAGTCAGTCTAACGCTGGACCCAACAACGGGCAATTATCATGTAACGAATGAAGAGTATACGATCACCGCACCTGAACCTGGCGCATTCGGCCTCGTTCTGCTCGGCATCGGGTTAGTGTTGGTGATGCGAAAGCGCATTGCTCGGGGCCTTCCCCAAGTCACTTGATGATAATTTGCAGGTTTCATCCCAACAGGATAGAAACTCCCCGGACAGCGTGCCGCTGTGAATGCGGACGTGCCAAGCAACAACCCCGGCTCAGAGTACGGTCGTTCAACATTGAGGGAATTGGCGATCCGTCCCGCTTCTTGCAGCTTTCCCATCTCAAATAATGTTGGATCGCTGATAGGTTCTACTTTTGGACGTTTCGGTGGCATCAGCGTGATTCTAACTTGAAAAACGCTAATCTGACATGTGGAGCACTGGTAGCGATTTGTCCGGTTAGCTCGACTTACCAGAGAATGCTCGTTGGACATGACTGTCATTTGTGCTTGTGAAGCACCCGAGCAATCTCGGGCGTAAACTCATCAATCCAATTCATTCCCATTCCAACGGGGATCTGGGTGATCACTGCCTGATAACCCTTCACCTCCCACCTATTACTACCTGGTTCCCACGTCGTGGCTGTGAGGCTCCCTGTAAAGGCGCCAACATAGGGGAATAGCTGAGGCCGCAGAGATTTCTCGGTACGGTCATATGTCACGAAATTTCTGACAATCGCGTGCTTCGTCCGTGGCCAAAACCCGGTGCAACGACAACGATCGTAGCGCGGCTCCCATCCTAGCAATCCATTGCCAAGCGACGTCACCGAGTTTCGAATGATGAATTGGGCCTGTCGAGAGCCAAGCCTTTTGCCGAATCCTTCGATACCATCTCCCCATTCTGGGTAGGTATTGTGTGACTGGTCTCTCAAGGCAAAAAGTATGGTTTTGATGTAAATGCCCGGAGCGGTGTACGTGCTTCGCAAATAGAGTTTGAACCGGAGATCCGCATTCAGAGGTTCTATGGGTACTTCCTTGGGGACATAGGAGCCGTATAGCCAATTCACGTTTAGTTGGCTGGTTTTTAGGGGCTTTGGACTATTGGCTTGCTTTGGGTCAGGGTTTTGCTGAGCAAGAGAACCAGCCACAGAGGTGAGAAAAAGCGAGAGAAGCAGGAGCAGGATACGCGATTTCATGCGAACACTCACCGAAGAGCGATATTACACCAGTGTCAGTGCTTGGTAAACGCGCTAACCGGAGAAGTAAATGAAGTCAAAAACTAAGGCGTTCAGGCAAAACACGGAGTTCGGTTGCTGGCGTAAATGCGGAATGAATTCCACATGGCTCCCCAATAAAAACCGGCCCTCCGGCAATTCTCCGAAGGG
>DASXIT010000199.1:0-15873 GCA_036497825.1 Candidatus Acidiferrum sp.
GAGCGACCCTTACGGGCCGCTCCCGGATTTAATGGAGCAGAGTCGCGTCTCTCGCCTTGGACTAAGGCAAGTAGAAACGGAACGAAGTGAAGACCATGTTGTCGATACCCTTTGGTGAGACACCAGCGGGTTGAGTCGTCGCGGTAAATGCGGTGTTGTTTCCGGACCAACCTACCTTGTAGATATAGGAGTATTGAAGACCCCACTGGACGCGACCCTTCTCGCCTTGGTAGATCTTGTGCCAGAAGCCGACCGTGCCTTCACTGATCATGCGGATGTCCCCAGCGCATGTACCGCCAGCGCCAGGGGCGCCGGTGCCAGCAGGAGGAACTTCCGTGTAGCAGCCGCTGTTGTTGGCGTAGGGTGAGCCATAGCCTCCGATGCCAGTGGTAGAAATGGAAGTGGCAGAGGTTGCAGGATAGGAAGGCTGCGCAGGTGCACCCGTTGTAGGATTGGCCGGAACTCCCGGGATAGCGGGAGTGTTGGTTATCTTGATGGAAGTATAGCCGGTGTAGGCTGCGCGAGCGGCAAATTCGCTGCCCCAATAAGCGTAGAGATCAAGCTTGGGAGTTGCGTGCCATTCGGCTTTGGCAAGGTAGTGGAGAGTCCGGATAGGAGCGAGCGTCCCGTCGGGCCGCGCTGTAACATCTGCAAGCTGCGCAGAGCCATAGCGGCCGATGCCGTCGCCAGCAACAACCTTCAAGCCCGCATCCAACTTCTTGGCTATCAAAGGAAGAGTGGCGCTGCCACCGATGCCGCCGGCAAAGCGGGAATCGTTATACGCACCCAGAGCGCTAGGCGCCGTGGAACCATCTATACCGCAGGGAATGACAGTGGGGACAGCTGGTGCTGGAGTGTTCTTCGCGTTGGTTCCCACTACCGCGCAGGGATAAACACGATCGCGCATCGTAGAGAAGATGCCAAAGACTTCATAGTGGCCATATCCCGGATCCGCGGCCAACTTGACGATAAAATCAGGAAGTTTGTTGACGCTGTAACCGGTGGGATCGAAAGCGTTATACAGACCGCCGTTGGCACCAGGAGCGTCGATAAAGAAGTTCTGGGAAGTAGTGACCACACCAATTGCGGAAGTATTGGTAGCGGTGCTGAAGCCGCGGCCACCGATGGTAATCTGCGGACCTTCAACAGAGACGCCGGCCGAAACTTTATCGCTGAAAGCCTTCACGACCCGGAAGGCATAGGCACGTTGCCAGGTGAAGCCAACAACGTACTGAGGATCGATCATTTGGGGCAAAGCTTCCTGGCGGTTGATAATGCCCTTCCGGTCTTCCGTTGCCAGGCTCCACATCTGACCAGCCGAGAAATTGAGTCCATCGGCAAGATTGACGAAGCCGAACAATTGGCGTTGACGGAACACATACGAGTTGCTTTGGCGGTTGTTGGAGGTCGTGCCCGCACCGAGGAAGTCAGCCTCGTAATAGCCGCCGATTTTCGTTTCGCCAATTTTGGAATCGACGAGGAGAGTGAGACGCGATTGCCGCGCGGTTAAATTCATTTCCGTGAGTTTGCTAAGAGAGTTGCCGTTGTACGGAATACCCGTAAACGGGGTGTTGATATCCGCGCTGGCGGCTGCGGTGCGGTTCACGGTCGCAGCTTCAATAAACCCGCCTGGGGTAATGTTTACGCCCTTGTAGCGGATGGTCGCGGGGCCTTTTTCATCATCAGCCTTGGCGCCTTGGCCAGCGGCGGAGGATGCCGTGCCATTCACAACGGCGGCGTTGCTGGCAGCCAAACTGGTTACTGTGCTGTTCAGCGCCGTGGTGGTAGTCTTCACTTCGGCGGAAGTTGCAACAGCTTCAGTGGCCTTCGTGGTGGCTTCGGTAGCGCGAGAGTTGGCGGAAGCGGCGGCTTCGCGGGCTTCTTCAATCTGCTTGTCACGCTTGGCCAATTCTTCCTTCAATAATTGGAGCTCTTCTTGTTGAGTCTGCAAAACCTGGCGCAGTGATTCGACTTCGGCCGCAATTTCTGCGCTGGTCTTTTCCGCAGCTGGCTTTGCAGGTTGCGTGGCTTTGGCAGGCTGAGCATCAGTTGATTTGGGAGAATCTTTCGGTGAGTCTTTCGGTGAATCAGCAAACGCGGTTCCGGTCAGCAGGAAAAGCGACAGTGTCAGTGACGCAAGTTTTTTCATTGCCTCTCTCTTTTTTGGTCGTGCGGATTTCGAACTACACCCGTGGGAGAAAACATCACCCCGGCTCGAAACAGTAAAGGCCGAGTCTTACGCTTGTGTCAATTACATGTGAATAGTCTGTAATCATTGCGTGCCTCAACCGATAACTCTTGTAGTTTCAATAAGGTACAGATTTACATGTTTGGCAGATGTGGCCAGTTAGGGAAAGGAATTCATTCGCAACGGACCCACCGGGACTCTTCAGGCAATTTGCATTGCGCGAGCCCGAGGGGGGAATTGTTACAGTCCATTCAGAAATGTAGGGGGGAGAAGGGGACCGGTGCCAGGGGTGCGCCGGTCCCCAAGGTAGGACATTGAACAGAAGTTCAAACACGCTGAGTCTCGCACCCCGGGTTCAAGTCCGAATGAAGGCCATGTGAATTCTCGGTGACCTCGGAGGAGGTACGCTGGGTGGTATCCGTTTGATCGGGACGCAAGGTTAGGCCGCGGCCATGGCGAACATCAAGGCCGCGTACCCAGAAAATAATATCTTCGGCAATATTGGTCGCGTGATCTGCGATGCGTTCCAGATGGCGGGTGGCCAGTATGAACTGCATGCCAGGACTGACGAGTCCGACATTCTGGGTCATGTGCTGGAGAAGATTTTCAAAGATGCGGTCGCGATACTGATCGACGACGTCGTCGCTTTCCAGAACCTGCGCGGCCATATCCGCATTCCTGAAAATCAAAGCGCCCAGGCTGCGGCTGACCATGGCACGAACCGCTTCGGCCATGGGAGCCAGTTCCTCCGGAGCTTGCGCTTCGGGCATTTCACGCAAGGAAATAACCCGCTCGGCGATATTGACGGCAATGTCCCCGATGCGTTCCAGGTCGTTGGTGATTTTCAGTGCAGCCACGATGAGGCGCATTTCATCGTCGGTATAAGAACCACGGCGCAATAAGCGAATCGCGTGCTCATCAATGACGATTTCCATTTCATTAATGCGCGGCTCCAAAAGAAAAACTTCTCCGGGAAGGCCCGAGGTGCGCTCGCTGTCAAAACTAACGATGGCATCCAAGGCGCGGTTCATGGCGCTTTCCACGAGTCTGGCCATGGAGATCAAGTAATTCACCAGAGTATCGTGGAGAACGACTTCGGTTAAGCCGGGGGCAGTCTGCATTCGGGGCCTCCGCGGCGAAAAGTGCTGCGAACACGGTTTCGCACGCTACTTAGAAAGATGAGGCGCTGATGTTACTGAATGTTCAAGGCAGGGTTAATAGACGAGGAAGGTAAATGAAAAGGTAACTTAAGGTAACTTAGTTGACTGGAGGAAGAGGGCGACTGGTACGCGCTCCGGTAGCGCCCAGGGAGACAGCAGGACGGAGGGCGGCTCTCTCCGCATCGAAGATGGGAACCGAAAAATGAAACTTGGAGCCCTCACCAATTTCACTTTCAACCCAGATACGGCCACCGTGCGCCTCAATAAGGTGTTTGGCGATAGACAAGCCCAGGCCAGTGCCACCGGCTTCGCGAGAGCGCGCAGCATCCACACGATAAAAGCGCTCGAAAATACGCGGCTGGTCGGAAGTAGGAATGCCGATGCCGGTATCAGAAACGGTGAAGATGACCTCATCGTTTTTGGTGTCGGCGCTGAGAACAATTTTGCCGTTGGGCAAGGTGTACTGGATGGCGTTGTCCAACAAATTTTGCAGAACTTCCTGTAAGCGGCGTGTATCGCCAGCGACGTCCGGCAAATTGGGAGGCAGTTCGAGAGAGAGGTCTAAGCTCTTGTCGGCTGCGCGGCGCTGGGCAGTTTCGTAACACGATTCGACCAGTTGAGAAACACTGACGCGGCGTATCTCGAGTTCCAGGCGCTCGGCGTCCATCTCTGAAAGGCGGAGCAGGTCTTCCGTCAAGCGCGCGAGGCGGCGAGAATGATCCAGGATAATGGCGAGAAAGCGATCGCGATTGTTAGGGTCGTTGATAGCGCCGGCGATGAGAGTTTCCGAAAAACCCTGGATGGCGGTCAGGGGAGTTCGGAATTCGTGTGAAACGTTGGCGACGAAATCGCGGCGAATGCGTTCCAATTTCCGCAGCGCAGTGATGTCGTGCAAAACGATGACGGCGCCTGAGGTTTCACCCGCGCGAACGGAGGCGACAGTCGCTGCGAAGAAATGCTGGCGTAGTGTACCGGTAACAATTTCTGCTTCGACGCGATGCTCGCCGCCAAGGACACGACGAACCGCATCGATCAATTCACGCTGACGAACAATCTCCAGCAGCGAACTGCCAGAAACCGGTGGTACATCGAGGCCCAAGATTTCGGCGAAGCCAGGATTGGAAAACACCAGGCGTTCGGCTCCGTTGACGACCGCGACTCCTTCCACCATGGAACCAAGAATCGCAGAGGAGAGATTACGTTCTTCGGTGAGGGTACGAATGGTGCGGTCCAAACGCGCAGCCGTCTGATTTAAAGAGCCGCCGAGAGCTTCCAAAGTGTCGCCCTTTCCGTCGGGAGGCAGGGGCCGGAAGTCGCCTTCGGCAACGCGACGAGAAAATTGGCGCAGGCGTTCGATGCGATCGGTGAACGAGCGGGAGATCAACAGCGAGGCGGCACCGGATAGAAGAAGAAGCAGGACGGACCATAGCCAGAGTTTCGTGCGGAATTTTCCGAGAGCTTCATCAACGCCATCCATCGGCAAGGCCAGGCGAATGATGATGGGATTGCCGGCGGCAGTTTCCACGCGCTTGGCGTAATAGATGAGGGCTTGTTTGACGCTGACACTGTAGCGCGTGGAACGACCCTCGCCCTGCTGAAGTGCTTGGATCACTTCAGGACGCTGCGCGTGGGATTCCATGGTGCCTATATCGGAAGAAGAATCGGCAAGAACAGTGCCGTCAGGGGAAATAACAGTAACGCGAGCGCCACTTTTTGCGGCGGCAGCAACCCAATCGCGCAATGCGGTGGTATCTTCCGGAGTTTGCGGCGGGACAGCGGTCAAATGTGGAGGAAGTTGCTGAAGGACACGGGAGAGCGCTTGAAGTTGCTGATAGCCGGCATTCTCATGACTGCTGCGGAGGGTACGTTCGGCAAGGAAATCCACCGCGAGCAGCACGCTCAGCAAAAGCGCGAAAAAGGTCAGCGCAAGTTTCCAAAAAAGTTTACGCGGCACGTGTTTCGAACAAGTACCCGGCGCCGCGCACGGTTTTCAAGTGCAAGGGATTTTCCGGATCGGATTCGATTTTCTCACGCAAGCGGCGAACGTAGACGTCGACACTGCGTGGTGTAACGAAGCGATCGGTGCCCCAGACGGCATCGAGTAGTTGATCCCTGGTAAAAACGCGATTCGGGCGGGAAGCTAAATAATACAGTAAACGAAACTCCAAAGTGCTGAGAGGCACGGGCTTGCCAGAGTGACTGACCCGGTACGAAGCCGGATCGATGGCTAGACGCCCGATTTCCAAAATTCGAGGCGAGTCGGCGGGAGGCTCAGCGCGGCGAATCAGGGCCTTCACACGAGCAATCAGCTCGCGAGGACTGAAAGGTTTGGTGACGTAATCGTCGGCACCCATTTCCAAACCGACTACCCGGTCGGCTTCGTCGCCGCGCGCCGTCAACATAAGGATCGGAAGACGATTCAGGGATTCGTCCTTACGAATTTCGCGGCAGATATCGAGGCCGGACATTTTGGGAAGCATGAGATCGAGGAGGAGGAGGTCTGGTGGAGTTTTCTTAAGGGTAGCCAGGCCGCCCACACCTTCAAAGGCAGCGCTTACCTGGAACCCCTCATTAGCAAGGTTGTAACGGACAAGTTCCACGATGTCACGATCGTCTTCAATAATAAGGATGCGTTTCATGGACAGGTCTCGATAGTCTGATCGCATCGGTAGGAGTTTACCGTAGCGAGCCGGGTTGCGATAGGCATGGTTATGAAAGGACTCCAAAGGGCACTTGCACCTGGATGAGATTGTGTCAGAAGAGGAGGGCCTAAGTGGTGAGCAGTGTGTAACAGAAATGTGAATGGCTTGTAAACGAAATTAAGCCAACGGGGAGATAAAGTTAGAGAAAAATGACGAAACGTAAATAGAAATTAGGCGGCTACGACTGATTTCAGGAGGTCCTCGATGACGGCAATGTTCTTCAATAGCTCGGGGGGAATATTGTGACGCTGCCGGAGGTATTCGGGAGAATTATACGTGATCCAGACTTTGTTGCCGGCGTCCTGCCAGATCAGGGCTTTCCAGGGAAGATCGACGGCGAGAGTAGGGGAGGCGAGCATCAGAGGGGTACCACCCTTAGGATTGCCAAAAATGAGTAATTGAGTGGGATGCATTTTCATGCCGATTTTTTCGGCCTCACCGCTATGATCGATATGGCAAAAAACCTGGATGCTCTTGGCTTGCAGGGTGGATTCCAGACGCTCGGTGGTTTGGTCAACAGAATAGCGACTGCTGAGGTGAACTAAGCCATTATCTGAGGCAGGGTTCATAAAACCTCGGGGAACATTTTTTGAGATAAAGAAACAAGCGATTAGATTCGATTACGGGTGAAAAAGTTCTAGTTAGAGCTATTTGCTGACAAGAGATTCTTCGGGCAAAAACCGCCCATTGGAGTCCAGGCAGCAATGGGCTCTGGCGAAGTAGAGAACTGCGATCAGGAATTGGGTGTGGTAGAGAAGGCCAACGTAATCAAAGTTTTTTGTTCCAGTTCGTGGGCTTTGGCCGAGCCGGTGGCTGGGCTGGCGCTGGAAGAACGTTTTACGGAGCGGACGCGGATATTCTTTAACTGCGCGATATGTTCGAGGCGCGGAAGAACATAGAAGAGAGCGCCCATGTTGGCCGGTTCTTCCTGGACCCAGACGATTTCGCGCGCGTTGGGATGTTGATCGATGGCGGCGGCGATTTCGGTTTTGGGGAGCGGATAAAGCTGGTCGAGAAAGAAGATCGCGGTGGTGGTGTCTTTGCGCCGGCGACGTTCGGCACGGAGTTCGTGGCCGACTTTTCCGCTGGCGATCAGAATGCTTTGCGCATTGGTAACCTCGCGGTCAACGACGAGAGTTTGAAAACGCGGGCGCTCGAATTCTTCAATGGAGGAACTGGCATCGGGGTGGCGAAGCATGCTCTTGGGAGTGAACACCACGAGAGGCTTGCGCCAGGGCCGAAGCGCGGCCCGACGCAATAGATGGAAATATTGCGCGGCAGTGGAAGGCTGGCAAATGTTCATGTTGCCTTCGGCGGCGAGCTGCATGAAGCGTTCAATGCGCGCGCTGGAATGTTCCGGGCCCTGGCCTTCGTAGCCATGCGGCAGCAAGAGAACCAGCCCAGTGGGCAAACCCCATTTGTCTTCGCTGGCGCTGATGAATTGATCGATGATGATTTGCGCGCCGTTGACGAAGTCGCCGAATTGCGCTTCCCAAAGGACTAAGCCTTCCGGATAATCGCGCGAGAAACCGTATTCAAAACCGAGGCAAGCCGCTTCCGAGAGCGAAGAGTTGTGAATCTCGCAAAAAGCTTGTGTGGGAGAAAGATGCGCGAGCGGCAGATAGTCTTGCTCGGTTTGTGTGTCGATCAGCACGGCATGGCGCTGATTGAAGGTGCCGCGTTGAGTATCTTGGCCGGTGAGGCGAACGGGGGTTCCTTGGAGAACGAGCGAACCGTAAGCCAGTAGCTCGGCAAAACCGTAATCCACGGCGCGCTTGCCGTGTCCCATTTCCGAGCGCTGCTCCAGCAACTTCACGATTTTTGGATGGACGTGAAATCCCGCGGGAGTGCGAACCAGGCCTTCGGTGATCTCCGCCAATTTTTCGCGAGATAAACCAGTGTCGACTTCGTAGGCTGGATCGTATTTTCCGTAATGATAGGGCGTCCAATAGTCTGGCAATTTTCTTAGCCGCGGCGCCTTGGTCAGCTTGCCCGCTTTACGCTGATCCTCTTCGTATTCTTTTTTTACTGCGTCGACGATGGCATCCGCGGAAATGCCCGTGGATTCCGCGTAAATCTTCCAGAGGGCAGGATGATTCTTGATTCGCTCATAAAGACGCGGCTGCGTGATGGTGGGATCATCCACTTCGCTGTGGCCGTGGCGACGGTAGCCGATGAGATCGATGACAACGTCGGAATTAAATTCGGATCGATATTCGGCAGCGAGGCGGCCAATGCGCACAACGGCGTCGGGATCTTCGGCGTTCACGTGGAAAATCGGAATATGTTGCCGCCGGGAAATGCTCGAGGCGAAGCGGGAAGAATGCTCCTGCACGGGGCGCGTAGTGAAGCCGATGAGATTGTTCACGATAATGTGAACCGTGCCGCCAACGGAATACGCCGCGAGGTCCGCGAGATTGAGCGTTTCCGCCAAGACGCCCTGGCCAGCAAAGGCTGCGTCGCCATGCATGACTATAGTCCAAACTTTGTTGAGGATTCCCTTGGAGCGATTCAGTTGCGCGCCGGATACGCCGTGACGAGTTTGCTTGGCGCGAGCGCGGCCCATGGCAACCGGGTCGACGGCTTCGAGATGGCTGGGATTGGAAACGAGATGGATGTTAAGAGTTTTGCCGGAAGAGGTGGTGTAGGCTCCGGTGGCGCCGACGTGATACTTCACATCTCCCGCGCCGAGCACGCTGCGCGGATCGACATCTTCAAAACCGGCGACAACTTGATGGGCGGGCTTGCATGCAATGTGAGTCATCACGCTGAGGCGGCCGCGATGGCTCATAGCCATGACAGATTCCACGCCACCAAGTTCTCCCGCAGCGTCGAGGATGGAATCAAGCAGCGGGATTAGAGAAGTATTGCCTTCGAGTGAAAACCGCTTGGTGCCGAGATAGCGATTCTGGAGGACTTGCTCAAAAAGATCGGCGCGAACCAGGCGTTCAAGAATTTTCTCCTGGTTGACTTCGAATTCTGGGCCTTCAACGCGTTCGGCAATCCAGCGACGGCGCTCGGGCTCGGGTAAATGCATGAACTCAACGCCGATTGTGCCGGAATAATAGCGGCGGGCTTCGTCGGCAAATTCTCCGGTAACACCCTTCAGGTCAGGAAACTTCAGGGGCGCGAGAAAACCGAGTGGGTCGAGAGTGGCTTCGTAATGACCCCAACGGCGGAATAGGTCGAAGACGCGCTCGCGCTCCGCATGATCGGCGGGGCGGGACGAAGGAGAAGTAGATTTCTTGGCCGGCTTAGCGGCTCTTTCGGGCACAAGTGTTGGACGGTTAGCCATGGTCGTTTGTGTACAGCCCTACTATTTTGCCACAGAACGGAAATTGAGACGCTGGAGCGCTGGTTGGTGAAGAAAATTTAAAGATCAGAAGGAGTTGAACGTGTTTTGCAGGGGCCAAATTGGAGCTTTCTGCGGTGTTTACAGAGAGGAAACTCTAGATGTGAAACCAATGAAATTGTCCGAACACACCGTGCATCGCGCCTCGTTGAACGAGGTCGAACAGGCGTTCGAGTTGGTGACGGAGTATTACGAGGAGGTCGGAGTTGTTGCGCGGGAAGACCGTGCAGAATTTGAAGAGCAATATTTTGGTGAAGGAAGCGGTGTGTGGATGGCGGTGGTGGAAGGTGAGACGGTTGGATGCGTTGCGCTGCGCAAGATGGAGAATCAAGCGAATTGCGGTGAGATTAAGCGAATGTATGTGCGGTCGTCGCACCGGGGGAAGAACATAGCCGCCGCGCTACTTAGGGCGCTGGAAGATTACGCAGTCAAGTGGGGATACGAGTGGCTATATCTGGATACCACCGATTCGATGATGGCGGCAGCTCGTTTTTATGAACGAAGCGGATACCAAAGATGCGCGCGATATAACGATAATCCGCAAGCGACGGTGTTTATGCGGAAGTGGATCTCTCCCCTCTCCCGTAGGGGCGGCTTTACGCCGCCTTCTTGTATTTAGTTAAACTCAAGAAGAAGCTCACCCTTACAAAACCAAGGTGCGGCACACCCGCGGGAGTTTGCAATGGGTGGGCGGGAATAGGAGATCTTTACAGCAAGGCGCCTGCCTCAGAAGGCGCCCGCCACATGAGTGAGAAGATCGTTTCATTCTTGTGTCTTTGTCCCGACTTCGTGTGTCCGTAAATATGCCTCTAACTTTGTTCTGCCTGCGTGTCTGGCCCAGTCGGCTGGTGTGCCTTGCCAGAGGACATCTTTCAAATCGGCTCTTGCTCCTCGTTCGAGGAGAAGACGAACGAGATCTTCGTTGCCCTCCCAAGCCGCCTGGTGCAAGGGTGTGGAATGGGAATGTCCTCCGACCGGATTGTAACGGTTGGGATCCTCCCCGGCGTCAAGCAGCAAGCGAACGATCTCCACATGACCAGCTTGTGAGGCCAAGGCGAGTGCCAGGTGGCGATCCTCTTTGTTGGCCACCGGGAACTGTTGGCGAAAGTCGTCTGTTCGCCCGAGGACGGCGGCGACAGGCAAAGTGATTCGAGCGCCTCGTTTGATCAATGCATGCACTGACTGCAACTCACCGTGCAACGCCGCGGCTTGGATGGCGCCGTTTGGGTCCGCTCCGCAATTGCAAAAAAGATCGATCAGAGGAATTTGCACGCTACAACCGCGGGGCACGCTGCCAGTCGAAATGAGCATCAGCGTTTCGTTCAGCGCCGCTTGGCTCACGCCGGCAGCGAGAATGACTTTGGCTACCTCAACAATGTTGCCCGGCAGCTTGCCATAGCGAACGGGATTTTCTGCGACGAATTCCAACAATGTCGGATTCCGAAAGTAATTTCCGCCTTCGAACTCAACGTGCTGGCGTGCCAGATTCGGATGCTGCTTTAAATGAGTAGCCAATCCTGCTGCGTCGCCGGCATCGAGAAGATTCACGGCACGCCGAAATGTGGCATCTCCAATTCGCTCGTGATGCGGGAGATGCAATTGATCGGAGAGCATTGGCTTTTCAATGTGGGTCTTCAGCCTGGGCCAACTGGAAAATCCATATTCGCGCGCAATAGCGAGTTGGGCATCACTGAGGCTTAGCTGAGAATCAAAGATTTCAGCGTCAGTGGCACCGTTGAAACGAGGATGAAATTCCCTGATTTCCTGGGCCACCCCAGGATCGTGGGCTGCGTGATTTTTCAACAGATCTTTTGCTTGGTATTTAAGATGATCGAGGCATGGATTTGACGGGAGCCTTCTTACCGGCATAACGAACTTCCTTTCCTACGCCCAGGTCCGCATTTTTCGGGCAGAAAGTTAGTTCGCAAGACGAGTTGTGAACTTCAGGTGGACTTCTGTCCTTTCGGCGGACCGGATGCGCCCATTGCGCGATTATTACGCTATCACAACAAGCACTCTTTGGCACTTTCGCGCATCACTTCACTGCGCTTCACAATTTTTCCCGGTACCCGTGGGGGTGGCTTTATGCCGCCCTGTTCGGTTGACCTCTGTCGTCGATCCCTTCACTTCGCTGCCACAGCCAGCGTTTGCAGGCGATCCTTATTAATTTTCAGGACAATGCCTACGTTACGGTCGGCAAGTTCGCTGATTTTATATTCAGTGGCGGTGCCCAGAACCTCAGCCAGTTCCGAGGGTGTGAGTTTGTAGTCATCGGTGAGCCAATCGGCCATGTTGGAGGTGGCGTCGCGCAAAGCATCTTCGAGCGAGCCGCCAAGCCCCATGGCAATGATGTGAGTTGGAGAAACTACCCTTGGACCCGGAACACCTTTTGCCGGGATGATATCCACGGTGAATTCCACATCCATGGAAGTTTCCAATGCATTGCCATTCAGCTCGCCATCACCCTGCGCGGCATGACCATCGCCGATATACATAAAAGCTCCGGTGACATTGACGGGCAAATAGACCGTTGCGCCTTCGACAATTTCGTTGAAGTCCATGTTGCCGCCGTAACCACCCGAATCACCGGTGCTTGGAGGCGCTGACGCAATCCGCGATGTGGTGGCGATGCAGCCCATCATGGGCTTGAGTGGAACGGAATAATGAGTGAGATGCTCGGTGGGTTTCTCGAGGGTAGCAACTCCATGCTCCGTGTCCAGGTGCCAGCGAACCGATTTGCCGCCATCTTTCATTTTGACGGCAAGGTCGTTGTTGAGCGCGCGGCCAACGACGAAATCGTCGCTCAGGGCCCAATCGCGGTTCAGGCGCACGCGGTTGAGATGAACGACGAGCGTGTCCCCGGGAACAGCAGTTTCGATGTAGAAGGGACCGGTCTCTGGATTGCCACCAAGTACCCTGCCTGCGCCTTTTTCATCCGTACCGCCTGCGTCAACCGTGGTGGTGTGAATTGTGTCACCCGGGTTAACTGTAAGAACCGGCTTGTTGTGCGGAGAAAATTGGCGATAGAAAACGGTGGGAGTGAATTCATGGCGTTGCGGCGTCCCCGGGTGATGCGGTGTCGCAAGTTTTGCGGTGAACGGCATGGTGATCGGATGAGTGGGATTGGTGGAGTCAATGAAAGTGATCTTTCCGGAGAGCGTGTCACCCTTGAGCGTCGCGGTGGCTTCTTCGGAACCGCCTTGGTCGTCTTTGGCCAAGAAGTGGAGTGAATCGCCGGTCAGAGTGCCTTCGAGTTTGTCGCCGTCGAAGTCGCCAGTGAATTTGTTGCCGTCCTGTTTGAGGTTCAGCGTAGAGTTGACCGGGGTACCGATGAAATCTAGTTCCACGATCCAGCGCGCGGCGGGTGGAGTAGTTGCTGGAGTGGAAGATTGCTGGGCATTTGTTTCTGCCAAAAATAGAGGAAAAACGAAGAGGAGCAAGAATAGTTTGCGCATGCGAACGGCGACCTCCTAAGGTCTTCTTATATACGAGAGCATATACGCGCGGTTAGTGGGAATTGTTCAGGATGAGGATTGGCTATTCCGGCTCATAGTGATTTGGCTTCTCGCACTACTACAAGCTCTGGACAGGAGAATAGAGACTAAAGGTCAAAGTCCGCAGCCTGAAATTCGACCCTTTGAACAGACTCGGGGCAAGCGGGTGCAACACTCAGGCACGAGAGAGGCAGGGTTTTGTGAGCGCCATTCGATAACATTTGGAGTACGTTTGAGGGTACGGTTACGCCCTTTGGTGCATCAAAATAGGTACTTTGGGAAAAGATGTTTAGTATCTTTAGGTGACAGAACGGGCCGTTCATCGGTTAAAATAGAAGTTCGGGGGCCGGAGCTTCCGCATCCTAACACTGAGTGAATTTTAGATAAGGGAAAATGCCTGTACCTATTTCACAAGCTTTTACGGTAGCCAGCTACGTCTTGAAACAAAAGATTCAAGGGCGCAAACAATATCCGTTGGTATTGATGCTGGAACCACTATACCGCTGCAACCTGGCTTGCGCTGGATGCGGAAAAATTCAATACCCCGCGCACGTGTTGAAGCGTGAACTTTCGCCGGAAGAATGTTTTAGGGCGGTGGATGAATGCGGGACGCCGATGGTGTCGATCCCGGGCGGCGAACCGCTGATGCATTCGCAGATCGATAAAATTGTGGAAGGGCTGGTAGCGCGGAAGAAGTACATCTATTTGTGCACCAACGCGCTGTTGTTGAAAGAAAAGCTGCATCTATTCAAGCCGAGCAAGTATTTGACGTTTTCCGTGCACGTGGACGGGCAGAAGGAACATCACGATTTTTCGGTGTGCCGCGAAGGCGGATACGAGTTGGCGATTGATGGAATTAAGGAAGCGTTGAAGCGCGGCTTCCGGGTTACTACGAATACGACATTGTTTGATGGTGCTGACCCGAAGAGTGTGCGCGCGTTTTTTGATGAAATGATGGAATTGGGCGTGGAAGGCATGATGCTCTCGCCCGGATATTCCTACGATAAGGCGCCGGACCAGAAACATTTCTTGGGACGCGCCAGGACGCGGCGATTGTTCCGTGCGATGTTGTCGAATCGCAAGCCTAGCTGGAAATTTAACCAGTCGATGCTGTTCCTGGAATTTTTGATGGGCAAGCGGGATTTCAAGTGCACGCCGTGGGGAATGCCGACCTATTCGATATTTGGCTGGCAAAAGCCGTGTTATTTGTTGCAGGACGGCTATGCGGATACGTTTAGTGAATTGATGGAAACGACGGAGTGGGCAAACTACGGCACGGAATCAGGGAATCCGCAGTGCGCGAATTGTATGGTGCATAGCGGGTATGAAGCTTCGGGGGTCGATCATACGTTCGGCTCGCTGAAGGGTTTGCTGGCGGCGGCGAAGGCAACTCTGTTTACAAAGAATGAGGATGCGGAAGCGCTGCTGATGTTGAACGAACCGGTGAAGCCGGTGCATTCCTATAATCCGCTGGTGCAGATCGACGCGAATCCCACAAAGCTCGAGGAAACACGGGCATGACCGGCCCACGGCATGCCGAGCGGCCAGAGCATACGGTGAACCCGGATGAGTTGGAAGTGGCGCCGGGATTTCAGCACGAAAGTTTGCAAGGCTGGATACCGGAGCTGGCGAGCGAAACAGAAATTCGCGAAGCGCTGGAGAAAGCATTTGATTATCGCGGTGATGTAACGATTACGCACAAAGACGGCACGAAACTGGACGGATATATTTTCGATCGAGTGGGCGGAAAGACATTAGAAAGCTCCTACGTTCGGGTTTTGCCCAAAGATTCGAATCAAAGATTGAAGATTGCGTATTCGGATATTGCTGCGCTGGCTTTTTCGGGGCGCGATACAGCGGCTGGAAAAAGCTGGGAAGCCTGGGTGGGGAAATATTGGCAGAAGAAGACGGCTGGTGAAGGGGATTTGAGCATTCAGCCGGAATCGTTGGAAGAGTAGACAGGCTTTTCTTCGATCAACAAACCTGCAAAAAAGAAAAAGCAGATTCCCCGGGCAAAAAAGCGTCCGAAGAATGACATGGCTGCGGCAAAGCGTGTTAGGCGGGAATGGCAGGGCCTTCGGTCAGGCAGATTGGGAGAGATTTCTCCGCCTGGGGCCAGCAAAGCGCATTCGTATAACGGTCGAAAATGCCAAGTTTGGGAACAAATTTGCACAGATTTAGTGCTGGTACGGACAGAAAAATTGCAGTAAATCTCTAGAATTCAATAGCTTACCGAAAATGGTAGGCGTGGTTAGAGGTGTAGTCAACTGTGGACAATAAGCCCTTTCTTGTGATAGCGTTAGGTATAGCGTTTGTTGCTCTTGTACTAACCTTTTGATTCGTCAGGGGGGCTGCGAGAACACTCTCGGAGCCTTTTTTTTCGAGTAGAGAGGCTGTCACGACGTTGGGGATCCGGCGCACGGACCAAGAGGGGCTAATGCAATTCAATTTCGAGGTACAGCAGTGTCTAAGGAACAAGGAACAGTGAAGTGGTTCAATGCTTCGAAGGGCTTTGGATTCATCCAACGCCAGACCGGGGAAGATGTATTCGTACATTTTTCCGCCATTCAATCAGAGGGCTACAAGTCTCTGAACGAAGGTCAGGCAGTGGAATTTGAAGTCAAGAAGGGTCCAAAGGGCCTTCAGGCGGAGAACGTAACGGCCCTCTAGCCTGTGCATTGGGAAGGTCCTCGAGGGGTCGGGGACCTTTCAATCAAAATAGAGTTTAAGAAAGAAGAAGAGCGGTACAGGAGGAAGTTGTGCAAGTAATGCAAGAAGGACAGACCATCAAGCATGAAGTTTTCGGACTGGGAATCGTCACTGCGGCGGATGCAGAACGTACCGCGGTGGATTTCGATGACCATGGCCCAAAACTGTTCGTGACCAGCATACTCACGGCTGAAGTGATCGGCGAACCGCCCGCTACCCCGCCCAAGACCAAACGCCGCCGTAAAGCTTCCGCAGCCGCGAAGGCCAG